>NZ_JABAIA010000001.1:2137705-2850273 GCF_012641275.1 Chitinophaga varians | reverse complement strand
AATCTATTTTCGTATAGTAATTACCGTTATCAACATTTATTTTCGTATATCCGTTATAGTTACTATCTTTTTTTTCGCCTGCCAGCTCTGATGGCGCTATCGTCAGGGATGTTGTGGAGGTATTTGTATCCTGTGACGGAGGTAGTGACTGATATTCCCGGAAATCCGCTGTGGTATTGGTTTTAGTAACGCCTGTCGTTTTCGGCATTCCTTTTTTCTGTTGATCGAAAGGGAGCTGTGTTATTGCCGGCGCCGGCAGTTGATTTACAGGTGAATGATTATTATCTTCTTTCTTTTCCGGGAGATGACCGGCATTTTTTTCAGACAGTTTTTTTCCAGGAATATTTTTTTCCGGTTGATGATCTGCCTGGGCGATGGGTTGCGTTTGCCCGGGCCTGTCTGTATCCTGCATAAACCACCATACGCCCAATACCAGCAACAACGCAGCAGCAGCGGCCCACCACCAGATAAACACAGGCCTGCGGTCCCTGTCTCCATCCAGCAGCGATTCCATTTTTTCCCAGGCTTGTGGGTCAAACGGATGGTCAGCTTCATTCAGCTTGTTACGGATACTATTTTCAAAATCGTCACTCATTTTTATGCACAGCAAAGTTAATGGTGGTATTGACAGTTGTGCCTTTACCAGCGGCGGTAATAATTTTTTCCTGTAGTATTTTTTTTGCTTTAAAAAGATTGGATTTAGAAGTGCCTTGGGAAATCCCCAATAGCAAAGCAATTTCATGATGCTGATAACCTTCCATAACATAGAGATTAAATACGGTCCGATAGGCGGGCGACAGGGATTGCACATGCATCAGCAGCTCATCATAAGACAGTTTTTCCACTATGTTATCCTCTTTTCCAAGCTCATGGTAATGTTCTGCCTGGTCGGTAAACACCAGCTTTTTTTTGCTGCGTAGAAAATCGATAGCGGTGTTAACCATAATTTTACTCAGCCACGCTTTAAAGGGACGGCTGCTGTCAAAGGTGGAAATACGCTGAAAAATTTTGAGAAAACCATCATTCATAATTTCAATCGCTTCTTCCCGGTTGGGAGCATAACGCATACAAATACTCAAAGCGTACCCAAAAAATTTACGGTACAGCAATTCCTGGCTGCCGCGATTTTTCTCACAGCAGCCTGATATGATTGTATGAATTTGGTTCAGGTCTTCCACAAATGATCGTTACCTGTTCTTTAGCTAAAAAAACCACATGTTGGTCGTTCCATCATTTTTTAAGAGAGTGCTCACAAAAAATTACCGGTTGACGTTCTATGCATACGAAGCCGACAGAAAAATGGTTGCCTTAAGCCTAAAAAAAACCGGACCTTGTTTTTTAGTCATTTTTAGGCCCATTTTCAGCCCACCTTCTTTTTTGAGTACATTCTATCAACTCCTAAGCGTTTTGCGAAATTTACCCCATTTCTGAAGGTCGATTTTTCAGGTTTTTACTCTAAAATTTCATTTTTTAACTAAAAACAGCCCAAAAATGATTCTGGGATATTAGAAGCGTTTTTGAAATTTACTGTCTTTGACAAAAGATATTTTTTGCGCGAATTATTTTTTTGCGGTTTTTCCAGTCTGAAGTTTTTTCAATAAAGTCAAAGTTCAATTTTCCGTTTCTCCCTGTTTCAATCTTTCACGAAGAAAAATAGTGATTCTTTTGAAAAAAGAAAGGGAGTATCAGTTGGATACTCCCTTTGATATTTTAATAAATCTCTATGGTAATTATCTTCCCATATAAACCATCAGGATTTGTACATCGCTTGGATTAACGCCGCTAATCCGGCTGGCTTGTCCCAATGTATGTGGACGGATTTTAGTGAATTTCTGTTTTGCTTCCGTGGAGAGAGACACCAGTTTACTGTAATCAAAATTCTCCGGAATGATCAGATCTTCGAGCTGGCTCATTTTTTTCACCAGTTCATTTTCCTTCTCAATGTATACATCGTATTTGATCTGGATTTCTGCCTGTTCCAGTACTTCTCTTCCAAAGCCGGCCAATGCCTGTTCAATTTTTGGAACGGATGTTTTCATAGAGAAAATATCCAGGTTCGGACGGAGCAATATCTGGTGTGCCCGTTGTTTTTGTGTGAGGGCGGCAGATGATTTTGATTCCAGCAAAGCGCCGATTTCTTCCGGTTCGATAGAAAGTTCTTTCAGAATGTTTTTAACCTGTTCCACCTGCTCCTTTTTCTGTTGCACTTTAGCCATCCTGTCTTCCTTCGCGAGGCCCAGTTTAAAGCTTCTTTCTGTCAGTCGCAGGTCGGCATTGTCCTGGCGGAGCAGGGTCCGGAACTCGGCCCGGGAGGTAAACATACGGTAAGGTTCTTCCGTTCCTTTGTTGATCAGATCGTCAATCAGTACCCCTATATAAGCTTCACTTCTTTTCAGGATAAAAGGATCTTGCTCAGTGGCTTTCAGGTGTGCGTTGATGCCGGCCATCAGTCCCTGGCAGGCAGCTTCCTCGTATCCGGTGGTGCCGTTGATCTGACCTGCGAAGAAAAGATTCTGCACCTGTTTGGTTTCCAGAGAAAACTGTAATTGTGTAGGCGGGAAGAAGTCATATTCAATGGCGTATCCCGGGCGGAACATCCGGCAATTTTCGAAGCCGGGCACCAGGCGAAGCGCTTTCATTTGCACATCTTCCGGCAGGGAGGTAGAGAAACCGTTCACATATATTTCCACGGTGTCCCAGCCTTCCGGTTCAACGAACAGCTGGTGTCTTTCCCTTTCCGCGAAGCGGTTGATTTTATCTTCGATGCTCGGGCAATAGCGGGGACCGGTACCCTGGATGCGTCCCTGGAACATGGGGGACCTGTCGAATCCGGTACGCAGCATTTCATGTACCGCATCGCTGGTATAAGTAATCCAGCAACTTCTTTGTTTTGCCGGTTGTATTTTTTCTATATCCAGATAAGAGAAGCCCACGATTTCTTCATCGCCCAGTTGTTCTTCCATTTTGGAATAGTCCAGGCTTCTGCCATCGATACGTGGAGGAGTACCTGTTTTCAGGCGATCGCTTTCAAAGCCAAGTGATATAAGTTGTTCGGTAATACCGGTCGCTGCTTTTTCGGCAACGCGGCCACCGCCAAACTGCTTATCTCCGATATGGATAACGCCGTTGAGGAAAGTACCGTTTGTGAGCACTACCGCCTTGGCTTTGATCTCATGCCCCAGTCCGGTTACCACACCATAGCAGCGACCATCTTTCACAAGCAGGCCTTTTACCATGTCCTGGTAGAAGTCCACATTCGGTGTTTTTTCCAGTGCTTCACGCCATTTTGCCGCGAAAAGCATGCGGTCGCTCTGTGCCCGGGGGCTCCACATGGCCGGTCCTTTAGAGCGGTTCAGCATTCTGAACTGGATCATGGACTGGTCTGTTACAATCCCGGAGTATCCTCCGAGCGCATCTATTTCTCTTACAATCTGTCCTTTGGCAATTCCCCCCATAGCAGGGTTGCAACTCATCTGTGCGATGGTTTGCATGTTCATGGTCACCAGTAAAACTTTGGAGCCCATATTGGCAGCAGCAGCGGCAGCTTCACACCCCGCATGGCCAGCGCCTACCACAATGATATCGTATGATGGAAACATAATAAATTTAAGAAAGTGCAAAATTACGGAGAAGAAGGCACATTGCAGAGATAAACTCGAATGTTCCACGTGGAACATTCGAGTGATTACGCTTCACTGACAAACCTCGGGGCAAATCCTTTTTTAGGAATTTGCGAGTATAGTTCTCTGGTATCCTGATATTGAAAGGGATTACTACCCGGGGTGTTTTAATTGGCATTCCCCTCTTTATTCAACTGATAGAAGAAGAGCTGACCAACTTAATAAAACACGATACCTGGTAGTTGAGGCCGGAAAACAACCAATGAAAAGAGAACGTTCTGAGACGGTGCTGAAAGCATTGGAAAAGACCAGATTCCTTCAGGATCATTTTATGGACCTTATGGAAAATTGAATGTACTCCTTAAGTACCCTGTTCAAAATAAAACAGGCCAACAAGAAGCTGTGTCTCCAATGTTGCTGAAATTTGGGGATAAAGGAGTGAATGAAAATAACCTAAAGTTCCCCGGCGGAAACGAACATACCATGAATTTTTCTCCCAAAAAGGTTTCAGTAATCCCCGGTGTTCGATGATGGAAATCTGGTATCCGACGGAGGAAAATACGGAAAAAGTACCCACAAGTAGCTTTATGATACCCGGGTAGACAAACCAGAGGCGTTTTAAATACGGTCCCTTTGTTTGTATTCCCCCCTTTCTTTGAAGAAGTCTTTACAAGTACATTATCAAATCAGGAACAGTATGTAGTGTAATCCGGAAACACCGAGAAGCTGGAAGTACAAAGGCCGGCACACCGGAACGTTGTGAATCACAATGGTTATTTCTTCCTTAGGCAAGGACACGTGGATTTATTCAAACTAACCGATGGAACAAACTATGAGAGAACAACTCAGGCCAGGCATAAGTAAAAATCCCCCTCCCCCCGGTAGGAACGAAGAAAAATAGCCTATCTGTATTTCCGGAGATTGGAGTCCCCGCTTCTGAAAAGCCTGCTCAGGAAACCTATTTGAGAATAAAACCACTAAGTGAATGGCGCCGGGTCTGAAAACCTCTAAAAGGGAAAAACACTCACCTGCATACTCAAAACTGAAGATGCGAAACTAAAAGGCTCTAAAAGAAAAAATTGATCGATAGCAATCCCAACGTGGACGATGCCTGACCTGAAAACCTGCAAAAAGGGAAAAGCACCTATCTGCATACTCAGTCCTGAAAATGCTTAAATAAAAAACCTCTAAAATAAAAACCTGTTCGTCGGCAATCCCAAAACGGAAGAAACAGAACAGAAAACATGCGAAACAGAAAAACCACTTACATGCATACTCAAAACTGAAAATGCGAAACGGACTTCATCTCCTTCGTAAATACCGATTCAAAAAATTCCCGCTATCCGCCAAAGTAACATGTTATTGGAGACACCTCTCTCCAGGGAGAAAAGGCGATGCTAAAACAGGAGGCACGGGTTGTCGAAAAACACATTCTTGTTAACGTCTCCGTGAGGTCCTGAATGAAATCAATTTTAGCTTGCAGGGTACATTCTTTCAAAAACTTTTTAAACAGCAATTCTCCGACCAGAACTATCAAAGGTATTTCCATTAAAAAGCTCCAAATATTCCTAAAACAAGATACTGCATACTCCCATCGTCTGCTAACTTCTGGAAAAAGGCAAAACCGTGTATGATCAAAGTTTGTTCATTGAATTGTGCCTCTTCAGAGACGAGCAGGCGAAAGTGACTTATACTAGGTTACCTCTTTTCCCGGGAAGCAGGCATTATAAACCCGTATTCAAATCACCAGGAAAATTTACCGCAGGAAAACATGGTAGCAAGCACCTGTCACCGCATCTCAAAGGGAGAAAATTACCGGGTCAAAAGGAGAGATTTACCCGTCAAATTTTGCCTGACCGCTTTGCCTAAAAACACACACGGTTTTTCACTTTTGTATTCGTAACACTTCCCTATGAAATAATAACCCCAAAGCGCCATTAACCCTCTTATTTGCGCAAAAAAGAGCCCCTCGCACCCTACTATGCCACAAAACACCTAAAAGGCCTTAAAACAGCCTGAAATGGTCCTTTCTGATGGTATTTCATTCTGCGAAGGATACAGGATTAATCATAGATACCTTTACCCCACTAAACCCAGGAGCTCCGGTCAGGGAATAAATACTTTCCCCATTTAGGATATATCCAACTGAGGCGGAATTAATCAGGCTCGTGTAAGATCAACATCATGTAGTAATCAGGAGAAGATTCCGGAATACTACCTCCGACAGAAAACAATCCGATTGAGAATTGATATGGCATGTGATTCCCGATGCCAACTTTCAAAACACATATGCAGCTTTAATGTCCCTGGGCCGGATATCCGCATAAAATGCCCGTGTTTCCCTGCGCAATCCTGTGGATGCCCTGAAGGCCGGTTAATACCGTCTGCATCCAGGGGATGCAGACGGTTTACAGCCGAAACAGGTAGACGACCTGAACATTCAGGCAACTGCGTTTTTTGGTGAAAGGCTATAAAACAGTGAAAGGTCCTTATCCTTCCGGATCACCGGCCATATTCCCCAACCCTGGGAGAAGCTGTTCATAGTATGGCAAACCAGGGTCATGTCTCTTTAATTTCTCATTTTAGGTGTCCCGTAATATTTGTTTGAAAAATAGAAATCGTCTACTTCAAAAATGCTTTTCTCTCCGTTTTAATGGAATGGACAAAGTTCAACGGAATGGATATGACCATCTTCAGGAAAATATTTGCACCTCGATTCATTTTAAAACGGATGTGTCTTGGCGCAGACAAGGATGGCTTACGCTCCTCTTTCCCATAAAGGCACCAGATATTTCAACGTGATTTGGTGGTACATGCCAGGTACGGTATTTCGGGCTTTTCCAGGTAATGGCTTAAACCAGCAGTACAGGTAACATAGATCTTCAGCAATATGGTAAGAAAATAATCCGGGCACAGCCATCTTAGAAACGCTTGGATAGTATCCTCCTTTATGAGGCTCTGACTAATCAGATAGTCTCCGGGCGAAAATCGGGTTTCAGAACAACCATCAAGGTAGCCAGGAAGTAGCCGCCATTTCGATGCAAGTTCAGTCAATTTGTACCAGATAACCTCTAGCGGCCTGTGCAGCCAATACGAAGCGAGTCCCTGGGCAACATGTCTGGAGGTAAGAAAGGACGGGGCCCGTAAACCAGGCTCTTGAAATAAGATAAGCGCACTGCAGGACATACCATTAGCAGGTACATCCTTTAAAATAACTTCTTATTGGTTAAGATTCCTAACCGGAGAGATGAAAATGATGGAGGAGGACAGCAATTCCTAAATGAAGTTTAATGTTCCACGTGGAACATTGAGTAATTTAGAATCAGACAAAATGTTCCACGTGAAACATCGTAGCTTATTCCAGCTTTCCGAAATATTTAACAAGATATTCATCCTCCTTTTCACGCATGAGAGTACTCTCTGTTTTACTTTTATCACGAAATCCACATAAATGTAAAGCACCATGAAAAATCACCCTATGCAGTTCCTGATTCACGGAAACATGAAACTTCTGCGCATTTTCCTTTACCCTGTCAATGCTAATGTAAATTTCGCCTTCTGTCACCGCGGGATCCTCTCCCATTTCAAAGGTGACAATGTCGGTATAAGTGTCGTGCTTTAAAAACTGTTGATTGATCTCCAATAAATAGGCATCTGAACAAAAAACATAGTGCAGGTCCTTTAACCCCTGCCCTTCATCAGCAAACAAATCCTTTAAAAATGTTTTTAACTTTCTTTTCTCCTTCAGGTCCACTTTAACCTCGTGCGCTGTAAACTGAATTGCCATTAATGTATTGAATTAAATAAAGTGATGTAAAAGTAAAGTGAAATTTTGGATTGGGTACCTGATTCTTTTTGCATATTCCCTGCCTGGCGGTACCTTTGCCCTGTCATTCATTGAATACTCCCGTTGCCAAACTTAGTTTAAACAGATTAATACGTAGGTATGAAAAAAGGCATTATGAAATTATCTTCCCTGGCAACAGGCAAAAGCGCAGTAATAATAGAATTTGAAAAAGACGATCTACATATTAAGTTAATGGAGATGGGCTGCGTACCAGGTGAAACCGTTAAAATTGAAAAAATTGCCCCGCTCGGTGATCCTATTTCAATTATGGTGGCAGGATATAACCTGTCTCTTAGAAAAACGGAAGCTGATCATATTTGGGTAGAGGAAATATAATTTTCCTCTACTTTCCTTCTCCTCTCCTTCCCTATTTCTACTTCCCCTTCCATTCTTCCCTGCTAAGAAAAAAAAATTTTTTGAAAATGAGGTTTGGCGTGCAAAACACCATTGAACAGGTGATTTTTCGTCGAAAACAAACCTTATATCCTCATAAAAGCAATTCTTCCCTACAGATTCCATTCCCAGGACAAAAAATTCCTGAAAAAAAGCAGATTTTTTTAGCATCCAAGTCACAGAAAAACAAAATCTGTATATAAAAGTGATTTTACAATAGATTTTACACCTCAAAAACAAAAAAAATTTTTGAACCAGGCCATTTTTCCACAAAATGGGCTCTGAAAAAATAATTTTGGGCAGAAAGTATCAGACTTCTCCACATTTTTGAGAAAAAAACATAGGAAATAGCCCACATATCCACTTTTCTTATACAAATTCCGTTAGGATTCAGAAAAATTCAAGTATTTCTCCACATTTTTAACCTAAACCAGCGAAATTTTCTGTTTAGCTTGGTTCTTTTTCCACAAAACTGGTTAACAATGACACATTTTGCTTCGAAAAAAAAATAAAACGTCCTTTATCCACATTCTGTGAATCATTTTAACGAAAAGAAAAATAAAAAACATCTTTTCCACATTTTGGAGCCGCTGTAGACAAAAAACAAAAAAAATTTTTTGATTTTCCAGACCCTTTCTGAATAAATTGATTTTTTACTCGAATTTTCATAGGGCCAACCCCAGAGAATTGGGGTTTTATCATAATCCTGGTATAACCCCGAAAGAAAATCCTCCATTCAATTCTCAGCCATCTGCCAAGCTCTCGAGAATTATGCTTTCGATCATTCATCCAGCGCTATACAAAGCATGCGATTCTCAGCGTGTTGCCAAACCGCTGAGAACCGTATGAATTATTTCATATGCTACGCAATCAGCAAAGAAAAAAATATTCAATTCTCAGCGCACTTGTTACGCTCCCAGACTGGCGTGCCATGCAGCCTTTCACCTCTCCTCCTCTTCCAAAGAAAAATATGCGATTCTCACGGCGTTGGTTATACGCTGAGGATCGTCCATTTCTCTTCTTGTCCACAACAATCAATTCCGGTCACAAATATTCAAACCTCAGCGCCTTGCCTATCGTCTGAGAATACAATCAGTTTTCACTTTCCCAACAATTTTACATCATCATCAATTCATGCGATTCTCAGCGCTCTCCCAAGCTGCTGAGAATCACGTGGATTTTTTACACCCGGGGATACCCCAATACTCGTCCCATTCTCAGCGCACAGACAATGCGCTGAGCTTTTCATGAAAACTAAAACCCTGGGGATACCCTTGACATGAACAAAATATTCGATTCTCAGAGCACTCATAAAAATAGTTTGTACCTGGGTCCATAGCGCCTGTATGCCCGAAAAAAAAGATTTTCATATGTGGCTATCCGCCGGGATAAGGCGGTTGCTAATGTCTCCTAATGCAGAAAACGCGGACCTGTCCAAAAAATGAAGGCGCTGAGAATTGAATGGAAATTCAAACCATGGGAAAACCCCGCATATTGATATTTCATTCAATTCTCAGCGCCTTCAAAAAACTGGTCGCCAACCTTATGATAAAAGAAAATCCGGAGGCACGTCACAACGATATTTCGAATAAAGCACTCTCGTGAAACTTATAAGGCTTTGAGAATCTCATAAAAAAAAATTTTGCGGGATTACCCAAGGCTTCAAAAAAAAATTAAAACCTCAGCGCCTTCAAAATGAAAATTTAGACTGTTATGCACATCGGGAAAGAGAACTTGGAAGGTCAGGGGTAGGTTAACCGGGGAAACAGTGTGAACAATCAGAAATATTGAATTCTCAAAGCCTTCATAACGTCCTGAGAATTAAATGGTTCGAACTAAAAAAGGAAAGCCCCGGGGCTGTGCAAACCTCGGGGCTTTTAGCTCATTGCTATACATTGCTTAAATAAAAAAACAAATTTGAATTTTACTGAAAATCAAACAGTTAAACTAAAGACCAGCACGTGCACTGATCTCCAACATGCGTTCTATCGGCTTTTTGGCTGCGATTCTCAGACTTTCTTCCATGGTAATTTCCGGCTGTTCGTATTCCATGCACAAATACAGCTTTTCGAGCGTATTCAATTTCATGTGTGGACAGTCATTACAAGCACATGCATTATTAGGAGGCGCCGGGATAAAAGTTTTGCCCGGATTTTCTTTCTGCATCTGGTGGAGAATGCCAGTTTCTGTCACCACGATATATTCCTGCGCATCGTCTTTTTTACTGAAGTTCAGCAAACCGGTAGTGGAACCGATATAGTCAGCCACCGCCAGTACCGCCGGCTCACATTCCGGATGTGCTATAATTTTTGCTTTCGGATGTTGTGTTTTCAGTTTAGTGATTTTTTCCAACGAAAAAATTTCGTGTACCATACAGGCCCCGTTCCACAGTACCATGTCCCGACCGGTTTTTTTGATCAGGTAAGATCCCAGGTTTCGGTCCGGCGCAAAAATGATGGGTTGATCTTTCGGAACACTTTCAATAATTTTTTCTGCATTGGAAGAAGTACAGATAATATCACTGAGTGCTTTGATACCTGCAGAGCAGTTTATGTAGGAAATCACAATGTGGTCAGGGTACTTGTCTCTGAATTTTTTGAACAGTTCCGGAGGAGCACTGTCAGCCAGGGAACATCCTGCTTTCAGATCGGGTAAAAGTACTTTTTTCTGAGGGCTCAGAATTTTTGCCGTTTCAGCCATAAAGTGCACACCGGCAAAAACGATGATATCGGCATCGGTTTTGGCAGCCTGTTGGCTGAGGCCGAGACTGTCCCCGATGTAATCGGCTACATCCTGAATATCCGGCTCCTGGTAATAGTGCGCCAGAACGATCGCATTTTTTTCCTTTTTCAGATTCTCGATCGCTGCAAACAAATCCAGGGCAGGGTCAACTGGTATATCCAAAAATCCGTTATGCTGCAAATTTTTTTTCGCGACAGCGATTTCTGTAATCATAGCTATATACTTATTTATTTATTTAAAAAGAAAAGCCCACTACTATTAGGGCTGTGAATATGTGGAAATTAATTTTCCAGCACCTGTACAAATGTAGTTGTTATTCCTTTTTTATACGCTTTCCACATCTAATTAACACCCTCTTTCCGCGTCATTGCTGCATTTTACCTACTTCATCCACATAGGTGGATATCGTTGTTGGTGAAAATCTTTTCAGGCATGGGGGTATTGGAAAAATGTTAGAAGAACGCTTTTACTATCCACAATTCACATCCTCATTTTCTGAGGTAAACTTTTAGGAGAAAAACAAAATTAGTTTTACCGCAGTCTAAAGGCACCTTTTCCCACCTTATTTTCAGTTTTACAGGTGGTTTTACACAGCAATTGTGGAAAAAAACCGAGCGGACGACAAAAACCGCCGAAAAGTATGTGTATTGAAAATAGACCTGTTTTATTCACATTTTACTGTGGATTATAGAAAATGGCTTTTTCACATTTGTGCATAAACTGTTGGCGTACCGGTTATGGCTGTTTTACGAAAATAGCTGTTCCTGCGGGCATTTTAAAACACTAAAGCATTGAAAAAAAGCATTTTGAAAAAAGGGGATATCTGTGGAAAACCTGTGAATGATAACCAGTCCACAAAAGTGTTAGAAAGGCCTCAAATCCTTTGCTGTATTGGCTTTGGACGGAAAAAATACTCTTTTGCAGTTACAGTTTATTTATTCTATTTTTGCTATCCTTAAAAATGTAGACTATATAATATATGTCAGTAATTCAGAAAATCAGGGACAAATATGCCGTCGTGATCGTAGTAGTGATTTGCCTGGCTATTGTTAGTTTCCTGTTGCAGGATGCCTTTTTTGGCAAAAGTTCTCTCGCCCGCCGTTCTACTACTGTGGGTAAAGTAAACGGTGAAGAGCTGGATCTCGGAGAATACCAGCGCCGTATTCAGGATGCTGAAGCAGGCGCACGCCAGCAGATGCCCAATGGTAATATTGACGAACAAACCCGCCAATATATCCGTGAGCAGGTTTGGAACCAGTTTCTGAATGAACAGATTATGCAGGCCCAATATGCTAAACTGGGTGTTGCAGTGACTGAAGCGGAAGTGGTTGACCAGATTAAAGGTAAAAACCCGAACCCGATCGTTGTTCAGCAATTTACCCGTGACGGTCAGTTTGACCGTGTGGCATTGCAGCAGACCATCGCCCAGGCTCCTCAGAACCCGCAGATCCGTGCGGCCCTGGCTCAGCTGGAAACCTATATCGCCAAATCACAGGAACAGCTGAAATATATCACCCTGATCAAACAAGGTGTATATTATCCTAAATGGATGGCCGCCCAACAGCAGGAAGACAACAGCAAAACTGCTACTGTCTCTTATGTAAGCGTACCTTATGCTTCTATCGCTGACTCCACTATTAAAGTAACTGATGCTGAACTGAACCGTTTCATTCAGGACCATAAACAACTTTTTAAAGTAGAAGAATCCCGCAAAGTGGAATATGTTTCTTTTGATGCTATTCCATCTGCCCAGGACTCTGCTGCTGCCATCCACCAGATTCTTGCCCTGAAAGCAGAACTGGACACCACCCATGATATTGCCGGGTTTATCAACCGTAACTCCGAGATCAAATATTATGATGGCTATGTTTCTAAAAATGCAGCCCAGGTGCCTCAGAAAGATTCTATCGTAAATTTGCCTGTAGGTGCTGTATTCGGCCCGTATTACGATAATAACCTGATCGTGTTTGCTAAAATGGTGGACCGCAAAAACATGCCCGACAGCGTGAAAGTGCGTCACATCCTGATAGCTTCCGGTCCTCAGGGCGGTTTACCGGATTCTATCGCTAAAAAACGTGCTGACAGCATCGAAGTGGCTGTGAAAGGCGGCGCTGACTTCAAGGCGCTGGTTACCCAGTACTCCGATGATCCGGGCAGCAAACAAAATGGCGGTGAATATGACATCACACCTGCTACCCAGTTTGTACCTGAATTTAAAGATTTCGCTTTCGAAGGTTCCAAAGGTCAGATCAAAGTGGTAAAAACCCAGTTCGGTTACCACGTGATTGAAATCATGGACCAGAAAAACGTTGGCCCGGCTATCAAAGTGGCTTACCTCGGTAAATCCGTTGACGCCAGCAAAGAAACCAACAACAACGCTTACGGCGCCGCCAGCGATTTCGCAGGTAAAAGCCGTACCGCTGCTAATTTCGAAAAGAACGTTCAACAGGGTAAACTGAATAAAAGAATTGCTGACAACCTCCGCCCGATGGATTTCGTCATCCCTGGTATCGGACAGTCCCGCGAACTGGTTCGCTGGGCTTATGAAGCTAAAAAAGGCGATGTGAGCACTGTGTTCACTTTTGACGATAAATATGTGGTGGCTGTACTGACCAGCGTTCGCGCTGAAGGCACTGCTCCGCTGGATGACGTTAGACCTCAGGTAGAAGCAGAAGTGAAAAAACACAAAAAAGCTGAACAGATCATCGCTAAACTGCAAACTCCGGCCAGCCTGGACGCAGCTGCTAAATCTACCAATCAGCCAGTGCTGAAAGCTGAAGGTGTAAGCTTCGCTTCTCCGTTTATCGCTTCTCTCGGCTTTGAGCCTCGCGTAGCCGGCGCTGCCTTTAACAAAAGCTGGGGTACTGCAAAAGTATCTGCTCCGATTGAAGGTAATGCTGCAGTATACGTGATCAAAGCAGACAGCTATGAGCCTGTTGCACAACCTGCGCAGGACCTGGCTACCCAGCAGGCTGCTTACGAACAAGGTATTAAATCCCTGCTCGATCAACAACTGTTTGAAGTACTGAAGAAGAAAAGCGATATCAAAGATACCCGCGGTAAGTTCTTCTAGTAGAAAGCATACATTTTTAACTGACATAAGGAGAAGGGAGGCAGCAATGCCTCCCTTTTTACATGCCTATATCTTCGTAAATTTGTGAGGTTAAAAACAGACAGCTATGGATGAAATCGTTAATAAAGTAGCGCAGAGTGGCCTGGAAACCATCGACCTGGAACAATTCTACCCCAAGGGGGAGACTGTCATTTTTGATATGAAAGACTATCTTTTTATGGGAATGATCCTGAAAGAGAAAGACTTTCGTACGGCTATGCAGTCGCACGACTGGGAACAATACCGTGGAAAAAATGTGGGTTTGGTATGTACTGCTGACGCGGTAGTGCCTTTGTGGGCTTATATGCTGGTAATGACCAACCTGGAACCGGTGGCGGCCTATGCTGCCTTCGGCGACGCAGAATTCATATATAAAACGCTGTACCTTAAGAATTTATCTACACTGGATGTAGCTGCTTTTGAAGACAAGCGTATAGTGATCAAAGGTTGTGGCGATCAGCGCGTGGGTGAAGTGGCCTATGCAGAAATAACCCGGCTCCTGCGCCCGGTGGCCAAGAGCATTATGTACGGTGAGCCATGTTCTTCTGTGCCTGTGTATAAGAAAAAGGCCTAAAACCAGCCACGTTTCCGGAAAATCAGGATCATCAGTACCAGGAGCAGTCCCATGCCGCCCAGGGTATAGAAATAACCATTGCGGCTTTCCAGCTCCGGCATATTGTGGAAATTCATACCATAAATACCGGCAATCAGTGTTAATGGCGTTAGCAACGTGGTTACTACTGCCAGTACTTTCATGATCTCGTTCATTTTAAGATTGAGCTGGGTGTGGTACATCTCCTGTACGTTGAGGATCATGTCGCGGTAGTTGTCTGCCAGGTCATTGCACTGAATGATGTGGTCATACACGTCTTTATAGTATTTAGTGACATTATCTTCCAGCAGATCGCTTTCGCTTTTGAGGAAACCATTTACCAGCTCACGAACGGGCGCTATCCCCCTCTTGAAGAGAAATACCTGCCGGCGGAGGAAGTTGATCCGCGCGAGTGTGCGGGTATTGGGTTCGTGCTGAACAATATCTTCCATGAGCTCTATTCTTTCCCCCAGTTTATCCAGTACCGTGAAATAGCTGTCTACGATCACGTCCAGCAGCGAATAACAGAGAAAATCCATGGAGCCGTTACGAATACGGGAACCGGGGATTTTCAGTTTCTCCCGTACGGGGTCAAACACGTCCCTGGTAGGATCTTCCTGAAAAGAAATCACGAAATTTTTTCCCATCACGATGCTCACCTGCTCCTGGTCTATGGTAGACGCCTCACTATTGAAATACATCATCGGCAGAATGCAGAACAGCCGTCCGCCGATATCGTCCATTTTGGCGCGCTGCCCTATACTGAGCACGTCCTCCTCCATCAACGGATGGATCATATAATGCTGACAAATAGCGTGTACATCGTCTTTCCGGATACCATCCACATTGATCCAAGTGAAAGTGGGCTTGTCACGATAAGCAAATACTTCTTCCAGCGACACTGATGTTTCCGTACAGGCGTTACCGCTATAATCGAAAACGGTGATTTTACTGGTTTCAGCCGGTTTGCGCGAAGCCACGCTCGTAGCCGGATTAAAGTTCATGATGCGCTGCCGCTTTACCTTGAAAGGGTTAAGCTCATCTAATACGTCCAGCACACCGGGAATGGGCAGTCTCTTTTTCACTGATTTAAGCATAAATACGATATCTGCAAAAGATCATTTTCCTTACCGAATTTAAATCAAAATCCGGTAAGGAAGCCCGAAAGTAAATTCGTCCCTTAAGTCCTATGGGGTATATAGGATATTGATAAACAAAAAAGCCGCAAAATTTTGCGGCTTTTTAAAGTACAATATAACGATCACGGTTAAACGGAATATTAAAAACGGGGCAGCGTTATCTCCGGATGTTTGCCGGTGGCGGGACGTTCAAAAAAGTCCCCGTATTTGGCGTTGGCAGGTTTAAAGCCGCTGGTCCACAGATAGAACCAGCCGTTTTCGGAGCCTCCGCCGAAGTCCAGCCGGTCTTTGGCTTTTGCTGTAGCATCGTTGGTGAATTTAGCTTTGGTCAGCTCTATCCATTCGCCGGTATCTGTTTTTATCCAGTGATTGCCGTAGTAACCTTTTCTGCCGAGGTGGCCGTTTTCAAAAGAGAAATTTTCGAGAAATGAGTACAGGTGCCCCATGTACTTACCGTCTTTCGGTGCGCGGAAGCTGGCTATCAGCTTCCATTCATGGTGTTCCGGCACATAGAAATACGCGGTATAGGTGGTAGTGGTGCCAACAGGAACGCTGTGCATCAAAAAGCGATAGGTTTCGCCGGCTTTCCAGTTGTACTCCCAGTGACTGTGGCCACCGGTACCTTCTCCACCAAAGCCGCTGGCATATACGCTGTCACCTTTGGCGAGCAGCACTACCTGGTCTTCGTATTTTACATTATCGCGTTTGTCTGGTTCACTACCGGCATCCCATACGGAGAAAATAATTCTTCTTTCCACAGCCGAGTTGACCTGCATACCGAAGTATCCGCGGTGAAAGCCGCAAGACATAAAATAGGTACCGATCTTGTCCTCTCCTGCCGGTACTTTTATCTCACCATAGAACCACTCCACATTTTTTCCTTCAGGAACGGGATAGTTGAGATGTACGGAGGCCGAACGCCGCCATGATTTGGGGTTGAACTGGATATCTTTGGTAGCGGCACCTTCCAGGCTTATGGCTTTCACATCAGCGTACAGCTTGCCGGATTTTTCCAGTCCCCTGAGTGTGATGGTATAGAAGCCTGCTTGTTTGATATTCGTTTCCAGTGCAGGAATGGCGACTATATCATTGTTGGCAGGAATGCTAACTGTTTTGGATATTCCATTTAGGGTAACCTGTATTTTGCTGCCTGCATCAGAGCGTGCCTGCAGGGCGACTTTTAGTTTGCCGGTGGTGGCGGCGTGAAAATAAAAATTAACCGTATTCTCATTGCCGGTCCAGTTGATCACGCCCTTGTTTTCATTGATGTCCACGTTTTTTTCCTCCGGATCTGCATAGGCCGTAGAACCCGGGAGCACCACGGGAGATGATTGCGCCGAAATCTGTTGTGTAGCCAGCAGGCTGAACAGGGCACAGAAAAGCATATATTTTTTCATTGTTCAGGAATTAGTGTCAACAAATAAAACAGTAGGAATCACCAAATGCAACAGCTGGCATCAAAATATTACACTGGAATGAGATTCCTTTCTTTCTACGGTATGGGAAAAAATATATACAACGGCTATACGACCACGGGCGCTGGAAGCAGGCTACAGGCAATATGTATGAGCAAGGGAACCTTTTTTGTGCAGTTGGAAGGAGAACAACATCTGGAATTTAGCTGTGCCCGTCAGGCGCAGCGGGCGAAATCATCCGGTTTTATTCACGAAAAAACTATGTTTTATGGGAACTCAATTGCAGGACAAAAAGGTGGCGATACTGGTCGCCAACGGATTTGAGGAAGTGGAGCTGACAGCGCCACTGGAAGCGTTAAAAAACGCAGGAGCAAAAGTGGATATTATTTCTCCCGAAAAAGAAAAAGTAAAGGCCTGGGCAGAAAAAGATTGGGGGAAAGATTATCCGGTAGATAAGAACCTGGCCGAAGCCAATGCGCAGGATTACGATGCGCTGGTACTGCCCGGAGGTGTATTAAACCCTGACCAGTTACGTATCAATCAGCAGGCGGTCACTTTTGTAGGCGGTTTTTTTGAAGACGGAAAGCCTATAGCAGCGATTTGCCATGGTCCATGGACGCTGATAGAAACAGGAGAACTCAACGGTCGCAGGGTCACGTCCTATCCTTCCCTGAAAACAGATCTGGAAAATGCCGGTGCTGTTTGGTCTGACGAAGAAGTGGTTACAGACCACGGACTGGTGACCAGCAGGACACCCAAGGATCTGCCCGCATTTTGTAAAAAGATGGTGGAAGAAATAGCAGAGGGTGAGCATGTTGTGTAACAACAACTGTGTTTGGCGCTTGTGGAAGGAGAAATGCTGTGGTGTTTCTCCTTCCCTATTTTTTAGGCTTTTTGTATTTTATTTCCACGTTTGCGACACCGGTATTAAGCATGCCCAGTTTAGACGCTGCTTTTTTAGAAAGATCGATGATTCTGCCGGGAGCAAACGGGCCTCTGTCATTGATGCGCACTTTCACCGAGCGGCCGTTGGCCATATTGACAACTTTTACGCGGGTACCAAAAGGAAGCGATTTATGGGCTGCCGTCAGGTGTCGCTGCCGGAATGTTTCTCCGCTGGCAGTGCGTTTCCCATCGAAGGAATCGGCGTAATAGGAAGCCTTCCCATTTTGGGTAACCTTACGGCTACACGCAGTTATACTGATCATCAGTATTGCACAGGCGAGTAACAGGTGTGGATGTAACGATAATCTCATAAACAGGCCGCAGTTTAGTCGTATAAATATAATGATATTTTCTGATGGGTGTACGGGTCCGTTTATTGAAGCAATGGAGGCTTAAACAAAGTACCAGCGCTGTTGTTTTTAAAAAACACATCCTGAAAAAACAAAAACATATTTATGGGAAAATCAGTTGCCGACCAATTAGTGGAGATGCTGGCGGATGCCGGTATCAAGCGTATTTATGCCGTTACGGGAGATAGTTTAAATCATATTAACGATGCAGTGCGCAGAGATGGCCGTATCCAGTGGGTACATGTGCGTCATGAAGAAGTAGGCGCCTATGCGGCCGGCGCGGAAGCACAGCTCAACGGACTGGCCTGTTGCGCCGGAAGCAGTGGGCCGGGACATGTACACCTGATTAACGGCTTGTACGATGCGCATCGTTCGGGCGCTCCGGTGATAGCCATTGCTTCCACCTGCGCGACCAATGAATTTGGCAGTGATTATTTCCAGGAAACGAATACGATTAAGTTATTTTCGGATTGCAGTCACTATAACCAGGTCGCTAATACGCCCGCACAGGCCCCGCGCATGCTACAGGCGGCCCTGCAACATGCTGTGCATAAAAAAGGCGTGGCTGTACTGGGACTGCCGGGAGATGTGGCATCAGCTGATGCGGAAAATATCAGTACAGCGTTAAAAGTATACCGGCCGGCAGCGGTGCTTCGGCCGGCGGAAGAAGAACTGCAACAGCTGGCGTCATTGCTGCAGTCGGCCGAAAAAGTGGCCATTTACTGTGGGTTGGGCGCTACTGCCGCCCATGATGAAGTAGTGACCCTGGCCTCGCTGCTGAAAGCACCGGTGGGGTATTCTTTCCGGGCGAAAATGGGCATAGAATACGACAACCCTCACGAAGTAGGGATGACCGGGCTGTTGGGACTGGCATCTGCTTATAAAAGTATGCATGAGGCGGATGTTGTACTGCTGTTAGGAACAGATTTTCCGTATACGCCGTTTATGCCGGAAAACGCGAAGATCGTGCAGATAGATAATCAGCCGGAAAGGCTGGGCAGGCGTGCATCCCTGGAAATGGGCCTCTGTGGGGATATCGCTCCTACCCTGCAGGCGCTGTTGCCGATGATACTCGACAAAAAAGACCGCAAATTCCTGGACACTATGGTGGAATTTCATGAAGAGGTAAAACGGAAACTGAACACCTATGTGGAAGACCGTGGCAAAGAAGAAGCCATCAGTCCGGAGTATGTGGCCACGGTGATCAGCCGGCTGGCAGCAAAGGATGCTATTTTCACCGTAGATACCGGAATGACCAATGTCTGGACGGCGCGGTACATTGAAGCAACAGGAAAACGTACCTTGTTAGGGTCGTTCAACCACGGCTCTATGGCTAATGCCATGCCGCAGGCCATTGGTGCTGCTTTGTGCCAGCCGGGACGTGAAGTGTACGCCCTTTGTGGCGATGGAGGGCTTACCATGTTATTAGGCGATCTGATGACCATCCGACAATATAATTTACCTGTAAAAGTGATCGTTTTTAACAACCGGGCGTTAGGTATGGTAAAGCTGGAAATGGAAGTTGCCGGTTTGCCGGACTGGCAAACAGATATGGTTAATCCCGACTTTGCCGGAGTAGCCACAGCGATGGGCTTTACTGCTTTTACCATTCGCACGCCCGATGAAGTGGAGCCGGTACTTACCAGGGTAAGGGATGCATCGGGTCCTGTGCTGGTCAATATTTTCACGAATCCTGCGTCTTTGGCCATGCCGCCGAAAATAGAATTTGAGCAGATGAAAGGATATGCTTTGTGGATGGGGAAACTGATACTGGGAGGAAGACTGGACGATGTGCTGGATGCAGTAAAATCAAACTACAAACATATCAAAGACGTGTTATAGGTAACAAAACAAAACGGATTGCACATGTGCAATCCGTTTTGTTTTATCAGAAGGGGTATCCGATGGCGATATTGAGAATCAGGTTTTTCTTTCGCCAGTCGGGATCTCCGAAATTAATTTTGTCGAACACCCATCGTTCTTTAGGCGGAAGATAAGGTATGCGGAACGGTGTTGCCAGATCGAACCGCACCACTACGATAGAGGCGTCTATTCGCAGGCCGATACCGCCGCCTACTGCTATCTGCCGGTAGAAGGAATCCAGTTTGAACTGGCTGCCAGGTTTGTCCGGCACCTGTTTCTGCAGCCAGACATTACCAGCATCGATAAATGCGGCGAAGTTGAACACGCTGGCAATGTGTATACGCACTTCCGAGTTAAGTTCCAGTTTGATATCACCGGCTTCATTGGCCAACAAGGCGGCTGTGTCCTGTGCTTTATTGTAGTATGATCCCGGACCGAGGGTACGAGCCCTGAATGCGCGGATGCTGCTGCTACCACCGGTAAAAAACTGTTTGACGAAGGGCAGCGTCTGAGAGTTGCCATATGGCAAACCATAGCCGATAAAGAGCCGGTTCACCCACTGTTTCCCTCTGCCTATCTGCCAGTAGTGGCGGCCTTCCAGGGTAAAACGTTCGTATTGGGCGAATGGATTTTTCAGAATGTTTTTGGTTCCGGAATCACTCTTTGGAACAATCAGGCCTGCTATGTTCCCGGACACGTCAACGTTGCCGCTGAGGTAGAAGCTATGGATGCGGTTGGCCGTCTGGTTATTGAATGTGATGGTATAGTTGCCTCCCAGAATAAATTGTTTTTCGATAGAAGCCCGCTGACTGGGATCATTTTTGAGGATGCTGTCATATGCCGCCGTGGTTTTGGTCGGCAATACGTACGTGACCGCTATCGGTGCGAAAGCGTGGTTCAGGTAAGCCGTCTTCTGCCAGAGGTATTGTAACTGTAGCGTATATGCGTTTAGGTTATACAGGCTTGACCGGCTGTACAGCTCGTAGCTGGCGCTCATACGGGTGCGTGGCACATATGGTGTACGGATATTGAGGCGGAAAGGCGTGAGGAAGCGGGGGAATGTTACCGCTACTTCAGCGCCGGCGCTGTAGGAGTTGCCGCCGCCGGCGGAATTATTGCCGGTCTGCCATTCCATACCGCCATGAAGGCCTATTTCCAGTGCTGTCGCGGAATGCAGCCAGTTACGGTTTTTGGCGGTGATACGGGCTTCCGAGCCGATAAACCCGTTGGACTTGGAGGTGCCCCGTAATTCTGTCTGCAGCGAGCGCCGTTTGTAAGGTGTCAGGTAAAATTTGGCATCGAGCCATCCGCTGTCGAGGGACACTTTGTTATTCACCATGGCGCGGTAGGTATTTGCCAGCGCGGTATCGCGACGATAGGCGCTGTCAGCAACGGCGGTACGCTGTACAAAACGCGGGGCAGCGGTATCCCTTACCGGTGCAGGCGCATTGGGACTGCCACCGGTGATATTGTGCCGGGAGGTATCTCTCACCGGCCGGAAAGTACCTTTCACGAATTTGAATACGCCCAGGTTGATCAGGCGTTGCAGCGTGATATTGTGGGAGCTTAAGCGGTAAAGGCTGTCAGGTCGCAGAAACACGGACCGTTCAAATACGATGGGCTTAAAACGTTTGGAAGAATCGACGATGTACATGCCCCTGTAGTATACCGGTACGCCCTGGGTGGACTGGGCCTCGTTATCCAGCGAATAGTCCGGGAAGAGGCTGATATCGTGCATCCGGTAAGGGCGAAGCGCCACCAGCGGCGTATTGTCTTTTATCTTCACGAAAAGGTCCACAGTGCCATTGTTGGTGGTATCTGCCTGCACCAGCAGATAATCCGGCGTAAAGTAGTAATATCCCTGCTCTTTTAATGCGGCGTGTATACGTTCCCGTTCGGCCCTGATAGAATCGAGGGAATAAGGTTTGCCTACTATCAGTGAGCTTTCATCATAAGTTTGGGTGACAGTTTTTCCTATCGCGCTGCTGTCTGTCAGGTAGGTTACGCTTTTGATGGTATAGCGGTGATTGGGAACGGCTTCGTAACGGATAGAGGCTTTCTTTTTACCGGAGTTTTTTACGGCAGAAGATACTTCTGCCTGGAAGTAGCCGTTATCCACCAGGTAGCCTTCCAGCACTTTGCCGGTATAGTCGGGTTTGGCCTGGCTTAGTAATACCGGCGGTTCTCCCCATTTTTTCCGGAGCAGGTAATTGAGGCCTTTGCCTTTGGGCTCGTGGCCCATATTGTACAGCCACAGCTTGATGGGCATACCGAGGAATTTCCGGTTGGTATTAGGCCGGATTCTTTTTTTCAGTCCTTCGCTGAGTGAGCCATAATCTTTGGGTTGTTTACCTTTCCATGCCACAGTGCTGCCGGTATAGAGGCGGTCGCCTTCCGGTACGGTGCGGGTAGTGCTGCAGGAGCTGATAGCCAGGAAGCCCAGGCATAATATGATACAACAGATGATATAGCTATTTCCCTTCTGCATTACTTGTTTTTGTTTGATTCATTTTGCGTAGCCTGCTTTTGGGCTTTTTTATCGCGCAGTCGTTGTGCTCTGGATTCTCTTTTGGACCGCTGCAGTATCTCTCTGAATTCATCATAGTCCATTACCAGCATAAAGGCTACGCCTGTTTCCGTGTATTGGCCCTGGATAACGGTCTGGTTATCGTTACGCTGGTATACCCTGAGACGATACCTGCCATCACGGCTTAATTTGTATTCGATGGAGATGTCCCCAACGAGTGAGCTGGCGTTTTGTGTGTTGCCGGTGAGCATGATATTGGAGCCAACGGAAACGGTTAAACGATCATTAAACAGTTTTTTGGAAGCGCCAATATTGAGATTGGTGGTTTCCTGTGCTGATCCGGAGGAATAATCTTCCTTGCTTTGCAGGTCGAAGTTGAGGTCTACTCCTTTAATCAGGTTTCCCGCCAGATTGTTCAGCTGTTGGGAAAGTATCTTGCTCACGCTGTTACGGGCAGCCTGTCCTACGGCGTTGCCGCCGGCGTCCAGTGTGGACATGGGATCGTCGGGGATAAAGGTATTCAGTACCAGGAGGCCCATCACCTGCTTGTTCAGCTCAGAAGGCACCTGGTTGATTTGTTTAATGCGGTTATAAGGCATACCGTTGAAGGTATTTCTTTCCCTTTCGGGCATGTCCAGCAGGAAGCTGATGTCCGGTTTCTTCAGGTTGCCTTTGATTTTAAGGTACACTTCAAACGGGATACGTTGTCTGTAGGTATTCCGCTGTTCAGCGCTCATGCCGCCCAGCTGGTCCTGAAGAAGGTCGATGGCGGGAGCGTTAACGGTATATTTGGCCGTGATATCGAGGTCGGCGGCCATAGCATCACCATTGAAGGAGATGAAGCTGCCTTTCTGAATATCAAAAGAGCGTTTGATCAGTTGATTGAGCGACATTTCATATTTACCTTCCGATATTTCATAGCGGCCGGTGATGCTCATTTTGCTGCTGGGGTCCAGCGTAGCGTTCAGGTTGGCGGTGCCTTTGGCCTGTACGTAGTCGCCGTTGTCTTTATCGATAACAATTTTTAATACTGATTCCGGTGTGATTTCGACGTTGCCGGAGAAGAAGATGCCTTTGAGCCGCGGGTTGCTGTATTTGAGGCTGTCGCGTTTCGCCAGCAAGGCGCTGTCGATAGGATGATCGCGGTCGATGAATTCCACTACGCCTTCCCTGTCGGCGATGCCGGGTTCATCTTGTGGCAATACAACCGTAACGCTGGATTTGTCCCGGAGCTTCACGTTGGCGTCTACACGGGGAAGATCGAGTGAACCGCGAACGGTGACTTTACTATCTATAAAGGCGGGGCCATAGATCCACTGGTCCTGGTTTTGTTGTTTGCCAAGCGCCATAAAGTTATCGGCGTTGATGGTCAGATTGAAGCCGTATTTGATAAAGTCTGAGGTATTGATACGGCCGTTCACCACCATCTCATTGTTAAGGCTGTCGGCCACTACAAGGTTATTAATCAGGATGCCTTTGTCATCGATCACGATATCTTCATCAGGCAGGTGGAGGTTGCTGCCGATGAAACTGACCACGCCGCCGGCATTATTAAAGTGCATATTGCCTTTTACGGCCGGCTGGCTGGGCGTGCCGGAGATATCGAATTTACCGGTGGCGTTGCCGTACATATGTGTGACACTGCCCATGGTAAATGGTTCGAGAGAAGACATTTCCAGGTTGGCGAGGTCTATGTGTGCGTTAATGGTGCTGTCATAGGTACCGGCAATAGTAACATCATTATTATCGCCTTTCAGGGTGGCGTCCAGCTTATAGGCGCCGGGTGCCGTGTTGTCTACGGTAGCATTGAGCGTACCAAGCGGAGAGGTTTTTACAGAGAGGCTGTCCACCTTCAGTTTGGCATGTACCAGAGGCTGTGTCTTCCAGTTGTGCACTGTGGCGTCTGCGTTCAGCAGGCCGTTGGCGAGCAGGGTATCTGTGGCCAGCATGCCGGTGATGGTGGCCAGCTGGAAGTTGCTGACTTTTGCCTGAAGGGCCGGCACGCCGGAAGTATCTGCCAGGGTATTGACCTGTATGGACTGGTCGCCATGCGACAGTTTGATATTTGCAGTATCGGGAGCACCGTTTTTAATGCGGAAAATATTGTTTTCCGCTACGGTCCACGCTTGTTTATTCAGCAGCAGGTCCGGTTTGAGTACCAGCTGCATCACATTGTCCGGCAGGAAAGTAAAGATACCGCCAAGCCGGTATTTGGGTTTTCTTTTCGGATCGTCCATCAACAGTCCAAAGTCCACCACGCCGGTATTGGCCTGTGCTGATAATACCGTATGGAAAAGTGGGAACGTAGGGTGTTTCATGTCTGCGATAGACACATATGCCTGCAGGGTGGTATCTACGATACGGGCATATAAGCGCAGGCTGTCTACCTGTATCGAGTCATAGTTGACTTTAGGCTGGTTGGCTTTTACGAACAGCAGGCTGCTGTCGCTGTTGAGACGGCCGGCGATGTCAACCGGCATTTCCATGCGAATGCCGGGAACCAGCGGCTCCAGGTTATGAGGCACCTGCAGGGCGGCGGCAAATTCAAGATATTGTCCGGGAGGGACCACTACAATACGCCCGGAGTCGGCGGGCATCAGCGGTTTCATGATGATCTGGCTGAAGGCGTTGCCGATTTTTGTGTAATCCATACGCCCCTGTGCTGTAACCGGGCCAAACGGGCTTTTCAGCACCAGATATTGCTGGTCTGTATAGTGAGCGGTAAGTGCCAGAGTATCCAGGGGGATGACCTGGTCCTGCATCTGCACCTGCCAGCCGGTGAGCAATGCGGTGCCTTCCAGCCGCTGTGGTTCAAGGCTGCTGAAGTCAGCATCTACATTGCCTTTGAGGGTCATTGGTTCGTTGTGCCAGTGTGTGGCGAACAGGTCGGCCCGTGCAATTTCAATATTGGCTTTCAGGGTTTGCAGCGCGGTATCGCTGAGCGTGCCGTTAATGGCAAAGCGGGTATTCAGGCTGGTATCGGCACTTTCGCCGTTGGCTTCAAATACACCTTTGCGGATGTTGGCGTTCACGTTTACATCGTGGTACGTATAATGGTTATAGGTGGCTTCGTTCAGGGTAACTGCCGCCTGGGCTGCCATTTGTTTCAGCGTATATCCCTGACCGGTAGCTGTGAGATGGCCGCTCATCCATCCGTAGGTGGTGTCGTAGAGCATGATGCCCGGATGTACCCGGAAGTATGGGACATTCACGTCGTAGGCGCTGCGGACGCTGTCGGTGATATTGATCAGCTTTGCGTTGACAGTGGCGTTGGCATAGTCGCTTTTCAGTTGCAGCTGTGCCAGTATATTTTTCATACCGCCTTTAAACAGGCCGGTGATCAGCATATTTTCCGGCAGTCTGGGTGTATCGGGCAGCGTGCCGGCAGGCAGCCATGAGCGCAGCGCCTTGTTGCCGGTCTGGATATAGAGCTCTGGCAGATTGGCGTTGAACCGGTCTGCGTCGGTCGCATGTTCTACCTGGCCATTGGCGGTTTTGATCAGGTTGCCCTGGTGGTCATTTACATACAGCTGCTTGATATTCAACAGGCCAAGGTTGCCTTTTAATATAGCCGATAACGTTAGTTCCTTGTTCCACAGCGGGGCAAAAGATTTGTTTTTGCGTGCATCCGGTACAAAGGGCAGCCATTCTGCAAGGGCTACCTGCACAGAATCCAGGTTGGCATCAATACCCATCTGGTCCATGTGGTCTGCAATACCAGACCAGGAAGGAACGGTAATGGCTATATGTTTCCGGAAAACGCTCTTGCCGGTTTGCACAAAAAAGTTCCGCAGCTCCAGGCTTTTAGGCGTGAAGGTCACGTCCATGTTCGCTTTCCGGAGAGTGAACCCTGACCAGTCGCGGGCGGCAAGGCTTTTTAAACTGGCTTGTATGCTGTCCGGCGTATAACGGATATTGCTGATAGCGGAATTGATATTGGAAAGGAACAGGTGGTTGTAGTTGGGATCAGGGCCGGCAGCTTTGGGGGCCGGACCGCCGTTATCGTACCGCATGGCCAGTTTATCGAGATTGACCTGCGTGGCAAACACCTGCCAGGTATTGGGCGCCGTGTCCGGTGCTGCCGGCGTGGTATCTTTTCCGGGTACCATGGCCAATATGCCGGTGGTACGGTGAATGGAAAGATCGCCTACCTGTATGCGGGTGGAATCCTGGTCCAGGTTACTGTTGCGCAGCGTGAGGTCCCCGATTTTCCAGCCGGTGGTAATGCCGATGCCATCGCTGCTGTAGGTGAAATTACTTTCTTTAATGCGAAGCTGTTTAAGGAGCAGGTGAAGTCCTACGGCGTTGGTGTCCGGCGTTGGTGTCGGCGGAGCGGTGCCTTTGTTCGGCGACGGAATATATTGTTGATGGAAAAAGCCTTTCAGGCCGGCCAGTTCCACCCCTCTGAATGCATAAATGCCATCATCGGGAATCAGCTCGTCCGGATCGGCATGAAGGGTGTCCCAGGTAGCTACAGCATGCATGCCACCGGTCTGGTCATCGAAACTGACCTTAACATGCCGGAGGGAAACATCTTTGATACGGAACTGGATAGTAGTGCCGGTAGCAGGTGCAATTGTGTCGGGTTTCTTACCGGGAGAAACAAAAGCATCTACCGCAAACTGAAAGTTGAAGGCGCTGTCTCCTTTATGCCGGTAAACATTTACCAGCAGGGTATCCCATTCCAGTTTATCGATCTGTAGTTCATTGTTAATAAAGGCCAGCAGGTTATAACGCACTTTCAGGGAACCGGAGTACAGCAGCGCCTGATGGGAGGTATCGGCCACAAATACATTTCTCAGTTCGAGGTATTTCCATCCTCTGGCCCTGAGATAACCAATTTGTACTTTGGTCTTGAGTTTTTTCTGCAGATAGCTTTCGCCTTGCAGCCGCAGATAATTCTGTACACCGTCCAGCTGTAATAATAACACCGCCATCACGGGCAAAAGAAGCACCGCAACAATGATCCATAAAAGCCACCGCCACCACGGGCGCCTGTGTTTAATTTCTGTTTCTGCTGGTTCTGTCACTATAATAGGTTGCTAATAGTAATTTACTGAATAAAAACGCATAAGCGTTCCAATGGTTTATTTTCAGGTAAGCCCTGGCTTCCGCCCGCTTGCCCGGCGAAAAGCACAAAATCCATACCCGCAGGCAATGGGGATAAACAGTACTGCAAGGATACATTAAAATACGGGAACGGACATACTGAAAATTGTCCGGAAGGCTGAAAACAGGGATCCCGGGACAGTACTCATACAGAATATTCAGGAGGAAAATGTGCAGCCGGTACGGGTAGTTTATTGCCCGCTTTGAGGTGGTTTGTTGCGTTCATTAAAGCGGGAGATATAATAATCCAGCTTATCTCTTTTGGCTTTGTCGTTCCGGAATTCTTCCAGCAGGGCAGGGTCCTGCGGCAGAATATATTTTTTGAGGTTATAGAGCGATAGCTCCAGAATTTCGCCGCTGACGATGTTAATAACTTTCTTAAGCCTGACAGGCGTGTTCATGGCATTGACGGTCATATCGGCGGGATTGTAGGCGCTGCGGGCAGGCTGTACCCCCTGTAGTTCGTAGGTGCAATAATAGCCGAAGGCCTGTATCCGGTTAAGCCCGTTGTCTTTAATATAGATATTGGTGCCGTCACAAAATCCCCAATAGTTTTTTACTTTCTGTTCCTGCCCTGCCGCATCGCGAAGCACCAGTTCGTTCCTGCTGGCGAGGAGATAGATCTGCGCGGCGGTGCTCCGGCTTTTGATCACCAGATCGCCGGATTCGGAGGGGTTGTTTTCCCGGAATTCCCGGAAAGACCGGTACAGTCCTTTTTTGAGCCTTCCGGCCTGAAGGGCCTGGCCGGGTCCGGGATTGTCCTGTGCCGTGGTCATCAGGCAAAGGCAGATAAATCCCCAGAGGCAGCACCATTGTTTCATAGGGCACAAATGTATCCGGAATCGGGCCCTTGCCGCAGGGAAATAGCTGAATGGTGGAATTGTTTCTGCTGATCTGTAATTTCTGTCTGTAAAGTTATCAGGAGGAGATAAAAATAAAAGGCCGGGTAAAAACCCGGCCCGGCTGAAGGTTACAACAAAATCTAAACCTGCTTATGAGAAAAGCGTTAATAAATAGCTCCTAGCTTTTAGCCGTTAGCTGTTATCATATTTTTATGAACGTTGCCTTCAGCCTGTTTATGATAGTAACAGGCTAAAAGTGTCCGCTATTATTACAGTGCCATTGCCTGCAGTGAATGGTCTTTGCTTTCCAGCTGGGAGCTGCCCATCAGGAATTCATCTACTTTCCTCGCACACTCGCGACCTTCGCTAATGGCCCACACCACCAGTGACTGGCCACGGCGCATATCGCCGGCAGTAAACACTTTAGGAATGGACGTCAGGTAATCTTTTTCTGTGGCTTTCACATTTCCTCTTTCATCTTTTTCCACTTCAAGCTGTTCCAGCATGCCGGTGTGCTGCGGATGAACGAAGCCCATCGCCAGCAGTGCCAGTTCGCAGGGGATATCTCTTTCAGAGCCTGGTACTTCGGTGAATTTCGCGGGCCTGCCGTCGGCGCTCAGTGTCCACTGGATATCCACGATGCGGAGGGCTTTCAGATGCCCGTTATCGTCACCGATGAACGCTTTGGTAGCGATTGCCCATTGACGGTCGGCGCCTTCTTCATGGGAAGAAGATGTTTTCAGCACCATCGGATAAGTAGGCCATGGCATGAAATCGGTACGCTCGCCCGGCGGTTTGGGCAGCAGTTCCAGCTGGGTAACGCTTATCGCGCCGTGGCGGTTGCTGGTGCCCACGCAGTCGGAACCGGTATCGCCCCCTCCTATTACTACCACGTTTTTACCGGTGGCCAGGATATCGTGCCCGTCAACAGGAAGGTTGCTTACTCTTTTATTCTGCTGTTTGAGGAAGTCCATGGCGTAGTGTACCCCTTTCAGTTCGCGGCCGGTGATACCGAGGTCGCGTGGAATGGTGGAACCGCCTGCCAGTACGATGGCATTGTATTCCCTTAACAGGTCATTGGTGCTCACGTTAACGCCTACGTTGGCATTGCACTGGAAGGTAACACCTTCTTCTTCCATCAGTTTTACCCTGCGGTCGATGGTCCACTTTTCCAGTTTGAAGTCCGGAATGCCGTAGCGGAGCAGGCCTCCGGGCTTGTCGTCACGCTCAAATACGGTAACGCTATGGCCGGCGTAGTTCAGTTGGGCCGCTGCGGCCAGTCCGGCAGGACCGGAACCGATCACGGCTACTTTTTTGCCGGTACGTACGCGGGGCACCTTCGCCTGAACGAGGCCTTTGTCGAAAGCAATTTCTATGATATGCCGTTCAATTTCCTCGATAGCTACCGGCGGCTGATTGATACCCAGCACACAAGCGCTTTCGCAGGGAGCCGGACAAATACGGCCGGTGAATTCAGGGAAATTATTGGTGGAAGTCAGGATATCATAAGCATCCTGCCAGTCCTGGCGGTATACGGCATGATTAAATTCAGGTATTACGTTACCGAGCGGGCATCCGCTATGGCAGAAGGGTACGCCACAGCTCATACAGCGGGCGGCCTGCTGGTTCAGTTTCTGTTCGGGGAAGCGTTCTACAAACTCGTTGTAGTGGCCAACCCTTTCCCGGGGATCTGTTTTTCCGGGCAGCTCTCGTGTAAATTCCAGGAATCCTGTAGGTTTACCCATAGTCCTAAGTTATTTTCTCATTTTGTTATCAGGTAGTTTTTTGATTTACCAGATTGTTAAATCAATCTCCTGACAACAAAACCTGTTCAATTTTTAACGGTTTATTTTCTGTCCCTGTGCCACGCCTGCCTTCAATACTGCCTTGTATTCTTTCGGGAATACTTTCACGAAGTGGCGCAGTTGATTTTCCCAGTCTTTCAGGATAAATTTCGCCACGGTGCTGTTCGTGTAGGCGTGATGTTTAGTGATCAGGTCCTGCAGGGTAGCAACATCGTCCTGGTCCAGCGGATCGAGGTCGATCATATCGCGGTTGCAGTGGTTGGCAAAGGAGCCTTTTACGTCGTATACATAGGCGATACCACCACTCATACCTGCGCCGAAGTTGCGGCCGGTTTCACCGAGGATGACAGCGCGGCCACCGGTCATATATTCGCAGCCGTGGTCACCCACGCCTTCTGCCACAACGGTGGCGCCGGAGTTACGTACGCAGAAGCGTTCGCCGGCCTTACCGCGGATATAGGCTTCACCGGAGGTGGCACCATAGAAGCAGACGTTGCCTGCAATGATGTTCTCTTCCGCTTTGAATCCTGCTTCTCCATGAGGATAGAGGATCAGTTTGGAGCCGGAAAGACCTTTACCGAAGTAGTCATTGGCTTCACCTTCTAGTTCAAGGGTAAGCCCTTTGGTGGAGAAGGCGCCGAAGCTTTGACCTGCGGAACCGTTGAATTTGAAGTGGATGGTATCTTCCGGTAGTCCTTCGCTCTTGTAACGTTTGGATATTTCGTTAGAGAGGATAGTGCCGATAGTACGATCGGTATTTTTAACAGGATACTGTTGGTAAACCCTTGTTTTTTTGTCCAGTGCAGGCTGTGCTGCTTTGAGCAGCTGCCAGTCGAGTACTTCAGCGATGCCGTGGTCCTGTTCTTCCTGTTTGTACAGGCCGGTTTCAGGGGCAGCAGGTTCTTTGTACAGGATGGGTGACAGGTCCAGCTTCTGTGTTTTCCAGTGGCTGATGCCTTCGCGCATCTGGAGGTTGTCTACCTGGCCTACCATTTCCTGGATGGTACGGAAGCCAAGGTCGGCCATGATTTCACGGAGTTCTTCCACGAGGAAGGTGAACAGGTTCACTACATGTTGAGGGTCGCCGGTGAAGCGTTTGCGCAGGTCCGGGTCTTGTGTGGCCACACCTACGGGGCAGGTGTTGACATGGCATTTACGCATCATAATACAACCTTCCACGATGAGGGCTGCGGTGGCCACGCCCCATTCTTCCGCACCGAGCAGTGTAGCGATGGCAATGTCGCGGCCTGTTTTCAGCTGGCCGTCGGTTTGCAGTACCACCCTGCTGCGCAGCTTGTTTTTCACCAGTGTCTGGTGGGATTCGGCGAGGCCCAGTTCCCAGGGCAGACCGGCATGTTTGATGGAGCTTATTGGAGAAGCGCCTGTACCACCATCGTGACCGGCAATCAGTACCACATCGGCATGTGCTTTGGCAACACCGGCGGCGATGGTGCCAACACCTGCTTTAGACACCAGTTTTACGCTGATGCGGGCGGCGCGGTTGGCGTTTTTCAGATCATAAATGAGCTGTGCCAGGTCTTCGATGGAATAAATATCGTGGTGTGGCGGTGGAGAGATAAGACCTACACCCGGGGTGGAGTGTCTTACCTTGGCGATCCAGTCGTCCACTTTATGGCCGGGCAGCTGTCCGCCTTCACCGGGCTTAGCGCCCTGGGCCATTTTAATTTGTAATTCGTCGGCATTGGTCAGGTAATAGCTGGTAACGCCGAAACGGGCGCTGGCTACCTGTTTGATGGCAGAACGCATAGAGTCGCCGTTAGGCAGTTGCTCGTAGCGGATTTCATCTTCTCCCCCTTCGCCGGTATTGCTTTTGGCACCGATGCGGTTCATGGCAATAGCGAGGGTGGAATGCGCCTCATGAGAGATGGAACCGAAGCTCATAGCACCTGTAGCAAAGCGTTTGAAGATGCTGGATGCTGGTTCCACCTCATCGATAGAGATGGAAGCACGGGTACGTTTAAACGAAAAGAGGCTACGCAGGGTGCAGGCTTTTTCGCTCTGGTCGTTAACGGCTTTGGAGTATTTCTTGAAGATGCTGTAATCGCCCATACGGGTAGAATACTGCAACAGGTGGATGGTAGTGGGATTGAAAAGATGGAATTCCCCTTTCCGTTTCCACTGGTACACACCGCCTTCGGTAAGACGTTGCACCGGTTTTTCCTTACGGCCATAGCCCATCCAGTGTTTTGCCAGTGTTTCACGGGCAATTTCATCCAGGCCAAGGCCCTGAATGCGGGACACGGCGCCGGCGAAGTATTTGTCCACCACTTGCTGGTTGATGCCCAGTATCTCGAATATCTGAGCGCCCTGATAAGATTGCAGGGTGGAGATGCCCATTTTGGAGAATACCTTAAGCAGACCGTCACAAACGGCTTTGATATAGTTTTTCTTCAGTTTGTCCACGTCCAGGCTGGTGTCCAGTTTGTTGGACAGCTTCAGGTCGCGGATGGTGCTGAGGGCCAGGTATGGGTTTACAGCGGTGGCGCCGAAGCCCAGCAGGCAGGCGAAATGATGTACTTCCCAAACATCGCCGGCTTCCACGATCAGTCCTACAGAGCCGCGTTTGCCTTTGCGGATCAGGTGGTGATGTACGGCAGAAGCGGCCAGCAGTGAAGGGATAGCGGCATGTTCGGAGTCGATGGCGCGGTCAGAGAGGATGATCACTTCAAATCCGTCTTCCACGGCGTCTACAGCGTAGCGGCAAAGGCGGTCGAGTCCTTTCTCAAGGGAGCCTGGTTTACCATCGGCCTTGAAGTAGGTATGCAGTGTTTTAGCCTGAAACAGGCCGGTATCGATGCTGCGTATTTTTTCCAGTTCGTAGTTGTTGAGGATGGGATGGCGCAGTGCCAGGCTGTGGCAGTGCAGCGGATCTTCATCCAGCAGGTTGCCGTTGCCACCGACAAAAGTGGCGAGCGACATCACCAGTCTTTCCCTGATAGGATCGATAGGTGGATTGGTTACCTGTGCAAACAGCTGTTTGAAATAGTTGGCCAGATGCTGCGGCTGGTTGCTGAGCGCTGCCAGCGGCGTATCGGTGCCCATGGAACCAACGGGTTCTTTACCGTCGATGGCCATCGGGGAAATGATATGCTCCAGGTCTTCAGTGCTGTAGCCGAAAGCCCGCTGGTATTTGAAGATCTGGTCATGCTCCAGATGGGTGAAGGTGACCCTTGGCTCAGGCAGTTCTTCCAGACGGATTTTATATTTATTGAGCCACTCGCCATAAGGTTGTTGGGAGCAGATCTGTTGTTTCAGTTCTTCATCACCAATGATGCGGCCCTGGTCCATATCTACGATGAACATTTTTCCGGGCTGCAGGCGTCCTTTTTCTTTTACGTTTTTAGGATCGATGGGCAATACACCGGCTTCGGATGCCATGATCACACGATCGTCTTTGGTAACAACGAAGCGGCTGGGACGTAATCCGTTACGGTCCAGGGTGGCGCCGATAATTTTACCGTCGGTGAAGGAGATGGAAGCGGGACCGTCCCACGGCTCCATGAGGGAAGCGTGGTATTCGTAGAACGCTTTTTTCTCTGCCGCCATGTCTTCGTTGCCGTCCCATGCTTCGGGAATCAGCATCATCATTACATGCGGGAGGGACCGGCCGGTCATGGTCAGCAGCTCGATCACATTGTCGAGGCTGGCAGAATCCGACTGTCCTTCTTCTACGATAGGCAGCAACATGTCCATCTCTTCCGCTGTAAAATACCTGGACATAAAGTCACGCTCACCGGCACGGAGCCAGTTGAGGTTGCCTTTCAGCGTATTGATTTCACCATTATGGGCGATATAGCGGTAAGGGTGCGCCAACCGCCAGCTGGGGAAAGTATTGGTTGCAAAACGGGAGTGGATGAGGGCGAAGGCGGATACCATCTTCTCATCGCTCAGGTCAGTATAATAATGACGCACCTGGTAGGTGGTCAGCTGGCCTTTATAAACGATCGTTTTATAAGAAAGGGAAGCAATGTAAAACAGTGCTTTCTCTTTGGGAATAGTATTACGGACGGTTTTGGACACGTAGTTGCGGAGCACGAACAGTTTGCGCTCAAAAACTTCGGGGTCGCTGATATGATAGGGACAAGCGATAAATACCTGTTCAATTTCCGGTTCTACAGACAGGGCCGATTCACCGATGCCGTCAGGGCGAACCGGTACTTTACGGTATCCCAGGATTTCAAGGCCCAGTTTCTCAGCGCTGCGTTGCAGGATTTCCCGGCACTCTTCGCGCCAGCGGGGCTCTTTCGGGAAAAAGACCATGCCCACGCCATACTTGCCAAACTCCGGTAAGCTGATGCCTATCCGCAGGCATTCATCATACAAAAACTCATGAGGGACCTGAAACAGGATTCCTGCACCATCGCCCGTGTTCTGCTCACAGCCGCAGGCGCCGCGGTGTTCCATGTTTTCCAGCATGGTGAGGGCATCACGGATAATATGGTGGGATTTACGCCCCTTAATATGGGCCGTAAAACCTGTTCCGCAGGCATCATGTTCGAATTCAGGACGGTATAAACCTTGCGTTTGCTTCACTTCATCCATTTGGTTTAGATTTTTTTCTTTGATACACTCCTCCCTTCTGACTTTCGTCGATGGGTGGTGTACGATATAATTCGGGAACGGTTTAAAGATACTAAAGGAATGCTGTATTTTTTATATAAATTTTTGATAGAAGCGAAAAATTTAGAAAAAAATAAAATTATGTCCCTTATTGTTAGAATTTATAGAAAAATGACTGCGATGGGGCCTGGATTCCGGGCGGCAGGTTGCAGGAGGATTGTCAACCAGGGGGACTAAAATGATTAAGCGTGATGATAGCTGCTTTTGATTAATTTCGGGGAATTATCATTAACAGCGACCTATATCTATCATTCATATATAATATAATGTCAACAAAACAAGCGCTGCTGCTTTCGGCAGTGTTAACCGTCTGGGGAATGGCCGCTATGGCACAATATCCCACCGATGAGATAACTCCGGCAAAATCCCAACAGCAGATTGATCTGGGCAAAGGAATTATCACACTGGGAAAAGAAAAACTACTGACGGCCGATAAACTGCCGCAAAAAATCAGTGGCATTGAAGTGGTCAACGCCACCTGGGATACAGCATATCTCGGCTTCATATCACTCGGCTCCCGCTGGATGCACGCCTCCCCTGATAAAGAAATGACAGCCTACCTGTCTGAATTCGTTGAAAATGCATTTTCTCATCTGTATACGGCGGAGGGGACCAAACTACTATGGATAGTGGATGATCTGCGGATCGGGGAACAACCAGGCAGCGTAGGTGAAAAAGCGTTTATCCGCCTGAAGGCCACTGCCTATGGTTCAACAGACGGACAGACTTACAAACGGCTGTATGCCATGGACGAAGCCAAACTAAACAGGGGGATAGGATTGACAAAGAAACATCACCAGTTTATTGCCAGTGCTTTTATGGAACTGCTGCAGAAAGCGCCGGAAAAATCTGATGTGTCGCTTACTAAAACCGATATTATTCAGCGTCACCTGCAAAGAAGACAAATGCCGGCTTTAACAGCGCCGCAAATGAAAGACGGGGTATATCAAAATTTTGAGGAATTCCGGAAAAACGCTCCCGGCCTCACACAGTTTGAAATCAAAAAAGGGGAATACGAATATGAATGGGTTGATATCATCGGCACAACGGCGGATGGCCGGAAAGGACGGGTCAGATCCTGCTGGGCTATTGTGAAAGATGGCAACGTGTTTCGTTATCTGGATGGAAAGCTGGTCCAGCTGGAGCGGTTGAACTATGGGTATGTGCTTTCCCGTTATCTTAAAGACAGCCGTGACCGTAGTCGCTCGGCAGTTGTGGGTGCTGTACTGGGGGGCGTACTGGGCGCCATGATAGCATCCGGCAGCGGGCATATGGTCAGCGCTGATGCATTTCCTGCCCTGAAGGTAAGTCCTGATGCCACCGCTATCGACATGGAAACAGGCGCGTTTATTTTTTAATACACGCGCCTGTCCCCTATCTGTCAGGGTTCAAAGATAAAAGTCGTTTTACCGTTTTTGATTTCCATCCGTAGTGGCTCGCTGAGGTGGCTCTCATTTTGAAGCCGGTCCAGCGCGGTGACTACGTATGTATAGGTCTTGCCTTTTACATAAGTCTGGTCTTTGTATTCCGGGTCAGATGATTGAGGCAGTATGGCCAGAATTTTCGTAGGGTCGGTAGCGTTAATTGGCTCGTTGGCTTCAAAACGGTACAGCACATATTGTTTGGTACGGCCGCTGGTATCGTCATCTGTCCAGTGGATCTCCAGTCCACCGGGCCTTTCGAAGGCATCGATGAAGTATGGCGGGTCAGGCGTGGTATTAGGCAGCCATGCCATGACGGGGCGCAGCGCCGGGTATTTGTAATAGTGGTTGCGCAGCGAGTCTTCGATGCCCAACGGGTTGCCGCGGAAAGATTTGGCGCTGTAGAAGATGCTGCCTTGTATAGTATTAAGTGTTCTGGATTCTTCAATCTGCATAGGCAGTTCCCGCGGATTTTTCCAGGCGGGGTTGCTGCCGAGGCGGTACACGCCATGCCCGATATATATCTGCCGGCCATAGCCATGCTGGCTCCACCAGTTGAGCAGCACTTCATAGTCTGCCAGACGATGGCCGCGTTCCCAATACAACTGTGGTGCGGCGTAATCTATCCAGCCTTTTTTCAGCCATTTTAAAATATCGGCGTACAGGTCGTCATAGTTGGTCATGCCGCCATGTGTGTAAGATCCTTCGGGGTCTCTGCTGCGATCGCGCCACACGCCAAACGGACTGATACCGAATTTCACCCAGGGCTTTTCTGCTTTGATGGCCACACTGAGCATTTCGATGATGGCGTCCACATTGGCCCTGCGCCAGTCATCTTTCATCATCCCGTTGCCGTACAGGCGGTAGGAAACATTGTCCGGAAATTCTTTGCCAGGCACCCGGTAAGGATAAAAATAGTCGTCGAAGTGTACCGCATCGATATCATATCTTTTCACTACGTCCCGTACTACCATGGTCACATAGTTCCGTACTTCCGGAATACCCGGGTCGAAGTACTTTTTATTGTCATAAGTGAGGAACCATTGCGGTTTCAGGCGGGTGATATGATTGGCGGCCACGCTGCTGCGGCTTGCGTTGAATACAGCTCTGTAGGGATTGAACCAGGCGTGGAATTCCATGCCCCGTTTATGTGTTTCTTCAATCATGAATTGAAGCGGGTCATAGTAAGGATTGGGCGCCTGTCCCTGGATGCCGGTCAGGTATTCGGACCAGGGCTCGTACGGGGAGGCATAGAATGCGTCAGTTGCAGGACGTACCTGTGCTACGACTGTATTCATGCCATTGCGCTGCATCTGATTGAGCAGATCTATAAACTCCTGTTTTTGTTGTTCTGTTGGTAAACCGCGTTTGGAAGGCCAGTCAATATTTTCCACTGTAGCGATCCATACCCCGCGCATTTCCCTTTTGGGCGGCAACTGCGCCCATACCTGTTGTGTGAGGCCCGCACAAAGGGCCACACCGGCTAATAACTGCTTCAACATCTGCCTTACTTTAAACCGTAAGATGCGAAAATAGCAAAAAGGAAGCCTGTTTGCTTGCTTAATTAGATGATTCTTATGGCTTATTGTCCACTTTTACTTTAAAGGCAGGAGGCTCATAATTTCCCGGCATATAGGAAGGGGGAATGGTAGAGGCGTTCCCGTCGCGGTGCGCATGGTATTGCGGCGACATGATTTCTACGCCGGCTTCATTGAAATGGTCCTGTATCTGCTGGTTTAGCCGGGAATAGATTTCATTCATCCGGTGAGACTCCTCAGTATAGGCATTGATTTCATAGGCAACAGAAAAATCGTTGAGCGCGGTCTGCAAGACAAAAGGTTCACGGTCTTTTTGAATACCATCTGTGGCCAGGGCTGCGCGGACAAGCAGCGCATGCACCTGCTTCCATGGAACGTCATATCCAATAGTGACAGTTGTGTGCAGGATCAGTCCAAGGTCCTTGCTGGAGGAGGTGAAGTTAACAGTATGTCCGTTGAGGATACTGGCATTGGGCACAGTGATCTCTTCGTTTTTGGTGGTGCGTAAACGGGTCACCAGCAGGTTCTTTTCTATCACGTCGCCGGTAATCTCTCCAAGCCGGATACGGTCCCCTATTTTAAAAGGGCGCATGTAAGTGATCACGAAGCCCGCTACTACATTGGAAATGGCGGACGATGACCCCAGCGAGAAAAGGATGCCCAGGAAAACGGACACGCCCTGGAACACCTTGGAATCGGACCCGGGCAGATAAGGGAAGATGACAACGAACATAAACGCATACAGCAGGAATTTGATGCCGCTGGCCGTGGGCAAGGCCCAGTCTGTATAAAAGCCGTTTATTTTCAGGTTGCCGCAGGCTATTTCACTGGCGAGATAGTTGACCAGTTTAACGAGCAGCCGCGTTACCACATATATCACCAGGATGGTAAGCAGTTTGGGCAGATAATGGAAAACGCCCGACAGGATTGCTTTGACGGGCGACAAGGTCCAGTCTGTCAGCTTGTCTGCGATACCCCTGGTCCATGGAAAGATGCCGAAAATCAGCGGCAGGGTAAGGTATAAGACCAACAGGATAAGCACAACGCGTGCAATGCCGAGCGCGCTGTAAATGATGCCGAGCTGTTTCTGCTGATTCAGCAGGGCATAGTTTTTTACTTTCACGCCTTTGACGTACCGGTCTTTTTCGCGGACGAGTCTTCTGCGAAGCGCTCTGAACATGCGGTTGATCCCGAAAATGATAACGCCCAGCACCACCAGTATCAGCAACAGCCAGCCAAGGCGCACCAGGATATACTGAACGCTGTGCTGTGCTTTTTGTTCCCTGATGGCTTTGCGGATGATCGCCGCATATCCGGCGGCCACCTGTGCCTTGTCCTGGTCCAGCCAGAGCGCATCGTCATCTGTGATGGTCTGGATGATCAGGTCGTTGTAGGCTACGTCAATATTGTTTTCGTTGGGCACTACGATGATGGAGTCCGGTGAATAGAACGGATCTTTCTCTATCAGTTGCAGTTTACGGGAGATATTGGCGGCGCGGTCGCTGGGTTTGAACGGGCCCAGTTTATTATATACACGGAACAGGGTGTCGCCGAAGGGCGCTACGGGTATCCCCTGGGAAATGGCTTTCATCTGGAGTATGCGTTCCCGTTGCCGGGCTTTCTTCAGGGAGTCGGTTTGTTCGATATTGGCGAGTTGTTGTTCCAGTTCTTTTTTCCGTTGGTTGCTGCTGTTGCTCAGCTGGAGGATTTGCTCTTCCAGTGAGGCTTTGGCAGCGGCATCTGCTTTGATCAGAGAGTCGCTTTCCCGAAGCAGCCGGGTGGTAGCAATGAGTTGTGCGTTGGCGGTAGAGTCCTGTGATACTTTGCTGCTGTCTTGGGCCAGGCTCTGAAAGTGTATAGTGAGGATGGTTAATAAAATGGGAAAAAACGGTCTCATTCCGAAGCTTTCTATCAAAGTACGGAAATTTCCCGGCGCAGCATCGCTGCAGAGCATAAAAACGGGGAATTTAAAAGGTGGGACTACACTTTCCGTTTCAGGTACTGGCTATAGTCAGGCAGGATTACTTCATAGTCCTGGTGCATCAGCGGGGATGTCAGCAGGAAGTCGGCAGAAGCGCGGTTACAGGCCACCGGGATGTTCCATACCACGCCAAGCCGCAGCAGAGCTTTGATGTCCGGATCATGAGGCAGGGCTTCCATGGGGTCCCAGAAGAAGATGATCACGTCAAGTGCGCCTTCCGCAACGAGGGCACCAATCTGCTGGTCGCCGCCCAGCGGACCGCTCAGCAACTTTCTCACGGAAACGTCCAGTGCTTCCTCGATCAGTTTGCCGGTGGTGCCGGTAGCGTACAGTTCATGGCGGCTCAGTACCGTTTTGTTGTAGGTCGCCCATTCTATCAGTTCGGCCTTTTTGTGGTCGTGTGCAATCAGGGCGATCCTTTTGCGTGCTTTCAGCGTTTTGATTGTCTGCATATGCTGCAAAAGTACTAAGCCGCCTGAAAAAAATAAATGTAAAATTTAATAATATCAGTACTTGTCGGCTGTGTCCAGCGTCGCCAGATCACGGTCAAAGATGTAAAGACCGCCTTTGTCTTCACCGATGAGCTTCAGCTTATCAAGGATATGCCGGGCCATACGTTCCTCTTCAATCTGTTCAGTTACATACCATTGCATGAAATTGTGCGTGGCATAATCTTTTTCAAACAGGCAGAGGTCCACCAGGTTATTGATTTCTTTGGATACTGCCAGCTCGTGTTTAAATACGAGGTCAAAAACGGCCTGGATGTTTTTGAACTGGTGCTCGGGCTGCTTCAGTGCGGGCACCAGGCCGTGGGCGCCTCTCTCATTGATGTATTTCAGTAGTTTCAGCATGTGCGTCCGTTCTTCGTCGGAATGGCGATAGAGGAACTGTGCGGTGCCGTTGTAGCCCTGTACTTCGGCCCAAGAGGCCATAGCGAGGTAATACTGGGAGGAGGCTGCCTCCATTTCCACCTGTTGGTTGAGCGCAGCCAGGATTTTGGGAGAAAGTTCTTTCAATAACATGACCTTAAATTTTAATTTGATTTAGGGGACGGCGTTAGGGGAAGGATATTGTTGCCGCTTATAACGTTATTGTAAAATTCGATGAGGTTTCCCTTTCTGCGGGCAAAAATTCTGCCCGGAAAGTGCTACCTTTGTCAGGTAAATTAGGATAAAATGATTAAAACAGGAAATCCGATCATCAGCATATATACGGAAATGACGCCCAACCCGGAAACAATGAAGTTTGTGGCCAACAAACTGTTGTATCCAGGCAAGAGCATCGATTTTCCGGATGAGGCCAGCGCTAAACCATCACCATTGGCGATAGAACTGTTCAGCTTCCCTTTCATCAGGGGCGTGTTCATTATGGCCAATTTCATTACGCTTACCAAAACCAGTGAAACAGACTGGGACGATATAATCCCCACCGTAAAAGCCTTCCTGAAGGAATACCTGGAGGATAACCGACCTGTTATCAACGAAGACGAAGTGGTAGTGACCAAAGACACCGCCAGCAACGCCGTTAGCGCAGATGACAGCGACGTGGTAAAAAGAATCAAGGAACTGTTGGAAAACTACGTGAAACCTGCGGTAGAAATGGATGGCGGCGCCATTCAGTTCAAAAACTACGAAGCCGGTACGGTTACACTGATGTTACAGGGTTCCTGTTCAGGCTGCCCCTCTTCCATGATTACGCTCAAAGCCGGCATCGAAGGCATGATGAAGCGTATGATACCGGAAGTGAAGGAAGTAGTGGCAGAAGCTGAATAAGCCATAGTTGAGTGAATGATAGTGTTAAATGAAGCACAGTCTTAGTGGCTGTGCTTTTTTATTTTTTAAGACAGATATAGCGACAATGAAAGGATTACTGGTTTTGTTGACCGGCATGGCCATTGCAGCCCAGCCGGTACAGGCACAGAAGAAAAAAAGCACCGACAGCGCCGCCGCCGTTATTACCTACGGGATGCGCAGCAACGGAAAAGAGGTAGGCAACGGCCTGCAACTGTTCATCGACCACAACAGGGCACATATCGTTCCCGGTGGCCCCGCAGCCAAAGAACAACAATACCTGGAACTGGGCGAAAAAGCCACCCTCCAGGTACTTGGCACTCCTAACGGGAACATCTATACGCTAAAGAAACCTTTCACGGAATATGTACAGCCGGAGCTGCTGCCTGGTACAGACACCATCCTCGGACTGGTATGCCGGAAAGCCAGGCTCTTTATCCGCTCCAACACCATTGAAGTATGGTATACTAATCAGCTCGCCCTCAAAGGCACGCCTAACCTGACCGTTGCCCCGGGACTCGGACTGGTGCTCAAAGTAGTCCGCAATGGCAACAGTGAAACGATCGCCAAAAAAATCGAATACCGCAAAATTACCACGGCAGAACTGGCATGGCCGGCCCAACAGGGCCAGCAGGTAGATGATGCGGCCTATATGCGCGAAGTAATAGAAAGCCGTTATACTACCCTGCCGGTGTTTGACCAGGAACAAATCAGCTGGGGCAACAATATCGCAAACCCCGCAGATGACCAGACTGGCGTGACTTACCGCTACGCCGGCGGTACCGTCATCTTAAAAAAAGTAAAACTTCCTGCTCCCCAAAAAGGGGAAACCATGTTCGCTGAACTGGTACAGTATTCTAACGGTGACGCCTATGACCGCACGGGTTCCGTGTTTATGGTCCCTACAGATAAAGCCGGTTCTTTCCTGGACGGCCTTCGCAAAGGCGCTGCCGCACTACCGGCATTCACCGGCAAAAACGGCAAACAATACCAGGGCATGGTGGCTACAGACAACTATCTGCCGGCACTGGAAATACTGCGCTTCTTCACTCCTTTTGGGGTCCACCACTTCAATGACCAGGTGAAGATCAAAGGGTATCACTGGGCGGATTCCGTGATGTACAAACAGGATATCACCGAACTGCAAAACCGCTTGCAGGGCGAAGTGTGGCTGGGCGTTTACATCGGTAACTACGATAAAGGCGGCCATAAGGTAAGCCTGCGCTTCAAATACTATCCCGGCGACGGTGAAGATGACAACAGCAACAAGCCGGATTGGACCTACCCTGTTTTTAATACGACCAATCTGATGGAAATGGCCGGACAGGAATACCCTACCCTTTTCGATAAAGATTCACTGACAGTGACCGTCAACATTCCTGAAGGAGTGCATAACCTCCAGTTGCGTTATATCACTACCGGCCATGGTGGCTGGGGCGGCGGCGATGAGTTCAACCCTAAACAGAATGAAATATTCGTTGACGGAAAAAGGGGGTATCATTTTATTCCCTGGCGTACGGACTGTGGCACTTACCGCCTGTCTAACCCGGCATCCGGCAACTTCGGCAACGGATTGTCTTCCTCAGACCTGAGCCGCTCCAACTGGTGCCCCGGCACGCTCACTTCACCGGTATTTATTTCCCTGCCAGACCTTGGACCAGGACAGCATACCATTAAAGTGGCTATCCCGCAGGGCGCCCCGGCCGGTACCAGCCAGAGCTTCTGGGATGTGTCAGGCACGTTAATGGGTACACGGAAAAAATAATCCATCAACTGCAATACTTACATTTGTTGTATGAATGAATTTATAACGGGACTGCAAAACGGCTTGCATGGAATGACATGGCTCGAAGCTATTGCAGTACTGTTTGCTGTATTGTCGGTCATCTTTCAGAAGAAAAACAATATACTGGTATATCCCACCGGTATTATCAGCACCGGCATCTATACCTACCTTCTTTCGAGAGAACATTTTAAACTTTATGCAGACGCCACGCTCAACGCCTATTATCTGGTAATGAGTGTTTACGGATGGTTATACTGGGCCCGTCAGGGTCCGGCCAAACCGGAAGTGAAGATCAGCCGTAGCAGCCCACGGGAGCTGGCTACGGCGATCTTCATCGCCCTGGCGGGATGGGCCGTTTTTTATGTGCTGCTGGTCAACTTCTCCGATTCCAATGTACCGGTGATGGACGCCTTTATTTCTGCCACAGCCTGTGGCGGCATGTGGCTATTGGCCAAACGGAAAGTGGAAAACTGGATATTGCTGAACATCTCCAATTTTGTGGCGGTGCCACTGCTCTTCTACAAACACCTGTACCTGACTGCACTGTTGACCATCTTTTTGTTTATCATTGCTATCTTCGGATATTTCAGCTGGCGTAAGGCTGTGCTGCAACAGGAAACTTCCCATTCATGAAAAAAGTAGTCGTCATAGGGCCTGAGTCTACAGGCAAAAGCACGCTCAGCGCCACGCTGGCAGCGCATTTTAATACCACCTGGGCGCCGGAATATGCCCGGCAGTATCTGGAGGAGCTGGGACGGCCTTATGAACAGGAAGATCTGCTGAACATTTCCTACGGACAGATGATGATGGAACAGAAAGCAGCGGCCAAAGCCAAAGACCTGTTTATATGTGATACCGATCTGTATGTGATCAAAGTATGGAGCGAACATAAATACCAGGATTGCGATCCCCGTATCCTGAGCGCTATTGCAAACCAGCGGTGCGATCATTATCTGCTTACCTATATTGACCTGCCCTGGGAAGAAGATCCCCAGCGCGAATATCCTGACCCTGAGATGCGTCATTATTTCTACCAGGTGTACAGGGACATCGTGATGCAGTCCGGTGTAACCTGGACGGATATACGGGGTGGTTATGAACAGCGGGAAGCGCTGGCTATTGAGGCTGTGAATCGCCTGCTGGCGGAGTAGTATTCTTCTCGGTTTCCGTTTTCTTCACACCGGAAACGAGTTCCATAATATCCGGATCGGGCGCGAGGTTGCGCATTTGTACCAGGATTTTGCGCTGTCTCCAGGCGGTGATCCTGGCCGGCGGGTTCACCGTATATTTTACCGGATTAGGAAGGCAGGCCGCTATCATGGCGGCTTCTTCCCGGTTCAGACTGGCGGCGTTTTTATGATAATATGCCTGTGAGGCTGCTTCAACGCCAAAGATTCCATCGCCGGTCTGGGCCACATTAAGGTATACTTCCAATATGCGCTGTTTGCCCCAGATTTTTTCGATCATAAAAGTGAAGTATACTTCCAGGCCCTTGCGTACCCAGCTCCGGCCCTGCCAGAGGAAGACGTTTTTAGCCACCTGTTGGCTGATAGTACTGGCACCTCTTATTTTTTTGCTGGCTTCGTTGTGTTTCATTGCCTTTTCGATCGACTTATAGTCGAAGCCGTCATGGTCGGGGAACAACTGGTCTTCGCTGGCGATGACGGCCAGTTTGGCGTGTTGGGATATTTCATCGTAGCTGACCCAGGATTTTTGCAGGTGTTTATCGGTGCCCCAGAGGCTGAACCAGCTGGAGATCATAGTGATGGTGATAGGCGGATTGACCCATCGTAACAGGATGATATATACAAATTGTGCGACAAACAGGACCAGCAATATCCGCTTCAATCTCCTCCACGTTCTGGGGACAATGCCTTTTAACTTCATTCCGCGTAGGTTTGGAAAAATCGGGCTGAAAGATAGGAAGTAATTGTGGAATTATGAATTACGAATTGCATATTAACTTACAGTGAGGATTTTATTTGGTAATTTTACACTAGCAGCACGGTTGTTGTGCATGTTGTCATCATTGTTACTTTCACTTAATTTATGATACTATGCTGTTAAATGTTCACCCGGACAATCCAAATCCCCGTCATATAAAAACGATCGTCGAATGTCTGAAGGATGGAGGGATTATTATCTATCCTACGGATACCGTTTACGGATTGGGTTGTGATATTACCCAGCATAAGGCGATAGAACGTATTGCCCGTATTAAACAGATCGATCCCAAAAAGGCGCAGTTTTCATTTATCTGTTATGACCTGAGCCATTTGTCGGACTATGCTAAAAGCGTGGACACGCCGGTATTCAGGATGTTGAAGAAAGCGCTGCCTGGCCCCTACACTTTTATCCTGCCTGCCAGCAAGATGGTGCCGAAGTTGTTAAAGACAAAAAAAGACACTGTGGGTATCAGGGTGCCGGACAATAATATTTGCCGGACGATCGTACATGAGCTGGATAATCCGCTGATGAGCACCACGCTGCCCGTGGACCATTACGTGGAAGAATATACGGACCCGGAGATCATCTATGAGAAGTTCGGTAAGGTAGTGGATATCGTGGTGGATGGTGGCCCTGGCGGGATGGGCTTTTCCACGGTGGTGGATTGTACCGGTCCGGAGCCTGAACTGGTGCGTGAAGGCATCGGTAGTTATGAAGCGATTAGCTGATCATATTTTATGAAGATGAAATGGTGGATAATTGGCTGTCTGATGACAGGGCCTGTAACCCTACGGGCCCAGGTGGTGTCTGAAAAAACACCGCCGCTGCCTCATCGTCTTTTTTCCGATACAGCAAAAACAGCGGGGTATGTGCCATTCGGCACTTTTACGAAAGCAGGTACCTCTCCTGGTCTGCCCCTCACCTCTTTTAATTTTAATAACCGGAAGTCGTCCGGTGCCCCGTCTTCCCTTCCTGCTTACCCCGTATATATGATGGCCAGCCATGCGTATTATGACCAGCATTTTGGTTTCTTCTGTAAAAAAGAATGGAGCTGGCAGAAACAGACCGGCATTCCGGTGAAATTGCGGCTGGGAAGTTATCAGTTGACACAGCAACAGGAAGGGAAACATTGATCTGTAAATTATTAATCAATATTTTATAAATATATATTTGACATAATCAAATATCTGTATTTGACTAAGTCAAATAAGTTGGGTCGATCCTAAAAGATGATTTTGGGAGATATTTTGACCTATATCGGAACGATTTTATAAGGACGGGACAGGTAATTTGTCCGGACATAAAAAAAGCCGATTCTCCCGGGAGAAGCGGCTTTTTTTATGTTGTCGGCGGGTGTTAGTTGCCCGTAAAATTAGATTTTTAATTTTTTCGCGATGTCGGCCGGCAATGCTTTTTTATTCACCATGAAGCTGGTGGTTTTATAAGCGAAGTACGGCATAGAGGCGTAGAAATAGCCCTGACCGAAGTTTTCAGTACCCCAGGAGTTTTTCACGCGGAAGTATTTATTACCGTTCTGGTCTTTTACGATACCAACGATGTGCATGCCATGGTCGTCTTGTGTTTCGAAGTTATCGAAGGCGAGCTGGCGTACTTCCGGGGTAATGGTTTTTTCCTTTATCGGTTCGAGGAACATGTTTTTCTTTTCTTCGGCTGACATATCAGTCCAGTCTTTGTCTGGCACGATGGCGAGGCCTTCTTTGAAGTTGAAGCCTTTTTCGCTTACGTCAGCGGCCCATGCGAGGGTATAACCGTTGGTAACAGCGGTTTCCGCGATGCGGGTAAAGTCCTCCAGGGTTACGTTGTATACTTTTTCCCAGTTCCAGTTGTCCGGTACTTCCAGCACAAACTGGCTGTTGTACGGATGGTGGGTGAAAGAAGAGATCAGGACATAATCATCTGCGTTGAGGCCCAGTTCTTTAGCGAAGGACTGCGGCGTATAGGATTTACCGTTATACTGGAATTTTTCCGGTGCATCGCCCATATAGGCGTTCAGTACGCCGTCAAATGCTTTCTGCCAGTTCGGGTTAACGGTACCATTGGCTTCACCGATGGTTTTCACCATGCCTTCCAGCAGGCCTTCCATTTCAGCGTGGTTGTACATTTTGCCTTTGTTGCCATCGTAAACGGACTGGGGTACCAGGCCGTATTCACGCAGGCACAGCAGATCATCAGGGAAGCCGCCGCCTTCGCCGAAATTAGCTTTACCATGCATTCTTACATAGTTGGCAGCTTTCAGCGGGTACATTTTACGGACAACGAACATTTCGCTCAGGTTGAGGCCTTTGGCCTTACCGCCGCGGAGCAGTTCAGATTCAAAAAAGGACAGGCCGGAGAAAGACCAGCAGGTACCGGTGCGGCCCTGGTTTTGTACATCTCCTGCGTCCATATTTTTAATAACGGAAAACTGGTAACGACTACCTTCTACATTAGTGCTCGTTTGCGCAAATACAGCAGTGCTGCACAGCATGGCAGCGCTGATCATCCATTTCTTCATGTTGTTAAGACAGGTTTTAGACAAGGGCCAAAAATAAGGGAATCGGGGTATTCTTCCCTGAAAAAGATGGATGAACGGAGCTGTGCTACGGTTTTTGTACAGTTTTTTGTTGTTCCAGATATTGTTCTCTCGTGATCTCCCATTCCCAGAGATCTTCGTTCTCCCTGTTTTTGACAGCGCCCACGAATCGCATTCCGGATTTTTGTAATATTTTAACAGAGGCGTTATATTCTTCTTCTGTATGGGCGATTACTTTTTGTACGTAGGAGTGCCCGAAAGCGAAGCGTACGAGCGCCTGCGCCATTTCAGAGCCGAGGCCCTGCTCACGGTAATCTGCAGTGATTTCATAGCCCATTTCAACGAGCCCCTGGTGATTGGGTTTGCCTTTGAATCCGCCGGCGCCTATCAGGCGTTTGTCTTCCCGGTGAATAACGAGGTAAAAAAACCATCCCAGCATGGAAGGGTCGTTGCGTAATTTATCATATGCTACCAGCACCATTTCGGGATATTCTGTCCACCCTTCCGGGACCGCAATCCCGAGGAGTTCGGCCAGTGTATCATTGCCCTGTAATAGCGACTCAAAATGCTGCAGTGTGCATGGCAACAATTGTAGTCGAGGAGTTTGGATCATGTTTTGAAACTAGTAAACTGTTTTGGGAAATACAACCATTTGGTATTTTTTCATTTTGATATTTAACTATCGGGAATGCCGGGGGTAAACAGCTTCTTCCGCATGCAATAGTTAAATATCAAAATGAAAAAATGTGCAAATTAAATTAGTGCGCCTGCAGCCAGTTTTCACCGATTCCCATTTCAGCTTCAACGGGAACGTCCAATGGCAGTGCATTACGCATACAATCCAATATCAGGGGTTTAATAATGTCTAATTCAGAGCGATGGGCGTCAAAAACCAATTCGTCATGCACCTGCAGGATCATCCTGGATTTCAGGTTCCTTTCCTTAAAGGCCTTGTGTATCGCGATCATGGCCAGTTTGATCATATCTGCGGCCGTGCCCTGGATAGGCATATTGATCGCGTTCCTTTCCGCATAACCACGTACTACCGCATTGGAAGAGTTGATGTCTTTCAGCCATCTTTTACGTCCAAGTTTCGTTTGTACGTAGCCGTTAGTCTGCGCAAATTTTACCTGGTCGTCCATGTATTTTTTGATGGACGTATACTGCGCGAAATAGTTATCGATCAGTGTTTTGGCTTCACTTCTGGCGATGCCCAGGTTTTCAGACAAACCGAAGGCGCTCACGCCGTAGATGATACCGAAGTTCACGCTTTTCGCGTTCCGGCGCATATCTGCGGTCACGGCGTCCAGCGGAACATTGTACACTTTAGCCGCTGTGGCCGCGTGGATATCTATTTTCTGACGGAAGGCGTCCATCATCTGTTCATCCTGGGCAATGGCCGCGATGATGCGCAGTTCTATCTGTGAATAGTCGGCAGACAGCAGCACAAACTCTTCATTGCGGGGCACAAAAGCCTTTCTCACTTCCCGCCCCCTGTCTGTCCGGATAGGGATATTCTGGAGGTTGGGGTTATTGGAGCTCAAACGGCCGGTTACTGCTACAGCCTGATTATAGGAGGTATGCACGCGGTTGGTCCGTTTGTTGATCATTAACGGCAACGCATCTACGTAAGTTGATTTCAACTTGCTCAGCTCGCGGAAAATCAGGATGTCGTCCACGATCTTGTGTTTGTTGGCCAGCTTCTGCAGCACGTCTTCACCGGTGGCATATTGACCTGTTCTGGTCTTTTTCGCTTTGGGGTCCAGCTGTAGTTTTTCAAACAGCACTTCGCCCAATTGTTTGGGGGAAGCCAGTTTGAACCGTACGCCGGCTTGTTCATATACGCTTTCTTCTGCGCGTTTTATTTCTGTTTCCAGCTCACGGGAGTAATCGGCCAATGCCATGGTGTCAATACGCACGCCTTCAAACTCCATATCGGTCAGTACTTTCACCAGTGGGTTTTCCACGTCGTAAAATACTTTCTCCACTGCTTTTTCCGGCAGCATGGGCTGGAAGGTATGTTTCAGCTGCAGGGTGATGTCGGCGTCTTCTGCGGCATATTCCTTGATTTTTTCCACTTCCACGTCCCGCATATTGCCTTGCCCTTTTCCTTTTTTGCCGATCAGGGTTTCGATGGCCACCGGTTCGTATTGTAGGTATTGGGCGCTCAGCGCGTCCATGCTCCTGCGGCCTTCCGGCTCAATAAGGTAATGGGCCAGCATAGTGTCGAACAGCGGTGTCGTTACTTCCAGTCCGTACCATTTCAGCACCAGCATGTCGTATTTGATGTTCTGTCCTACCAGCGTGATAGACGGGTGTTCAAAGAGGGATTTGAACTCGTGCAGGATGGCACGTGCTGCGTCGTAATCGGCCGGCAGGGGAATGTAGTAGGCTTCGGCATTTTTATAGGCGAAGCTCATGCCCACGATATCGGCTTCATTGGCGTCGGTACCGGTTGTTTCGGTATCGAAGGCGATCTCTTTTTGTTGCAAAAGGTCCGCCAGCAGGGCTGCCCGTTTTTCCGGCGTATCTATCAGCACATAGTTGTGCGGCGTATTGTGAATATTTTTGTCGGGCGCGAGGAAGGCGGCAGCTTCGGCAGGTTCTTCCGCCACGGCCGTTTCCACGGCTTGTCCGAAAAGATCGGTTTGTACCACTTTGCCTTTAGCAGGTTCGGGTGTGCCGCCGGCCATGGTAAAACTATCTCCCAGCACTCGTTTACCGAGGGTTTTAAATTCCAGTTCGGTAAAGATCTCGGTGAGTTTTTCTTTATGGATGCCTGTCAGGGAAAAATCTTCTTCGTGGAAAGTCACCGGCACGTTGGTGATGATAGTGGCGAGTTCTTTGGACAACAGGGCATTTTCGTGGCCTGCTTTGATCTTCTCTCCCATCTTGCCGCCGATGGCGTCTGCATTGGCCAGTACGTTTTCCAGTGTTTCATACTGGGCCAGCAGTTTCATGGCTGTTTTTTCACCTACGCCGGCGATACCGGGGATATTGTCCACTGCATCGCCCATCAGGCCGAGGATATCTATTACCTGGTGTACGTCTTTGATCTGCCATTTTTCACATACCTCTTTAGGGCCCAGAATTTCTTCCTTGCTGCCCATGTATGGCGGTTTGTAGATGAATACGTTTTCTTTCACCAGCTGGCCATAGTCTTTATCGGGCGTTACCATGTATACGGTATAGCCTGCGTCAGCGGCCTGCCAGGCGAGTGTGCCGATCACGTCGTCAGCTTCATAACCGTCCAGTTCCACTACCGGGATATTAAATCCCTCAATGATCCGTTTAATATCCGGGAGCGCGTCCAGCAGGTCTTCCGGAGCATCTTCACGATTGGCTTTATAGTCGGTGAAAGTGGTATGGCGTTCGGTAGGCGCATGCGTGTCAAACGCAACGGCCAGATGGGTAGGTTTTTCCTTATTGATAAGGTCCAGCAAGGTGGTGGTAAAACCAAATTGGGCATTGGTATTGCGACCGGTGCTGGTAAGCCTGGGATTTCTGATTAACGCGTAGTAAGCCCTGTAAATCAAGGCCATAGCGTCTAATAAAAATAATTTCTTTTGCATCACTAAACCTACAAGAATTAATTTGAATGCACAAAATTAAGATAGTACCACAATATACGTTCAGATTGTATTTTTAAACCGGAAATATAGTAGCATATGAATAAGATATATCATTTGTCGACCTGCAATACCTGCAAAAAAATTCTGGAGGAAATAAAAGCCAAAGAAAGAGGAATTGAATTGCAGGACATCAAAACGGAAAAAATCACGCCCGCGCAGCTGGACGAGATGCATGCCCTGTCTGGCAGCTATGAGGCCCTTTTCAGCCGCAGGTCACAGAAATACAGGCCTATGGGGCTTCATGAGAAAACCCTCACGGAGAAAGATTACCGCGACCTGATACTGGAAGAGTATTCTTTCCTGAAAAGGCCGGTAGGCATTGCCGGAGACCGGATTTATATCGGGGCCGAAGTGAAGAATATGTAACATCCGGGAAGTACATGATTATTCCTGGTTCGCCTGATGGGCGAAGAGGATGTGCTGAGATGGGAGTTGAACGGGAAAAATGCGGATGTTTCTTTTTTCCCGTTTGGCTTCTTTACGGTTGTTGAAGTTTTTGGACAAACTGTTTGACCACATCTTTGTAAAGCGACATGTCCTGCTCATGCTGGAAAGATTTGAACGGGAAGCGGGAAACCTCTTCCAGCGCTGTTTTCAGGTTGAATTTTTCCTGCGCGACAGAATAGAAATACCCCTTTTCCATGAGATATTCACCGAGATATACCTGTTCGGACTGGCCAGGCGTAGGTACCAGGATCGCTTTTTTGTTGAGTTTGACGAGGTCCATCAGGGTGGTGTAGCCGGAGCGGCTCAGCACCATGTCAGATGCAAGCATGGCTTCGTTTAACGCTTTGGCGTCCAGATGGTTAACGTGTATTACGCCGGGAGCTACTTCTTCGTGGTAGTGGGTGCCCGGTTTGCCGCTGACGATCAGGGCTTTCAGGGAGAGGTCCTTTACCTGGTCCAGCACCAGCTTTTCCAGGTTGGTGCGCTGGGGTTCCGGCCCTGAAATAAGCACCAGGAGATCGTATTTCCTTTGAACGTCCGGTTGTGGTTCAAAACGGCTGAGACAGCCTATGTACGTGGTGTTGGGCGGGAGTTTTGCCGGATGGGCCAGTTCTCCGGAGAGGTTATTGTCGCCGGCGAAGTCCGGAATCCAGCAGGCGCTGTATTTACGGATGAAGTTATAGTTGATTTTCTGTAATGTACGCTCTATCCAGCCACCAAAGGGTGTTTTGATCAGGAGCTGATGGGTGATGAATACGGTGGGAATGTCTTTTTGGTATAGTCCGAAGCGGTTATCAGAGATAACGGCGTTGATCTGGTATTCTTTTACGATCTTTTTGAGCCACCGCTGCTCATATTTCACCGCCTTGTATATTTTGGGAATCTGTTGTATGATCTTCATTCCGAAGAACTTACCTTTTTGCGCGTACTGGATGCGGTATCCCGGCAGCGGTAAAATGGTGATTTCCGGGAATTCCTGTTTCAGCAGTGCGGCATGTTTGCCTTCGGCAGCAATAAAAACCTGAGCGCCTGCGTTTAGCATTTCATAGATGAGCGGAATGTCGCGGGTGGCGTGTCCCAGGCCCCAGTCCAGAGGCACTGTTAAAATTTTTACGGGAGGCTGGATTGTGGACAAATAAATTGAATTTTTTTGCGAATTTAGCTTAAATTACAAAGGGTGATTGTTAAGAAAAGGTAAACTAATTTGGGAAGGATTTATATTTAACCGGAAGTATATTAAATAGCATTATGAAAAGGCTTAAATGGATGGTGATCTTTTTTCTTTGTGGAAGTTTAACGATGACAGGTTGCAAAGTGTTTAAGAAGAATGATTGCGGTTGTCCCACTATGAACAAAAAACGAATGCACTAAAAGGCACATCTGGCACAACATTAAAACGATTTTTACCTTATCTTTTTTTGGATTATCCCATGAAAACCTGGCCAAACAATTATTCGGGGAAACAGTCAAAATTTTTTTCATGAAACCGGTAGATAGAGATTTATTGATCCTGCTACATGAAGATAGGTACACAGAGCAGCAGATACAGTCTGCTGTAAGGCAAATCAGTGAGATGTTGTCTTTAATTGAAACCATGGATTATCTGTGCGCAGTAATGGAAGTAGTAGATTGCAACAAAAGCAGAATTACCAGCAAAAGATCGGTGCTGGAGAAGGCAATTTCACGTAAAGCTCACAAGCCTTTTGAGTTCATCATTCACCGCAACTAACAGTCGTACATTAGCATTTTCGGTACAGTAGCATTACCCGCTGCTTATCTGCTTCATGGATGTATTTTTTTTAAATTCTTGTTGTACGTTTGCCGTCAAACAAACCCAACTAAGTGATGGCAGATTTTTCGCACCTGCAGGATTTTTTGCAGCCTGTTTCCAAAGCTTTTCTGAACGATGATCAGGAGTATGACGCTTTCCAGATCGGAGGTGTAGCAGATGTTTATGAGGAAGAGCATCATCCGGACCTGGATGCTGCTGATATTGTATTGCTGGGAGTGGGCGAAGAAAGGGGCAGCGCCAGCGGGAAAACGGGTACCAGTGGTCCTGATGCCATCCGGCGGGAGTTTTTTAAACTCTACAACTGGCACCGTGATATCAAAGTGGCGGACGTGGGCAACCTGCGTTCCGGCGCTTTTCTTGCCGATGCATATGCTGCTATGAAAACAGTGGTGGGTGAACTGGTGCAGGCTAATAAAACGGTGCTCATCCTGGGCGGCTCTCATGATCTTACCTATCCCCAGTACAAAGCATATGCGGCCCATCAGCTGATCATCGAGGCCACTGTGGCCGATGCCCTGATCGACCTGCAGGAAGAGTCCTCCCTCCGCAGCGAAAGGTACCTGATGGACATCCTCACTGAACAGCCCAATTATCTCCGTCACTATAACCATCTGGGCTTCCAGAGTTATTTCGTACATCCGCGCATGTTAGAGACGCTGGACAAACTGCGTTTTGATTGTTTTCGTTTAGGCCGTATCCGTGAGAATATGGAAGAAGCGGAACCGGTGCTGCGCCACTCTGATTTATTCAGTCTCGATATCAATATCATCCGGCATACAGATGCGCCGGCCAATAACCTCTCCCCTAACGGGTTCAGCGGCGAGGAAGCCTGTTCCCTTGCCCGTTATGCAGGTATGAGCAGCCGTCTGTCGTCTTTCGGTATTTATGGCTACCGGCCGGAAAAAGACAAGGAACAGCTGACAGCCCGCCAGATCGCTCAGATGATGTGGTATTTTATGGACGGCCGCTCCGTCAAAAATAAAGAGGCACTGCTGGACGACCGCGACGCCTTCTGGGAATTTCATATAGCCTTCTCCGATATAGAAACCGTTTTCCTGAAAAGCAAACGTACCGGCCGCTGGTGGATGCAACTCCCCGACCAGGAGTTTGTGCCCTGTGCGTATAACGACTACCTGCTGGCCAGCAATAATGAAATGCCGGAACGCTGGCTGCGTCACCAGGAGAGATTGTGATATTTTTTCATTTGGGTATTTGACCATTAAAGAGGTTTCCTAAATGATCAAATACCCAAATAACTAAATATCTAAATCCAGAAGAGCGGTGACACGCTCTTTCACATAAGCGGCTTTGTTGTCTGTAGAGATCATGTCATCGTCCAGTCCATCCATGGTGCTTTTATGCATCTTCTCCACCCGCTCGTCTATCTTACGGAAATACGCATCTTTCTTCTCTTCCCAGGCACCTTGTTCTATCTGAAGGGTATGTAGCCTGTTGGGCTCAATCTGGCTGTAAAGGCGCTGTAATGTGCTGTGCAGGAGGCTGTCGAGCTGCTTGTAATATACGAGTGCGCAGCCGTAGCTGTTGCTGGTAGAAAGGCAGCGTTGATAACGGTTTTCCAGTGTGTCCAGTGCCGCCTGGCGGGACTGGGAATAGGCATTACCACACAGGAATACTGCCAGGATCAGGATAGGGAGTCTCATAGGCGCTGTGGTTACGCCAAATATACAAAAAATAATATGTAATTTATATTATATAAATATTAAGGATCGGGAATGACCTCCGTCTCCATAGCCGATTGGCGCTATTCAGTAGCGCCAACAGAGCCGGTGCAGGTTTCGCCCGGAGGCAGGCCATTAAGCCACACCCGGATAGCATCTGTACGCTGGTTGGTCAGCTCGGTGAGATAATTGGATTTACATACCGGGAACATGCTGCCATAGGTTTTGGCAGGTTCGGGGTACATTGCTTTCAGCTGGGCATCACGCAGTTGTACCCAAAGTCTTTGCGCTTCCTTGAAATTGGAGATGAACGTCTTATTGGCCGCGTATTTCTTCAGGATCTCCTGGTATACAGTATTCAGTTTCTTATCGGCCTCTTTGTACTCCTGCCCTGCCTGTTTGTTCATGTCCGATTGGGACTGGGCCATCCCGGTGAGGCTGCCAGCCACGATCAACAGGGTAATGACAATTGATTTCATATGTTAAGGTTTAAGGAATTTGAATGCATATACCATGGGTAGCTTTCCTTCCATGCCTTTGATCTGAAAATGTCCGTTTTCACCGGTGGTGTTCTGAAAACAATTGTACGGCGAATAGTCAAACTCCTGAAATACCTGTAGCTGTAAGCCCTGTGCCAGCAAGGAGCTGAAGACTTCGCCCAGCGGATGGTTCCAGGAATAGGCAACACCTTTTACATCTGCGTTGTCTTCCGCGTCTGTATAGGTGTCATTGTTGTTTTCCACAATCGTTTCCGTATTGAAATAATCGTACTGCACGCGGGTAAACTGTTCATCGAACATCCATACCACCGGATGGAATTCGGCCATGACAAAGACTCCGCCCGGTTTCAGAAAATGCTGCACTACCCCGGCCCATTTGTCCATGTCGGGCAGCCAGCCGATGGTGCCGTAAGAAGTGAACACGATATCGAAGCTGTCCTGCAACTGTGCAGGGAGGCTGTACACATCGCAGCAGATAAATTTTGCCTGGTCCTGAAGGCCCAGTTGCGCGGTCAGGGTATTGGCCTGGGCAATGGCCGCGTCAGAGAGGTCCACGCCGGTCACATCGGCGCCCATGCGCGCCAGGGAAAGCGTGTCCTGCCCGAAATGGCATTGCAGGTGCAGGATGCGCTTTCCCCGGACATCGCCCAGCAACGCCAGCTCAATACTATTGAGTGAGCTGCGTCCCTCCAGAAAAGCCGGCACATCATAAAAAGAAGAAGTAACGTGTACGGCTGTACGCTTATTCCAGAGTGCTTTATTGGCTGCCAGGTAATGTTGTTCGTCTTGCATGATTATCACGTCAAATTACCACCAGTTCATAGAAATCGCCGGGGGTGAGATATTGTTTGGCGAGTTGCTGTAATTCTTCTGCAGTGATATTCTTGATCGTCTGAATATTGTTGTAGAAATAGTTTTCGTCCAGATCGTTGAGGATCAGGTTTTTCCAGCGTTGTATCAGCTGGAAGGCGCCGTCCAGGTCGCCGAGGATAGAGCCGATCATGTAGTTGCGCACAAGGTCCAGTTCTTCCTGTGGCACCGGCTCGTTCTGCAGCCTGCGCAGCTCATTGTACACTTCTTCGATGGTGGCTTCGCACACATCCCTGCCGGCTTCGGTCTGGATGTTGAGCGCGCTCACCTGCCGGAAGTTGTACAGCTGGGAATAGATGCCATACGTATACCCTTTTTCTTCCCGGATATTGCTCATCAGCCTGGAGCCAAAGTAGCCGCCCAGGATGGTGTTGAGCACCAGCATTTTAGGGAAGTCCGGATGATAGCGGTTCGGAAAAGGACGACCAATACGGATAGCGCCCTGCACGCCATTTTCATCATTGAAAATGCGGAATTTCTTTTCCTCTGCCGGTTGTACCGGCAGTTCCGGCCTGAGCAGGCTGGACTCGCCGTTCCAGCGGGTGCTGCCGAAGTATTGATTCAACAGTGCCAGCATGTTGCCAGGCATATTGCCCGCTACAAAAATGCGGCAGTTGTTGTACGTATAATGCTTCTGATAGAAAGCACGCAGCGTTTCTGCCTGTAATGCATCATAGGCCATCATGCTGCTCACGCGGCCGTAAGGATGGAATTCACCAAACAGGTATTTATCGATAAAGCGGTTGGCCACAAAATCACATTTCTGGAGATTGACGGCCAGCTTCTGTTTCTGGTTTTGTTTGTAGAGCTGTAATTCTTCTTCCGGAAAAACAGGATCGAGGATAACGTCCTGCAACACCGGCAGCAGCACTTCCGTATGTTTGGACAGGCAGTGCAGCGTGAAGGTGGCATTTTCATGATATGCATTCCGGTTAAGGTAGGCGCCATGATAATCGATGGCCTCGTTGATTTCGAGGGCGGTGCGTTTGCTGGTCCCGTTTTTCATGAGGAAGTTGGTAGCCAGGGCTTCCAGGCTTTCGCTTTCATACCATGAACCGGCGGGGAACACCAGTTCCAGCTGCAGGGTTTCCTGTTCTTCCGATTTAATCGCATAAACGGGAATACCATTGTCCAACGTGAATTTCTCGTAGGGCTTCAGCTTTATATCAAACTCCACAGCGTCTTTAATGGGAGGAGGAATTGTTCTGTTCATATAGTCTCATTTATACCGTGTGACTGAGATGTGGTTTATCCCTGATTTTCGGCGTAATAGTAAATGGTATTGGCATTTTTTTCATCGAAAAGCAGTTTGGCTTCCCGGTGAATATCTTCTGCTGTCACCACTTCATAGTTTTCAAACTCTTTATTCATCAAACCGGCATCACCGAGCAGCTCATAAAAGGCCAGGTTGTTGGCGCGATTGAGCAGGCTCATGTCTTCAAATGCCAGCAGGCTCTCCACACGGTTTTTCACCTTTTGCAGTTCGCGGTCGGCAATCACTTCCGCCTGTAGTTTTTCCAGTTCTGTCTGGATAGCTTTTTCGGCATCTTTCATTTTCACGCCTTTCACCAGTTTGCCTTCGATGGTAAGCAGGCCTGCGTCGAGGCTGCCAAAATGGTAACAGTCGATATTACTGAAGAGCTTTTTCTCTTTTACCAGCACCTGGTGCAAACGGGAAGAGCTGCCGCCACCGAGGATATCGGAGACGAGATCAGCAGCATAGTAACGTTTGTCTGAACGGGGGTACATATGATAACATTTGTACAGCGCGTCCAGCGGCACATTGGCTTTTACTTCCAGTTTATGCGCAGCTGTCTGCGGCGGTTCAACGGGCAGGTTACGATGGTATTTTTCTCCGGAAGGGATATCGCCAAACCATTTCTCTGCCAGTGTTTTCACCTGTTCCGTTGTAATGTTGCCCGCCACGGAAAGGATGGCATTGACAGGCCGGTAAAACTTAAAGAAGAAGGCTTTTACATCTTCCAGCCTGGCATTTTCTATGTGTGACAGTTCTTTCCCGATGGTCATCCAGCGGTAAGGGTGGGTGGTGTAGGCCAGCTCCCTCATTTTGTGCCATACATCGCCATAGGGTTTGTTGATGTAGTGTTCCTTAAACTCTTCTGATACTACTTTGCGTTGTACATCGAGGCTTTTTTCACTGAAGGCCAGTGAAAGCATCCGGTCACTTTCCAGCCAGAAAGCAGTTTCAATGTTTTCTGCCGGCAGCTGTATGTAGTAATTGGTAAGATCGCTGGTCGTATAGGCGTTGTTCTCTCCTCCTGCCATCTGCAGGGGCTCATCATACTCGGGAATGTTGACAGAGCCGCCAAACATCAGGTGTTCAAACAAGTGGGCAAAACCGGTCTGTTCCGGGTTCTCGTCCCTGGCGCCTACGTCGTACAGTACGTTTAATACAGCCATGGGCGTAGTATGGTCTTCATGTACCACAACCCGCAACCCATTAGCTAATGTAAATTTATTATAATGAATCATAATGTAATATTCGTATAGAAGTAAAAATAGGGTAAAAGGACTAATTACGTATTAGGAATTAAAATTAGGGTTTGGGTTTTCCATTGTCAGGATGGATTTTGAGGGACGTGTACAGCCTGTAATACCATGTCAGCGGTCATTCCAGGTATACTTCCTTCTTTTCGTAGTTTATCGTGATGGTGAATTGTTTCCAGATATCATAACCAATAGAGCCGGCAATCTCAGTGAACACGCCCACGTCATTGATGTCTTTGCAGTAGCTGACAGGCACATTGGCCATTGTTTTTCCACCGAGCTGCAATGACGGGATGTTGCTGTTGATATAGTACAACACTCTGACCATATCCTGCACCCTGTCTGTGTTCAGCGTAGGTAGACTGTTGATACGATTGGCATCCACATAGGGCCAGTTGAACAGGATGCCATAGTCGCCACCGGTGGTGATGTGGTAATGGCCCGGAAGATAACGGCCGTCCGGCATGGTGATAGCGGCATCTATTACCGGTGTGGAATAGTTGAGCTGAAAATGGAGCAGTCTCCCGGTATTGCCGATGGGCGTTTTACCGTTACGGTACAGTACCAGTTGTTGTTGCCGGTAATCGATTTTCACGATATACAGTTTCAGCAGGGCCACACCGATCACTCCGTCGATACTGTCTCCGAGGTTATCAAGATTTTCGAGATAGGCTTCCACGTAAGGAATTCGTAACCCCTTCAGGTACAAAGCGTTGAGAGTTACCACATTGGTCCTTACCATGGCATTGTTGATACCGCTCATAAAAGCCTGATGCCCGCTGTTGATGCGCATTTTTTCAGAAACACGTTTATGCAGCACCGTTACTTCCGCCCCACTGTCAAAAACAAACTGCAGGGTATCGGTACCGCCGGAGAGCACCACCGGTATTACCACATGTTTGTCGATCATGCGGAAAGGAATTACAGCCACAGGTTTGCTGTTGTCTGCCGCTGCGGGGGCAGCATTTTTTCGTTGTGCGAAGGCAGGCAGGAATAAATTACAGCACCAGCATATTACTATCACCAGAGTACGCCACATGCTGCAAATAACGTTAAAGAATACTTTTTATTGGCAACTTTTTAATTAACAGCTCGCTATCTCTCGCGATCAACAGTGTGGCCTTGGTGCCTACGTTTTTGAGCATTTCGCGGAATATCTGCAGGTTGGCCCCCAGGTTGTTATTGATGGCCATAATGATATCTCCTTTGCGGATACCGGCTTTTTCGGCCGGAGAGCCTTTGATGATGTCAGTCACTTCCACCCGGCCGTCTATCAGATAGATAATAAGGCCGGTATAGGAGTAGTCGAACATATCTTTGAAGTGGGTGTTGGGCATCAGGTAGATTTCTTTCCTGCCGTAATTAAGCGTGATATTAAACCGCCGCAGCAGGTCGTTGCCGATCATGCCGCCGAGGAAAGGATAAGCCGTGATGTTGGTCCTGTCATCGAAGATATAGGTAGGCACGTTACGAAAAGAAAAATTGCCGACGCGGAACTCCTGGACGGTGGTAAGCGACATCTGCATTTTGCCTCCCAGGCCCTGGGCCTCTGTTTGTATGATTTTCCTGCTTTTCCGGTGATGGGTGATCAGCGCGCTGTCGTTGACGAACTGGGAAGACAACAACAGGCACATACCGGCGCCGGTATCAAAATAATAACGGTTAGTGACTGTTTTACGTTCATGGCGCAGCGGCGCTGTGATCAACGGTATCTGCGTGAGTGACGGGCGCAGCAGCTGTCCTCCCCGGGGGTAGGTATAACGGCCTTTGCTGTTGACGATAATTTCCTCCGTATCGTAATCCACCGTTACAATATAGCGGGTCAGGAAACTGTACCCGATGATACCATCTACCTGAATACCATATACCTGGCTGATCAGCTCATAATCATTGACGTGGAAATCGAGGCTGTCAATGGTAAGTCCTGGCAGCTTCAGGGTGTGGTCCATCGCGAAAGACACGGTTTTGGCGGCTCCCAGCCCTTTTACCACTTTGTCTGTCGGCGTGAGTTTGATGCCCAGCCGGACACAGGTAGCGGTGTCGAGAGAGATGCCGGCGCTGCCCGTGTCCAGGATAAACTGCAGGGTGTCCGGGATATTATCCAGTGTGGCTGAAATGACAACCACGCCGCCATAATATTGCTTGAATTTAAAACGGGTGATCAACACAGATTGCTGTGTGGTATCGTTCTCCAGGATGGCATTTCCGGCAGATACTGGTTGATAAAGACCGGTTAGTGCTGCCAAAGCGAGCAGCAAGGCGAGTAACAGATTTGGTTTAGGCATACAGATGATGCAAGGGGATCATTTTCCTAAATTTAATGTATATACCGCTACATATAAAATATTTTTATTACCCGCTGTTATTGTGCGATATACTACCTTTGTCGGGTTATTCAGTGAATAGAAAATAGCATATGGTACTTCAGGATTTATATCAAAAGGCACAGCAGTTTGAATTTCTGACAGCAGAAGAAGGGGTGTACTTGTTTGAAAATGCACCGCTGGCAGAACTGATGCACATTGCCAACGAGTTACGTAAGCAACAGGTGCCGCATGGAAAGGTGACCTGGCAGATAGACAGAAATGTGAACACGACCAACGTGTGCACGGCCAACTGTAAGTTTTGCAACTTTTACCGCATTCCCGGTCACGCCGAAGCCTATATTACCGATATTGAGGAATATAAACGCAAGATAGACGAGACCCTGAAATACGGTGGGGACCAGCTCCTGCTGCAGGGCGGGCATCACCCGGAACTGGGACTGAGCTTCTATACCAACCTGTTCAGGGAGCTGAAAAAGCTGTACCCTACTCTCCGTCTGCATACGCTGGGGCCCCCGGAAGTAGCGCATATCACCAAACTGGAAAAGAGCACGCATATTGAAGTGCTGCGCGCATTAAAAGAAGCTGGCATGGACAGCCTTCCGGGCGCTGGTGCTGAAATTCTCAACGACCGTGTACGCAGGCTCATCTCCAAAGGCAAATGTGGCGCACAGGAATGGCTGGACGTTATGAGGGCTGCACATAAACTGAACATCGCATCTTCCGCGACCATGATGTTTGGCCACGTGGAAACAGTAATGGAGCGCTTCGAACACCTGGTGGACATCCGTCAGGTACAAAGCGAGAAGCCGGAAGGGCACTATGGTTTCACCGCTTTCATCCCCTGGACGTTCCAGGATGTGGACACGCTGCTGGCGAAGATCCGCGGCGTTCACAATATGACCACCGCCGAAGAATATATCCGCATGATCGCCATGAGCCGTATCATGCTGCCAAATATCAAGAATATCCAGGCTTCCTGGCTTACTGTCGGCAAACAGGTGGCGCAACTGTGCCTGCACGCAGGAGCCAACGATTTCGGGTCTATTATGATTGAAGAAAACGTGGTAAGCGCTGCCGGTGCCCCTCACCGCTTCACCTACCGCACCATGCAGGATGCTATCCGTGAAGCCGGTTTCGAGCCGCAGCTGCGTACCCAGCTGTACGAATTCCGTGAGTTGCCTGCTGCAATCGAAGAACAGATAATTAACTATTAATCAGGGATCCCAGGGCTGAAGCCCTGGGCTACGATATGAGGGCCCTTGAGGCCAAGAGTTGAATGACCAGAAAGGACCTCCTTTTTGGTCATTTTTTTTAGTCTTATTCTTAATCTGTTTTAATCTTCCCCGAAATCTGGCTAGTTAACAGTGCTCATAGCCATCACCGTTATAGGAATGTTAAAACTATCTAGTGCCTGTTACATTTTCCTTCTTGCCACGTCTAACAGGTATAACACAAAAACAAGGAGGGAACCATGAAAAAGCTGGGTTTAATATTGTCAGGATTAGTGATAATGGCTTTGGCTGCGTGCAGTACGAAAGTTACTTCTTCCTGGCGAGCCAACAACGCGCAACAGTTACAAAAAGATCAGAAAATAATGGTGATGGCGCTGGTTCCTCAAAAGGACCGTGCCCTGAGAAGCCAGATGGAAAATTTCACCGCATCGGAACTGAAACGTAAAGGGTATAACGCTGTTTCTTCCTTACAGGAATTCGGTCCCGACGAGTTTATCAAAATGGGTGAAAAACAAGCTATCAGAAAGCTGCAGGGAAGTGATGTAAACCAGGTCCTGACCATTGTGATGGTGGATAAGGGAAGACAAAGAAGTTATACTCCGGGTTATGCCTATGCTCCTTATGGTTATTGGGGCTTCTGGCCTTACTACTCCCGTTGGTACAATACCTATTATTCACCGGGTTATGTCACCTATAGTACCAGGTATCAGTGGGAAGGTAATCTGTACGACCTGAAAAGCGGTCAGTTACTGTACTCTGTACAATCACAATCTTTTGACCCGCCTTCCACAGCAAGAATGGCGGTATTATATGCACAGCAGGTAGTGAAGGACATGACGAAGAGAAACCTGTTGGCCAACAACTAACGATTTTGGATAATGACAATTTTAAGTGTGATAGGTGAACGGCAGATCAATATTGATCTGCCTTTTTTGTTTTATGAATAGTTCATAATCAATAAATTCGCAATTCATAATTTTATTCGTAGGTTTATCCCCCACTTTAATTCCGGTTATGTTAGATATACCTGTCAATCAAGATATACACCTGCGGCAACTCACCATGCAGGACGCCCCACTGGTATATAAACAGCTGGATGCCTCCAGGAAGAGCCTGCGCAAGTTCCTGCCGTGGGTGGACTACAATACCCATGAAGAGCACAGTGCCCGGTTTATTCAGATGATGCAGCGTAAAGCGGAAGAACAGGAAGCGATAGCGCTGGGAATCTGGTATCAGCATCATTTATGCGGTGTGATGGACCTGCACGGATGGGACCACCAGGTACAGAAAGCGGAGATCGGTTATTGGGTCGGAGAGGCATTTCAGGGCAAAGGTATCGCTACCGCAGCCTGTCGCGCGCTGATCTCCTATGCGTTCAAAAAATTACGGCTGAATAAGATTGAAATAAAATTTGTTTTACAGAACGAACGAAGCGGGCAAATCCCCATTAAGCTGGGATTCACCCGCGAAGGTATTCTGCGGCACAACGCCAAGCTGCATGGCCAGTTTGTGGACATGGTAGTGATGGGTGTGTTACGGCAGGACTGGAAACATTATTGACCGGCATTCAGCTCCCGCCTTACCTTGCTGTGTTTCCTGCCATAGAAGTAATAAATCACCATTCCTATTGCCATCCAGATAATAAGCCTTAACCAGGTGTCCAGCGGCAGGAATATCATCATGCCCACGCAGGTGAGGATACCCATGATAGGCACAAAAGGCACCCATGGCGTTTTGAACGGCCGAGGAGCGTCCGGCATGGTGTAACGCAGTATCCATACGCCGGCGCATACGATCACGAATGCCAGCAGCGTACCGATGCTGGTCATTTCCCCTACCACCTTGATGGGCACCAGCGCGGCAAATAAGCTGATAAATGCACAAAACAGGATATTGGACTTCCACGGTGTGCGGAAACGGGGATGTATGTCTGAGAAAATTTTAGGTAACAGTCCGTCTTTTGACATCGCGTAAAACACGCGTGACTGCCCCCAAAGATCTACCATGATCACGGACGTATAACCGATGATGATAGCCAGCACCACCAGTTGCCCCAGCCATTTAAAAGGCGTATGGGAGATAGCGATGGCCACCGGGGCGCCACTGTTCTTAAATTCGGTATATGGCGCGAGGCCGGTCATGACATGTGAGAACAGGATGAACAATACCGTACAGATGGCGAGTGAACCGAGGATACCGATAGGCATGTTGCGTTTCGGGTTTTTTGTTTCCTGTGCTGCCGTGCTGACGATATCAAAACCCAGGAAAACAAAGAAGACCACGCCTGCTCCCCGCAGGATACCGGACCATCCAAAATGGCCTAATTCACCCGTGTTTTTGGGGATATAGGGCACCAGGTTGGACGGTTGTATATATTTCCATCCAAGGGCAATAAAAACCAATACAACGCCTACTTTCAGGGACACTACCACCGCATTCCAGATGGCGGAGCCTTTGGTGCCGCGCATGAGGATGTAGGACATCAGGATTACTACCAGCGCAGCAGGAAGGTTAAACAGTCCGTGTACCACCTCTCCGCCCGGGAGTGTTATTGTTTCAAACGGAGAATGGACCAGCCGTGGCGGAAGATAAATACCGTAGCCGGAGAGAAACTCCACCAGGTAGTTGGACCAGCTGATAGACACGGTAGCCGCGCCCACAGAGAATTCCAGTACGAGGTCCCAGCCGATGATCCAGGCAAACAGCTCTCCCATAGTGGTATAGGCATACGTATAGGCGCTGCCTGCAATAGGGATCATGGCGGCAAATTCTGCATAACACAAGCCTGCAAAAGCACAGCCGATGGCAGCTACCACAAAGGAGAGCGTGACCGCCGGACCGGCGTTATTACCTGCTGCCAGGCCTGTCAGGGAAAAGAGACCGGCGCCGATAATGACACCAAGGCCCAGCATGACCAGCTGAAAACCGCTCAATGTACGTTTCAGGCCCTGGCTTCCCTCCTCTCCGGACTCGCGCAATAGCCAGGCCAGTGGCTTTTTGTAGTATTGTTTCATTAATACCCTACTTGTTTGGTGGACTAATTGGGCGCAAAAGTAGGACAACATTTTGTGATTTGGACATTTGGCTATTTTTTATTTGAAGTATTTGTAGGTACCCTATCAAACAAAAAATAGCCAAATGGCTGAATTACAAAATATTATGCGATATCGCAGATATGAACAGCATTGTTCAGGGAGGCCAGTTTATCCGGGCGGGAAGGGATGAACTCCTGCGCCACATGTCCTTTAAAGCCTGTTTCATAGATGGCTTTCATGATGGCAGGATAATACAGTTCCTGTGTTTCATCGATTTCGTGGCGTCCGGGAACGCCGCCGGTATGATAGTGGGCAATGTACTGATGATGATCACGGATGTTGCGGATCACATCACCTTCCATGATCTGCATGTGGTAGATATCATACAGCAGTTTGAAGTTCTCAGAACCCACTGATTTGCAGAGCGCTACACCCCAGGCGGTATGATCGCATTGATAATCATGGTGGTCTACCTTGCTGTTCAGCAGTTCCATCACGAGGGTTACTTTTTTCTTTTCTGCATAACCGATAATGCGTTGCAGCCCTTTGGTGCAGTTTTCGATTCCCTGTTCATCGCTAAGGCCGTTACGGTTGCCGGAGAAACAGATGAGATTGGAGAAGCCTGCTTTGGCCGTTTCATCGATATAATGCCGGAAATAGGTTTCCAGTTTATCGTGATGGGCCGGGTTGTTAAACCCGCGGGTGATGCCCCACTCCGGACCGTTGCTGGCCACCATGGCGGAGATCATGTCATGTTTTTTCAGGATGGCAAAATCCTTCGGGTCTACCAGGTCAATCGACGGGATACCGATTTTTTTGGCTGCCACGCAAAGGTCGGCCAGCGGAATATCATAACACCACGCACATACAGAGTGGTTGATTTTGCCTTTCAAAGGTTCACCAACGGCTTTGTCGTGGGCCGCCACCCTTTCTGAAAGGGAAGATAATGCGGTAGATGCCAGTGCCATAGTCGCTACTTTTTTGATCATGTCGCGGCGGGAATTTTCCTCGTGCATAATTTCAGTGTGCTTTAAGTGGCATCAATTTAAATGAAAATAAGCGTATTTGCAACACTTGCTGCAACTCCGCGGCAGGAGCGGCCCCGACAGGATGTCAGACTGCTTTTTCAATATAAACGCCCTGAAAATCTTACCTTTATATTAACAAGCTATTTTGGTAAGCATTTTGTTTATGTATTGAAAAGCGGAGGTTGAAAATGGAAAAAAAGTATACCCCAAGTTTATGGCTCTGTATTCTGATGGACCTGATTGGCTGTGCCAGTTACGCTGTTCCGGTTTTAGGCGATGTCAGTGACCTGATCTGGGCCCCGATTTCAGCAATTATCTTTTACCGCATGTTTGGCGGCCCCATAGGTACTTTTGGTAGTGCCTTTAACTTTCTGGAAGAGCTGTTCCCCGGAACAGACTTTATTCCCACATTCACCATGGCGTGGGTTGTAAAACGCATATGGGCGGGCAGAAGGACCGTCGCCATGAAGTGATCTTCAGATTTTCGATTTTTTGATTTGGATATTGAGGCTATTTATTTTAATACCAAATCAAAAAATCGAAAATCAAAAAATTTAGAACTGGTTATTTCTGAAGCCTCCTTGTCCGCCACGGGGCCCCATCATCATCCGCATACCTCTCTCCCCGTTATTGTTTCCTTTGTTATTACCGCCAAACTTATTCAGGAAATAGGTAAAGCTGATCATAAAGTATTGTTGCAGCACATTGGAACGAACGTCTTCAATATAGTTATCACTTACATCACGGGAAACGCTTACATACTGCCTTAGCAGGTCGAAGCCCTGTATCCTGATCATGCCCTGTTTCTTAGCAAATACATACTTAGACACGTTGGCGTTCCACATGGTGGAGGTAAGGTTATAACCGGCAGTACGGCCTCTGCTAAGCGCGCAGGTCACATCTGAACCGATCATGAAACCCAGTGGCAGATTGAAGTTCACATCTGCGTTGATGTTATAGTCAAAGTACTGCGTATTGGGCGTGGACGGCAACGTATAGGAGGTGGCGTTATAATTCACACTGGCTCCCATCGACGCGTCAAACAGCTCCTTGTACATGTAGCTCACATTCACGGACTGTGACAGCTGCAGGGTGTTTTTATAGTTCATGACGCCCTGGGTAATGTTCACATCACGGCTGTACCCGATGGAGGTACCGGTATTCAGGTTCTGTCCCGGTGTTTTTGACAGCGGGATAGAGTTATGCAACATACCGGAGACACTATAGTAGCCGTTTACGTTTACCGGTTTGCTGAAAGTCTTTCCGGTAGCAGTGTCCAGCCTGGTGGAGTTGATAATCTTGTTAGAGCCAAATGATCCTCTCAAAGAAGTGAACATGCCCCGGAACGTGGTATTATTGAACTGGTTGTAGCTAATACGCACGGTATTGTTGTAAGAAGGTTTCAGGTTGGGATTACCTTCCTGTACATACAGCGCATTACTGTTGTCTGGTACGGGTTGCAGCTGTTGTACGGTTGGCTGTGTCGTGTTACCATTGTAGTTTATGCGTAACCGTTTGCTCTTGGCGAACGTGTAGTTAAAAGTGGCGTTAGGCGCAAAGTTAACGGTACTCTGATGTATCAGGCTGTCTCTTTTGGTACGGAAAGAATAGGTGGTGTTGTCAAGATTATTGAACAATACATTTAATCCGATAGAGTAATCATATTTCAGTTTAGACGTACGGAACGCAAGGCCGGCCTGCTGATTTATGGTATTGTTGGTGAAAGCGTTACTCAGCGAGTCGTTGAGCTGATCATACACGCCTTTGCTTTCGTTGTAGTCGTAAGTATATTTTTTACTATCGCTTTTGTAGTTGGTGATGCCGTAGTTGGCCTCAAGGTATTTATCGCGGCCCAGGGGCTCTGTATAGGTAAGGTTGGCGCCGGCATTTTTACTGATAGTGTTGATCTGGTTGCTCTGGTTAAACGTAGAGAGGCTGTCGTTGGCAAAATAATACACGCTGGACTTATTGAAGTTCTGCTGGTCATTAATGCTATTGTTGTACGACAGGTTGAGGCTAAGTGTGCGGCCCGGAGTTTTAAACCGTTTTCTGAACAGGAGCGATCCGCCGATATTTTGATTATTGCCATGTCCATCGTTGGTGGTGGTGCCTTTGTTGACGGTATCCTTATTATTGTTCAGCGTCTGATAGTCACGGGAGCTGAAGCTGTTTCCATTGGTGAGGGAATAGGAAGGAGAAAACACGATGGAGTGCAGGGAATCTATCTGGTATTCCACGCGGGCATCGAGGCGGTTGTTGCTGTTATCTGTCTGCGAAGAAGAGTTTTCATTGTAAAAGGTGGTGCTGTTACCGGCAAAAGTCTGCCGGGACGTTTGTTGCGTCAGGTTGTTTTTGGTATCGTTAAAGAAGTAGCTGCCGCTGAACTGCACTTTTTTATTGAAGTCTTCGCTGAAGTTGAGGCCTGCGTTCCAGTTGCGGGTGATGCCGGGATTGCTGTTGCTGCCGCCACCGCCGCCGCCCTGGGAGATGATCATGCCTCCTCCTCCGCCACCGCCACGGCCCCCTCTTCCACGGCCTCCGCCACCACCGCCTCCGGCAGGACTGAAGCTCATCTGGTCACGGATCGTATAGCCGGTACTGTTAATGTTGTTGCCGCCGCCGACCAGGCTCATTTGCTGGTTGTCACGGAAACGGTTAAGGTTAAACGCCGTTGAAAACCGGTCGTCTGTACCATAACCTGCGGAAGCACGGCCAAACAGGCCTTTCTTTTTATCTTTTTTGATGGTGATGTTGATCGCTTTTTCTGTTTGCCCGTCATCGATCTTAGTGAATTCGGCCTGATCGGATTTTTTATCGATGATCTGTACTTTGTCGATGATGTTTGCGGGGAGATTTTTAGTGGCCATCTTGGGGTCGGTGCCGAAGAAGGGTTTGCCGTCCACATATACTTTAGTGACGGTTTCGCCTTGTGCGGTAATGGCCCCGTCTTTATCCACGGTCACTCCCGGCAGTTTTTTGAGCAGGTCTTCCACCACGGCATTATCGCGGGTTTTGAAGGCATCAGCATTAAATTCGAGCGTATCTTTTTTGACAACGATCGGCGGCTTTTCGTCTTTTATTTCCACCGCGTTGAGGTTAACGCCTTTCAGCTCCATGCCCAGTGTGCCCAGTGTGAGTGATGGCGTTTCGTCCGTGATTTTGACGGGTTTGTTGATGGCCTTGTATCCCAGGAAGCTGATATACAGCCGGTAGTCGCCGTTGGCGATATTGGTGATCTCAAAATTCCCCTTGTTGTCTGTGATGGCAGTGCTGGCCACCGTAGAATCTTTGGCATGCAGTAATACGACAGTTGCTGCAGGCATAGCTTCTTTGGTACTTTGGTCAGTCAGCTGCCCTTTAATCTTTCCTTGCTGCGCCTGGGCCTGGGAGCATATTACTCCCAAACCCAGTACCAGCAAGAGCTGTATAATTTTCTTCATAATGGAGTTTCGCGCGAAAAGGTAAGATAGGGTGAATTTTTACATTTGGGGTTGCCGCTTACGTAATTTCTCCATCTCCTGTTGTCTGATATCCCGCATTTGTTCCTGGCTGATTTTTTCAGCACCGGCGGGTACGGCGAGATCGGTGTCTGTTACGGCCTGGAGGTTTACGCTGGTGGCGTTATAGGCACGTCTGCCGCCTTCGGCCACCAGTACCACGGCGTTGGCTTCCGGCAGCAGCCCGTTGATTGGCGAGAAGCTGAATGGCAGTTCGGTGGTGTACCATACGGTGTAGGTATCGTCTTTTAACTTGATAGTAGCTTTCTTACAGGTATAACCTGCTATTTTCTTTGTTTTGTCGCTGGCTTTGGCATCGGCGGCCACGATAAAATCTTCTTCGGCATAGTACGTTTTGCGGTCATCGCCGAAGGTGCTGAAAACGTGAAGTATCTTCTTATTGGCGAGGTCAAAGTATTGGGTATTGCCACGGCCCATCATGCCCATGCCCGGGCCCATTCTGCGTTGCCCCGGCCCCTGCCCTTGTCCGGGCGCCTGTGCATTGGCGGTGTCTCTGCGGGCTCTGCCGCCCCAGCCACCGCGGCCGCCGCCACCGTTGCCAAAATCGGGCCTTTCAGTGGCCAGTTTGGCATGACCGTTATTGAAAGTAAGGGTTTGTTTAAAAGTGATTACATCAGGGATTTGGGGAGCTTCATCACCGTCGCCGCCACCGCGCTGGAACCCACGCATCCGCTCGGGGTCTGTTTTAGCAGTCACCTCGTAAACAATAGTGCCTGACTGCTGCGCCAGCAGCGGCTGTGTAAAGGGCAGCACCAGGGCTGCGCTCATAATGATCCGGGATATACCTTTCATGGTTGCTGATTTTATCAACAAAAATCCTCCTTCCCCGTCTCTTTTTGCGTTAAAAACCTTTATTTACTGTTATTTACTGTTAAAGATCATCTGCCAGCGTTAAATAGGCTTATCTACTGTTAATTATTGTTAAGGATTTCGCCCCTTTAGCGCCGGAATGGATAGTTTTGTAACGATATAAATATGATTGATGCGGCAAAGAATCCGAAACATCCTTATCCTCATGTGCAGCTGTATTCTGGGAATCTTTCTTTTCCAGGGCTATTGGGTGTACAATTCCTATCGCATCCGGCAGGAACAGTTTAGCAAGGAAATCAATGACGCCTTGCGGACAGCGGTATTTAACAAACAGTTCTCCGACGTGCACCGGCAGTTCCCGGACATGCGCAGCTATCGTTATTATAACAGGTCCAAAGACAGCGCCCGGATGGTGATCATACGGAGAGACCAGCACGGATGGCATCGCGGCGCCAGACTACCAGGTCCTCCGCCCCCGCCAGACAGCATCAAAGGGGATGTTACCACCCGCATTTATGTAGACACGCTCGCCCGCCAGATCTCCGAATTCCTGATCGCCAATAACCATAACGACAGCGCCAATCTCAAAAAACTGGACTCCATCTTCCGCGCTGAACTTCATAACCGCCAGATAGCCACCCCGTACAAACTGGATACTTTCCATATGAGCTACAGTGGCTTTGAAAGGGAAAGCTTCCGCGACAGTATCCGGAAAAGAGAACCGCGACAAACATCGAAGATACCATTCAACCCTGCCAGCAACCTCTTCGTACAGGCCAGCTTTGAATCCCCGCTACAGTTTATCCTGCAGAAAATGCTCTGGACGCTGATAAGCTCCGTCGCACTGCTGGTGCTGACCGTGTTGTGTTTTGTATATATGCTCCGGACCATCCTCAAACAGAAAAAACTGTCAGAGGTGAAGAACGACTTTATCAATAACATGACCCATGAACTGAAAACACCAATCGCTACAGTGTCTGCTGCGGTAGAGGCCCTGCAGAACTTCAACGCTTTGAATGACCAGCGTAAGACACAGACCTACCTGGATATATCCAAGAATGAACTGCAACGGTTGTCTGACCTCGTCGAGAAAGTGCTGCATATCGCTGCGGAAGAAAAAGAAGACTTTGAGCTGTTCAGAGAGGAAACAGACCTGAACGAAGTGATCGACAACATCCTGACGAACCATCAGCTGAAAGCCGCCAAGATGCTACAGGTGCGGTATGACAACAAGTTGACCCGCCCCACTGTTTATGTAGATAAAACCCATCTGTCCAATGCCATTAATAACCTGGTGGACAACGCCATCAAATACTCCGGTGAGCAGGTACAGTTGTATATCAGCTGCAGCGAGGAACACGGCATGCTGAAGATCAAGGTGAGGGATAACGGCATTGGTATTCCACGGGCTTACCAGGAGAACATTTTTGACAAGTTCTTCCGGGTGCCTACAGGCGATCTGCATAACGTGAAAGGGTTTGGACTGGGGCTGAGCTACGTAAAAAAGATCGTGGAAATGCATGGCGGCACTATCCGGGTGCATAGTGAACCTGACAAGGGAACAGAATTTACGATTAACATTCCCTTGTCCCAGGGCTGAAGCCCTGGGCTGCGATTAGATTAAGCCTTTGCTATTGATTTTTTTATTGATGGCTTTAATGTTGGCCGAATGAACTGTACCCAATAAAGGTGACAACGCGTGAAGCCGTTTCGGTACTGATGTTTCGTTATTGAAAGGCTTTTATACGGCACTGTTCCCAATAAACACACAACGTAGCCCAGGGCTTCAGCCCTGGGATCAAAAAAAAGATATGGCAAAAGTATTATTAATCGAAGACGAATGGCAGCTGGGCCAGATTGTGAAAGACAGTCTGGAAACCCGTGGATTTGAGATGTTGTATGCCGAAGATGGTAAGGAGGGCCTGCGGCTGTATCAGCAGGAGCGGCCCGATGTAGTGGTATTGGACATCATGATGCCGAATATGGACGGCTTTACGGTCACAGCAGAGATCAGGAAGCAGGATAAATTTACGCCGATCATCTTCCTGACGGCCAAATCCCAGACGGCGGACGTGGTCAAGGGATTTGAATTGGGAGGCAACGACTATCTCAAGAAGCCGTTCAGCATGGATGAGCTGATCGTACGTATCAAAGCGTTGCTGAAGCGGTTCAGCGACCATCCGGCCGTAAAAGAGATGGAAGAGGGATCTGTGGTGATTGGCCAGTATATCTTCAACTATGCCAAGCAGACCCTTGCCCGTAACAATGTTACCGAGTTCCTCTCCCACCGGGAAGCGGAGATCCTGCGCCGGCTGTACGACAACAAAAATGAGGTGATGGAGCGTAAGGCCGTGCTGATGGACCTCTGGGGCGATGATAATTTCTTCAATGCCCGCAGTATGGACGTTTTTATCACCAAATTGAGGCGTTACCTGAAGGACGACAGCCGCGTCCAGATCGTTAATATCCGCGGGGTTGGTTATAAGCTGATATTTTAGCATTATCGCTTATCTTTGTTCTTTATGGAACAGTTAGTACAGCAAATAGCAGCCTATAAACAGGAAATAGCGGCTTTTACGCCTGCCAATGCGGCCGATCTGGAGCAGTACCGGATAAAATTTCTGGGCACCAAAGGCCTTGTGAAGGCCCTCTTCGGAGAAATGAAACAGGTCCCCAACGATCGCAAGAAAGAATTTGGACAGATCCTGAACGAATTTAAGCAGCTGGCGGAAGCCCGCTATGAAGAGTTTACAGCGCTGAAGGAAGCTGCCGGCGACAACCATCAGGATGTAGACTATACCCTGCCAGAGGCCCCTCACCGCCTGGGCACCCGTCATCCTATCAGCCTGGTGCGGAACAAAATCATCCGCATCTTCGAACGGCTGGGCTTCACCATTGCAGAAGGCCCGGAAATTGAAGATGACTGGCATAACTTCACCGCGCTGAATCTCCCGGAAAACCACCCTGCACGTGATATGCAGGACACTTTCTTTATCAGCAAAAATCCTGACTGGCTGCTGCGTACCCAGACTTCCTCCGCCCAGGTAAGGGTGATGGAAGAAGGCAAACTGCCTATCCGTATCATCAGCCCGGGAAGGGTATACCGCAACGAAACCATTTCCGCCCGTGCGCACTGCTTCTTCCATCAGGTAGAAGGGCTGTACATCGACGAGAACGTTTCTTTTGCCGATCTTAAACAGACCCTTTATCACTTCGTGAAGGAGTTCTTTGGTGAAAATACCGGTATTCGCTTCCGTCCCTCCTACTTCCCGTTCACAGAGCCCAGTGCTGAGATGGACATCTCCTGCTTTATATGTGGCGGCACCGGATGTTCCGTATGCAAACATACCGGCTGGGTGGAAATCCTCGGTTGTGGCATGGTACACCCCAAAGTACTGGCCAATTGCGGCATTGATCCGGAGAAATACACCGGTTTCGCTTTCGGTATGGGTATCGAACGTATCACCATGCTGAAATACCAGATCAAAGACCTGCGCCTGTTTTCTGAAAACGATACCCGCTTCCTGGAGCAATTTGAAGGAACGGTATAGATATTTAGCGATTTTTTGGTGTAGGCGGCCGAGGCAGCCTGCATCAAAAAATCGTAAGTCAAAAACAGCCCCCGACAAATGATTTATTGTTGATTTTAGGTAGTCAGGCCGCCTTCAAATCAAAAAATCGTAAATCAAAAAATTCCCACATCAAGATGATACACTCTATTGCTGTATGCGGCGCTGGCACCATGGGAGCCGGTATAGCCCAGGTAGCGGCTTCCAGTGGTTACAAGACGGTCCTGTTTGATATCCGCCCTGAAGGGCTGGAAAGAGCGCAGGCACAGATCACCAAAAGCCTCTCCACAGCGGTGGAAAAAGGCCGCCTTAAGGCGGAGGAAAAGGATGCGGCCCTGGAAAGGCTTACTTTTACCAGCGACATACATCGCTGTGTGGCAGATGTGATCATTGAAGCCATTATAGAGGACATGGCTGCTAAAACAGCCCTGTTCAACCAACTGGCGCCCATCAACCGGGAAGACACCATTTTTGCTTCCAATACCTCTTCCCTGTCTGTTTCTGCTCTGGCGGCCACGCTTCCCCATCCTCAGCGGGTAGCCGGCATGCATTTCTTTAATCCTGCCCATCTGATGAAACTGGTGGAGGTCGTGAGCGGTGAACAAACATCACCTGAAACGACCAGCCGTGTTTATGAGCTGGCAAAGTCCATGGGAAAAGTGCCGGTAAACGCAAAAGACGCCCCAGGTTTTATTGTGAACCGTGTGGCGCGGCATTACTATCTGGAAGCTATGTTGCTGGCCGAACAACAGGTGGCTGATTTCAGCACCATTGATCAGCTGCTGGAAAACGCCGGCTTCCGGATGGGACCTTTTGCCCTGATGGACCTCATCGGTAATGATATCAACCTGGCCGTCACCCGGTCGCTGTACGACGCCTTTCAACAGGCGCCCCGCTTCAAGCCTAATGCGCTACAGGAACAACGGGTGCAGGACGGTAGGCTGGGCCGTAAAACAGGTCTTGGCTTCTATCGCTACGAGCAATAAACTTTAACAGTTATAAATCCGGTGAATCGCTCAAATCACGGAAATCATTAGTTAATTTTGGGCCTCTATCAGTAAACGAATTAGTCTTCATGATTTTAGTCACCGGCGGAACAGGTTTTTTAGGCAGTTATTTGATTCGGTCATTGGTCGCGGCAGGTAAACCTGTGAGAGCCCTTTACCGCAAAGCCCCTTCTCCCCGGTTGCAGGACCTTTCCGAAAAGATTGAATGGGTACAGGGCGATATCCTGGATGTATGTACACTGGAAGATGCCATGCAGGGCATTAGCCAGGTGTATCACTGTGCCGCTGTGGTGTCGTTTCAGCCCGGCAATGCCGCCAATCTCATGAAGATCAATGTAGAAGGTACCGCCAACGTAGTGAATTTAGCACTCGATGCCGGTGTGCAAAAGCTGGTGTATGTAAGCTCAGTTGCTGCCATTGGCAGGTCGAGGGAACAGGCGGCCATTGATGAAGATTGCGAATGGGAAGACAGCCCTAATAACTCCCGTTACAGTATCAGTAAATTTCAGGGTGAAATGGAAGTGTGGAGAGGCATCGCGGAAGGCCTCGATGCCGTGATCGTAAATCCTTCTATCATATTGGGCGCCGGCTTCTGGGACGAAGGCTCCGGCACCCTGCTCAAGAATGCCTGGAAAGAATTCCCTTATTATACCGAAGGCGTCAACGGTTTTGTAGATGTGCAGGACGTGGTAAGAGCGATGATGCTGCTGATGGACAGCTCCGTGAGCGGGGAACGTTTCATCCTGTCTGCCGACAACTGGGGATACCGCCAATTGTTTACCACTATGGCCCATGCATTGGGCAAAAAGCCACCCCATATAGCAGCTAAGCCATGGATGGCCGAAGTGGTGTGGCGGCTTGAAAAAATAAAGGGTATGCTGACCGGCAAACATCCGGTAGTGACCAAAGAAACGGCGCGTACGGCACAACTGAAGGTGTACTACGACAACCAGAAAATCCGGACGGCCCTGCCGGCATTTAACTTCCGTCCACTGGAAGAAACCATCCGGGAAATTGCGGCCGCTTTCCTGGCATCCCGCAACTGATATTTTATCTCAACATCAACGCGCCAATGGCAGCAGCCAGTGTTTTGGCTGTTTCTGCAGGGGCGTCTTTGCTGACCCATACACGGGGTTTTTCGCCGGGGATGACTGCCGCTACCGGCTGTCCGCGGTATTGAAATTCATAACACACTTTTTCGTAGGAGTTGACCTTGCCGAAACGGTTATGTGCCGTAATGCGGATATCGGTGTCTGCGCACCGGAGTATACCGGCTTGTTTGTTATTGTTCAGCTCCAGGTACCCCGGGGATTTTAATATCATTTCCCAGCGTTTCAGCGGCTCATTTTTAGTCCCGTTGATCAGCGTATAGGAAAGGGCCGCGCTGCCATCAAGGTCTTTTAAAACGGCCGGCAAATCGCGATTGCTGAAGGCGATCCGGGAGGTGTTCATGGTTTGTACCAGGATGTGTTCATCATTGCCGTTGACATAGAAATTAAAAGGCGTCTTAGGGTCTTTGATGAAGCTGCCCATTGTTTCGGCCACGCCGTTTTTACGGGAGGAGGTAGTATACAGTCCGAAGGAAATGGTTTTGGCAGAAAGCCAGCCATCGTTCACCTTCACCGGCCATTCCTGTGCCTGGCTGTACAGGTTGTTCTGCGGGGTGGAGGTAGTGGGTTGTTTGGCAGTAGTGCAGGCGAGGAGAAAGAGAAAGGGAAACAATAATTTTTTCATGAATTACGAATTACGAATTACGGATGACGGATGACGAATGACGCTTACAGGTGGGGTCCACCCCTATCGTCATTCGTCATCCGTCATGGGTTAAAGGGATTTTACTTTGTCCCAGATTTCAGGAATGCGTTTTACCCAGCCGAGTTCTCTTCTTTTTTCGCTGGCTACTTCTGCCGGATAACCGAAGTATACTTTACCGCCTTCGAGGCTGCTGGGCACACCGCTTTGAGCCAGTACCACCGCACCTTTGCCGATGGTCAGGTCTTTGTTGACGCCTACTTGTCCCCAGAGGATCACGTTATCTTCGATATGCGCTTTACCTGCGATACCAACCTGGGCGGCAATGAGGCAGTTTTTGCCGATTACGGTACCGTGGCCGACATGGATCATGTTGTCCAGCTTCGTGCCGCGGCCGATGATGGTATCACCGCTTACGCCTTTGTCGATGGTACAGCCGGCGCCTATCTCCACATCGTCTTCAATGATCACCCGGCCACAGCTTACCAGCTTGTCGTATATCACCTCTCTGTCGGCTCTTTTCTTAAAGTAAAATGCATCTGCACCGAGTACGGTACCTGCATGAATGATCACGTTGTCACCAATAACAGCATGGTCATAAATAGTTACGTTAGGATGTATCAGACAGTTACGGCCAATGCGCACATGATTGCCAATGAATACGTTAGGTTGTATGATGGTCCCTTCTCCGATCACTGCGGAATCACTGATCGCTTTGGTTGCCGGTTCAAAGGGGCGGAAGCGGTTCACCAGTTTTACATATGCACTGAAAGGATCTTCCAGTACTAACAACGCCTTGCCTTCAGGGCATTCCACTTTTTTGTTGATGATAATGATGGTCGCGGCAGATTGCAGACTGGCGTTGTAATATTTTTCAAAGTCTACAAAAGATATATCCCCTGGTGTTACCTTATGTATTTCATTGAGGCCGGTAGCCATCAGCTGGCTGTTGCCTACCAGCTCTGCGCCTATGAATGCAGCGATTTCCGTTACTGCAACGGGTGCTTCAAACTTCATATGATCTGTGTTGTTGAATAATGTTAAGTGCAACAAAGGTAGTAAATCGGGGAAAGCAATAAACAAAATATGGAGGGGGTAATAATGATAACCGGGAAGTTTCAGACTGCTGTTATCCACAATTATTTTAGTAGTGTGAATAAAATTTTTTGCAATTTTTTTCTTTTGTCATGAAATTATTTTTAATATTGTGTAGGGAATTTTGTTTCCCTGTACTTACTAACCCATTCACATAATAAGAAAGTCTGATTGTTCCAACGGTCAGACTTTTTTTATTGCCGCTGAAACCCTTTGCCGGCAAGTGTTACAGCCGATGACTATTTTTTTCTTTCTCTTCAGCGGTATATCGTTTCCTCCTTTTACGGGTCATTTTATCTCCTGCTCCCCCATCTCCGGAAAAAGACAAAAGGGAGCAAAAACACGATTAAGTATCCTTTGCTCCCCGTTTTTTTCCCGATGAAGTTATATGGCTTTGCTGAACAACTGGCTTTCGGGCAGTTTTCTCCACAACCGGGCATCAAATGCCATACAAATATTGCGGATGAAAGGACGTCCTTTCGTGGTAACCACTACGCTGTTCTTCACTACTTCCACCAGTCCGTCCCGCTCCAGCTCCTGCAGGCGCTGAAGCCCTTCTGTCACTGCATCACATTGTGTGTCCGCCTTACGCCAGCTTGTTTCAAAAGTGCACATCAGATCGCGGATATGTCCTTTCAACAGTTGGTCTTCCTCATCGAGGATATGCCCGCGGACGATAGGGAATTCTCCGCTGCCCACCCGCTCCTGATAGGCCGCTACCTGCTTCTCATTTTGTACATAGCCATACCCGTTATCCCCGATGGAAGAAGCGCCTAAACCAACCAGCAAATCAGTATGGGAAACGGTGTACCCCATGAAGTTACGATGCAGTTCTCCTTTCTCTGCGGCCACAAACAGCTCGTCTCCCGGCAGTGCAAAATGGTCCATACCGATCTCTGTATAACCATTCTTTGCAAAAAGGATTTTGCCCAGTTCATACAATCGTCTTTTCTCTTCGTCTTTGGGTAAATCAGCTTCTGAATAACGGCGTTGCCCCACTCCTTTTATCCAGGGCACATGCGCGTAACTGTAAAAGGAGATCCTGTCGGGCCTTAACAACATCACCTTATCAATCGTGTCCTGCATACCACAGGCGGTCTGTAACGGAAGGCCGTATATCAGGTCGAAGTTGATAGCGGTGAAGCCGGTTTTTCTGGCGTGTTCCACCACTTTGGCCACCATTTCGAAAGGTTGTAACCGGTTGATGATCTCCTGCACCCTTGGATCAAAATCCTGTATGCCGAGGCTGACACGACGGAAGCCGAGATCGTATAATGTTTGCAGATGTCCGGGGGTGGTATTGCCGGGATGTCCTTCAAAGCCGAGGGAGGCATCCGGCAGTAATTCCGCATGCTGATAGATGCCCTGCAGCAGCGTCGTCAGATTTTCCGGACTGAAGAAGGTAGGGGTGCCACCACCCAGGTGTATCTCGCGGATACGGGGCCTGCCTTCAAACGCGGCCACATACAATGCCCATTCTTTCAGCACGGCCTGTATGTAGGGTTCCTCCACTGCATGGTTGACTGTAATGTGTTTATTGCAGCCGCAGTATGTGCAGAGCTTTTCACAGAACGGCAGGTGAATGTAAATACTGATACCGTCTTTGTTATTGGTGGCATGGAATGCTTTTTTCAGCAACGTCTTCCATGTTTGCAGGTTAAATGTCTGTTCGTCCCAGTAAGGCACTGTCGGATAACTGGTGTACCGGGGAGCTGCGATATTGTATTTGCGGATAAGGTTCATGATGATTATGGTTTATGACAACAACGTTCCACCACTTTTTCACTGTGGGCAGACATCACAGGGCTGATATATGGTATGCCGAGGTTGAGGCCCCGCAGAATAAGCAGTACCCCCATAATGCCTACGGCAAAAGGAATGAGCGCGCGTATACGGTTACGTGCTCCGATGCTCACCAGGTGGCTGAACCAGGTGACGGTCATCATCGCCGGCAATGTGCCTGCGCCAAAAGCAGCCATAAAAAGACTGCCTTTCCAGGTGGCACCGGTAGCTACTGCACCGGCAACAGCCAGGTATACCAGGCCGCAGGGAAGCAGGCCGTTCAGCACGCCGATGCCATAAAGGGTACTAAACCGCTGCTGACGTAGCAGTGCACCCAGCGCTGATTTTATTTTGGAGAGATAGATACCCGGGAGATGACCGCCTTTTGACCGGTATATGCCGGTATATTGCAGTGCCACGATCAGCAGCAGGAGGACACCGATGCTGATAGACAGCCACTGCTGCAGGCCGCCCAGGTACAGTTGCCGGCCTACCCAGCCGAAGATCATCCCCAGCATGGCATAGGTGGTGATACGGCCGGCATTGTACAGCAGGATGCCTGCCAGCTTCTTCACGCCCTCCAGGTGTTGCACCGGCAGCGTAAGCGCTATCGGGCCACACATGCCAATGCAGTGAAAGCTGCCCAGGAAACCGAGAATAAGTGCGCCTATCATGACTGACTAGTTAATGTGAAAGCTCTCTTCCTGATAAAATGGTTTACCACCGTTTTCCCACTGCACCTTTACGAGGTAGTTGCCTTTGTGGAACAACTGGCGATTGATCACCAGCATGCCATCGCTGCTGAGATGCAGCGGCATTTCCACGTCCATGCCGGCGTCAGAAGGACGGTAAAATTTTATTTTTCCGGTGATGCCGGTGCCGTGCAATTCCTGTGGAAAGGTGACAGCAATACCTTCAGATTGCTGAGAGATCTGCACCGGGGAAGAAAGTGTACCGGCGTTCCTTTTCCCGTCCAGCACCTGCTGATACTTCAGCTCTTCCGCGTAATAATCCTTGGTGACCATGTCTGTTTTGGTGCGCATGCTTTTGGTGACCAGCGTCAGGATGCCGATCGCAAAAACTACAAACACGATGATGATTTTATGTCCCCAGTTCATGATGCTATGATTTAAATGATATAATGTTTATTGTACAGGCCCGAGGAAGGTGGTACGCATACGGGTGATCCGTTTGTCGCCTTCATAAAGACCGATATAAAGAGAGGATTTCCGGTTATGCAGCGCCTTTTTCGGAATGATGATAAAGAAGGTGCCTTCCCCCTGTCCTTCTGCTTTTACGGTGATGGTGCTTTTACCAACTACTTCCACGTGTCCCGGTTCATCTTCCAGTTTCAGCTGCAGGGGTATTTCCGCAGTGGTTTTATTGATCAGTTTAATACGGTAGAGATTAGAGATACTGTCGCTGCCCCGTTCCTGGTATAACATGCCGGCGGTGCGCATAATGGTGCCGCGGACTGGTTTGCGGCTGGCAAGCATAAAAACGATGGCGCCGAGCAGCAGGGTAAGGATACCGGTGTAGATACGCAGGCGTGGCGTGAAACGCAGCGGCGCTTTCCGGGCGATGCCGTTTTCTGAAGCGTAGCGTATCAGTCCGCGGGCACGGCCGGTTTTGTCCATCATATGATCGCAGGCATCGATGCAGGCGGTGCAGTTCACACATTCCAGCTGGGTGCCGTTGCGGATATCAATGCCGGTGGGGCAAACTTTCACGCACTGGGCGCAATCGATACAGTCACCGATGGCCCTGGAATCATCTTTACGGAATTTTCCGCGGGGTTCTCCCCTTTCGTAGTCGTAGGCTACGAGGATGGAGTTTTTATCCAGCAATACGCCCTGTAAGCGGCCGTATGGGCAAACAATGGTGCATATCTGTTCGCGCATAAATGCAAACACGCCGTAGAACACACCGGAAAATACCAGGATGGCGATAAAGCCGCCGGTATGTTCAGACAAAGGCGCTGTAATGATTTTACCGAGTGTTTTGGCGCTGATGATGTAAGCCAGGAATATGTTGGCGATCAGAAAGGACAATGCATAAAAAACGAGGTGTTTGGCGGTTTTACGGATGATTTTATTCGTGTTCCATGGTTGTTTCGCGAGCAGGCGCTGGGCGGCGGCATCTCCTTCAATCCAGTATTCTATCCGACGAAAGAGCATCTCCATAAAAATGGTCTGCGGGCACATCCATCCGCAGAAAAGCCTTCCAAAGGCCATGGTAAACAATACGATGAAGAGGATAAAGGCCAGCATGGCCAGACCGAAAATAAAAAAGTCCTGAGGCCAGAAGATAGCCCCGAACAGGATGAATTTGCCTTCTACTACATTGAGCAGAAATAAAGGCCTGCCATTTATGGATATAAACGGCAGGCTGAAAAAAACACTAAAATAAAAGATGCTGAGGAGGCTCCGGATATTATAGTAGCGGCCTTTCGGCTGCTGGGCGAATATCCAGTTGCGCTTTCCCTGCTTATCAACTGTGGCTATACTGTCTCTGAACGTATTGCTGTCGGCCATGACTTTATTCTTTTACACCTTGTGGTTCTTTTGGATTGGGAGGGTTGCTGCCGTGGATGGATTTCACGAAGCTGGCCAGCTGGGCCAGTTGTTTCGGTGAAAAATCTTCCTGCCAGGCTTTCATCCCTTTGTCGGACACACCGTACTTGATGGTTTTAAATACCTCGTTGATTTTACCGCCATGCAGCCAGTAGTCGTCTGTAAGGTTGGGGCCTACCACGCCTTGTCCCTGCGGACCGTGGCAGGGAGCGCAGCTGGCGACAAATAATTTCCCTCCGGCAGCCAGGTCATCGGCGTTGTCCAGCATTTTCACATTGTTTTCGTCGATATTATTGGCGGCATTTTTCAGGTATTCAGCTTTGGCGATAGCCGCTTTTTCTTCAGCCATGGCCAGCTCCTGTATCTGATTGGGGGCGGAGTGGGATATTTCCGTGCGCCAGAAATATACTACGCCGAAACAGATGCTGAAGACGAAACCCCACTTCCACCAGGGAGGTGTGGGGTTATTCAGCTCATGGATGCCATCAAAATCATGGCCCATGTCTTCTTCTGTTTCGGACGTAGCATCCAGGGTCCTGGTTTTGTTGATTCTCTCCAGCCAGGAGATACGTGGTTTGGCAGGATCTGCTGCGTGAGCTGCCGCCCGGCGTTTGCTTTTACTTTTGATACCGGCCAGAAAGCGCAGTACAAAAAGCAGGGAGATGATCACGCCGATTTCCAGGACAACAATGGAAACTAACAGGTATAGGGAGGACTGGGATAGTGGCGTATAATAAGATGATGCTTCCGGTGCCACGCTGGTGGCGTTTGCCGGCAGACTGGCCGCCAGTGCCAGCGTTACCAGTATCAGGATGGCCGGAAGTTTGGCAGCCTCTCTTTTCATTCTTTCGCGATAAAGGTCCATGGCGCCCACCACCGCATTGCCCAGGATGGCGATCACCAGGACCAGCCCGATGATGACCGTCAGCAGCACCAGCGCTACCGGGTCTTTCAGTTCGGAAGGCGGCTTGGGACCGTTGGCCAGCGCGGACACGCTGCATAACAGGCTACCGCTGAGTGTATATAATAGCTTCCTTTTCATATGTATCGTTTATAGGCTTTGGGTTTCATCATTATCTAAAGGGATGCGGCTGATCTGGTCCACCATGTTTCGGTCTGCCCGGAACGCCCAGAAAGCGGCGAAGACAAAGAAGATGGAGAAGATCAGCAGGGAAGCCATCGGGTAGATGCTGACACCGGCAATTGATTCCAGATAATTAATGAACTTCATGGTCCTGTGTTTTTATGTTGACTAAAAATCGTTTTTGATGGTGCTTCCGCTGCTGGCGTCCGCGGTGGCGGGCTTTTCTGCCGGGGCCATTTTAATGTCCCTGCCCATTCTTTGCAGGTAAGCGATCAGCGCTACAATTTCACGGTCTGCTTTGACGGGCAGTTTATCTTTCTCCAGCGTGGCGGCGATGCTGTTGGCCTGTTTGTCGAGATCAGCGAGGGCCTGCTTTTCGTAACCATCCGCATAAGGCACGCCCAGTTTGCGCATCACATTGATCATAGCTGGTGTTTTGCTTCTGTCGATACGGTCTTCAAACAACCATGGGTACGGTGGCATGATAGAGCCGGGAGACATGGACGTTGGGTCCAGCATATGGTTGTAATGCCAGCTGTCAGGGTATTTGCCGCCTATTCTGGCCAGGTCCGGACCGGTGCGTTTGGAGCCCCACTGGAACGGGTGGTCGTAGATAAACTCACCGGCTTTGGAGTATTCACCATAACGGGCCACTTCATCACGGAAAGGACGGATCATCTGGGAGTGACAGGTATAACAGCCTTCACGGATATAGATGTCGCGGCCGTGCAGTTCCAGCGGCGTATATGGTTTCACGCTGCTGATGGTTGGAATATTGCTGCGTACCAGGAAGGTTGGCACCATTTCAAGGATACCGCCTACAGCTACTACTACCAGGCTGAATACCACCAGCTGAATAGGACGGCGTTCGATCCAGTTGTGCCAGTGTGCTTTACCATGGGTAGGTATTACTTTAGGCAGCGGCGCGGCTTCGGCTGCTTCGTTGGCCACGAAGGCGCCACGGCGGATTGTTTTGTACAGGTTCACCACCATCAGCACCAGGCCGCTAACATACAGCAGGCCGCCAAAGGCACGCAGGGCGTACATTGGAACGATGGTGGTCACGGTTTCGAGGAACTGGTATTTCAGCTGGCCTTCTTCGGTGAACTGTTTCCACATCATGCTCTGGGTAAAGGCGGCCCAATACAGTGGTATCACATAGAAGATAATGCCGAGGGTACCTATCCAGAAGTGGGTGTTGGCCCATTTGCGGGAATACAGCTGGGTAGAGAAGATGCGCGGGATCATCCAGTACAGGATGCCAAAAGTCAGGAATCCGTTCCAGCCCAGTGCGCCAACGTGCACATGCGCGATGGTCCAGTCGGTATAGTGGCTGATGGCGTTCACATTTTTGAGAGACAGCATCGGTCCTTCGAAGGTGGCCATACCATAGCAGGTAAGCGCTACCACGAAGAATTTGAGGATGGCGTCTTCCCTTACGCGGTCCCATGCGCCGCGCAGGGTCAGCAGGCCGTTGAGCATACCTCCCCAGGACGGCGCGATCAGCATCACGCTGAATACGGTGCCCAGAGATTGTGCCCATTCAGGCAGCGCGGTGTACAGCAGGTGGTGAGGGCCGGCCCATATATAGATAAATATCAGTGACCAGAAGTGGATAATAGACCAGCGGTAGGAATATACCGGCCTGTTGGCGGCTTTGGGCACAAAGTAGTACATCAGGCCCAGATAAGGCGTGGTAAGGAAGAAAGCCACCGCGTTGTGGCCATACCACCACTGTACAAGTGCGTCCTGTACGCCGGCGTACCAGCTATAGCTTTTAAACAGCGACATCGGATACTCGAAAGAGTTGATAATGTGCAGCATGGCAATGGCTACCCACGTACCCATATAAAACCAGATGGCCACATACAGATGGGATTCGCGCCGGCGAAGGATAGTACCCAGCATGTTGGCGCCAAACACCACCCATATAACGGTGATGGCTATATCAAACGGCCATTCCAGCTCCGCGTATTCCTTGCCGGTAGTATATCCCAGGAAAAGCGTCAATGCGCCGCCGGCGATAATGGCCTGCCATCCCCAGAAGTGGATCTTGCTCAGCAGGTCGCTGAACATACGGGCTTTACATAACCGTTGCAGCGAGTAGTAAACACCCATGAAAATGCCATTACCTACAAAGGCGAAGATCACGGCATTGGTGTGTACGGGCCTGAGACGCCCGAAGGTAGTAGGGGCAAAGCCCAGGTTAAGCTCCGGCATTACCAGCGTAAGGGCTGCCCAGAGCCCTGCCAGCATACCGATCAGCCCCCAGAACATACAAGCGTAGGCAAACCATTTTACCGTGCGGTTGTCGTAATAAAATTTTTCGAGAGACATAGTGCTGTTTATTGTTGCTTAATAGATGGCTTGTTTGCGTTTATTCGTTGGTGTTATCCTTTTTGTCTTCAAAGAGAATACGGTGTGCGGGAGAGAAATCATCTTCAAACTGTCCGTTCTTTACTGACCAGATGAAGGCTGCCAGAAAGCCGGCTGCTACGGTAAGGCTGGCGCCAAGTAAAAGAATAATTACGCTCATAACAGTATCATTTTACCAGTAAAAGCCTGGTTGTTTCCAGAGCTTGCAAGGCATGTTTTTCGTTGGCACTGAATGTCAGCAGGTCGCCGGTTTCCAGTACCGTTACTTCGTCTTTCAGCATAAAGGCTACTTTGCCTTCCAGTATCAGCACCATGGCATCTACAGGTGAAACATGCGGCGGGATCTGGTGCCCCTGTTGCATGATGATGAGAGTGGCTTCCGCCCTTCTGCTTTTCAGCAACAACCGGCTGGTTACTTTTCCGGTCCCCTCTTCCTGTAATACGTTCATGGTCTTCATCAGCATAAAAATCATGGTGTGTGCAAATCCGGCAAAAGCATAGATCGCCCGTTATGCACAGGCAGCCTTGCTTTCAGGCTGCCCGTACATTCATTTCAACCGGGCTTTAATACTGGCGCTTTTAAGATTTCACGGTGTGTATGTTGTGTTGATAGCAAAGGTAGCGGCAACCACCAGGCACCGCAATGATATTGCTCAATCAGGAATATGATTTTTGTCAGACATTTCTCCTGATGCTTTACCAGCCAGCTTTTTGCCCTGCCACTCGCTGAGCAGGAAAGTCATCAGCACAATACTGATAGAACTGGCAGGCATTAATATGGCGGCTACCAGCGGAGATAAAAGCCCTTGTACAGCGAAGTAAAGGCCGGTGATATTATAAACGAGAGAGAGGATGAAACTGGCCAGGATAATACGTTTGTTGGCTTTGCACAGCTGCACGAACGATAACAATAAAGGCAGCTGTCTGGCTTCAAGGATGCCATCACTGGCGGGTGTGAAATTGTTACTGTCTTCTGTAAGGGAGATGCCGATATCGCTCTGTTTCAGGGCACCGGCATCATTCAGCCCGTCTCCTATCATCATCACCTTTTTTCCCTGTTGTTGCAGGGAGATGATATAAGCCAGTTTGTCCGCCGGTTTTTGCTCAAATAATAAAGTGGTCTCATGGCCCATGAGCTTGCGCAGATTCACGGCTTCCTGGTCATTGTCCCCGGAGAGCACTGACATGGAATAGTGTTGCTGCAACTGCTTTAGCAACGGCCGGATACCGCTGCGGTAATTATTATGAATGGTGAACAGGCCGGTCAGTTTGTCGTTGATGGACAGGTATACGAGACTGCCGTCCACTTCATCCTTCAGGTGCGCACCGGTAAACGCTGCATTGCCCAGCCGAATGAAATTACCTTCTACCCAACCAGACACGCCTTTGCCGGTAACATCACGGAAATCACCAACGGGCATCCTGGTGTTGGTGTTGCAGTAAGCGGCTACGGCTTTGCTCAGCGGGTGAGTGGACTGTGCAGCGAGGCTGGCGATGAGGCTCTCCTGAAAAGGAGTAAGCGTATCACCGTAATATTTGACATCGCTGCCGGTCTTGCCGGTGAGCGTACCGGTTTTGTCGAACACGATATGCGTGGTATTGGCAAGGTTCTCTATGGCCTGCGCATTGCGGAGATACAGCTGGTGCCTGCTCAGGATACGCAGGATATGGCCGTTGGTAAAAGAAGAGGCCAGCAGCAAAGCGCACGGACAGGCAATGATCAGGATGGCGGTAACGGCGGGCCATATGCGGGACGGGTCATGTAATGCCCAGTAAGTGGCGCTGAGCGCGGCTATCAGCAGTACCACCCAGGTGAAATTGCGCCCCAGCAGGTGTACAAAGGACACGTGTTTTTCTTCTTTGTTCTTCAGCTCATCACGGTTCCAGAGACTGGTAAGATAACTTTGCGCTACTTCCTTGATGGTCAGGATTTCGATGTTTCCTTCCAGCTGTCGGCCGCCTGCGTAGATGATCTCGCCCATGGATTTATTGACAGGCGTGGCTTCCCCGGTCACAAAGCTGTAGTCGATCAACGCTTTTCCCCGTACAATGATGCCGTCTGCCGGCACCAGTTCATTGTTGTGGATGAGTAAAGTGTCGCCTGTTTTAATATCGGGCAACGCGGTAGGGACTTCCTTTTCGTCGCGTATAACGCTGACGGCTATAGGGAAATAAGCGGTATAGTCCCGGTCGAAAGAAAGGCCCTGGTAGGTTTTGTCCTGCAGGATACGGCCTATCAGCATAAAAAACACGATGCCGGACATGGAGTCGAAGTAGCCGGCCTGCCCTTGTGCGACGTCCGTCACGCTTCGGATAAAAGTCACTACAATGGCGAGCACAATAGGTACGTCGATATTAAGGAAACCGTGTTTGAGGCCGCTCCACGCGGATTTAAAGAATACCTGCGCGCTGTAGAAGAATACCGGTAACGCCAGTACGAGGTTCATATACCGGAAGAGCCGGTTCATACCTGCGTCGGTGTGGCCGCTGCCGGTAAAATATTCCGGGAAACTGAGCAGCATGATATTGCCAAAGCAGAAGCCGGCTACGCCCAGCTGGTAAATGAGGTTGCGTTTGATACCGGGCTTCTTGTGCTGGAGGTCCTGAAGACTGATGTATGGCTCGTAACCGATGGCGGTCAATACTTCCGCAACGTGCCGCAGGGAGGTTTGCGCTTCGGAGAAAATGATCAGTGCTTCTTTCTTGCTAAAGTTAACGGTTACACGCTGTATGCCTTTGTCGAGCCGGTGGAGGTTCTCCAGCAGCCACAGGCAGGAGCTGCAATGTATATGCGGGATGTAGAAACTGACGTGGGTCTGGGTTTCGTCCCGGAACTGTATCAGCTGTTGTTGTATTTTTTCATCTTCCAGGAAGGCGAATTTATCTTTTCTGACAGTAATGCGTTGATTTACACCAGGTTTGTCATTGAGGTCATAATATTCACACAGGTCATACTGGTTCAATATTTCGTAGACCAGTTTACAACCTTCGCAGCAGAAAGTTTTGTCCTGAATGGTGATGTCCTGGTGGTGGCAGTCTTCCCCGCAGTGGTAGCAGGTTACTTGTACGTCAGAATAGGTGGCCATGATTAGTCGATGCTTACGGTGTTAAGAATTTCATCCTGATGGATAACGATGGTGTTGGCAGGCAACACGGCCGGATACAGGATGTTTTGCGCGATATAGTGCCACTGTTGCAGCAGTTGTTCTACCGTGTACATATCGCTGAGGCATATTTTATAAGCGGGGCTCCAGTGGCCTTGCAGCAGGTAGTTGCCGGTTACCTGGCGCAGCTTCTGAAGCAGCAGCATAATTTTATCGAACGATAGCCGGATGCTGTCATAAGCAGTGGGTTTCAGGCTTTTACGGCCTTTTTTATGGATGGAAGCGTTGCGGATGACCGGAAAGATGAGGGCCGTTTCTTTGCGTATCAGTTGCGATATTTCGGTCTGCATTTTAGCGAAGAGCAGTTGTTCCAGGTCTGCGGTGGCCGGGGCAGTCGGATCGTCCTGCCTTTCCAGGTTAAACCAGGCCATGACTTCTTCCGCGGTACGTTCTATGGGTATATGGAACTTGCTGACGATCACGTCGCAGAGCGCGGCGGGAGTCAGTTCGTGAAAGTTAATGATAGCATATGGATGCATGGATGGATGGTATTTTTGATGTTACAAAAGTACCAGTACCCCCATCCTTGTGGAATGATATGTATCAAGTCGGTGTATGATATTTGTCAGTACCTGGCCGGAACGGCTGCTAGTCCTGGAGATTGGCGGTCTTCACGATTTGCTGGAGGTCGAGGAGGCGTATTTTTTTACCTTCCAGTTCTATCATGCCGTCTTTTTTGAATTCGGAGAGCAGGCGGATAGCTGATTCGGTGGCGGTGCCTACGAGGTTGGCTATTTCTTCGCGGGAGAGGCGGACGCTAAGGGTATGGCCGTCTTCTTCCACGCCGTAGGTTTCTTTGATGAAGAGGAGTGTTTCTGCGAGTCTTTCGCGCACCGGTTTCTGGGCGAGATGAGTGATTTTAAGCTCGGCTTTGCGCAGTTCGCTGGACAGGATGCGCATCATTTCAAAAGACAGGGAGGCGTCTTTCTGCAGGATGCTCATGAAAAGGTCTTTTGGTACAAAGCAGATGGAAGAATCTTCCAGTGCGGTGGCGGTGGCGGTATAGCGTTCATTGCTGAGCAGTGCTTTATACCCCATGATATCACCGGCTTTTACCAGGCGGATGATTTGTTCGCGGCCATCATCACCGCTGTGGGAGAGCTTTATTTTCCCGTCGTTGATACAGTAGACGCCAAAGGGATAGGCGCCTTCATGGAAGATCACCTGGCCTTTTTTGTACACAGAGCATACTTTGGCCTGGTCAATCTGTTCCAGATTGCACTGTTCCGCCTTGCAGAAAATGGAGGAAAAACGGTCCCTGCAATGTTGGCAAGCAGGATTTTGTATTGTGCTACCCATATCAATCTGCAAAAGTACTAATTTACAGCTCCTTAACCAAAGCAAATGCGGACGTGTCGTTAAATTATTATGTAATTTATAAACCATATGAGGTGCTGTCCCGGTTTACCCCGGAAGGAAACAAATCCTGCCTGGCAGATTACTTTAAAGTGCCCCGGGATGTTTATCCGGTGGGGCGACTGGATTATGACAGTGAGGGGCTGTTGTTGTTAACGAACGACAAGTCATTGAATAACAGGTTGCTACTGCCACAGTACGCGCATGAAAGGGAGTACTGGGTGCAGGTTGACGGAGCAGTTACGGAGATGGCCGTGCGCCAATTACAGGAAGGTGTGGACATTACGGTAGACGGCAGGCTTTATCACACAAAGCCCTGTTTTGCCGAGATCTTTCCGGAAGAACCATTGCTGCCGCCGCGCAATCCTCCTATCCGATTCCGCAAAAACATTCCGGCGCCCTGGTTGCGGATGATATTGCAGGAGGGAAAGAACAGGCAGGTGCGTAAGATGACGGCGGCCGCCGGCTTTCCTACGTTGAGGCTTGTCCGTTACAGAATGGAGGAAATCACCATAGAAGGCATGCAGCCGGGAGACATGGTACAGTTGAGCCGCAATACCGTTTATAAAAAACTCCGCTTGCAGGTATCCTGATTTGACAGGATTTGATTACTTTAATGTTCCCGGGACTGAATCCATGGGCTAAGATGTTGAATGCGGATATCCTTTGGCCCAAGCCGGGGGAAATATCAAATAACCACTTGTCAATATTAGCAAATCCACAAATTTTAACTAGGTTTGTTGCCTACAAATATTTATTATGCTGAAATCAATGACTGGCTTCGGAAGGGCAGAAAGCGCGAGAGGCGAAACAAGTATCGTGGTTGAAATCAAATCGCTGAATGGAAAGCAGTTTGAGGTGAACCTGAAAATATCGCCCCTGTTAAAGCCCTACGAGTTTGACATCCGTTCGCTGATGCAACAAACCCTGCAACGCGGGACACTGGATGTCAGCATCAACATTCGTCAGAATGGTGCAACGCGGCCGGTTGTGATCAACACAGACCTGGCTAAATACTATTACCAGTCTATTACGATGCTGGCCAACCAGCTGGAGCTGCCGCAGGGCGATATGCTGAACGTGCTGATGAAACTGCCGGAAGTGGTAACGCCGTCTACCGACCAGTTGACTGAAGAAGAGTGGAAAGATGTGGAAGACACCCTGAAGGAAGCGCTCACCGACCTGGACATTCACCGTCAGGATGAGGGCCTGATGCTGAAAGCAGACCTGCAAACACGCATTGATAATATTGAACAATATTCCGTTAAAGTCCGCGAACTGGACCCACTCCGGAAAGACCGTATCCGTCAGCGACTCGAAGGACTGCTTGCCGAACATGTAGGAAAAGACAATGTTGACGGCAACAGACTGGAACAGGAGCTGATCTTTTATCTGGAAAAACTGGATATCTCTGAAGAACTGTCCCGTCTGGAAAACCACCTCCGCTACTTCCGTGAGATCCTGAAAGAAGAAGATCCTGCCAAAGGAAAGAAACTGGGCTTCGTATTGCAGGAGATAGGCCGCGAAATCAATACCACCGGTTCCAAAGCCAACGACGCCGGTATCCAGCAATGGGTAGTACTGATGAAAGATGAACTGGAGAAAGCCAAAGAACAAGTATTAAACGTTTTATAGTAAGGCGTATACCGTATATGAAAAGACTATTTGGGGTAACCGCAGGTTTACTTTTACTGGCTGCAGCCTGCAAGCCGATCAAAATGGATGCCTACGAAAAGAACCAGGAAATACCGGGACATGACTGGGCTTACGGCTATAAACCTGCTTTTGATGTGAACATTCTGCCGGAAGATACTGCTACCCTGTTTGATATTTATGTGAATGTACGCCATAGCGATGCCTACCCCTACAGCAATATGTGGCTGCTGATAGGCACCAAATATCCGGACGACAGTATTCCCAAAGAACAAAGGGTGGAACTGCCGCTGGCTGATATCAATGGCAAATGGCATGGCAACGGTATCGATGATATTTTTGAACACCGGGTCCTTATCCAGCAAAAAGCCCTCTTCAACAAACCAGGCACCTATCATTTTACATTTGAACAAAACATGCGGCAAAATCCGCTTCCCCATGTAATGAATATAGGTCTGCGGATAGAGAAAGCCGGCAAACGGCCATGATGAGAAAATTCTTTAATAAAATGCAGGAAGGACAGTCAGTTTCCTTCATTTACCTGCTGGTACTGGCTTATACTATCGTCGCTCTCATCTGGTGGGGCGTGCTGCTGTTCAGACAAAGCGAACAGATCAGTCAGTTCGAAAAACAAAACCTCTCCCTGCGTATTGATAGCCTCGCCCAGCCGGTAGAACATCAGCTGGAATTTCAACGGATAGAAAAAGACGCTCATATGCGGTCTTTTAAATATGTCGGAGAAGGTGCCATTTTTTTAGGGATCATTCTGCTCGGCGCGCTCTTTGTATATAGAGCGGTCTGGAAATACATGAAGCTCAGCCGGCAGCAGCAAAACTTTATGATGGCCGTGACACATGAGTTAAAATCACCCATCGCTGCCGCCAAACTGAACCTGGAAACCATCCGCAGACATAGGCTGGATGAGGAAAAGCAGGCCAAGCTGATAGATAATACCATCCGGGAAACCAACCGGCTCGACCAGCTCTGTAACAACATTTTGCTGGCAGCACAGCTGGAAACCCACAACTATCAACTGTTTAAGGAGCCGCTCGACTTCTCCGCCTTGCTGGAAGGGAATATCCGGGAACTGCGCAACCGCATCGCGACACATGTCATAAATGCAGACATTCTGCCACATGTATGGCTGGAAGGTGACAAACTGATGTTGCAGATAATCCTCAGCAACCTGGTAGAAAATGCGGTGAAATATGCTCCCCGTAACTCCACGATCACGGTACGCCTCTTTGAATCCGGCCATCGCCTGAAATTGCAGGTGTCGGATGAAGGCCCCGGGGTGCCCGATGAGGAAAAGGAACGCATCTTCATGAAGTTCTACCGCCTTGGCAATGAAAACACCAGAAAAGCCAAAGGCTCGGGATTAGGACTGTTTCTCACCGCCAAGATCGTTGAACAGCACAATGGCCTGATATGGGTGAAAGACAACCAGCCTGCCGGCGCCTGCTTCGAGATAATGTGGCAGGAATATTCCGTGCAAAGAGCGTAAATTAGTTGACGGATTCATGCTTCGGCAAGTCCGTGATTTATAGTCACATCAAACGATAACACATGAAGGAAGCGACCAAAGCATCCATATTACTGGTGGAAGACGAGGAGAACCTACAGGAGGCGCTGAAGCTCAACCTGGAACTGGAAGGATACGAGGTGACCGCCGTAGACAATGGTACCGCTGCCCTGAAAGCAGTAAAAAACGAATATTTCGATCTCATCATACTGGATATCATGCTGCCGGAAATGGACGGCATTGCTGTATGCGAAAACATCCGCATCCAAAACAATGAAGTGCCCATCCTCTTCCTGAGCGCCAAAAACAGCAGCGCCGACCGGGTGCTGGGCCTCAAAAAAGGCGGTGATGACTACATGACCAAACCCTTCAACCTCGAAGAGCTGCTGCTCCGCGTAGAGAAGCTGATCGTCAAAAACAAAAAAATACAGGATAAAGACAGCGTGCCCAATGTGTACCGCTTCGGCAATAATATGATCGATTTCGCTGCACAGGAATGCGTAGGCAAAGACGGTAAACACTATGAACTGAGCAAGAAAGAAGCCATGCTGCTGAAACTGCTGATCGAAAATAAAGGCGAAGTTGTCACCCGTGAAAAAATATTGCAGGTGGTTTGGGGATATAACGTATACCCCACCACGCGTACCATCGATAACTTCATCCTCAACTTCCGTAAATATTTTGAGGAAGACAGCCGCAACTCCAAGTATTTCCACTCTGTAAGAGGCGTAGGATATAAATTCACCGAAGCCTAGTCATTTTGGGATTTTTTGATTTACGATTTTTTGATTTGAAAGACATCAGAGCAGTCTCGATCAAAAAATCGCAAATCAGAAAATTCCTGAATTGAAAACCACTTTTCCGCAATTTCTCCCCGCTTGCCTGTAAAAACCTGCCTCCGGATAATTCCCGCTTCCCCAAAGGAGTGTTTTGACCGATATTTATTGGACTGATCAGAAAGACGTTCAACTTTCCTGTAAACCTTAGTCGTGGTACAACATTTCATTGAAATAGTTTTGGCTGCGGGATGGCCGTATTGGCTATTTTTTTTGTTAAGTCTCCTTGCCATTGTAGTATTTTTTATCCGCCGGGAAAAAAGAATTAGAAGAGCCTCAGCGAAAGAAATAACCATACAACACACCTTAATCAACCTGGAACTCCATGCTTTCCAGGCACATATGGACCCGCATTTTATATTTAACAGCCTCAACGCTATCCATCATTATATCCTTACCACCAGTACGGACATGGCCTCGCTGTACCTCACCCGCTTTGCACGGCTGATGCGCCTCATGATCAGTAATTTCAACAAAGAGTGGGTAACGCTGCAGGAAGACCTGGAAGCGCTGGAACTCTATATACAACTGGAGCAGCTTCGTTTTGACCAACAGTTTTCTTATCAAGTGAGGATTGTGCAGGACGTGAATTCCCACAGTACCCTCATCCCTCCCCTGATCATCCAGCCTTATGTACAATATGTGATCTGGCACCGGTTACTGATGCGCCCGGAGAAAACCGGCGGACGCCTGGTGGTCCATATCGGGAAAGATGATAACCGGCTCTATATCCAGTTGGAAGACAACGGCATTCAGGCCAGCGAATTACTGGACGATATCGGCGAGCGCCAGGCTGCCGGTATAGACATCGCCGCAGAACGGCTGTATATGATGAGTGAGAAATATCAGATGAAAGCAGGAATTCAGGCGCAACAACTGTTTGATGAAACCCGCCGTCCCAATGGCAACCGCCTTACCATCAGCATGGAGCACATGTTATCGCGGCACATGCCGCTGGCGGTATAACTCCCGCCCTACAGTCGCTTAATCCAGGCGCAGCTGATCCATCCGGTTTTACCGTCGGCCAGCGATATCTTACAGAAGTCTTTGGTAGCATCTGCAATATGTACTTTCATACCTTCCTGTACTTCAAAGGCATCCTTACTATTATCGTCCGGCGCCGTTTTTACTTTGATATTGCTATGCATGATAATACCTGCCTGGTGGTTGTTGGCTACCGCATAAGTGTCTATGGCCATTACCAGATAAAGCGTAAACAAGGTCCCGAGCGCATAATTGCCCCAGCGGAGGAATTTGTTTTTCCAGCCGGGCAGGAAGGTGTTGAGCATCACGCCGGCTATCACCAGCCAGAAAAAAACGATGCATCCAACGGCCCAGCCATTGGGCTTGTGCAGCTGCTGAAGCTGCCGCCACCACTGTTGGAAGAATACTAACGGTAACTCATCTACGAAGCCGTTCACTTTTTGATTCGCAAGGGCCAGGTTGTGTTTGGCCGCTTCATCGCGGGGCGCCAGTTGCAGGGCTTTTTCGTAGTTAAAAACCGCCTCTCCTGTTTTACCGGCTTTGTAGTAGGCATTGCCGGCGTTGAAATACAGTGCTTTTATAGCGTAGCCTTCGTCTATCAGTTGTTGATAAGCGGCCGCGGCTTCTGTGAATTTGCTTTGCTGATAAAGGCTGTTGGCCGCATCAAAACGTTGTTGCGGGAGTGCCTGCTGTGCCCTGAGGATGCTGCCGGTTAACAACAGGACGGCCAGTAACAGGGCTGATTTAATATGTTTATATCCGGGCATACTACCTTTTCTCTTGATTAGTTTTTGAGTGCATCTTCCAGGTTGCTGATGATCGTCACCGCTTTGGAATAGGTGCCCTGCATTTTATCGTTGTTATGGGCCGGGGCATACAAGGCCACTTCGCAGTTGTCGATCAGCTCAAACAGGTCGCTGGTATTGGTGCCGTTAATATGACGGGCGGCCAGTTTATCCTGTATCAGTTGTTTGCTCAGGTCTGCGAAAGGAATTTTCAGTTTGTGGCTGAGATAACCCCAGACGGCGCGGGACGTTTCTTCATAGAAAGCTTTGTCCTTGCCTTCTTTGAGGTAACGGGCGGCCAGCTCCAGCCGCTTCAGCGCTACTTTATTGGCGTAGCGGTGTTTCAGCAGGGCGGCATTGGTGGTATTGTAATCTTTTCTGCGTTTGTAGAAGATGATGGCGCCGGCGATAAGCAGCGGCAGCGCCAGCAACACATAGAACCACGGACTGATGATAAACCAGCTGCGGCTTCTGGTCCATTGCTGGATACCTCCGTCTATTTTCACCAGTTCGTTTTTGCCTACGCCAAAATCATGTTTATCTTCTTTTACCCGTTTGCCTTGTGTGATGTCGATCACAAAAGGTTCAGAGCGGAGTGTCTTGTAACTGTTGGCTGCCGGATCGAAGTACGAAAACTCGACGGCAGGAATGGTATGTTTGCCTGCTTCCTGTGGCATGAGCACGTATTCAAACTGCCTGCTGCCGGAAAGCGGGTTGCTGTTTTTCTCGATGTCGTCCGTCATTTTGGGATCGTACTTCTCAAACCCGGAGGGTACGTCCACTTTGGGAGCATTGAGCAGGTTTACGTTGCCATGGCCGCTGATGGTTACTTTGAGCGTAAGGGCGTCGTCGGTGCTGAGGGTGGTTTTATCCACTACAGCAGTCATTTTGAAGCTGCCTACTGCGCCGTTATAGCTGAGTGGACGGCCTTCCACCGGCAATGGTTTTACGTTGATCCTGATCGGGTTGCTCTGGATTTTATAGGGAACATCCTGGTATTCCACTTCCGGCCGGTTGAAAAAATCGTCGAAGAACGGGTCTTTGAATGCCGGATCGTTGAAGAAATCTTCAAACGGGTCGCGGCCACGGTTGCGTTTTCCGTTGCCCACCAGTTTCACGAGCCGCACCTGGTTGTCCACCTCTACCGGATCTAATTCCAGTGTGCCGGACTGCAGCGGGAACAGCAGTGTTTTACGGATGGTGAATACTTTATAGGGGACGCCGTTGATACGTTCTTCCGTTGCCTGCGGCGGATTGGGAAGTTCTATGTCTTTAGCGGAAAACCCTTTGAATGCCGGTACTTTGGTGACGCTGGAGTTTGTCGGGAGCCGTGTATAGAGTTTATACGTGGCCGTTAGTTGGTCACCTTCGTAGAGGTTGGTTTTATCTACGTCTACTTTAAGGAAGATGTTTTTCTTCAGTTTTTCGTTGATGTCCTCCCCTTTTTTGAGGATGCCGTCAGACAGGTCTTCGCTGATGCCGCCACCGCTTTGTCCGCGGTGCTGGGGCACCATCTGTTGCGGCTGTTGTTGCGGTTGCTGTGCCTGGGCGTTGCCTTTCCGTACTTCAATGAGTACCGGGTTGGACTTGATGACATTGCCGTTTACCCTGGCCTGTGCGCCGGGAATGGTGAAGCTGCCCACATGTTTGGGCTGCAGCACATAGTTCAGTGCAAAATACTCGGAGCGGCGACCATTGAAGATGGATTGTCCCTGCATTTGTGAAGGGCCTTGCAGTACTTCAAAGTCTTTAAAGCTGGGTGGTGTAAAGCTGGCGATGTTGGTCCCGTTTTCCAGCATGAACTGGATCTGGAAAGGTTCGTCCAGGGTAACGGAATTGCTGCTCACGCTGGTGGTAAAGCGGAGATCTTGTGCGCTGGCACAAACGACCAGCCCTAAGCAACACAAAACAGAGAAAATGTACTTCCTTATACTAAATCTGTCCTTCATAGTTATGTCAACAAATTTAACCAAACCCGCTCCGGAAGCGGTGTCAACTGCCGTTAAAACTTAGTTAAAAGATTATATATATGCAATTACGAATTACGAATTACAAATTACGAATGTGGGTTTCTTAGTGGAAGGACTATTTAGGAACCTTTTTATAAACATGCCCTTAATTCATAATTCGTAATTACTAATTCCTAATAGTTTTAAATATCTCCTAACATGGGTCTGAGCTGTATTTCTTCAACAACAGTCTGTTTGGCCAGTGTAAAGGCTCCCCATACTACGCTGGCGATATCTTCCGGGGGCATCATCCTGTCCGGCGGCGCTTCGAAGCCGTCCCAGGAGGCGGTGAGCGTAGGCCCGGGACTAACGGCGGTCACCCGCACGTTGTGGGGCATCAGTTCGCGGCGCAGGTTTTTGGTGAATCCGAGCAGGGCATATTTGGTGATACTGTAGGAGCCGCCGTTGGGATAGGCATGATGGCTGGCGGTGGAGCACATATTGAAGATATGGCCGTTACGTTGGGCTATCATGAGGGGCAGCAGTTCACGGGTGAGGTGGTAGGCGCTGTAGACATTGACGGCCATCAGTTTTTCAAGCAGGCCATCAGCTTCTTCATGAAGGGCGCCGGGGATAAAGATGCCGGCATTGTTGACCAGTATATCCACGGTGGACCAGGTGTCTTTGATTTTCTGTGCAAAAGCCATTACCTGGGCTTTATCGCCCATGTCTACAGATTCGGCGATGACTGTTACAGCGGGATTCTTCTCCTGAATAGCTGCCTTTGCAGCGGCCAGCGCGTCTGTATTCCGTGCACAGATGATCACGTTGAAACCTTCTGCTGCCAGTCTTTCTCCAATAGCCTTTCCGATACCTTTGCTGGCACCTGTTATAACTGCGTTCATAATTTCTTCGATTAAAGTGTTAAAATAGTGAATTTTGGCTGAATGACCTTAGTCTGGAAACCCCATCTGTCTGGTATTTTGTACCTTTGCCGCGTTATGAGATATAAACATCTTTTCTTTGACCTGGACCATACGCTCTGGGACTTTGAAACCAACGAACAGGAGACCTTGCTGGAACTTTTCAACAGTCATGGACTGGCCAACCGCGGAGTACCATCTTTTGAAGCATTTTCAGAATCTTATGTCGGGCACAACGAACGGTTATGGGACCGCTTCCGCAAAGGCTTCATCAACCGGGCAGAACTGCGTGATAAACGTTTCCGCCTCGCGTTGCTGGATTTCAAGATCGGTGATGAGAAGCTGTGCCAGGCCATCAGCACAGCGTTTCTGGAGATACTGCCGAACAAAAAGGCGCTGTTTCCCGAAACGAAAGAAACGCTGGACTACCTCGCTGCTAAAAACTACCCGATGCACATGATTACCAACGGGTTTGAGGAAACGCAGCTGTTAAAGATGAGGAATGCGGGAATTGAACACTATTTCACCCATATTGTCACTTCCGAAGTGGCTGGCAGCCTGAAGCCGTATGCTCCGATTTTTGAGTATGCCATGGCCAAAGCCGGCACTACTGCGGCGGAAAGCATTATGGTGGGCGATGCCATGGAGTTGGATATTAAGGGGGCGCATGGTGTGGGCATGGACCAGGTGTATTTTAATCCGGCGAAACCACCGGTAGATTTTACGCCGACCTTTACCATCGGACATCTAAAAGAACTCAGAAATATTCTGTAAAAAAGAAACGGGGATTTCGATTATCGAAATCCCCGTTTCTTTTATGAGACAGCGTGGTGTTACTGTGCCTTCCTGATAGCAGCGGTCCTGAGGCCGGCAGTGCGGGAGGGCTGTAAACAGCAGCTTTTTTTCGTTTTGTTGCGGGCCGTAGAGTCCTGTTGACACTGCATCATCTTCGCTGTGCCGCAGGGCAGCGGTTTGTGTGCTGTTGCCGTGGCCTCTTTGGCAGGCGCCTTGTGGCCAGGTTTATCCTGAGCGGTGGCGGCCCCTGTGGCCAGGAGTAACATTGTCAGCGCAGTCAAAACATTTTTCATACGGTCCGGTTTAAGTCTGTTAATATACTAGATTTTTGCGATCACGGTCTGTCCGCCTTTTACCACTTGCTCCAGTTGTACGGCCACTTCTGTGCCTATAGGCAGGTAAAGGTCCACACGGGAGCCGAATTTGATAAAGCCCATTTCTTCATTCTGGCTTACCTGCATGCCTGGTTTGAGGTAGTTAACGATCCTGCGTGCGAGGGCGCCTGCGATCTGTCTTACCAGGATATCCGCTTTCTGGTTGCCGATTACCACAGAATGCCTTTCATTTTCTGTAGAAGATTTCGGATGCCATGCCACGAGGTATTTACCGGCATGGTACTGGGACAGCTTCACGGTACCGCTGATAGGGTTGCGGTTCACGTGCACGTTGGCAGGGCTCATAAAAATAGATACCTGCAGGCGTTTGTCCTGGAAGTACTCCGGTTCAAAAACTTCTTCAATCACCACCACTTTACCATCGCAGGGAGAGATCACCAGGTTGTCTCCGGTAGTATACTGTCTGGCCGGTACACGGAAAAAGGATACGATAAAAAGGAAGAACAGGATGGAAAAGATCAGGACAGCATAGCTCACTGCCGGGATAGAGCCCAGCCAGTAAAATACTGCTCCGTTGATCAGTGCCAGTACCAGGAATACCAGGGAAATGGTAGCAAATCCTTCACGATGGATCTTCATTTGTTTTCTTGTTTGTTAGATTTTTATATATATCCAGGCTTTCGCCGGGATGATTAAGCAAAGTGCAAATTTACTTCAGAAATACTTTTTTCTGTCAGATGAATATAAAATATTGATTATGTGTGTGCTAGGACATCATGAAGGCATGTACATAAATCCAGGCGAACGGGGTGGCCAGCAGCAGGGAATCGAAGCGATCGAGGAAGCCACCATGGCCGGGCATGATATTTCCGGAATCTTTGACGCCGGCCATGCGTTTGAGCCTGGATTCCAGCAGGTCGCCGATGGTGCCGAATACGGCTGCGATGCCAGCCAGCACCAGCCAGTGCTGCAATGACAGGTATTGCTGACCCCAATAGTAACCATATACGCCGGCGGCGGCCACGGCCAGTATCATCCCTCCCACGGTGCCTTCGATGGTTTTCTTAGGGGAAATGGAAGGAAAGAAAGGCGTACGGCCTATGAGAGAGCCTACAATATAGGCCATGGTATCATTGATCCAGATAAAAATGATAAGCAGCAAGGGAATCAGCCAGCCGGGGGCTGTGCCTACGTTCTCCGGTGTATAGTGGATATCGATGGCATTGAGCCGGATATTGACCAGCAGGCTGAAGGGAACGACCGCATACAGCAGCCCCATGCAGGAATAACCTACATTACGGGGAGAGAAGTCCTTGTCCAGCAATATTTCACCGAGGGGCAATACCAGCAGGAAAATAATAGCGATCCACCATCCGAGGAAGCCGGTGGAGATGCCGCCCAGCTGAAAATATTCTCCGGTAAAAGACAGCATGATGGCGCAACCTGCGATGGTTACTCCCCATTTGTGCCAGGAGGGGATATTGTTGTAGCCGGTATCGATCAGGCGCATGAGCTTAAAAAATTCCTGCAGCGCAAAGAAGCTGACCAGGAAAAAAAGCAGAAAGAAGGTAAAGGGACTCCATAAGATACCTCCCAGCATCACTGCCACAAACACAAGCGCAGAGGCAGTGCGGGTAAAAAAAGTCTTCATTATGCGTAGTTCTGTTAATGATTCTGAACCGCAAAAGTGTGCAAAATTACCCTGCGGAGCAAATTGCTATTCCGACACCTGGTCGCCGGTGGGAAGGTTGTTATGATTATGCACAAGGTCCCTTGCTATTTGTTCTTCTTTTTCGTGCACATACAATTCCACCTGTCCGGGGAGGGTAATATTGTAGGAAGATGACTGACGATTGATCAGCACCGCGGTGACGCCGTTGTCTGCCAGCATACCTTTTACTATCTCCGCTTCAAAGGGACGGTCACTCGAAAATATTTTCACCCAATCTTTTTCCATGGTAATAACGTTTGTCTCCCCGGTAAATTACTGATTTTCATCCACACCGGTGTCGTCTATTTGATCGTTGTCTGCCTTTTGAACAGGGGCTGTCATGAGCATGGGCGTGGATTTCTGGCGTAGTGCCCATAGCAGGCCGACGGAGACCACGAGGCTGAACAGCGCGATATACCATTCTACCGGCGTGTCTTTGGTGGGGTCGGTCTTAATAATGCCCTGCTGGAACAGGTATATCATCACCACCAGTGAGCCATTGTTGAGTATATGGGCAAAGATGCTTAACCAGAGGTTGCCGCTCAGCACGTAGATGGCGCCCAGCACAAAGCCCAGCACTACCCGGACCATAAAGCCGAGCATTTCAAAATGAATGAAGCTGAAAAAGACAGCGGTCAGGAATACGCTGAGCCATACCCTGCGGGTGCTTTGGATGAGCAGGCGCTGGAATACGCCGCGAAAGAACACCTCTTCTGCTATAGCAGGCACAATGGCCATTAACATCAGGTTAACGAAAAGGTCTTTGACAGATGGCATGTGAAGCATCACGCCCACCAGTTTTTCGGCTTGTGCCTGCATATCGCGGGCTGCCTGCGGTACGTTCCAGGTCTGGTTCCAGTTGTTCAGATAGCCGCCAAACCAGGTGATGCTGTACATGGCCATCAGCGCCAGCAGTATCTGAAGGGCCCGCGGGGCGGGCTTCAGGCCCAGATAGCTACCGGGATAAGGCTGCCACAGGTAGGCAAAAAGGGCTGCCGGCACCAAATAAACCACGATGGAATATAAAAACTGTGTAATTTTCAGATAGCCGATAAGGTTAGGGTCCTTAATATCCCCGTTTTGAAGGTCCAGCAATGAATGACCAGTCAGCGGTTCCATCAGCAACATCAGGGCTGTATTGTATATCAGCATAAAGCCGATAAAGAAACCGAAAAAGGTAATAAACTGTAAAGCGGGTGGGGACTGTTTCAGATAACCGGTCATAAATACTTACTGTATTAATTTTGCGTAAATTTACATCGTGAAATCCAGTTTGCAGTGATACCTGGTGATCTCCGTCATCTTTTTATGTATGCTGCCTGCTTACCTCCGGGAGTAAGGAACTGTCACTTCCCGCTGTGAAAAAGAGTAATATAAAGTATAAAAATAATAACTGCGGTCTGGCACCGTGGTATTTAACTTATGGTGAAGATAGGAAATATAGAATTGGGTGAATTCCCGCTGTTGCTCGCTCCCATGGAGGATGTAAGCGATCCGCCCTTCCGTGCGGTCTGTAAAGATAATGGCGCAGACCTGATGTATACCGAGTTCATTTCTTCGGAGGGGCTTATCCGTGATGCCATCAAAAGCCGGCAGAAACTGGATATTTTCCCTTATGAGAGACCGGTAGGCATCCAGATCTTTGGCGGAGATGAAGAGCCAATGGCCATGGCCGCCCAGATAGTGGAAACGACCAATCCCGACCTGCTGGACATCAATTTTGGCTGCCCGGTAAAGAAGGTGGTTTGTAAAGGCGCCGGAGCCGGCATCCTGAAAGACATCCCTAAGATGGTAAAGCTAACCGCTGCAGTGGTGAAAGCCACCCGGCTGCCGGTAACCGTAAAAACCCGCCTCGGCTGGGACGACAACACGAAGAATATTGAAGAGGTGGCAGAGCGGCTGCAGGACGTGGGCATACAGGCGCTGACCATTCATGGCCGTACCCGCACCCAGTTGTATAAAGGCCATGCAGACTGGACTTTGATAGGAAAAGTGAAGAATAATCCCCGTATCAAAATTCCGATTTTTGGTAACGGTGACATATGTACGCCGGAACAAACGATAGCAGCCCGGGAGAAATTTGGCGTAGACGGGGTCATGATAGGCCGCGCCGCCATCGGTTATCCCTGGATATTCCGGGAGATAAAGCATTTTATGAAGACGGGCGAACATTTGCCGCCTCCAACTGTTTTGGAAAGAGTAGAAGTCTGCAAAAAGCATCTCCGCCAGTCCGTGTCCTGGAAAGGTGATATTGTGGGAATCCTTGAAATGCGCCGCCATTACGCAAATTACCTCAAAGGACTGCCCCATATAAAGGAATTCAGGCAACAATTAGTAACTTACAAAACATTAGCTGAAATAGAAGACGTATTAGACGCGATTGTTTCACAATACAAGGACCACATTTTCGAAAGGACATCTCCCCCACTAGCTGAACAGAATTTTCTACCGGCTGATAATGAAATGGCTGGTTGTAACGTTTACGTCTAAACGGACTAACCCCATCAAAACAAAAATTATAAATTACTTTCACATGACCACAATTAAAAATCTGAGAAATGAAGTCTGGAAGGACTTACAGATTAAAAACAAATCTGCCCTGCGTAAGAGATACGCGGTTTCAAACATGGGGAGAGTGATCAGTTATCATGAAAGTACAGAAGATGGTAAGCTGCTCACGGGTTCTACCGTGGAAGGCTATACGGTTTTGAATGTAAAACCGGCGGACAGCTACCAGTCACTCTACCTGCACCGGGAAGTGGCCAAGCTTTTCAACAAAAGACCAGGACGTGCTCACAGATATGTGATCCACCTGGACTATGACAAGAAAAACAACAAGGCCAGCAACCTCAAATGGGCTACCAAAGAGGAAATGGAAGACCACCAGCAGAACAGCCCGGCAAAACTGGCTTACAAGGAGAAACAGCGTAACCGCCTCAAAGGCCTGAAGCTGAACGTGACCAAAGTGAAGAGCATCAAGCGCTTACTGAACAAGCCCGGTAAAAAAACCATGAAGCAGATTGCTGAACAGTTTGATATCAGCGAAATGCAGTTGTACCGTATTAAAAGCGGTGAAAACTGGTCTCACGTAACACTGGATTAACGCCTGGTTTACCAGGAATGATCATATATGATGTTGTCTGACTATGGCCATACAACGTGTGGCCATAGTTGTTAGGTTACTTTTTCGATTTAGCTGTTTTACAGGCTGCCCCTGACCATCTCACCCAGTACCTTCCGGTAGTGCGGGCTCCGGCTCAAAGCCGGTTCATAGCCCAGCAGGACCACCTGTTTTCGTGCACGCGATAACGTTACCAGTAACTTACGGTCTACCTCTATATCTGCTTCATCCCATGTGAAACTACCCAGGCATTGCAGGGTATCCACCTGTGCGGCATGATAAACCGCCAGGGACACGATAATAATATCGTTTTCCGATCCCTGAAAACGCTCCACCGTGTCTATGTTCACCTGTTGCAGGGCCTTGTCTCCCGCCAGTAACTCCCGTATCAGGCTGATCTGGGTGCGCCATGGTGTGACCACTCCTACCGTATCCCGGTTAAAGGAATCGCCATACTGCAAACGGAGGTACTGTAACAGGGAAACAACCCGCTCAGCTTCCGTCTGGTTCATTTTGGAAGTGGCCTCGTAAGGGCTGGGAATAAATATTTTCCTGCCCAGGGTCAGTATGTGCCGCCATGGGACTGTATCCGGACAAGCGGCCGGATCAAAATCCGCCCGTTGCTGCTCTCCGCCCGACGCCAGTTGCCCTGCATAATAGTGATTCACCAGGCTGGCAATACTTTCATGCATCCGGAAATGGGTGTTCAGCATTCCCCATGCATGGCGCCACTGCGCCTGCTTGCAGCGGCGCATCAGTCTCTCAAAGATGGAGCACCGCAGGTCACGTATGCCCAATTCCAGCAACAGCGGGTCTTTTACCCGGCAGAAAGCGGCTTCCTGTGTAACCACGGGCGGCAGCTGGTTTTGGTCGCCTATGAGTATAAACTTACGGAAAGGCATCAGCAGCCCTAACAGCTGCGGCTCCGTAAGCTGTGACGCTTCGTCAGCGATCAGCGTGTCGGTGGGGATGCCCATCATCACCAGTTGCTCCAGCCGGGTGGCCATGGTGGCGACTGTTGCCACAAAAACGCGATGCCCGGTGATATATGCCCGCGCATCGTCCAGCGAGCCTTTGAGGCAGAGGTCCCGCAGTTGCCGCGCACTTCCGGTACTCCTGCCACCAAGCCGCAAATGTGCTATCTGACGGGCTTCCAGCTTGCTGCAAATCTCATCTACTGCTTTATTGGTGAACGCCACAATCACTACATGGCGCTGTTGTTTGATCATCTCTCCCACTATCGTGGTGAGCAAAGAGGATGTTTTGCCCGTACCCGGAGGCCCCTGTAACAGGTAGTAGTCCTGCGCCTCCAGCGCCTGCTGCACGATCTTTTCCTGGTTGGCATTGAACATGGCAGGTGCCGGAAATGGTAAGGGATGCCAACGGGGTATTTCCAGCCCGAGCAACATGCGGACACGCTGTGCATTTGCCGGCGACAGCATCTGAAACAGCGCAGACGCCGCCATCCAGTAATTTGACTCATAGATATCATGCTCAATGACCCATTCATCAAACTGCCGGAAGAAATCCAGCGTCATCTGGCGGTTGTTGAGTGAGAAGGTGAGCGTATCTTTTGCCAGGTCATCGATGCGGCCTTTCAGCAGCTGTTGTTGTAATGGCTGTAATCCCGCGCCTGTACGTGGATAGATGACTGCGGTATCACCAGTGCGGAAGTTGTGGCTAACGGGACCGGCTATATCAAAAAGCACGGCGCTGTTCACATGGTCAAACTCCCGGAAACGTAATCCGGGAATAATATTAAAGCGGGCGGCCTTTTCCGCGGCTGTCTGCAGCCAGAGTGCGGAGAAGCCGTCGGCGTCTTCTTCCCGGTCTGTTTCGGAATACATGCCGCATTTGGCCTGCAGGTATTCCCGCAGTACAAACGACAGGTACTGTTTATAATAGGCTTTGGCTTCTTCGCTGGCGGAATACCAGGCTTTTTCGAAGGCAGTGAAATGTATGGCGCTGAAAGGAGGCAGCCCGGTGGCGGCCGCACCGGTGATGGAAGACAGCACGCCATACTCCTCTCCTGCCAGCCGCAGCAGCATGGCCACCACCTGATTACGCAACAGCATCAGCTCATTTTCAGTGCGGTGCGTACTGCTGACATTGCGGAGTGGATTAGCCGCAGCGGCCGAATACAAAATAGCGGAACTGCCTTTGCGTTGCCGGCCGAAGGCGGAACGTAACAGCAGGTTGTACCCTACTACCTGCATTTCATGGTTTTTCCAGGTATTAAAGTCAGGCGCTTTCCCGCTTTTTAACTCAAAAATTTCTTTACGGTGCGGGTCCTCATTGTCTTCGGTCATGAGGTCCAGCCTTCCCTGCAGGCCATAGCGGGCAGAGAAAAAGGTAGGCTCTATCTGTACCGGCTTATCGCGCAGGTCGCGGACGGTGGCCTGGAGGTTGCCCCAGTGGTGCTGCCGGATGTCGCGGAACATTTCATTGAGCTGCTCGCGCCCATAGGCGGCCGCCTGTAGCACGTTTTCGGCCACCGCTTCCACGAAGGATGTTTTTACGTCCACTTCGCTGTTACGCAGCATCTCGTCGAGCAGGGCATTGACAAGGTTTCCCTTGAAAGCGGCCGGGGAAGCCTGATGGGGCGTTAGTTTCCTGACGAGGTACAGCAGATGGTTAGCGCCTTTGTGCGTAAAACATTCTGCAAGGTCGCTGATATCGATGAGCAGGTCCGGTTCCAGGATAATCTGGCTTTCGGGCGCCGTCTGATACTGATGTGGGTTATCTCCCTGCCGGCAGTGATGCACCAGGATGGTGTCGTATGGGCGCAACAGGGGATACAGGGCCACTACGGTCTGGTCATCGAGTTGATCAAGCAATAACTCAAACGTGCCCTGTTCATCGTTTTTGGCGGTGATGGTGAAAGTATGTGAGCCTTTATCATTCAGTGCCAGCGGGCTGGTACCGGTGACCATACATTTCAGCAGTGGAATATCGGAAGGGTGATGCTGGTACGACAAGGAGAGGCGGATATCGCCGTTATCGCGGAACAGCAGCCGGATCTCTTCCGGTTCCGGTTCCTGATAGGCCCAGGCCACCGCTTCGGCGAGCGCTTTAATGCAGCATTGGTGCTCTTGTTCCTGCAGGGGGAACATGCCGCTGGTGGCCCTGTTGGTGAGGATGCGAAGCGCTGACAGCGGTTGCCGGATCTCCGGAGGCACTGACTGTTTATCGAAATAAAACTGCATACGCGCAAACAGGTTGCCGAAAGACCGTGTTTCTTCACCTGTAAGATCGCGAAACAGGGTTTCCAGTATCTGCCGGTACTGGCGGATTTTTTCTTCCGGGTTGGTTGAATGATGCGCTTCTTTTATCCTGGCGAAAAAAGCTGCTGCCTTGTGTGTTGCCTGCATAGTTGCAAGATAACGAATACGCACGGTTTGCATCAGTGGCGCAATTGTTATACCTTCCGTAGGATTTTTATCTGAAAAAATAAATGTTATGTCAGCCAAAAAAATAGCCATTATAGGCGGGGGAAATCTGGGTTCAGCGATCGCACAGGGATTGGTGAAAAGCGGTTTTTCCCAGCCGTCCGATATTACCATTACCAAGCGAAACACCAGTACCCTGGCCGATCTGAAAGCTGCCGGCGTGCAGGTGGAAACAGACAACGCGAAAGCTATCCGGCAGTCGGAGGTGATTGTAGTGGCACTGAAGCCCTATAATGTGCGGGAGGTGTTGCAGGAACTGAAAGCAGCATTCGACCCTGCGAAACATATCCTGATCAGTGTGGTGACCGGCGTCAGCATCGCTGACCTGTCGCATATTGTACCGGACCTGCCACTGGTGCGGGCCATGCCTAATACGGCGATTGCCATACAGGAGTCTATTACCTGTATTTGTGCCGCCAATGCCAGCGAAGAGCAGGTGCGTTATGTAAAGACCATGTTTGACCAACTGGGCGCGACTGTCAGCATTGATGAAAAGCTGATGGATGCCGCTACCGTGCTGGGCGCCTGCGGTATTGCCTTTGCGTTGCGCTTTATCCGTGCCAATATACAGGGCGGTATCGAGATTGGGTTTGACGTAAGAACAGCCAGCCTGATTGCTGCGCAAACAGTAAAAGGCGCCGCCGAGCTGTTGATCCGGGAGAACCGTCACCCTGAAGAGGAAATTGACAAGGTGACCACTCCAAAGGGCTGTACTATAGCCGGACTGAATGAAATGGAGCACCAGGGCTTCAGTTCATCACTGATAAAAGGCATTAGTACTTCTTATAATAAGATTGTGAAGGGTTAGTTGTTGCGAGGGTAGTCGAAGAAGAGGAATTTTTTGCGGGCGAGGTCAAAGTCTTTCCAGCTGTCGGTATCGGCCTGTATGGCAAAGATGCCGGTAGTGGGCACATTATCGATGCGGATTTCTTCAGTGAGATAATTGGCAAAGTCGGTGATACCGGGATTATGTGCGAAGATGGCCACCGCGTTGAAGTCGTCATCTATTTTTGTGATCACTTTGAGGAAAGTGGACGCATAACAGAGGTAGAGTTCTTCTTCGAGCAGGATCGCCTGTTTGGGATAGTGCCATTCTTCAGCCATGATTTTGGCGGTAGTGCGGGCACGTTTGGCCGGGCTGGCGATGATCAATTCGGGGACCATGCCTCTGGATACGAGGCGTTGGGCCATTTCCGGGGCGTTTTGTTTTCCCCGCTTGTTGAGCGGCCTGTCAAAATCGTCCATGTCCGGATTGGTCCAGCTGGATTTTGCATGACGGATGAGTAAGAGTGTTTTCATGGGCTGAAAACGGTGATTTACCGGAACGAAAATAAAGATTTTACAGGAAGTTAATGTGTTAGGAGAATAAAGCCAGCCGGCGAGGGATGATTTAAGACAAAATTAACACGGCAGGATACAACTAAAAAAGCGAAGATCAGTTGCTGATCTTCGCTTTTTTTATGATGATGAGTCCTGATTTAGTAGCCTCTTTCATTTTTGCCTTCCATGAAGTTCATGAAGGCTTTATTTACCACGCGGTTGCCGCCCGGGGTAGGATAATCACCGGTGAAGTACCAGTCGCCCAGGTTATTGGGGCATGCCTCGTGGAGGCTTTCAATGGACTGGTAGATGACTTCCACTTTGGCGCCGATACCTTCAGGAGTGAGGATTTCCGCAATTTTGGCGGAGATCTGTTCCGGCGTGAAGGGTTTATAGATATTTTTCACCACGTTTTGCGCGTGGAGGGTGTTGGTGCGTTGTAACTCTTTGCACAGGCCGTAGGCTTCCTGGAGGATATGTTCCTTGCCATGATCTTTCAGCAGGGCGATGGCAGCCTGGAAGGCTACGAAATCGCCCATTTTGCTCATATCGATACCGTAGCAGTCGGGGTAGCGGATCTGCGGAGCAGAGGACACCACGATGATGCGTTTGGGGCCGAGGCGGTCGAGCATTTTGATGATGCTTTCGCGGAGGGTGGTACCGCGAACGATAGAGTCATCGATCACCACGAGAGAGTCGATACCGGGTCTTACCGTACCGTAGGTGATATCGTATACGTGTTGTACCATTTCATTACGGCTGGAATCTTCCGTGATGAAGGTGCGCATTTTCACGTCTTTGATAGCGATTTTATCGATGCGGATACGACGGTTGATCATTTCATTGAGCTTCTCCTCGTCGTAGTCTTTGTCCCAGGAAAGGATTCTCTCCACTTTGATTTTGTTGAGATAGTCTTCCAGTCCTTTTAACAGGCCATAGAAGGCTACTTCCGCCGTGTTGGGGATGAAGGAGAAGATGGTATTTTTCAGATCGTTGTCGATAGCTTTGAGTACGGTAGCGGACAGGTTGCGGCCGAGGGAGGTACGTTCCTTGTATATTTTTTCGTCGTTACCGCGGGAGAAGTAGATCCTTTCGAAGGAGCAGGCTTTGCGTTCTTTCGGTTCGAGGATCTGGTCGATGCTGTATTCGCCGTTTTCTTTTACGATAAGGGCGTTGCCGGGCATCAGTTCGAGCACTTCATTTTCGCCAACGTTGAAGGTGGTACGGATAGCGGCTCTTTCAGAAGCGGCCACGATCACGTCGTCATTGACATAATAGTAGGACGGACGGATGCCGTGCGGATCACGGATAACGAAGGCGTCGCCGGTGCCAATGAGGCCGCACGCGTGGTAACCGCCGTCGAACAGGGAGAATGCCTGTTGCAGGATATGTTTAACATCGAGGCCATTGCGGCGTTCTTCATCTTCCTTGGAAAGGAAGTGATGAACGGTTTCGAGCATGGCAGCGAGGTCAGAATTCTTGTGAACTTCACCGGGGTTTACCTGAACAAATTTGAAGAGCTCATCGGCGTTTACCAGGTTAAAGTTGCCTGCCATGGCGAGGTTACGGGCGGGGATGGTGTTGTAGCGTACGAACGGGTGGCAGAGTTCCACGTTGTTTTTGCCCTGGGTGGCATAGCGGAGGTGTCCCATCAGGTTTTCACCAAGGAACCGGATGTGTCCTTTCAGGAGGCCGGGATATTTGGTGATTTCGGGTTGATATTTTTCGATTTCCTGGATCTCTTCCCGGATTTTACTGAAAACATCGCCGATAGCTTGTGGGGCAGCGCTGCGAATCCTGTGCATGAAGGGAACGCCGGGCTCCGTATTGAGTTTTACTGTGGCCACACCAGCGCCGTCCTGGCCTCTGTTGTGTTGTTTTTCCATGAGCAGGTACAGTTTGTTGAGCCCATAGAACACAGTCCCATATTTTTGCTGGTAATAAGAGAATGGTTTTCTTAATCTTATGAATGCCAGGCCGCATTCATGTTTGATCGCATCACTCATCGCTGAAATTTGAAGACGCAAAGTTACGCCAAAAAAATACGAAATACGAATTGTGCGTGTTGAGCGGTGGGAAGCGGGGTGGGCAGGCTGTCAGAAAAGCGGCGGGCATCTACCTGAACAAGGGGTAAAATATGGGAGCAGAAGACCGGAAAAAGAAGATGGGCGAGGACAGCCGCGTTATCCGCTTTTGTCTTCGCCCATCAGGAGAATCAATTTGAATCCTGTTCCGTCACAATTACTGTTTGGCCAGAGAGGACATCCATTGGCTGATGTGGGTACAGTTTTTATAGTCGTCATCTACGTGTACGTAGAAGGTGGGTATCTTTTCGATGAGCCATTTATTGATGGCTTCAGCTCTTTTGATATCGAGGGTCCGTTGCTGGATACGGGAATAGTCGTCGGTCAGGTTTTCGCGGTGTGGCTGGGTACGTGTTTTAAGGTACACGATCCGGACGCCGGTAGCGCCTGATTCGTCAGTAAATGCAACCGGGGCTGACATATGTCCTGGTTTAAGGGTATCGAGCATCATAACGATATCTCTTTCTGACGGGTCATCGAGCTGGTCGATAGTGAGCAGGGTGCCTTCGCCGGTTTTGGACTGGAGCATACCGCCGTCGAATTTTGCGCTTTTAGAGTCGCTGAATTTGGCAACCGCTTCCGGGAAAGTGATTTTGTTATTCAGGATCAGGGTGCGGATGGAGTCCAGTTTGGCGGTGGCGCCGGCCAGATCGGCTTTCGTTACGGCAGCTTTCAGCAGAATATGTTGTACCGTTACGTTATCGCCGGAGCGTTTGATCATTTGGATCAGGTGATAGCCGAACTGGGATTTTACAGGGGAGGATATTTCACCTTCCTTCAGACGGAAGGCGGCGGCCATAAAGTCCGCGTCCCACTGTTTATCGCTGCGGTTCATCACGTAGATGCCTTTATTTTCTTTTACTCCGGGGTCTTCAGAGTAGAGGATGGCGAGGGAGCCGAAGTCGGATTCCTTATTGACCACTCGTTTTTTGAAGTCCTGGAGGCGTTCTATTGCGTAGTTGTCCATTTCGCGGGTCGCCTTGGGAATCAGGACGAGTTGACCTATTTCCAGTTCGGACTCATAGAAATGGAGGCTGTCTTTCGGGATGGCGTCGAAGTAGCGTTTTACTTCAGAAGGAGTCACCTTCACGTTTTCCACGACTTTATTGCGCATTGCCTGGGCGAGCAGTCCTTCCTTGATGGGGGTACGGAAACGTTCGCGGAGCTGGTATACGCTGTAGCCGGTAATTTCTTTCATTTTTTCTTTGGAGCCGTAGAGCTGTTCGAAGTAGCGGATACGGTTTTCCATTTGAGCTTCCACGTCTCCGTCAGAAACGGGCAAGCTGTCCCTTTCTGCCTGGAGCACCATCACCTTTTGGGAGATCAGCATTTCCATGGTAGTGCAGGCAGCCTGTGGGCTGACGGTGCCATCGGGGGAGTTCCGGGCCTGGTCTGCCATGGCGCCGTCCATATCGGATTTGAGGATGATCTTATCCCCTACTACGCCGATAATTTTGTCTGCCACGAGTTTTTGCTGAGCAGCAGCAGCTTGCCATAACAGCAAAGCTCCTGCAGATAAAGCCAAAAGTTTCTTCATATTATAGCGGTAAAATCCAAAAATAACCAATTAAAGATCAGGACTGTATTTAATATCGACGGATTTAACAAAAGTTTAGATAAGCCTTTGGTTTCGCGCCGATGGGCAGGGATAATAAAAGAAAAAGCTGTCAAAAAGCGGGGATATTGAGGGTATCACCATTTCTGACAGCTTTTTTTATGACTTCCCGGTCTGGAGGGACCGGGAAGCGGGTATTAGAGAGTTCTTTTTACTTCCACCTCTTCGAAACCTTCGATGATATCGTCTGGTCTCAGGTCGCTGTATCCGCGGATACTCAGACCGCACTCCATGTTAGCGGCCACTTCTTTCACGTCGTCTTTATAACGTTTGAGGGAGCCGAGTTCGCCTGTATGGACTACGATACCGTCGCGTACCACGTTGATGCGGGTGTTTCTGGTCAGCTTGCCATCGAGAACGAAGCAGCCTGCCACTGTAACCTTGTCGAATTTGTAAGTTTCGCGCACTTGTACGTTGCACACCACTTTTTTCTCGATTTTGGGTTCCAGCATCCCTTCCATCGCGCTCTTGATCTCGTCGATCGCGTCGTAGATGATGGAGTAGTTGCGGATTTCGATGTTTTCTTTTTCCGCAAGTTTGGCAGCCTGGGAAGAAGGACGCACCTGGAAACCGAGGATGATAGCGTCGGAGGCAGTAGCGAGCAGGACGTCGGATTCGGTGATCTGACCTACTGCTTTGTGTACGATACTGATAACGATTTCTTCGGTAGACAGTTTCTGGAGGGAGTCGCTCAATGCTTCCACAGAGCCGTCAAAGTCGGCCTTGATGATGAGGTTGAGCTGTTTAAAGTTACCCAGAGCCAGCCTGCGGCCGATTTCATCGAGGGTGATATGTTTTTTGGTACGGATACCTTGTTCGCGGACGATCTGTGCTCTGCGGTTAGCGGTTTCTTTTGCTTCAGATTCGTCTTCGTACATTTTGAATTTCTCACCGGCTTGTGGTGCGCCATTGAGGCCGAGCACCTGTACCGGCATAGAAGGACCTGCTTCATCCATACGTTGGCCGCGTTCGTTGAACATGGCTTTGATTTTACCGTAGAAGGAGCCGGACACGATCGTGTCGCCCTGGCGGAGGGTACCGTTTTGTACCAGCAGGGAGGCCACGTATCCACGGCCTTTATCGAGAGATGCTTCCACGATGCTACCGGAGCCTTCGCGGTCCGGGTTGGCTTTCAGGTCGAGCAGTTCCGCTTCCAGCAGGATTTTTTCCAGCAGGACGTCGATATTGAGGCCGCTTTTAGCGGATATTTCCTGGCTTTGGTATTTACCGCCCCAGTCTTCGACGAGGAGGTTCAGCTGGGCCAGTTGTTCCTTGATTTTTTCCGGGTTGGCGCCGTCTTTGTCCACTTTGTTGATAGCGAACACCATTGGGAGGCCTGCGGCCTGTGAGTGGGAGATCGCTTCACGTGTTTGTGGCATGATGGCGTCATCGGCAGCGATCACGATCACCGCGATGTCGGCGGCTTTGGCACCGCGGGCACGCATGGCCGTAAATGCTTCGTGGCCGGGGGTATCGAGGAAGGTGATTTTTTTGCCGTTGGCAGTAGTTACCTGGTAAGCACCGATGTGCTGGGTGATACCGCCGGCTTCACCCGCTACCACGTTGGCGTTGCGGATATAGTCGAGCAGTGATGTTTTACCGTGGTCAACGTGACCCATGATGGTAACGATCGGAGCGCGGGGCTGCAGATCTTCCGGTGCGTCTACGTCTTCTTCTTCTTCGGAGTCTTCCGCTGCGTCGAGGCCGATGAATTCCACTTCGTAGCCAAATTCGCCGGCTACCAGTTCGATTACTTCCGCGTCGAGGCGTTGGTTGATGGATACCATGATACCAAGGCCCATACATTTGGAGATAACTTCAGCGAAGCTAACGTCCATAAGGTTGGCGAGCTCGCTCACAGAAACAAATTCCGTTACCTGGAGTTTGTTGTCTTCAGCGCCTTCTCTGGCTTTCTGGCTGGCTCTTTCCTCGCGTTTTTCCCTACGGTGTTTGGCTTTCACGTTTTTACCGCGACCGCCGCCACCGAGTTTGGCCATGGTTTCCTTGATTTTATTCTGGATTTCGTTTTTATCGATTTCCTTTTCTTCAGCAGTGCGTTTATCATCAGCGCCGCGGGCACCACCCGGACGGAAGTTTCCGCCCTGGCCGGGCCTGTTGAAGCCTGGTCTGTTTCCGCCCTGGCCGCCTTGTCTGTTGAAGCCGCCTTGTTGGCCACCTTGTCTGTTTCCACCCTGGCCGCCTTGTTGGCCCTGGCCTCTGTTGAAGCCGCCGCCTTGCTGGTTGCCGCCTCTGTTGAAGCCGGTACCTTGCTGGCCGCCCTGACGGTTACGGTTATCACCACCCTGGGTGCCGCCGCCCTGGTTACGGTTATCGCCATGGCTTCTGTTGCCGCCACGATTATCACCGCCACGGTTATCGCCGCGATTATCGCGGTTTTCGTGGTGCGGACGGTTACCGCCGCCACCTTGCTGGCCGCCTTCCTTGAAGTCTTTCGGCTGGATGGGTTCAGGTTTTTTCTCTACGATGATACGTTTACGTTTACGTTTTTCATCGCGGTTGAAATTGCCTTTATTGTTATCGCGTCTGTCGGACTGAACGGGCAGTTCGATTTTGCCGATTACTTTCGGGCCGGTCAATTTTTCGGCCTGGATGTTACTGATCACGGTAGGCTCTTCCGGTTGAGGAGGAGTCTGGGTGTTTTCAGCAGCGGGGGCAGGCGGAATGTTGCGTTGTTCTTCCTTTACGGGCTGTTTAACAGGAATGTTAGCCGGTTCTTTGACTGCAGCCGGTTTTGCCTCTTGTAATACTTCTTCCACTTTGTTAACTACAGGTTTATCTTCAACCGGTGCGGCTTTTTCCGTTTTTTCTGTCGTATCGGTTTTAACTGTTTGCGCTACTTTCTCTGCTGGCGGAGCGGGGGCTGTTTCAGCTTTTTCCGCTTTGGGCGCTGCTTTTTCCACGTCTTCCTGTTTTGCAACGGGGGGGGCAACTGGTGCCGGCGTGGGTTCCGGTTTTTCTTCCGGTTTAGCTGCTACGGGAGGGGTGACCGGTTGTGGTTTTTCCTCTTTGGGAGCAGGTGCTGCTGTTTGTTGAGGAGCCGGTTTTTCTTCCGGTTCTTTTTTGGCAGCGGGTTTTTTATTACGGTTAAGGGCGTCCAGGTCTATCGTGGTGATGACTTTCGGGCCGTTAATCTTAGGAGATTCTGTTTTCACCACTTCTGGTTCAGCGGGAGGTGCCGGTGCTTTTGGAACTTCCGCAACAGGGGGAGCTGTAACAGCCGGAGGTTCTTGTTTAGGCTTGGCTTCCTCTTTTTCTTTTACCGGAGGGGGTGTTGGTTGAGCCGGAGCAGCCGCCTGAGGTTCCTTTTTAGGCGTTTCCTTCACAGGTTCCTGTTTAGGTTCGGGGGCTTGTTCAGCTTTGGGAGCTTCCGCTACGGGTGCAGCCTCATCTTTTTCTTTCAGGTTCTTTTTTGCCGCAGCCTCTGCTTCCTCTTTCTCCTTCTTCATCTTTGTTTCTAACACGCTTCCTTTGGGCAGGGCTATCTGGTCGCTTTTGCGTTTGTTAGCCTTGTCCTGTTGGAATTCCGACTGCAGGGCTGAGTACATGACAGCCGTAAGGCGGGCATTTGGAGATCCAAAGCCGCCCATATCGAAGCCTTTATTGCTAAGGAAATCGATGAGGGTTTCCTTACCAATATTAAACTCTTTGGCTGCAGCCAGCAATCGTGGTGTGTTGTTTGTTGTTTCAGGCATATCGTATTTCGGGCCTCCCCTGTTTCCCGTTTCTTCCAAACGGGATGTTTTTTTACGTTTAAACAATAACTCGAAAAAATCAATTCCCCTTCTAATAAGCCCTTTACCTGGGAAGGTTTCTGGCTGGGCTTTATTCTTTGTCAAACTCTTCCTGTAATATTCTTCTTATATCCTGCACTGTCTCTTCTTCCAGATCTGAACGGCGAACCAGTTCTTCAGTGGTCAGCTCCAATACGCTGCGGGCAGTGTCACAACCTATTCTTTTCAGCTCATCAATGATCCATTCTTCGATTTCATCTGAGAATTCTTCCAGATCGATATCAAATTCGGCTTGTTCCTGCGCTTCGTCACGGAAGACATCAATTTCGAAGCCTGTGAGTTCGCAGGCGAGTTTGATGTTAACGCCTTTTTTACCGATGGCCAGTGATACCTGGTCAGGGTTGAGGTAAACGGAAGCGTATTTGTTTTCGCTATCTACTTCCATGCGGCTGATCCGGGCTGGTGTGAGGGAGCGTTGAATCAACAGCTGGATGTTGGTAGTATAGTTAATGATATCGATATTTTCGTTTCTGAGTTCGCGCACGATGCCGTGGATGCGGCTACCTTTCATACCTACGCAGGCGCCTACCGGGTCGATACGGTCATCGTAGGATTCAACGGCCACTTTTGCTCTTTCACCGGGTTCGCGGACAATTTTCTTGATCACGATCAGGCCGTCAAATATCTCAGGCACTTCAATTTCCAGCAATTTAGCCAGGAAGGATGGATGTGTACGGGAAAGAATGATGAGTGGCGCGTTGTTTTTCATTTCCACTTTCTTTACTACCGCTCTAACATTTTCTCCTTTCTTGAAATAATCTGTCGGAATCTGTTCAGATTTGGGCAAAATTAACTCATTCCCTTCATCATCAAGCAATAAAACTTCTTTTTTCCAAACCTGGTATACTTCCCCGGTAACAATTTCGCCGGCTTTGTCGGCGTATTTCTTTACCAGGATGTTCTTTTTCAGGTCACCGATACGGGCGGAGAGGGTTTGTTTGGCGGCGAGGATAGCCCTGCGGCCGAAGTCGAGGATCTCTACTTCTTCATAAAGATCTTCCCCAATCTGGTAGTCCGGTTCAATTTTAATGGCCTCTGAGTAGGCGATCTGCGCATTGTCATCTTCCACTTCACCGTCAGACACGATAGTGCGGCGGCGTAATATTTCAAGGTCACCTTTCTCTGTATTTACGATCACGTCAAAATTCTCATCTGAGCCATACTTCTTTCGCAGCAGTGTTTTGAACACATCTTCCAATACCTTCATCAACGTAGGGCGGTCAATGTTTTCCGCCTCCTTAAACTCGGTGAATGACTCAATCAGGTTAATACTAGCCATGTTTATGTATTATATTTTAAAACACGATGCACACTTTGGTGTGCTTTATTTCATTTAGTGTTAATTCGGTTTGTTTGGTTTCTTTCTTTTTGCCGATTGTTTCCTCGATGGTGATGGAGTCATCCGTAACCGCCAGCAATGTACCTTCTTTCACTGCACCGTCAAGGAGGGTGACCTCCACTTTGCGGCCAATGTTTTTCAGGTATTGTCTGTGCAGCTTCAGGGGCTCGTCCAGCCCGGGGGAAGAAACTTCCAGGGAGAAATCGTTGTCAGGAAAGAGCTCACTGGTTTCCAGCAGTGCGTAGAGTTTACGGTTGAAAGACACCAGTTTGTCTACTGGTATCCCCTTATCCCCATCTATAAAGAGTTTTACGTTATTGGTGGGTTTTATCCTGATGTCTACCAAAAAATTGTCGGGATCGTTAGCCAGCAGTCCTTCTGCCAGGTCCCGGATAGCTTTTATCACTTGTTCGTTTGCCATACAAAAAACGAGAAGGGGACGTTCTCCCGTCCCCTTCGTTTGAATCATTTTTCCTGATGCAAATCTACAAATTATTTTAATTGAAAAACAAAATCTTTAACTTGAAGAGAATTCAAGACCGCAAGCAGCCCCATCTGGATAACATATTTAATTTTTTTTAATGATATTTACATTCCTGAAAAAGTTACATCTGGAATTGCTGGCCTGGCCGGCAGGGCTGATATGTTTATTTTTTCTGGACCCGGCTGCCGGTCAGCCCTCCCTGTGCCTGTTTAAAAATATCGGTATTCCTTTCTGTCCCGGCTGCGGGCTGGGCCACGGAATCCACTTTTTTCTGCATGGCCGGTGGCAGGAAGCCGTTCACCACCACTGGTTAGCACCCGTTACGGTAGTAATGCTGATTTACCGGACCGTCCAGGTGGCACGGTTCCAATACGCAGAATTTAAATTACAATAAATCGTTATGTCTGATTATTCATTTGCCATGTTGCCGGGCATCGAACAGGAGGAAATGTTGTGGCTACAGGAGCTGACAAAAAGCTACAGTACTGACAACAAACAACGTTTCCTGGCCTTGTACCAGTCCCGCCGGAAAGATCCCCAGATGATCCTGATCTGTTGCCTGATCGGACTGATAGGCACCGCTGGGATCCAGCGCTTTGTGCTCAACCAGATCGCCATGGGCATTCTCTACCTGGTGACTTTGGGCTTTTGCTTCGTAGGTACCATCATTGACGCCGCGAACCACCGTAAGCTGACCTGGGAATACAATAAAAAGGAAGCGCTGACGAGCGCTGCGCTGCTGGGATTGTCCTGAAAGCAACGTTAAAGAAACCTTAAAATCAGCGGATTATCCGGTCTCCGGAAAGATAATCCGCTACCTTTGTCGCATTATGTTGAGATTTTTACTATACATGTTTTTTGCGTGGCTGCTGTACAAGCTGGTATTTGAGTTTATCATACCGGTTTACAGGTCCACCAAGGCGGTTCGTAAACAGATGAACGACATCCAGCAACACATGCGCCAGCAGTATGAGGAGCAACAGTCAGCCCATAACTATGGCCAGGGACAGTCCTCCCAGGGGCCGGCACCCAAACCGCCGAAAAGAGACGATTACATCGACTTTGAAGAAATCAAATAAAGAAAGGCCGCATCATTGCGGCCTTTTTCATTATCATCAGCCGTTCTGCGGCCTGAAAATATCCAGTATCGTTTTCGGCGCCTGCAGGTGGAGTGTCTGTAACCCCACCACCTTCGCCCCTTCTATATTGGGCAACGTATCATCAATAAATAATGTCTCTTCCGCTTTTAGCCCGTTCTCGTCCAGCACCATCTGGTAAGATTCACGGTCCGGTTTCCGGTGGCCCATCAGATGGGAATAATACGCCTTATCGAAAAACACCGCCAGCGACGGAATGCCTCTTGTGTCCTGCAGCATTTTGTTGAATGTTTCCAGATGGATGGCGTTCGTATTGCTCAGCAGATACATGCCATAATGTTGCCTTAACTGTTGCAGCAACTGTAAACGTTGCAGGGGAAAGTCCAGCAACATGGCATTCCATGCCGCAATGATCTGCTCCTCCGTTACCCCTTCGGCGACATGTTTCTTCATTTCCGCCACAAATGCTTCCGGTGTGATATGCCCCGTTTCCAGGTTGTCGAATAACCGCGAACCCTTGAACTGGTTATATAACTGCTCAAAATGTTGCACGCCCAATGCCGTAAAAGCCTCACGGGTCAGCTGATAATTGATATTAAGAATCACCCCACCCAGGTCGAAGATGATATTTTTTATGCCTTTCATAGTATACAAAGAAAGCAGATTTTTTACAGTATAGGCGTACCCGTGCCCACAGTTAAAAAAAATTTAGGATAATTCGGGGAAATAATTAACTTTGCCGTCCCTTGAAAAAGGGAATCCCCCTGTTCTTCGGAACCGCTCCTATAGCTCAGTTGGTTAGAGCACTTGACTCATAATCAAGGGGTCCCAGGATCATGCCCTGGTGGGAGCACACTACACTAAAGGCTTTCAGCGCGGATGCGTTGGGAGCCTTTTTTCATTTGATACATGTTTTGATACATGTTTTCGGGAGCGGAGGCTGAAATGGTTTTACGGAAAAATGACAAATAGTTAATCACTTATTATCTAAATAAGCTGATTGCTGCAACCACAAAGGCGGCTGCCGTAATTATCAACGTCCACAAGGCTATGCGAAAGATCAATTTATTGTATCTCCTATTTTCTTCGTGGTTAAGACGGTCTTTTGAAAAGCCTCCTTGGGAAGTAAAAAATCGCCCTTCCATCGTCAACTGCATTTCCCAAAAGGGGGCAGAAGGAAAGGTATACATTTTAATATATCCCTTATGCTCTAAATACCGTATGAGTTTCATATCTGTATACTCCCTACCTAAGGATTCAAGAAATTCCAGACCAAATGATGATTTACCAGTTGCGGACTGCTCAAGCATCTCATTTAGTATTTTATCAAGTATATAATCTTTCATTATTTTAAAGTGTTATTTTGGTAGCGGCTATTTGTACATGACAACATGTGTCGCTTGGAATAATAATGTAATTTAACCATTCTGAGCTTTATTGCGAGCTATAACGCAATTGATGTAATCATCTATGGCATTTTCTTACTTGAAAAAATCTTGAGACCATAAATGAAGAGCCGTATTAAAGTAAGTTTCCCAACAAAGCTACTATCCAACCATAATTACCTAAATGAGGTTCCTGTTGAAGGAAAAACCACAAACAGGTTTAACTTCATGATAGGTTGGTATGAACTATACGCAAATCAAATTATCCGGACCGGGAACTGTATTACCCTGTTGAGTACCCCGTATGCTATAACAATTGATACTTTCTGGAATACAAATCACTTTGAGGATATCAGCAAGTATGTATTCTGGACCTTTAACGATAGTTTTCAGCAGAAATTAATTCAACAGCTGGCATCAATTCCAGATTCAGTAATAACCAGGTGTAATGACCTGTTAACTCAATTCGCATTCCCATACAATGAAGCGGACCATATTAACCCTGACGAGGAATTACAATGGTGTTTTGTGAAAAATACCTCTTTAAAAAAGTCAGGGAAGTATGAACTGATGTATTGCCGGGACCGGGAGAACAGAACCGCCATAAAATCTGCTCTGGCAGCTTTTATTGATCGTTCGACTGCTGAACAGGTTACCGTAACTATAGCCAATGAAGCTGCCCCTTCTTTTTTGAGTATGTTAGTTCCCAGCAATGGTAGCCAGCTGGTAACACTCAATTATATTAATGAAAAAGTAAAAGCGTCCGGGTGTAAATTTGACGTCTTCCGGTCAGTTAAGAAATCTAAGGGTAACCGCAATCCTTACGGCTTTAATGGCTGTGTCGCTGCCGTCATTGACCACTTCTATCAACTCAATTATTTCGTTTCCACGTACTCGTTAGAGGATATTTTCCAAGCTTATTTTGAATATACAGGTAACGGTATCGCAAAATTCAGCACTTTTATGTCCGAATTCAGGCAGGATAACAGTTACTTAAAACATATGAAAATGCTTAAAAAATTGAATATTAATAAATTAAGATGAAGATTTTAATCATTCCCTAATTGCCTAAATCGCTTCCCTAATCTCCCTGATTTCCCGTCCTTCCCTGTGGATATTGCAAACAGTTGATAACAATTAAATCAAACTGTTATGGCAATTATTAATCCATTCGATTTAATCATTTCTAAAATTGACGTTTTACAGGCATCTGTAAACGGCTTGCGCGAAAACAACAAGAAACCTATTGTTGTTCAGCCGGAAGATCCTGACAGATTGTTGAATCTGGTGGAAGCCGCAAATGTTCTGCGTAAGCCAGTGGGGACTGTTCGTTATTACATTCACCACAAATCACTACCAGCCATTAAGGTAGGTAAAGGATATGTAGTGAAACATTCTGCATTGATGGCATGGGTTAATGAATTCCAGATGAGGCCCAATGAGAATCCGGCTGGCCGGATGAGATACCGATTTGCAAAACGCTAAAATACTACTAAATGCAACGTGTGAAAGACCTGAAGAAATGGGATTTAGTAGACCTGTTATCTAAACTCGGCTACGAGCCTAGTAGGGTAATAAGGGACGATTACTGGTACTTATCCCCGCTTAGAGTAGAGAAAACACCATCATTTAAAGTAAATCGGCGGCTGAACGTCTGGTATGACCACGGTAGGGGTCAGGGTGGTGACCTGATCGATTTTGGGTGTCTGTATAACAACTGTTCTGTCAGCGACCTTCTGAAAAAATGGGACGGCCTCCCCTCCCCTGCTTTTTCTTTTCACCCGCTAGTTGCTGGTGAAAAGAAAAATATTGCCAGAGATGGCATTGCTGTTCTGGGAATAAGACCAATTGCTGATCACCATTTATTGAGGTATTTAGACAGCAGAGCGATAGCGCACTCTCTGGCTGCCTCTTACTGCAAGGAGGTAGACTTTTCCCTGCATAACCGCCAATATAGGGCCCTTGGATTCCAGAATAACGCCGGAGGCTATGAGTTGAGAAATGCTGACTTTAAGGGCTGTTGTGCGCCGAAGGACATCACCCTGATTACCAATGAAGGGCGACAGCTGAACATATTTGAAGGATTTTTTAGTTTTCTTTCATACCTGGCCTGTCAGAAAGAAGTGGGAACAACCGGCGATGATTTTCTGATATTGAACTCTCTTGCGCTATCGGGAAAAGCCACGGACCTAACAGAGAAGTACCATAAAATCTCCTTGTATTTGGATAATGATGACGCCGGGAGGCGAGCAGCCCAATCCCTAAAAACGAGTGACAGAATCTTAGATTGTTCATCGCTTTATCACGGATTTAAGGACATAAATGACTGGTGGGTAAATCAGAATAAGCCCATGCAAAAGGTTATGAATACTGTCCGGCGTGGGCTTCGTCGTTAGGAGCAAGCCATGTTTCCGCTACGCTTCAACGGCTTGAAAAATTGGTAGTCACTTCGTTCTAATGCTTGAAATTATGGCAAGACCCAGGAAAAATGAAAGTGAAAAACGTACCCTTCAGGTGAATATCCGATTGACATTATGTGAGAATCAAAGAGTCACTGAACTGGCAAAATCGGCCGGTATCACCCCTGCCAATCTCATTCGACAAAAATTTTTTTCAGGCAGGTTTCCGGTAGTAAAACACTCCCCCATTGAAATTGATCTGTATCGGGAACTCCATAAGATTGGCGTAAATCTCAATCAGGCCACCCATAGGATTAATAGAAACGAGTTCCCCGGAGAGTATTTATCTATTCTGATACAGCTTTCCAGGAATGTTAACCATGCTATTAAACTGTTAGTAGATGACGGCCGATCAGGTTAAGGGAAAGCGATTTAGAGGGGCATTGCGCTATAACCTGGCTAAAGTGGAAAAAGGTGTTGCGGAGATATTGGACACTAATTTTTCCGGTATCGGAGAAAATATTATAATGAAAGAAGTCGCTATGATAAAGGCTTTGCGTCCTAATCTTCAGAAATATTTTTATCATACCTCATTGAACTTTCCACCTAAAGAAAATTTATCAAATGAACGGATGAAATCTATTGCCAAAGACTATTTATCGGAGTTGGGCTTTAATCAACATCAGTTTATTGTCTTCCGGCATCGGGATGCAGATCACCCTCATATTCACATTCTGGTAAATAGAATTGGTTTTGACGGTAAAGTTGTTTCAGACAGCCAGGATTATGCCCGCAGTGAAAAGGTAATTAGGGACCTCGAGAAGAAATATAATCTCACTCCCGTAACATCCAGTAGGCAAGCCGTGGAACGGGCAATGACAAAGAACGAAATGGAAATGATGAAGCGTACCGACACGCTATCTGTAAAGCTTAAACTTCAGACGATCATTGGTAATGCCCAAAAACAAAGTCATTCCGTTCCCGATTTTATACAGGCACTAGAAGCCCGGGGGATAAATATACTCTTTAATCAGGCCCAGACTGGTTTTGTAAGCGGTATTAGCTACGGTTTTGAAGGTTTAATTTTTAAAGGTTCAGCCTTGGGCAACGGTTTTAAATGGACACAGTTAAAAGGAGGGTTAGACTATGAACAAGAAAGAGATCATGCAACAATATGCGAAACAAACACTAGGACAAGATCCATCCTATCAGATAATGGATTACGGCAAAGTGCTGGAGATGGTGCAATCCATCAAACAGTGGCATCAAACATGCCTAAACGAACAACAGCGTCTGCACAGAGAACACCTGGAGAGGATGACACAAGCATATCGAATTTTGCGAGCGGACAGCGCCAATCTTCACAGAAATTTGGACGAACTGAATCAGCTTGTGAGGAACCTTCACAGCGGCACTTTGAATTATCTGAAGTTGCAAAGGAGGCGGGAATTCTGGTTGGCGGTATTATCCGGGGTTTGCTCAGCCCTGTTGATACTGATAATTATGAAGATATGGCTACTATAAATGAGTTCAAAAAGAAGAAGAAAAGGAAGATCCGGCGCTGATAAGTAAAAACGGCAATTGCATAGAGCAATTGCCGTTTTTACTTATCAGCGTAAGGCAGAAATTATTGTGTATGTTTTGTCCATTGCCTCTTTTGTGACTCGTAATATACAGTCTTTTTCTGCGTTGCTGAGAACTACGGGCCGTCTTGCGTCAGATTGATCAACGGCCTGACACCGCAATTTCCTATAAAATGTTGGGGTACTCCAGTTACATTCTTTGCATACCGTCTCTCTAATCGCATGCGGCATTTTCGTAAAGTGATCGTGTAAGATTGATAATACGTTCTCTAATTTTTCCATGGTAAAACAGTTTATTGGTTAATAGAATTTGAGGGTTGTACCCCTTGAAGAAAGTCAAAGCGTGGGCAATACGGTCTTTAAAGCCGTTCAATTTCTGTATTAAATAATCCGGAGAAGTGTTGGGAGAGAGCAATAAAAAAGACGCAGAGCCCAACAGAGTGTCCTGGAGGTACTGGTATACCTGGCGACGACTAAGTGAGCCCATGCGCCATAGCATGGGCTACTCACCTTGTATCCCTCGTCGCCTTTCAAATTACCAGTTTTCCAGGACGAGATCTAAAGCAAGAAGCTTGAATATCTTTAGATCACTAAAATAAAGAATTTGCGTTTTCCTAACCTGATAGCAGTTTCATAATAACAATATTTGTTAGCAAATTAAGTAAAAAAATAATAAAAACCACTTATTAGTAGTAAAATATAAGTAGTTTCTTATCAGTAGTAACATATAAATGGTTACTTATTTGTAAACTATTCATTTATTTTACTATATGGATAGCAAAAAAGAAAACTCCAAGAAAATACACCTTGATCCGGATGACCAACTAGCAAAGTTGGGCGCACGAATCAAGGCGCTCCGCATCAAAGCCGGATACAAAAACTATGAGGTTTTCGCGTATGAAAATAATATCCCCAGAGCCCAGTATGGTCGCTATGAGCAAGGAAAGGACCTGCGGTTTAGTAGCTTGGTGAAGGTCGTGAGTGCCTTGGGAATGACGATGGAGGAGTTTTTTAAGGAGGGGTTTTAATATACATTAAGGAAGAAATAAAAGAAGAGACACTACATATGCTCACAAATATCCCTCGCAGTTATAAATTCAGATTTGAAAACAATTTTATTGATTTTTTAAATTTAATCAAGACAGCCTCAGTTACCTTTAAGGGACAAGATCTTGAGATTGATGGACAGCTGGAAGGGCACTCAGATATTAGCTTCAATTTATATCGTGGTATAGACAAGTTTAAACGCGTTCTATCTGACGCATGGCATGACAGCAATAATAGCTTGGAGGAAACGCTGGACAATACATACCTCAAAACGGACAAGTTTTTTTTATTATCAAGATATATTACAGAAGTTGAATCAATCCAACAACTACTAACAATCGAAAAAGGGGATTTTTCGCATAAAAATTTTTATTTCTCCAATATTTCAACAGAACAAAAATATCAGGTAGTTACCCTCGATCAAAAGGAATTTCAAGAGTATTATTTTTGGATGGATCATTATGTTAAGAAGATGCTATCCTATCTAAATCATATAAAATCGGCCATTGAAAATGTTCCACAAGAAGAGTTTAGAATTCCAGAGTATATGAAGCCTGACCCGAATGACTCTTCCTTTGAAAATCCGATAGGTTGTTTTGAATACCTTTTCCTTAACAACGGAATCTCAAGGATGCGAAACCAATTTGTGCCGACAGAAGAAGATTATTATCATAACGATATAATTTATGATAAAGAGAAGGAGGTTCTAACCATTCATGATCAAGATCCGGAGACGGGTGAGTGGGAAACTAAGGTAGTTCATTTTAAAGATAAGTATCGTAACAGATTATATAGTTCGTTCTTATTAAGCAGAAAACTAATTGATGAGCATATTAATAAGGACAAGAAAGATGATGAGATTAGAACTTTTATATCTCTCATTCTTGGAAAGCTCAAATATCTACTCAAATCTATAGAGAGTAATAAAGACGCAATAAAATATGAAGAAAGTCCCAAGCCCATAAGGGGATTGATCAGATATCTTTATGAGAAGTATGATTTTTTTTGCCCAAAGGCGGATGATTTGGTTGAGGATATTTTGTCAGAAAAGATAAAAAAAATAGAGCAAAGCCCCCCTTCAAAACTTATCCCCCAATTATCGAATACTATAAATGTTTTTATGTTTAAGCGAAGAAATATAGAAACATTTTCAACCATTTTATATCATGGTCTAACGACGGGCCAATTAATATCAAAAGAAACTGATATTCAAAAAATACGTAAAGCTTTTGATGGAACAGCTCAGGTACACCCACTTAAAATTCGGTGGATAGATAGAGGTAAAAATGGGAAATGTAATAAACAAACCCTGTTGTATCTTTTTCGACGATTAATAGAAGAGGGGATTATAGAAGAAATAACAGATAATAAACTGCTATTTCAAAGGCTAAACTTTGTATTTGTCGATGAGAATGGAGAGCAGCTTCAATATTTGAAGGAAAGTAAGGCAGCTGCTGGTAAGAGTTCTAAAACAATAACCTATTCAAAAAAAGTAATTGATACTGCCATTAAGGATATAAATACTGCAACTTATGGTAAATAACGCAGCATATCATACCTTAACCTTAACTCTGATAGCTTAATTGTTCGGGTCAAGCTATTTTCTTATCTACAATTTTACCCCAGATAATACTGTATTTTGAAAGGAATAACGTCTTATAGCAGGGGTAAGATATCCTGTCATATTGTGTTTAGGCTCTTTGTTTGCTTACCCTTTTTCGCAGTCTGATATCCTGCATGACTGCTGTAGGGTATCATAATTTTTATAACACAGGGCTAAAGCTCCAAAAAGAATTACAACATGACAATGAATACTATACCACTACAGGATGAGTGGTTTGATATGAAGAAAGCCGCCAAGCTACTTAATGCTAAGATGGGCCGTACCAAATTGTATCGCTACTTAAGAGAGGAAGGGGTTTTAATGAGCGATAATGAACCTTATCAACAGTATGTTGATGCCGGTTATTTTAAGCTGATAACCAAGGACATCAGAGGGAGAATGGGGCAACTGCTCTTCCGTCAGCCTGTGACGCTGGTGTCTATGAAAGGAGTTGACTTTATAAAGACAAAAATTAGTCGTTCTGCTGATGATGGTAAAAAATAAATCAAAAAGCGAATACCGTATCGGGATTTTTACATCCTGATACGGTATTTTATTATATTAAAAACAAACACTATGAGCCTGTCTATCCCCTATGATCTACTATTAAAATTTTCAAAACTCCACCAAATTCCTCGCATACTCCGCTTGTACCCCCATCTCAAACCCCGCAAAATACCTCTCCGTGGTCATCAGACTTTGATGCCCAAGGTTAGTGCTGGCCAGCTTCAGCGGTGCGCCACTCTGAACAAGAATCGTAGCATATGAATGCCGGGCCACATAAGTCGTCACCGGCATCTCAAAGCCCAGATCCTCTCCTATCTTCTTCATCCACTTATTGGTGTTCTTTGTGAACTGTTTCACCTTCTTACGGATGGTTTCTGCATCGTCACCGATTTCGGCAATGTTGAAGATATAGCCGTCAGCGTGGGTGAACGGCTGGCCCCATTTGGCGATGATCTGGTCAATGTACGTGTTCCGGGTGGCTATAATGTTAACAGGACTCCCCTTGGTGGTACGTTTCGTCTTTTCCCGGAGGAAAGTAATATAGGATGGGTGGGCGTTTCGATGCTTCAGTAAAGCAATATCCATCATATTAATCCCATTACACAGGTAGCTAAATATCCAAAAGTCCTTGGCTTTGGAAATGCCGGAGTCAGGAGGCACAGGATATTCAAAAACTTGCTTTAGTTGCGCTTTGGATAAGGCTTTTTTGATGTTTTTACCAGTGGGGATAATGTATTTACGCTTCCCGAAGGGATAAGCCTCTGGCTTGATAAGGCCATTTTCGCGGGCTATATTCATAATGGTACGGAGCGGCCGCAGGTAAATGCCTACCGTCGTAATGGACCGACCCCGGGAAAGCATCCAGGCTTCAAACCCTTCCAGATACTCTTTGGTGATATGGGCGAGCTGAGGAGCCCTCCGGTACTTTTTCAGACAGTTAATAGATGAAGTGTAGGAGTCGGCGGTACCGTGCTGGTCTTTTGATTTTAATTCAGATATATAGTTATTGTATAATATTTCGATAGATTCCGTGTAAATCCGCTCCTCGAAAAAGCTGGACTCAAATTGAGAAAAGGAGAACGGAACAATCCCCTCGCAGCACCGTTCTGCGTCTTTTTCAATAATACCTATCTCCTGACGGATTCGCCGAAGGTCGCCTTTGGCTTCAGCCGTATTCAGCTGGTCCCATTCCGCCGCCGTGGCGTCGTAGCCAGTGGCGTAGTACTTGCGGACCCCTTTATAAGTTACCCGGAGCTTTAAGGGGAACCGCTCCCTGTTTTTAACCCTCCGGAGGTCCGGAACCACTTTAATATTCACCTTATCCTGCTTCATGATAATTTCAGTGATTGTTTTTGATACATATTTTGATACATGTTTCTTAAAAATATCCCGAAATGATATGATGCAAGTGTAGGTATAAATTCGATACAAAGAGCCATGGTAAAGGCTTACTGATGTAATCGGGGGGTAACTGAAAGTAACTGAAAACATGAATTTTAATGACTCATAATCAGGGGGTCCCAGGATCATGCCCTGGTGGGAGCACACTACACTAAAGGCTTTCAGCGCGGATGCGTTGGGAGCCTTTTTTCATTTGCATACTTTTCTTTCGTTTAATTTCAATACTATATCATTTATTGATTTAGATTTTTCTCTTTTAAGATGCTGTTTTGTTTCTTAATAAAATTGAAGGTGAATAGTCATTGGTTTTAATAGAATAGCGTTATAATGGGACTGTACCCGATAGGGTGTATTTTGAAGTGATTTTTGTTTTTATGTACCCGATAGGGTATATTTTCCTGAGAAAATCTAAAAAAATAATCCCGATAGGGTATAAAAAACTGTATTTTTATTAACAAGCATTCAATTCTATGGGCACTTTCGTAATTACCCGTCAGCCTAATGGTGAATATCGGTTTGTCCTTAAAGCAGGCAATGGAGAAATTATACTTGCCAGTGAAACATATGCGACTAAGATTGCTGTGGAGAATGGCATCGCTTCAGTAGTCAGTAATAGTCCACGTAAAGAACGATATGAATCTAAAAGCACCTCAAATGGTAAATATTACTTTAATCTAAAGGCTTCGAATGGCCAGGTTATTGGCGCGAGCGGAATGTACCAATCAGAAAGTAGTAGGGACAACGGAATCCAGTCTGTTATGAGAAATGCTGTTGGTGCGCAAATTGAAGATAGTACAGTAACGGATGAATTACTTTCTGTAACAACCTCGCAGTTTGTGAGAGAAAGACGCAGACAAATTGGGCTTACCCAGGAAGAGTTGGCGTTTAAGGCTGGCGTAGGATTGAGGTTTATTCGGGAACTGGAGCGCGGAGATAAGGATACATTACGTATCGATAAAGTAAACCAGGTATTGAAACTGTTTGGTTATATTTTGGGCCCTGTTCAAATCAACAGATCATGAGAACAGCTGAAATTTATATGCATGGGTGGCTGGCGGGTTGGTTATCTGAAACAGAGCGAGGCTATGAGTTTATTTATGATGAACTTTACTTGTCTGATTCAATGCATCAACCGATCAGTAAAACATTGCCATTACAAGCGAAACCATTTACCAGCACTGTAATGTTTCCCTTTTTTGATGGATTGATACCAGAGGGATGGTTATTGAATATTGCGGAGAGAAATTTTAAACTAAATGGAAGGGATAGAATGGGCTTGTTGCTTGCTTGTTGTGAAGACTGTATAGGAGCTGTTAGTGTTAAACCTTTAATCAGGCTGCAAGATGAAAAGTAATCGTTGCCTTTATTGTTATAAGGAATTATCAGAAACAGAGGTTGACTTCCATTCACGTTGCAGCAGACTTTTTTTTGGGACTTCCCGACCTCCTGAATTGCCATATACGGAAAATCAACTGAAAGAGTTGGCCCAAAAAATTATTAATAGTCATGTTGGCTTAACCGGGGTACAGCCAAAGTTGTCCCTTGATTTGACAGGAGATAATAACTCGGGGAAAGAACGCCTTACAATTGTGGGGACACTTGGTGGTGGGTATATTTTGAAGCCGCATATGGAAAAATTTCCGACGCTGCCTGTGGTCGAAGATCTAACTATGCATTTAGCGAAACTTGCGGGGATAATGACTGTCCCACATAGCCTCATCAGGATGAAGTCGGGGAACCTGGCTTATATTACCAGAAGAATAGACCGGCAAGACGGGCAGAAAATCCATATGGAAGATATGTGCCAGTTATCGGAACGTTTAACAGAAGACAAATACAAAGGATCTTATGAGCAGGTTGCACGTGTGATTTCCAGATTTTCAGATGCGCCGGGGCTGGACGTAGTCAATTTTTTTGAGCAAGTCCTTTTCTGTTTTATTACGGGTAATGCAGACATGCATCTGAAAAATTTCTCTCTGATAAGTTCGTCTGGTCGCGGGTATGGACTTTCGCCTGCCTATGATATGGTGTCTACCGCGTTGGTAATGCCTGAAGACGATGAAGATCTGGCGCTGACATTGAATGCAAAAAAGAAGAAAATAAGAAAGAAAGACTTCGAGACGGCCTTTAAAACAGCTCAGTTAAATGCAAATCAGATTGAAAACTTGTTTAAAAGGATAAAACGATTCGTCTCCCTGGCGAATGATTTCATTGATATCAGCTTTCTAAGTGAAGAAGATAAAAATATATACAAAGAAATCATTCAGGAAAGGGCACAACGATTAGAACGCTAATACCAGGTTTACAATCAGCGGAGCCTTTTTTCATTTAAGTTTACTGGTTTTCCGGTATAGGTCGCACCCCATGAAAAATCTAGTTTTGAATAAACTATCAGGACTATGTTTTCTCCAACCTGTAAATCTATATTCATTGCAGCCGTGGGGTTTGCAGTAATGCCCGGAAATGCCCGGTCGCAAAGTAAATTCGACCCCAAACTGCTGGCGCCTGGCAGAAGTACCCTCACCTGTTACACCGTAAAAAATGGTAAAGAATCGCCGATAGGTACTTTTACTGTCAGGCTTCATACTGCCGGCGATAAACTCACGGTGACGGCAGGAGCCAATGTGGAAAAAGTTGTGACGGTGAGCAAGCCGGAGAGAAAGTGGAGGTGAAACTAAAGAAGACAAGAATGTAAGGTACTAGTGCCGCTTACAGACCAGCAGATTTTATGCTATATGTTGCTCTAATGACTAATTTTGTATGGTCAGATAAACTATCACAATTATGCTTTCTCCATTTCGTAACTCAATATTCATCGCAGCCACATTAATTGCTGCCATTTCAGGCAAAGCCCTGGCGCAGGGTAAATTCGACCCTAAGCTGTTGAAGGATAGCAAGACCACGTTGGTGTGCTATCTTGTCAATGACGGCAGTGAACAGGCGATCGGTACTTTTACCATCGGTGTCAATACTGCCGGCGGGAAACTCTCCCTTACCACTACCACCGCCATCGCCGGGCTGGAACCGTGGAAAGATACGGCCGTATCAGATCTGAATACCTTCAAACCTATCTACGTTGCCTCCCACAATACCATGAAAGACATGGAGTTGCATTTCGGCAATGATGTTACCGGTTATCATGTTGACAAAAAAACAGGCGAGAAGAAACAGATCAAAGAGGCGGGGAAACAGCCCTTTGTTGACAGTTATTCCTATCCTTTCCTGTTGTCCCTCCTGCCGTTGGCTTCCGGCTACAAAACCGACCTGTCAGTATTTGAATACAAACCAACCAATACCGATAATGTGAAAAAAGTGGTGGTGGAGGAAGTTAAAAACAATACGTACGTCAGTAAATTCACCGGAAAACACGATGTATGGGAAGTGTCTGTCGTAGAACCGGCAACCAATGATAAAATGGTCTGCCTGATCGATAAAAAGACCCGTCGCCTCTGGCAGATGGAAGAGATGGCCAACGGCCAACATATCAGAATGGTAGATATGGAGACTGACTTTAACTCCATCAAAGCACCTTTCGATAAAACGGCAACCATGAAAATGGTGAAAGACGGTAACGCCATCATCTCCGGACAGGTATTTGCCCGCGACTTCGACGAAGGCAACAGACTACAGGTGGTGAATATAAAAGCTAAACAAGTCGCCGCCAAAGGCACCCAGGTGATCCTCATCCCTTATAACGATTACTTTAAGGAATGGATCAAGGTAAACGAAGACCAGCGGAAAAAAGGCCGGGAAGGTATCGCAATTTCAGATGATGCCGCCCAGTGCATCAAAAGCACCAGAGTATACGATGACAACGGTCATTTCGAGTTCGTGAACCTGATGCCGGGAGAATACCTGCTGTATTCGGAATTTAGTTTTTCACACGGTTATACGCAAAGCGAAGTAGTGGGTTACACAGATCACTATATTAACGGGATGTTCCAGGGCACCAGCACCAATACCGTAAACCGGGACTATAGTACCGGCGTAGGCGCCACCGTGAAGAAAGTGGTAACGGTGAGCAAGCCCGGAGAAAAAGTGGACGTGAAATTGAAGAAAACCAAGACCTGGGAAGCGAGGTGATTTTTATATCATATTGAAAGGCCTTCAGCACCATACGCTGAAGGCTTTTTTATTTAGTTTCATAACAGCTATAAGCTAAAATAGTATACTACTCTAACTTATGGCTGTTGTTGATTGTATGAACTAAGTTTGCTTAAATAATATTCGCTAAATATTTCTATTACTCTATCTACTCCTTTGGGGGAAGCAATTTCAAAATTGATCTGCTCAATGGAATCCTTATTCTCTTTCCTAATATTAATTACTCGTTTTATTTCATTAGGCATACCATTAATTGCATTAAGAATAACTTTCGACCATCCATTCATTATCGTCTTTATCTCAGCTAGTCCTGATGGCGGTTCGGGTTCATTTACACGGTATTCCCATGCTAATAGTTCTTTACAGTAAGCAATAATTCGGTTTACGGCGCTTTTAATCTCTAAAACATTGCCAGATACGCCAGGTGGGCCAAATGATGTGTTTAGTTCGTTTAGGATGTTGGGAAAGATCGTTACAATTCTTTGCATGTCATTTAGACTTTCTTGAAACCATTCCTGATATCCTTCTTCAGAATATTTTTTTGATCGGTTAAATACAAAGCCTTTTTCCAGCTCTTTGTAACTCTGATTAATGTCTATTAGCTTAGATGATAATAGTTCAGCGGCTAAAAGATACTCCCATCCAAACGGCTTCTCAATAGCAATTCTTTTAGACTCCTTGGTTTCGTTTTGTAGGTCATTAAGATTATTGTATACAAAATTTGTTAACTTTTCTCGAACCTGATTACAAAATGGACCTAGTGCGGCTTTAAGATTTCCGTCTTCCCTGTTGATATCGAACAGTCCCGGAGCAACTCCTAATAGATCTGTTGGAAGGTGGAATGGTTCGCTATTCCTTGGGGTAACAAAAAAAACCTTATCTTTTCCTAATCTGCCTATAAATAACCCAAGTTCAAAAATGACATTATCGCGGATGGTATTTTTTTTATCATTCCGCATTATAGTAATATCATCTGGCTTGAAGACGAAAATTGCAAAATCAAAATTCCCAAGTGCGGCAATTAGGTCATCAAGGGTACTGCTTGATAGTTGAAAAATACCCTGATTCCAAACGGTAACATTGGCGTCGTAATCTAAATTTTCCTGAATTGCATTTGCTATGTTTAAGGCTTCTACAGAGGAGCCAACGAATATCCTTGGTTTCATGGGGTAATACAGGTTGTATAATAGACCAATATACGATATATATCAATATAACTTATTCCTTTGGGGTAGGACTTTGCCTACACCCACCTCTCCACTACCGCCAGTCCCACTACCGCTATCACGCCATAATCCTTAAACTCGCTTCGCATCACCTGTAGCGCTTTACCCATGTGCTTCTCCACGGCCTTCACGGAGATGCCTAAACGCTCAGCTATTTCCTTATAAGACAGCTCATCTCTTCTGCTCATCAAAAAAATTTCTCTGCTGCGGGCGCTGAGCCTGTCCAGTGCTTCGCCGAAGCGTTTTTCCAGTAATTGCAGGTCGTAGTTGCAGGTGTTTTCGGTGACTTCGGGGGTAAGCAGCTGTTGATGGTGTTGGTCATGGATCAGGGAGTTGCGCAGCTCATTGAGGATGCGGTTGCGCAGCGCACTGTGGAGGTATGCGCGCAGGTTGGTGATATCTCCGAGGGAGGAACGTTTCCGGTACAGGGTAAGAAATATTTCCTGTAGCAGGTCTTCCAGCAAATGCGGCACGGGCAGCTTTTTGAAAGCGGCCAGGTACAGTGCCTGCGCATGTCGGTCGTACAACGCCTTGAAGGCGTTGTTATCGTCGCGTGCCAGCAGGGCTGTGAGTTCGTGGTCGGATAAGGTGGAATACGCGGTCATTCGGGCCAAAAGTTAAAAAAATAAAAGCGATGTTGATAGTATCTCCCTAAAAAAGAAAAAAGAAGGGGTAGGGTGGACAAAAAGTTATGTGTCTTATATAGACATGCAACCAGATACAACCGATCGGCAGCTGCTGGAGCTGCTGGACAAATACCTTAAGGGGGACTGTACGGAACAGGAACGGCAACTGCTGGAGTCCTGGTACGAAGCCTATGAATCCCGGCTGGCGGACGATGGTCCTGCTGAGCTGCCGGCGCTGTACGACCATATGGTGGTCCGGTTGCAGGCTGAAGAGGAATGGGCTGTGCCTGTTAAAAAGATGCGTAGCTGGTGGAAAGTGGCTGCCGCGCTACTGGTATTGATTGCCGGTACGCTGCTGGTGTGGGTTTTAAGCTCTTCCCGGATGGAAGAAGTACGTACGCTGGCGGGACATCACCGACAGGTGACCCTCCCCGATGGCACGCTGGTATGGCTCAATGTCAGCAGCAGCCTTAAGTACAGCACCGGTATGAAAAACGGTAAGCGCGACGTGTACCTGGAAGGGGAAGGTTATTTCGATGTGGCCGCCAGCGACCGCTACCCTTTTATCATTCATACAAAAGATATCACGGTAAAAGTGCTGGGTACGCGGTTTAACCTGAAAGCCTATACGGGCGAATCGCTGGAAACCTCCCTTCTGCAGGGAAAGGTGGCGGTAAGCCTGAACCATCGGCCGGAGAAATCATTACAACTGTCACCACAATATAAACTGACACTCACCCGCAAAGAGGCCGCTGAACAGGCCTCCGGGGAGGACTGGGGCGAATTTATAGCGGAAGTGCTGCCCATACAACGGGAAGGCGAAACCGAAATACTCTGGCAGAAAGATAAAATGGAATTCCACGACAAACCATTTTCCGAGCTGGCCAGGATTATGGAAAGATGGTACGGCAAAACCATCATTATTAAAGACACATCGCTCAACAGCAACCGGTTCAACGGTACCTTCCGCAGGGAAGACATCAACCGGGCGCTGAAAGCCTTACAAATCACTGCTGACTTTAACTATAAAATCAAGGGAGATACAGTAATCATTTATAAATAATCAACCAAAAGAACAGAACAATGCAAACATCCAGGACTATTCCGCTGCCGGGCTAGAGCCCCCCTGTACATCAATAAAAAAGGGAAGTGCTGCTACACTCCCCTTTTGCCGTCAAACATGGAATGAAACAACAATTTCCGTGCGGGAAGTCATGTGTTTCAAATTGCCTAACATTCAAACCAAATGTATGAAAAAAAAGCTGTGTCCACAACCAGCCATTCCCCGGTCTTTATTGAGAAAAACACTATTGTGTATGAAGCTTTGCCTGTTACTGATGACTGCTTTTGTCCTGCAATTGCGTGCCGCAGTTTATTCACAAACCCGTTTTTCCATCAACAGCAAACAGATGGAAATGCGACGGCTGCTCGAATGGATTGAAACAAAAAGCAGCTACCGCTTTCTCTATAATTTTAAAACGTTTCCCGCTACCGACAAGGTAGATGTGAACTTCAACAATGCCACGCTGCCGGTCATTCTCGACAAAGTGCTGCAACAAACTTATACCTACCGGATACTGGAGGATAACCTGGTGGTCATCTCCCCCGCCGAAAAACGGCAGGACATTACCGTAAAAGGTAAGGTGGTGGGCAATAACGGCATCGAGCTGATAGGAGTAAGCGTACAGCTGAAAGGCACCAGCCGTGGTACCGCCACCGACGAACACGGTGACTTCTCCATCAACGCGCCCGCAAATGGGACATTGCTTATCTCCTATGTGGGATACGCTTCCCAGGAAGTCCCCGTCAATGGTAAAACGCAGCTGAGCACCATCACGCTCAAAGCCTCCGATGCCGGCCTTAATGAAGTCGTGGTGCTGGGTTACGGCCAGAAACAAATACGGCAGAGCGTTACCGGCGCCGTGAGCAGCATACAAACAAAAGAACTGAAACAAAGCCCGGTGGCCAACCTGACCAATGCGCTCGCCGGCCGCCTGCCAGGGCTCATTACAGCACAACGCTCCGGCCGCCCCGGTTCTGATTATTCACAACTGTTTATCCGCGGCATCAACACTACAGGCTCTACGAACCCGCTGATTGTTATCGATGGCCTGCCTCGCGGCAACGCTGATCTTGGCCAGCTGGACGCGAATGAAATAGAATCCGTGACCATCCTGAAAGATGCTGCTTCTACAGCTTTATACGGTATACAAGGCGCCAACGGCATCGTGCTGGTGACCACCAAACGCGGCCAGGACGGTCCGCCCAACATACAAATCAACGGACAATATGCGCTGCAACAGCCAACCACTTTCCCCCGCTTCCTCGACTCCTACCGCTCCGGCCTCCTCCAGAATGAAGCAGCCAAAAATGATGGCATGCAGCCGGTATGGACAGAACAACAGCTGGAATATTTCCGTACCGGCCTCAAACCCTATGATTATCCCAATACTGACTGGTACAACGAATTGATCAGGAACTTCTCCCCGCAAAAGACCCTGAATATGAATATCAGCGGAGGCTCCAAATATGTACGGTATTTCGTTTCCGGCTCTTACCTGCGCCAGGAGCCGCTCTACAAACATGCTAATGAAAATATTTATGATATCAAATACAAATACGACCGCTTTAACTTCCGTTCCAATGTAGATATCACGCTGGATAAAAACACCGATCTGCAGGTAGACCTGGCCTCCCGGCTGGAGAACCGCACCGGTCCATCATCCGACAGGGCCGATTTTGAATTCCTCTGGGTAGTGCTGTCGCAGATGACAAATAACCTGACGCCGGTTAAAAATCCCGACGGCAGCGTGGCCTCAGGCAATATGCGGGAGGACTTCTATAATCCTTATGGCCTGCTCACCCGCAACGGTTACCTCGACGCCTACTGGCACAGCACCAACGGCAGCGTGGCACTCACCCGCAAACTGGACTTCATTACGCCCGGCCTCAAAGTAAAAGGCCTCTTCACCTTCGAAAACTATGGTACTATCAACGTAGCGTTTGATCAGGAATTTGACTCTTACCGCTATAAATCAGTTCCCGGCACCAGCGGCGGTATCTACACCCAGCACCGCACGGCCACCAGCCTGCAACGCTCCGGCGCCACCAGCGGGGAACGGTACTACTATTACGATGTGAAACTGATGTATGACCGCGATTTCGCCAAACACTCACTGGGCGGCCTGTTGCTGTTCAACCGCAACTATCGTTCGCAGTCCGGCGACCTGCCACGGGTATACGAAGGTTATGTAGGCCGCCTTGCCTACAACTACGATAAAAAATACTACCTCGAATTCAATGCCGGTTACAATGGCTCTGAGAACTTCCCTCCCGGCCGCCGCTATGGCTTCTTCCCTGCGGTATCCGCTGCATGGATGATCAGCAACGAGCGTTTTATGCCTAAAGACGGCGCGCTCAGCTATCTGAAACTGCGTTTCTCCCACGGTTATGTGGGCAATGACCAGGTGGGCAACGGCCGCTGGCTGTATATCTCTGATTTTGCCAAAACCGATGGTTTTACTTTCGGCAGCGTAGCTTCCGGTGTGGGCGGGTATGTGGAAAACAGGATCGGTAATACTGCCATCACCTGGGAAAAGGCCTCCAAAACGGATCTTGGCATAGAAACAGGCTTTCTGAAAGACAAAATAAAACTGAACGTCGATCTGTTCCGCGAGCTGCGCAGCGATATTCTGACGCAGGCAGGCTCCATACCCGGATACCTGGGCATTACGGCTGCGCTGAACCGCAACCTGGGCCGTGTGTTGAACAGAGGTGTGGAAGTGGAGCTGAATGTGAACGCCAACGTCGGCAAAGTGGGCGTCTTTGCGAAGGCCAACTATCAATATGTAAAAAACAGGATACTGGAGATGGACGAGCCCAAGCTGGCTTACGCCTATCAAAGCCAGGTAGGCAATCCTATCGGCTACGGGCTGGGATATATTGCAGAAGGCCTCTTCCAGAGCAAAGACGAAATTGCCAAAAGCCCGAAACAAACGTTTGCTCCTTTAATCCCTGGAGATATTAAATACAAAGACATCGACGGAAACGGTGTTATAAACGAAGCAGACCGTGTGATGCTGCCCATGCTGAACGTGCCGACAGGATACTTCGGCGTTACCCTGGGAGTTGATTACAAAGGCCTTGATATGAGCGTATTGTTCCAGGGCGCTACCGGCGGCCGCCAGATGTACTCTGCGCAGCTGGTGTACAATTACCGTGAAAGCTACCGCCCTGTCCACGAAGGCCGCTGGACGCCGGAAACAGCCGACAAGGCCACTTTCCCCGCGCTGCACCTGGTGGAAAGCAATATGTCCAACAACTTCATCAGCTCTACTTACTGGATCAGGAAAACGGATTATATCAAGCTGAAAAACCTGGAGATAGGCTATCGCCTGCCGCGTGAATGGATGAAAAAAATCAAGCTCAAGACAGCGCGTGTATACGTGAACGGTATGAACCTGGTAAGCTGGGACCATGTGAGGGACCTCGGTGTGGACCCCGAAGCGAATACCGCAGACCGCTGGGGATGGCAGCCATATCCCATCATGCGCATCTACAACGCCGGCATTACCATCAACCTTTAAACCACGATCATGAAACTAACAGTGAATATAAGAACAGGTATACTGTCAGCATTGATACTCTGTATCTGTGCCTGTAAGAAAAACTACCTCGACAGAAAACCCAGTGACCTGATCACGGAGGAAGAGGTGTTTAAAAATATCGAGAATGCAGAACGCTTTGTGAATACCACTTATCAGAGCCTGCCCAATATATTCCAGACAGGATGGCCCCTGAGCAGCGCCACGGACGAAACCAATCAGTCGATTGACAATTCCAGCGCAGACGCAGGGAGTTTTAACACCGGTTCCATGAGCCCGTCCAATTTTCCGCTAAGCTGGCAGTGGGACGAGTACTACGGAAAAATACGTGCCTGCAACATCTTTCTGAAGAACTACGATAAAGTGCCTAATGACCCCAATTATCCCGACCGCCGCTCCCGGCTAAAAGGTGAAATACTGGTGCTGCGTGCCTTTTATTATTTCCAGCTAGTGGTCCGCTGGGGAGAAGTGCCGTTGCTACAACAGGTAGAAAACCCTTTCGATAATCCGGAAGGCATCTATTTTAAACGTAACAGTATCGCCGATGTGCTGGGAGCGGTTATTAAGGACCTGGATGAAGCCGCGTCATTGTTGCCTCCCTCCTATGCAGAACGTCCCGGTAACTGGGGACGGGCATCGAGAGTGATCGCGTTGTCGCTGAAAGGCCGCGCCCTTTTATACTTCGCAAGCCCGTTGTACAATCCTGCCAATGACCAGAACCGTTGGACACAGGCCGCCAATGCCTGTAAAGCCGCGCTGGACTCAGCCCTCACCAACGGCTATACGTTGAATGATAATTACGGTGAGATCTTTACCCAGTATTTCAACAAAGAAGTGATCTGGAGCAGGCCCGCGCCCGGCGCATTTGGCGATGGCGGCATCGACCGGGAAATGAACCCACGCGGCGCTAACGGTTACGGCAACGTAAACCCCATACAGGAACTGGTGGACGACTATGAAATGAAAAATACAGGACTGCCGATTACTGATCCGGCTTCAGGCTATAATCCTCAGCGCCCCTACGAAGGCCGTGATCCACGCTTTTATGCTACCATTCTGTATCCTGGCTGTATCTGGAAGGGCCGTCCGCTCAACCCCAACAGCGATGACGCTCCCCGTCCAGGCCAGAATGCTACCGGATACTGGCCACGCAAGTACCTGCTGGAAGGGGTGAACCTGTTTTCCAGCACCGGCGCCACTGATCGTAAATGGGTGCTGATCCGCACAGCTGAACTGTACCTCAACTATGCAGAGGCACAGAATGAAGCTGTCGGTCCCGGTGCTGACGTGCTCGGCGCACTCAATGCCGTCAGAGGCCGTGCCGGTATCCCTGCTGTCAACAGCGGTACTAAAGCATCCATCCGTGAGCGCATCCGCCATGAAAGAAGGATAGAGCTGGCGCTGGAAGCCCACCGTTTCTGGGACGTGCGCCGCTGGAAGATAGCGGAAGTCACTGATAACAGAGAGATACATGGCGTAACAATTACCGGCAGTGGTAATGTAACCTATAGCTACCCTGTTGTGGAGAAACGTGTTTTTGATCCCAAACGCGCCTACTGGCTGCCCGTTCCGCAGGCGGAAATGGACAAAGTGAGCGGCCGTAATCCGGAGTTTGTCCAGAACCCGGGCTGGTGATAATGGCTTCATCCCAAAATCTAAAATGACATGAAACACATCCGATATTATTTTCTGCCGCTGCTGAGCATACTGGTATTCAGCAGCTGTCAAAAAGAAGAGACATTTAAACATGATGCCTCCTCTCCGATCGTCATCGATAAATTTACGCCGGCAGCGGGCGGCTCCGGCACGGAAGTACTGATCTATGGCAGCAATTTCAGTCCGGACACCAGTCGTATAACCGTTACCGTAAATGGCGTAAAAGCTTATGTGGAAGGCGTAGTGGAAGACCGTATCCTGGTTGTGGTGCCCCGTAAAGCCGGTACCGGTAAAATATCGGTTACCATCGATGGGCAGGCAGGCGTCAGCAAAGAAGACTTCAATTATCAGACATCTTACGTGGTGAGCACGCTCGCGGGCAACGGCTCCGCCGGATATGCCGACGGGAAAGGGCTTGCGGCCGCTTTTAATTTCGGTAACCGCTGCGGCCTGGATATCGATGCCGATGGCAACCTCTATGTGGCAGAAGCTGAAAACCGCCGTATCCGTAAAGTAGCGCCCGACGGCACTGTTACCACGCTGGCCGGCAGTGGCAAAAACGAATATGCAGAAGGCAAAGGCATGGAAGCCTCATTTTACCTGCCTATGGACGTAGTAGTGGATAAAGACGGCAATATTTTCACTTCCGATCCGGCGGCATGGACGATCCGTAAGATCACCCCCGACGGCACGACATCGCTCCTGGGCTGGTTCGAAGCCTGGGGCATCGGCATCGATAAAAGAGACGGTACACTGTATTACACTGACGGCAAAGGCAGCGGCAGCGTGTATAAAGTAAAACCGGATGGCAGCGCAGACCAGATCATCACCGGCCTCTCCTATCCCTCTGACGTGGCAGTAGACAGTAAAGGCAACCTGTTTGTGGTGGTGAACGGAAACTCGATTATTCAGGAATACAAGTACGGCACCTGGGAAAAAGGCGTTACCATCGGTCAATCCGGTGCCACAGGCCTGGTAAACGGCGCTGCCAGCGACGCCAAATTTGAATACCCCTGGATGATAGCGACAGATACCCATGACAACCTGTATGTGGCCGGCAATGGTACCTGGGACGGATCATCTGTCAATACCAATCAGTGTATCCGCTTCATCGCTGCAGGTACCTGGCAGGTAAGCACCTACACTGGCGGCAGTACCGCCGGTTTTGCAGATGGAACAGGTGCCGCCGCTTTATTTAACGCACCAACCGGCGTAACGGTAGGAAAAGACGGCACCGTATACGTAGTAGACAGAAAAAATAATCGCATCAGAAAAGTAATTGCAGAATAGTTATGGGAAAAAAAGCTTTAAGATGGATATTGTTATGGGCGGCTGTTATCACCGTCCTGCAACTCAATGCGCAGGACAACCGTTCCTTTAAATGGAATGAACTGCCGGTTAGAGGCCTGATGATGAGTGTACCCGCCAAACAGGATATTCCGCTGTTCTGCGATTTTATCAGAAAAGCGTTGCCCAAAGAAGGGGTTAATACGCTCGCCCTGCGCATTGAATGCTGGTACCAGTATGAAACACACCCGGAGGTAGTGGAACCCAATGCCATCAGTAAAGAGGGGCTGCAGCAGATTGTTCAGGCCTGCCGTGATGCAAAGGTGCGCTTCATTCCCATGATGAACCTGCTGGCCCATCAGAGTGAACAGTCGGAGATAGGGAAACTGTTGAAACAATATCCGCAGTTCGATGAATCGCCGGATTACAATCCGCCGGTGCCCTGGAAAAACGGCGGTATGTTCGACTTCTACAGCAAATGTCTTTGCCCGGCGCATCCCGATCTGCCTAAGCTGCTGTTCCCTATGATGGATGAACTGATTGACGTATGTGGTGCCGACGCATTGCATGTAGGGCTTGATGAAGCATGGATCATTGGGTATGATAAATGCCCCCGCTGCGGTGGTCGCGACAAATCAGAAATATTGGCCGAATACATCAACCTGTTGCACGCCCATCTCAAACAAAAGGGCTGTGAGATGTGGATGTGGAGCGATCGCCTGATAGATGGTAAAACGACCAACCTGCTTGCCTGGCAGGCAAGTATGAACGATACACATCGTGCTATTGACCGCATCCCGAAAGATATTATGATCTGCGACTGGAAATATGAAAGCGCTCCTCCTACCCCGGCTTATTTTGCTTTGAAAGGATTTAATGTACTGGCGAGCGCCTGTTCTAAGACTGATGTGGCACTGGCACAACTGGACCAGATACTGGCTGGCCGCAAAGACGGTACCCGTGCGGATTTCGCGATGCCGGTAGCGGAGCGTATGAAAGGTGTTTTTGAAACGATGTGGATCAACAGCAAGGATTTTATCAATGCCTATTACGGCAAAGGAGATTATACCTCCGGTGCAAAAGCCAATGCGGATACTTTTAAAGCGTTGTTCAAAGGCATTCGGGATGCCGCCAAACGGTAACCATGTTCATGATATTCGTAAATGCGGGGCGCTCTTCCAAAAGGGCGCCCCGCCTGTATCAGGGGGTGAATGCTTTCACCAATACCATGGTGCAGTTGCGTACTGCCTTTAACCTGATGGCTTTCAGTGGTTGGTAGGCAGGGTCCTGATAACACTGTAATGCCGCTTCCTGTGAAGGAAACCGGATGATAGCGTTCATCATGCGGGGAGTGCCTTCCACTGCCATGCCTTCGAGATCTGACGCCACCACCGCGGCGCCGTATTTTTCCAGAAGGGCTATCACGCCTGGTGGATACTGGCTGAAAAGCTCCATGTCAATGATATCGTAGCTGTTAATATAGTATACTGTCATATGAATCGAAGATTAATAGGTGTATTCCGGTGGTGTAACGCCCTGGCAGCGCAGGTAGGTCGTTGCCTGGCCGCGGTGGTGCGTAATATGGTCCAGTGTGGCATAGAAACCGTGAATGATGTTTTCATCAGTATCAGTTTTCTCTATACTTTTTTGTAAGATGTTGAAGCATTCAGACAGATATGCCTGTGTGGCTGCCGCATCTTTGGTGACAGCAGGCGGGTTCCAGTCGGCCTGCTTCCGGAGAATATAGTTTTCATTGCACCAGGTAATTCCATAGCCAATATGATGCAGTAGGTCATTAAAGCTCCAGGTGGCGGTATCCGGTTTAAAGGCATAGTTGTCTGCCGGCATGGCTGCGGCCACGTTCATCGTGTATTGACGGGCATTCTCCAGCGTGCTTAATAATTGTGCTTTCATAAACATAACAAGTTGTTTGATAGCACAAAACTATGGCAGGCTGTCAGGCTGGATTTAAGAAAAATTGCTGTTTTTACCGCCGCATTTGGGATGGCGCCAGGCCGAATTGTTTTTTATAGGCGGCGGAGAAATGTTCGAGGCTGTTGAAGCCTGTATCAAAGGCGATGTGTGTTACCGGTTGGCTGCTATGGCGTAGCTGGAGATGGGCTTCTTTTAATCTTACCTGTAGCAGGTAGTTATAGGGGGTGATGCCTGTCATCTGTTTGAACAGCCGGTTAAAATGAAAGGGGCTGAGATGACCGGCTGCAGCCAGTTGTGGGAGGGTAATATCTTCAGAAAGATTTTCATTGATAAATGTTTTTACGGAAGATATCACCGGCAGATGATTTCTTTTTTGTTTGTCTGTCAGCGGTGGGATGACTTTGTGCTGCCCGCGGGAAAGGACCAGCGAAAACAATTCCAGCATCATTTGCTCTACCCACAGGCGGGGAAAATGTGGTTTTTGCAGCAGGTTGAAAATGCGGTGATGCAGGTATTCCATTTCGGGCGTAGCTTTTATCAGCACCGCATGGAGGTCAGGGTTTTTCAGGAACCATGACAGTTCCCGGCCCTGTTCTTCCAATTGATCGACATTAACTGCCGGAAAGGAGAATATCGTGCACTGGTCCGGCATTTCGTGGACATGTCCTACCCGGTGTTCGTATCCGGGCTTACACACAAGGAATAAGCCGTTAAAAGCGTCCAGGTCATTCCGGAACACTTTGAAAACAAAATTCCCCTGTCGGATGAAAGCAATGGAAAACGTATCCTGGTGTTCCCAGGCAGACAGGTTACACTGCTGGCACTGGCACAGAAAGTTATGCACATTGCCGATAGGCGACTGATAAATATTTTGAACGATAGCTTCCATAGTTGCAGTTAGCGGTCTGTTTGCTGTGTTGTTCGATTGTTTACATCGTTAATGTGTTAACAGCCTGCCTGCAAAAATAAACAAATGATGTCTTTAATAAGGTAGACGTTGTTGACAATAACTAAAATGGAATTCCTTCCACAGGAACCGTTATATCGCTTAGAAAATAGGCGTCTTCTATTTCTTCCGGTTCCTCCAGCCAGCGCGGATATTTTTCCGGTGTGTTAAAGTGTTGCTGCAATAACTTCAGCAAATGTTCGGAAGCAATATGAGCTTCTTTCAGGATGGCTTCTTCCTCAGCTTTGCTGAGAAAAGACTTTCGTCCTTTTTTGCCCGCTGTGGGATAATGGCACCTCATTTTGCGGTAAAACGTTGGTTCGCTCCAGTTACACGCGGTACATACCATCTGGCGGAACTTTCCACAGAAGATATTAAAAACGGAATAAACGTCTCTGAGTAAGTTAGGATCTGAAGTCATTTTGTTTTTTGTTGTGCGTGAGGGAAAGTAAAATCAGCACTCTGAAAACAACGATCACATGATGCTGAAAGCAAGTTAACCAATCAATACGCAAAGGATTTGCGTGCTCCTGTTTTTTATCATCCATACGGCAAAGGAATCCTTACGATATATAATCCATCCGGCAGCAAATATGCAGCAGTGCCGATGAAAAAAATTTTTTTATCGCATAGTACTTTTTTAAAATTGTGCCGACTCCCCCATCGTGCTGTTTTTGCGTGAAACCCTTAATGTTTTAGTATAGATCTGAAAACCTTACAAACGATAGCCTAGCATTAACCCGAACGCACATGTAATTCCCTTTGAGGTGAGCACTAGTTTTTATTAACCATTATCTTAACAAACAATCATCACTATGACACCAAAGTCTACCAATGGAGGCGCAGCATTCCGCTGTCTTGCATTCGTCTGTTGGCTGTTACTGTCACTATCGCCCGGTACCTTCGCCCAGGTGAGCCCGACTGTTCCTGCCACCACTCAACAACACAACAAACAGGTGATCGGTTACATCACCCAATGGGATGCCTGGAAAAATGTGGCAGGCACTGTTCCCCTGGGCGGTTACAATCATCTGAATGTGGATTATTCCCAGTACACCATCCTGAACTTTTCGTTCTTCGGCGTGGCGAACGACGGATCGCTGCACAGTGGCGACTTCCGCAACAAAAACATCTACCAGGTGGGCGCGGTACAGGCACCTGCACCCCTGGTCAATGAAGACATTTACAGCAGCTGGGACATGTACCTGCTGTATGGCGAACTGGACGTGCTGTACTACATCCCGGACAACAGTTACGCTTACTCTCTCGGCTACCGCAACGGCGGCAGCGGATGGACCAACGTCAACACCGGAAAGTCAGGCAGCTTCCCGCTGTCTGTGCCCAAACAGGGCGGCGCTCCCGGCGTGATAGACCTGGCCCACCAGAAAGGGGTGAAAGTACTGGCTTCCATCGGTGGCTGGAGCATGTGCAAACACTACCCGGAAGTAGCTGCTGACCCTACTAAAAGAGCCAAATTTGTAGCCGGCTGCCAACAGCTGATCAGCATGGGCTTTGACGGTATCGACTTCGACTGGGAATATCCCAACGATGCAGGGATGAACATTGAACACTACAGCACCGCGGACTATACCAACTTCGCGATACTGCTGGAAGCTGTAAGAGCAGCCATCGGCCCCAATAAACTGATGACCAGCTGCTTCTCCCCCGCACTTGCCAAACTCCCGGGCTTTGACTGGCCGCGCCTCAACAACGTCCTCAATTATTTCAACATGATGACGTACGATTACAACGGCGGATGGTCTAACAAAGCTGGTCACAACTCCCCCCTGTACGAATACCCCGGCCAGGAATTTGCGGGATTCTCGCTCGACGCCACCACCAAAGGGTTGCGCGCGCTCGGCATCAACATGAGCAAAGTGAACCTCGGTGCGCCTTTCTATGGCCGCGGCGTAATCACCACCGGCACCGCCGCCCTGAACGCACCTACCACCAAACGGGCCGAAACCGTGCAGCCTGACGGCCCTATCCAAACCTGCGCAGACTATACCAACTGGGCAAAAGACGTATGGGACGGAACTCCCAACTACAGCTACATCCTCAATACCACCGGCTCCGGCTCCGGTTGGACCGACAACTGGGACGATGTGGCCAAAGCGCCTTACAAAACAAAAGGCAACTTCTTCCTCAGCTATGACAACGAACGTTCTGTTGCAGCCAAAGCGCAATATATTAAAGACAATGGCCTGGCAGGCGTGATCATCTGGCAGGTATACGGCGATATGACCAACATGACCAGCAGCACTGTGCCTAAAGGAAAACTCATCTATTGCCCCAACACTAAAAATCCGCTGGTAAACAAAATCAATGAAGTGTTTGCCACCGGCGGCAGTGGTACCAATGTGCCTCCTACTGTAAGCATCACATCGCCGGCTAACAATGCCACCTTCACCGCTCCCGCCGGCATTACCATTCAGGCTGCCGCCAGCGATACCGATGGCCAGGTGATCAAAGTAGACTTCTATAATGGCACTACCCTTTTGGCTACTGACAGCGCGGCTCCATACAGCTATGCGTGGAACAACGTGCCGGCCGGCAATTATACCATTAAAGCCATCGCTACAGACAATAAAGGGGCTTCCACCACTTCTTCTTCAGTAAGCGTGGTGGTAAATACCTCCGGTCCCGGTCAGCCCGGCGACTCCGGCAAGGTCATTGTAGGTTACTGGCAGAACTGGGGATCTCCTACGGACGCTTCTCCGTATATCCCTCTCCGTAATGTCAATCCCAAATATAATGTGATAGAAATTGCCTTCGCTGTCAGCGGATCTGATCTGGCCACCATTTCCTTTGTGCCGGAAAACGTAACACCGGCGCAGTTCCTGTCAGACGTGCAGTACCTGCAGTCGCAAGGCAAAAAAGTATTGTTGTCGCTGGGTGGCGAAAACGGCTCACTGAACCTCTCCACCGCTGCAAAGAAACAAGCTTTTGTCACTTCCATGAAAGCACTGCTGGACCAGTACAATTTCGATGGTTTTGACCTGGATATAGAAGGCGGTACCAACCTGCAGCTGGACAATGGCGACAAGGATTTCACCAATCCTACCACAGCCAAGGTACAGAACCTGATCGCAGGCGTAAAAGAAATCATCGCCTATCGCAAAGGCCAGGGCAAAAACTGCTGGCTCACCATGGCGCCGGAAACCTACTATGTGCAAACGGCCTATGGCTCTACTTATTCACCCCTGGTAGGCGCGTACCTGCCTATCATCTACGGACTGCGTAACGAACTCACTTTCATCCAGACGCAATATTATAATACCGGTTCCGTAATGGGCCTCGATAACGGTGTATACAACCAGGGCACTCCTGATTTTATCGTATCGATGTCTGAAATGTTGTTGAAAGGCTTCCCCGTATCGGGCACCACACAAACCTTCCCGGCCTTGCGCCCGGACCAGGTGGCCTTCGGTCTTCCTGCTACGGCCAGCGCTGCCGGCGGTGGTTATATTGCTCCGGCCAATGTGAAAAAAGCGCTGGACTACCTGATGAAAGGACAGTCCTTCGGCGGTACTTATCAGCTGCGTAATGCGGCAGGATATCCGGGCCTGCGTGGTATCATGACATGGTCCATTAACTGGGATAAAGCTAATGGCGATGAATTTGCCAATAACTATTACGATTACTTCTTCGGCTCTGCGCCAATCAACAAACCACCGGTGGTGAACATTACATCACCTGCCAACAACGCCACCTACACCGCTCCGGCTACCGTAAATATTCAGGCCGCAGCTTCCGACAGTGATGGTGTGGTAACCCGCGTGGCTTTCTACCAGGGCAACACCCTGCTGGGCGTAGACAGCGTAGCGCCATACGCCTGGACCTGGAACAACGTTGCGGCCGGCAGCTACAGCCTTACCGCTAAAGCTACTGACAACAAAGGGGCTACTACCACTTCTGCCGTGGTGAACATCAGCGTAACTTCAGCGGGCAACAAACCGCCGGTAGTGAATATTACTTCTCCTGCCAATAACGCTACCTTCACCGCTCCGGCTACCGTGAACATACAGGCGGCAGCTTCCGATAGCGACGGGGTGATTACCCGCGTTGCCTTCTATCAGGGCTCCACCCTGTTGGGCACAGACAGCGTAGCGCCTTACACCTGGACCTGGGGCAATGTGGCGGCAGGCACCTACAGCCTGACTGCCAGGGCAACAGACAACGGTGGCGCCACTACGATTTCCGCTGCGGTAAACATTACTGTAAACGGCGGCAGCAATAACTGCAATGGTATTCCGGCATGGTCCCCTACGACTGCTTATAATGGCGGCGCACAGGTGGTGTATAACGGTAAAGTATACTCTGCAAAATGGTGGACACAGAACGAACAACCGGATATCAGCACCGGCGATGGCAAACCATGGAAATATGTCCGTGATTGTACCGGTGCGACAGCAGCCATGGCCGCTTCTCAGCCGGAACAACTGACTGTCTATCCGAACCCGGTAACAGGTAGCAACCTGCAGATACTGGTGGATGCACCTGCCGGTGAGAAACTGCTGGTGGAAGTACTGGACCTGAAAGGAAGCGCTCCTTTATTGCAACAGATACATACCGCCAATGCAAAAGGCAATATACCTTTACGCGTAGATATGTCTAAAGTGCCGAATGGTACCTGGATTATCCGGGTGACCGGCCAGCAAAGCAGGAAAATCTGGCGTAGTAAAGTAGTGAAGCTGTAAAGAAAACCGAATATATAAAAAGCGCAAAGCAGTCCACCGTGGCTGCTTTGCGCTTTTTGCATTTAAAAAGGCCCCCCGGAAAATCCAGGGGGGCCGTTCTTTTCTCATAAACCCACGTTAAGAAGCTCGTTACTGTTGGCAAAGGTGGCCACTTGTACCGGACAGCTTTCAGCCGGTATAAATGATCCCTGCGGATCAAACCGGGATATGGGTGATAAAAAAGAAAAAGGACCTGCGCTGACAGTTGTCGCGCTACCGTTGACGGTTATACGCTGTTTGCTATCAAACCCGTGCAGGATCAGCTTAATGTGATGAAACTGGCTGCCATAGCTACCCTTTGGCCTTTGCAGCGTCAGTGTTTGCTGCGCCGGATCGTAGGTAATGGCCCTTTCATAGAAATCACCTTTTTCGTACGAGAAGCTTTCGCCGTCATCTTCGTAGTATACGAACGTATTAGGCTGACTGCCTTTATATAGATGAAGGAAAAGCGTATCAGCAGGTTTTTCGCGGGTAGATTGCACCAATGATTGCATGGGCACAATGCTGCTTTCTTTTACATATACCGGTAAGGTTTTGATATTGAGGGGTGTGATGATGTCTTGTCCGCCGGTGGTGACGGCGTCTGTATAGAGATTGTACCATTTCCCTTTAGGGAAATAAATACTGCCAAAATCTTTTGTGCTCTCAAACGGAGCGATCATATACGCGTCGCCAAACTGGTACTGGTTCTGGAACCGGGTATCATACACCTGCGGATCGAAGGTGTTTTGAAGTGCGAGGGTGCGCATAACAGGCATGCCTGTACGACTGGCGGCGTACATAGTGCTATAGAGATAGGGCAACATATGATAGCGAAGGTTTACATAATTGCGGGTGATCTCCAGTGCTTCCTCGCCGAAAGCCCATGGCTCTGCGGACTTGGTGTTGACGCCGGTATGGTTCCTGAAATAGGGAATGAAGGCGCCAATCTGCATCCAGCGGGTGTAGAGGCCAACGGAAGGATTGCCGGTGAAGCCGCCCACGTCCATGCCGGCAAAGGGAAAACCGCTGACACCGAGGCTGTTCAGGAGCCGTACGCCCAGCAGCATATGGTCTTCTTCTGCTCGGTTGTCACCTGTCCAGATGGCGCTGTAGCGCTGACTGCCGGAATAGGCTGCACGGGTGAGCAGGAACGGCCGTTTTTGAAGGGCCTCGCGGGTACCTTCATAACTGGCGCGTACCATTTGCAGGCCGTAAATATTATGCGCCTGCAGATGTGTGGTCGGGTGTCCTTCGTAATCAAAGATCACGTTGTTTGGCATTTTCTGGCCCCATGTGGCAATTTCATTCATATCGTTCCAGATGCCGCTGACACCGTCACGGATATACGATTTTACCTGGCTTTTCCACCAGCTGCGGCCTTTCTCACTGGTGAAGTCCGGGAAATGGCACCAGCCGGGCCATACCTGTCCGGTGTAGTTTTGGCCGTCGTTGTATTTAATGAAGATATTTTCCTTTTTTCCGTTTTCGTAAGCGTGATAACCTTCTTCTACCTTAATGCCGGGATCTACGATAACGGTTACACGAAAACCCATATCTTTTAAGCGGCCGGTGAGCTGTGCCGGATCAGGGAAACGGTCTTTATTCCAGGTGAACAGTTTGTAGGCATCCATATAGTGGATATCGAGGGTGATGCCATCGGCCGGGATTTTCTTTTCCCGTAAAGTTTGAGCGATCCGGTATACTTCCGTGTCAGGATAGTAACTGTAGCGGTTCTGCTGATAGCCGAGGCTCCACAACGGAGGCATGGGCATCCGCCCGGTGAGGCTGGTATAAGACCGGATGATGTCTGCCATCTGCGGATGATAGATGAAATAGTAGTTCATTTCTCCTCCCCTTGCACCGAAGGAAGAGAAACGATTGTTGCTGGCGCCAAAGTTAAAATCGCTCTGATAGCTGTTATCGAAGAAGATGCCGTAGTTCTGCTGGTGGTGAATACCGATATAAAAAGGAATGGTGGCATAGATGGGGTCACGGTTAGCAGCATAGCCAAACACGTCGGAGTTCCAGTTCGTATAGCCTTCCCCTTTACGGTCCAGGTTACCTGTCTTTTCACCAAGCCCGATAAACCGTTCGTTTTCCTGCATTTTTTTGTAGGTCGTCACCTCGTCGCCGATCCAGGAGGTACCGAGGCCGGCTTCATCTTCGCTGATCACATCGCCCGAAGGGCTGAAAAAGCTGACCGCAAAAGGGGCTTTCTGAATCCGCATTTTTAGGGAATCAGTTACAATATTGATTTCACTATTGTTTTGGGTGATTTGTGCTTTTACGGGTAATGGTTTTGCTGTTACGGCGTAAGAAAAGTCCGCTGGCAGCGGGCGCTTGTCCATTCTTACCCGGATAATGGACGGGCTGTATACAGTGACCTCCGCAAAAGCATTGGTCGTTTTTATTTTTACCTGTTGACCGGAAATGCTGACGCTGTTGACATTTCCTGCCGGCACCACCTGTGTTTGAGCGGTAAGCGGGAGGCGCGTCAGCAATAATAACAGCAGCGAAAAAACCGGTAGCGGAATTTTATTCATGGGATGATGATTTGATGAAAAAACCTCCCCCGGACGCCTGATGAGACCAGGCGCAGCAGCGGGTAACAGGTAAAAATAGCCGGAGGATATACCGGGAACAGTGCCGCTCAGGGCACTATTCCCGGTAATGGAAAATATGGTTTAGTAACCTGGGTTTTGTGTCAGGTTTTTGTTGACAGCAAGATCGCTGGTAGGAATCGGGAACAGCAGGTTCCTTGGGTTATCAACAGGTTTCAGTTGCCATGGCTGCAGGAACTTGCCAAAGCGGATCAGGTCCTGTCTTCTCCAGCCTTCCCAGTAAAGTTCGCGTCCTCTTTCGTCCAGCAGGGAGTTCACGTCCAGTGCGCCCAGCGGGCTGGCGCCACGGGCAAGCCGTATTTCGTTTACCAGTGCCAGTGCGCCGGCAGCATTACCGGTACGGAGCAGTGCTTCAGCTTTCATGAGCAGCACGTCTGCATAGCGGAAGAAAACATAGTCGTTGCTGGCTTCGTTGTTGTCCTTAGAGTTCTGGGAGGTAAAGAAGTCCGGGATATATTTAATAACGCGGATACCGGTTACTTCCAGATTGGCGCCGGACTCTTTAAGCTGCACATCACGGGTGAAGGCCAGCGGATTGCCTTTACGGTCTTTCAGCGGGTTATGGTTTACATCGTATTGCTGGCCGATGAGGAAACCGGCGAGCATGCCGCAGGTGTCGGTAAGGCCGGTATAGGCGCCGCCTCTCCTTCTGTCTGTTGCTTCAAACTTGTCATAAAAATCGGAGAGCGTGGTAAAGCCGTTCCAGCCGCTGGGCGTCATGTTGTAGTGAACGGTGAATTTCCAGCGGGCATAGGTAGCGTTACCCTGACGTACGGTGCTGAAGCCGGGGCCATTTTGCTGTGTGAAGATATTTTCAGTGGACTTCACATCGTTGTCGCGGGCGAAGTTATCGAAGTAGTCGGACGCCAGTTTGTAGGCGCCGGTGGCTTTGATCTGATCGGCGAGCGTGATCACCTGTTGCATATCGGCAGCATCAAAGGTCGGTGCGGCCCTGTTGATAAATGCGCCTTTATTAAGGTAACATTTCATCAGCAAGGCACGGGCGGCATCCTGGTTGGCCACATAGGCGGCTGTTGCAGGACGTGCGCCCAGATCAGGAAGGATGGCGTTCAGCTCGGAGATGATATAATCCAGCGCTTCCTGTGTTTTCAGCACTTTAGGCGCGTTCAGCAAGGTGTCTGTAGGATTCCTGAAAGGCACCTGTCCCCAGAGGTCCACTACGGTGAACATGGAGAGGGCGCGGAGGAAGCGGGCCTGTGCGGCCTGGTTCTTACTGGGTTTGAAATTGAGCACGTTACTGGCGCTGAACTGAAGTGTCAGCAGATTGGTAAAGGCACGTTGTATGTGCGCGTGGTCTGCGTTCCAGGTATGTTCATGGAGGGAGCGCCATACACCGTTGTCATCCCAGTCGCCGCCACGGGTGGGGCCTAAGGTTTCGTCTGTTGACATCTGCGAGAGTCCCCAGCTGTTATCGAATTCCTGGTATGGCAGCTGCATGTTGTCATAAGCGCCTTTTAACAGGGCCGGTACTTTGATCACAGAGTCGGCATCTTTCCGGGTAATGGTGGAGCCGAGCTGTTCATTGAGCCCGCAGGCCTGAAAGCCTACGACAGAGGCGATTACGATAGCGGATCGGAAAATATGTTTAGTCATGATAGCAGTTTTTAGGTGAATGGTTTACAAGGAAAACAGGATGCCGAGCATGACCGTTCTGGCTGTTGGGTACGGACCGTACTCGATGCCGAAGGAGGTCACCCCATTCACGTTTTTATCGGTATTCACCTCAGGATCGAAGCCGCTGTATTTGGTGATCACGAAGAGGTTTTGGCCGGTGGCATACACCGCTGCGTTTTTCAGGACGCGGCCTACGTTGCCAATGTTATAGGTAAGCGTCACGTTGTCCAGTTTGAAGAAGTTGCCTTTTTCGAGGTAACGGGAAGACACGGTGATAGGATTGGAAAGTGCTTCGCCGTTGCCCAGTATTGACTTGGCAATGTTGCGGGAGCCAAGGTTGCCGATTGGCAGTACAGTGTTAGCGGTATTGTTGTATACCTCGTGGCCGAACGCGCCGTGGCCGCTGGCTGCCAGTACCCACTTTTTGAATACCACTTCGGTGTTGACACCGAGCAGCACTTTCGGGTTGGGATTGGTGAGGTAATACAGGGTATTGCCATTGTCGGTATATACTGCCTGACCTTTATCATCGAAGCCTTCGAACTTGCGTACGTAGAAGGTGTTCAGCGGATAGCCGTTGGCCAGCCGTTGTGCGGTGGCACCGGAAACGCCCTGGCCGCTGATGGCGCCGGTGAGCACCGGAGGACCGTCATAGTTTTTCAGTTCGTTATGCAGGAAGGTGCCGTTTACACCTAATGTCCATCTCAGGTCTTTTTTCCGGAGAATGTCTCCTTTGAGGGATACTTCCACCCCGTTGTTGATCACATTGCCTGGCAGGTTGATCCAGTAGGTGGAGGCAGGTGCCGGCTGGATGGCGGGGAAGCTGAACAGCAGGTTGCTGGTGTTTTTATAGAAGTAATCCACACTACCATAGATGCGGTTGTCCACGATACTGAAGTCCACACCGGCGTTGAACTGTTTGGAGCTTTCCCATTTCAGGTTGGGATTGGCAACGTTGGTGAGAGCGGCGGAACCGGAGGCGCCCAGGCCATATTGTTCCTGTGCCGCGCCGGCAGGGAATTCCTGGTTGCCCGTAGAACCATAACCTACTCTCAGCGCGAGGTTGTTGATGGTTTTATTGCCTTTCAGGAAGTCTTCTCCGGTAATGTTCCATTTGGCGGCGAAAGATGGGAAATAGCCGTATTTGTTGTTGGAACCAAATTTACTGGAGCCGTCGGCCCTCAGGGTACCGGTGAGGATATATTTGTCATAGAGATTGAAGGTCGCTCTTCCAAAGAAGGACTGCAGCTCTGAGCTGGGGTTCCGGAAGGAGCTGATATTTGTATTGGCCTGGGTAGGAGCCTGAAGGATATCAGTATACTTCACAGCGTAGGTAGGAAACCCGGTAGCGCCAAGGCCCATGCCGGCATAGTCAAACTTCTGGTATTCATGGCCCACTACGGCGTTTAAGTTGAAGGCAGAAGTAATCTGTTTGTTGAAGCTCAGGGTGTTGGTCAGCAATTGGGTGGTCAGCTCTGCATTGCCATAGTAGGCCTGCCCCTGTTTCATGATACCTGGGATATTAATGAAGGATGCTACCTGTGTTTCCCTTTTGCCCACCTGATGGTTAATGCTGTACAGGGCACGATATTCCCAGTTGTCATTGAATTTATAGTAGGGAGAAATGCTGGCCAGCACGTAGCTGATGTTTACCTTGTCGTCATATGCTTCAGACATGGCTTCCGGATTCACGGCGCTGCCCTCACCCAGGATGTTAAATGATCCGTCGGCATTCCGGATAGGCATGGTCGGGTTCCACTGGAGGGCCATGCTGATAAGGCTACCGGTGAAACCGGCGTCGTTGGTGATGGGGGCCAGCTGTTCAGTGGTTTGGGCGGCCATGATATTATAATCGATACCCAGTTTTTTGCTGTCGAGGAACTTATTCTGACCGTTGAGGGTAGCGGTATATTTTTTCAGGCCCGACTTTTTGACGATACCTTCCTGGTCCTGTACACCGAAGGAAGCACGGTAACGACTGGTTTCATTGCCGCCGCTCATCGCCACATTGATATTATGGGTGATACCAGTGCGGAGGATGGATTTCATCCCGTTGGAGCTGCCACCGTAATCGCCGCCGGACAGGTTGTAGGTTTTAAGGGCGGCGCGGTATTCGTCGGCGTCCAGTACGTCCAGTTGTTTCATGATGTTGCTGGCGCCCACGGAATAGCCTACATCGAGGCGGGTAGCACCAGGCGTGCCTTTCTTGGTGGTGATGATGATAACGCCGTTGGCGCCGCGGGAGCCATAGATGGCTGTGGCGGAAGCGTCTTTCAGCACGTCCATGGAAGCGATATCGCTGGAATTGATGAAGTTGAGCGGGTTGGCGTCTGGCGTCTGGCCAAGACCGCTGACATTAATGGCGGGCCGGGCTACACGTCCGTCGAGCGGCACACCGTCTATTACATACAGGGGTTGGTTGCCGGACCTTACGGAAGACACGCCCCTGATGCGTACAGTGGCGGAAGCGCCGGGAGCGCCGCTGTTGTTGAGTACCATCAGGCCGGATACCTTGCCCTGGATCAACTGATCAGGGGCGCTGGTGATACCACGGTTAAAGTCCGCGGCTTTTACCTGGGAGATGGCGCCGGTAATATCTTTTTTGCGGGTGGTGCCGTAACCAACTACCACTACGTCGGTCAGGGTAGTGTTTTCAGCCACCAGTTTTACATCTACATGAGTTTTGTTGGCGATGCTGACTTCCTGTGCGGTTTGTCCGATAAAGGAAATAATCAGGGTATTGGCGTTGGCGCCAACAGATACCTTAAAGTTACCATCAGGATCGGTGGTGGTCCCGCTTTTAGTGCCTTTGATTTGCACGGATGCACCTGGAATAGGGGCGCCTTTGTCATCTGTAACTTTACCTGTCACGGTCCTGTTCTGGGCCATGAGCAGACCCTGTAAGAACATGAAACATGTGCACAGGAAAAGATGCCTGAAAAGTCGTGTTTTCATCATAATGTGGATTTTTGAGCAGTGAATGAACTGTTCTGTTTACCGTGGATTTAAAAACTTAGATTCAATTTGGTTGCTGAATGTAGAGCAGGCTCGACATGCGGAACAACGTGGATTTATAAATTAACTGGTTTACGTGGGCGGCAATGATGCCTTGGTTTATTGGCTTTTTTAAATTCAGATTATTGGTTTATGCTTCCTTTTTGTCAAAGTAAGAAAGCAATGCTCAGGTGAACAACTTATACAGGATAAATATAGAAAATAAAAGGCTATTTTGAACAGGTTGTGATCGTATCTTTTTGATAAACAATAAAATACAAACAAATATATTTTTTACATATATTGATGGTATTCGCCATTTTTACCCCCTTTTTAAAGGGCTTTAATGGCCATGATCCGGTTTTCAAATTCTTCATTGGGCACCAATGAACGTTTTTTGATTTTGGTCTTATAGGCGTAAATGGTGTTGACGGAATACTCCAGTATCCGGGCAATTTTTTCATTATCAGTGATGCCTATACGAATAAGGGCAAAAATCCGGATGTCTGTATTGAGTAATTCATTTTCCCGAAGGACTACCTGGTTGACCGGTTCAAACAGGTTATTAAATTCTTCCACGAAATGAGGGAATATCTTTAGAAACACCCGGTCGAAAGTGGTGAAAAGATCTTCCCGTTCCTGCCGGACATTGATATTATTTATAAGATATTTTAACTCGCTCGGCTTGTTTTCGGTTAATTTTTGTTCAAGCGTCTGTTTTAATTTTTCAATCTTGCTGATATAGGACGCGTAGATATTAAAACAATAGCCGACGTATTCTTCCTTTATCTTATTGGCTTCCAGTAATTGATTGTTGATTTCCTGTTGTTTAAGATGTGCTGCGGTGATGATCTCCTGGGCGACTTTCAGTTTGCGCACCTGCCTCGTGACTGTGATAGCGAGTATCACCACCGCAATCAGCAGCAATGTCACAATGGATGCATAGATGAGCAGCGATCTGGTTCTTTCTTCGGCTGTATTGACCCTTTCCTGTTCAATGATGGGTAAAATACTACTAACCTGCACTTTTCGTTGTCTGGCGCCATAGAATGCTGCCTCGGCGACAGCTTTTTCAATGAAGTGCGAGGCGTTTTTGATATCGCCTTTTTCAAAAAGCAGGGTGGCCAGGGTATACATGGCCATGGTTTCCTTGGTGGAGGATTTAATATCTGCGATGGCAGAACGGTACATCAGCTCAATAGCGGTATCAGTCTCATGGGCGTGCAGGTATATATACCCCAGCGTACAGGCGGCAACGGCCAGCTGCCGGTAGTTGAGCCCAGGCTGGTTAAGATCAGGGTAACTGTTACGGGCAGCGGCGAGATTGCCCATCTTGTAATATTGCAGCCCTCTGTTATACTGATATTCGAAAGAAGATGGAGGCAACAGGTGAAGGGCTGAGTCCATATATATACTGCCCTGGTGAATATAGGAAGGGGAATAATACCGGTCCTGGTTATAGTCTGCCAGATCATAATAGAACCGGCTTTTCATCAGATAATACTGGCTGCGGATACTGTCGGGCATGCCGGTCACATCAAGGCTGTTGAGAAAGGCGGATGTCTCTGTGAACATGCCGGAAGACAACAGGATAAAACCAATTCTGGTGCGGGCATAGGTGAGGCGCTGCTGGTCCTGCATTTCCCCCGCCACCTTTTCCATAAGGCGGGCATATACAAAGGCAGAGTCAAAATTGAAAACTTTGTACTGCTCGTATAATAGCTGGTATATATGGTAACGGACGCCCGGGTCGGTGCCGGCATTGGCAAGGGTACGTTTGATACTGTCGATGCCTTTCATTTTCAGGGCGTCGTACACAGCTGCATTTTCAATGCTGCGGTTTAACTCCTTCAGCAAACTGTCCTGTGGAGATTTTCCAAACACATACATCTGCAACGTCAACAAAGCCATCAGGCAGCCTAAAATACGCGTCATAATTTTGGAATGATAAAGTCACTGGTCGGAGCTAAATTTAAGCGACTTTTTTGATATATCAGTTATTCACTGACGCGTTTGAGGCTATAGGTCATAGCACCTGGGACAGCCTGTTTGTCCTTGTCCAACTGACGGAGCACATCCCCTGCCCTGCGGAAATAACGTTGAAGGTTCTGGTCTTTGTCCGGGTTAAGCTGTATGATCTCAGCATCTTTGTCTTCTGCGTCGCCATGCAGCACCTTATAGTTGCCCTCACTGTGAAAAGTCTGATCTTTCCCGGCTACTCCCTGGTAGGTTTCCTTGAGTTTGAAGCCCAGCTCCCCGTCGGGGGCGTTCTCCTCGAGGCTAAGGGTGGTAAGGATGCCGCTGCAGTCGGCACAGGGAAGGGTGCCGGTATAGGTGACCCAGACAGGGGAAACGGCACTGCTGTCAGGATGGCCGGCCTGCTGGCCGGAGCGGGTATGCTGACAGGCAAATAGGGCCATGGCAGATAATAACAGGAGGTATTTCATAACGATGAATGATTTTTCCGTATAACAACCAGGGCCGGTATTTAGTTAATGCCCACAGGTCAGGGAATCAGCTCAAAGACAAAAAACTGGCTTTCTTCTGCGGCGGAGAAGTTGTTATCTGCCGCAAACACCAGGCTTTTATGACCATTGGGCAATACAGGTCCGAAAGTTACGCCTTCAATGTTATCTATATATTTCCCAAGGGAAGCGAAATCAAAAAGTAAGGATTTGGTAACGGTCTTCACACCATTGGCAGTTTTCAGTGAGTTGATATCACTGATGTCCGTGGCGCCGTGAAGGTCCACCAGGAACACTTTGATGGTGCAGTCTTTCACGCCGGAAGAAAAAGAGCGTTCTATGGACAACAACTGATGATCAGACAACACCAGGATATCGGAGATGCCGTTTACCTTAAATGCATTGGCGGGAATGGCCGGATATGCAACGGGTTCTAAGCGGTAGGCATATTGCGCCACCGGTTGCAGGGTTTTGTTGTCATATTTGATCAGTCGTGTAAGCGCTGTGGTGTCTCCTACGTCTGCACGGGGACCGTCTTCATAGCGGGGTTCTTCCAGGCTGACGAACGTGTGGCGGTAGTCCGGTGTAAAGCCGAGGCCTTCAAAGGCGCCATTACGCCGGGGGCCGTTGTCTGTGGCCTGCATACGGAACTGCGATGGCAGTGCGAAAGAATCCAGGTAGTGACCGTCTATAGATATTTCATATACGCCGGGGTTGGTGAGGATGGTGTCTTTGGTGTTCACAATCCGTTCTCCTTCGCTGCTCCATACCAGGCACCCCTTTTGGGCGTTGTAGCGCAACGCTTCGGGATCGGGCGTCAGCGCCGGATTGACTTTTACACCGGGATAAGGTTGCCCGTTCTGTTGCAGCAGCGTCGTCATGCCAGTAAAGCGAACGCTGTCAAACGACTGGGCGGAAAAGTAAAGTTTGGCCGTATAAAAGCGGGCTGGTGCCAGTTCGGAACGGTCATCACAGATCATATAATACTGCTGCCGTGAAGCGTCGTAATCTATGCCGGAGAGCCCGCCGGTAACGGTGCCCATAAAAGGCATGTTATGCGGTATGGTCTGCTCCCCGATGAGCCGGAGCCTGCCGAAGCCGGCGGCAACAGATTTGGTAGCAGGACGGGTACTGGCGCAACTGGCGCCTAAAGCCACGGCAACAATGGCCAGCAAAAACCGGGATACTTTCATGGCGGCAATTTAAGACAAATACGAATTACGGATTACGAATTACAAAATCGGGCTTTTGAAAAGTCATCCTTTGTTATTCGTAATCCGTCATTCGTAAGGTCTTATACCGCTCTGCCGCGAATAATGTTAATTAAGATGGCAATGATAGCTAGTACCAGTAGTGCGTGGATCAGGGCACCGGCAGAATATACAAAGAACCCCAGAACCCACCCGATAACGAGAATGACGGCAATCAGATACAACAGGTTACTCATGTTTTAAGGATTTGGTCCGCCTATTCTGCTAAAAAATATATGCCAACGCTGATAAAGCGCTTATATACAATATATAGGGGGGAGAATAAATGCTGTACAGGTGTGGAATCGCTTCCCCCATACGGAGAAAAAAAAGGACGGGTGAAGGAAAGCCTGATGACTGAAGTATCTGGTAATAAAGGCTGTGCAAAATGGTCGCATTTTTGGGTTGTTGCAGGCAGAGACTATCTTTTTAATCCTAAAAATTTACCGGAACATGCAACAACAAGAAACAATCGCCGAAGTAATCAGCGACCTCGTCAAGATCAATAACGACAGGATGGAAGGGTATCAACAGTCGATGGATGCTACTGATGATGTGGATTTGAAAGCGCTTTTTCAGCGTATGATCGATGACAGCCGCCGGTATGCCTCCCAGCTGTATGATGAATTGGTGGCGCTGGGTGAGCAGAGGCGCTTCGGCACTACAGCTGCCGGCAAGCTATACCGTACGTGGATGGAGATAAAGACCGCTTTTACCGGCCATGACCGGCATGCTATTCTTTCTTTTTGTGAATATGGAGAAGATGCGGCACAACGTGCCTATAGTGCGGCGCTCCGGTCAGATACGCCCATGTCCTATCGTCTCAGGGAACTGATAGCCGATCAACAGAAGTCATTACGGAATGATCACGATATCATCAAGACTTACAGAGATGTACAACGGATCGTGTATTAACGTGCGAAAGGATTTTTTTGTGCAGCAAATTGATGATTGTTCATTTTGTTCAAACTGAAGCTAAATACGGTTGTTCAGGAATAGCATTTTATTTTTGGATAGCGGTATTCCAATCATACTTATTTTTATAAGTAATATGGCAACTACGGGATTTTTCGGTACAAGGCTGCTTCATCAAGGAAGCAGCCTTTTTTTATGCCTGTAACCGAACCTGGTTTCCCGCACAACGATGCCGCTGACAGCCCGGAAACCGGGAATTTTGTTCACCGTTCATAAAATCTGTTCATTTTGTTCATTTTTAATGCACACTACTTTTATATCTGCGCTCATCTTATCTTTAAAGAGATTGAGAGAAGTTATTACCCCTTGTAATATTGCTTTTAACCAGCTATGAAAAACAACAAAGGTGGCCCGGTGGCCACCTTCTTTTATGTTAGCCCAATACCTGGTCCCAGTCTTTCCATACCGGTTCATAACCGCTGTTTTTCAACATGGCGGCGATGGCGGCTGCGCTTCGTTCGTCGGATATTTCAAACTGTTCAAGCGATTGCCGGTCGGCGGCGTAGCCTCCGGGATTGGTGCGTGATCCGGCGCTCATACTGGTAATGCCGAGCCGGATAATGTGGTCCCTGAAAGATTCCCGTTCCCGGGTGGAAATACTCAGTTCCACTTCCTGATTAAAAAGGCGGTAAGCGCAGATGAGTTGTACCAGCTCCCGGTCATTCATTTCCACTTTAGGTTCCAGTCCGCCGGAGAAGGGACGCAGGCGTGGAAAAGAAATGCTGTACCGCGTTTGCCAGTATTTTTTTTCGAGATACTGAAGATGCAGTGCTGTAAAAAAGCTGTCGGTACGCCAGTCTTCAAGACCTATCAACACCCCCAGCCCCATTTTATGAATGCCGGCGCGGCCCAGTCTGTCGGGCGTTTCCAGCCGGTATTGAAACGATGATTTGCGTCCTTTGGGATGATGCTTTTTATAGTCCTCCTGATGGTAGGTTTCCTGATATACCAGCACGGCATGTAGCCCCAACGGTATCAGGGCGGCGTAATCCGCCTCGTCCATCGGTTGCACTTCCATGGAGATATGGGCAAAATGGGGACGTAACAGTTGCAGTGTTTTTTTGAAGTAGTCGAGGCCTACTATCTGATGTGCTTCGCCGGTTACCAGCAGCACATGGTCATATCCCATCTCTTTGATGACGGCCGTTTCCTGTAGTATCTCCGCTGGGCTGAGGGTTTTGCGCCGGATCTTATTGTCCAGGCTAAAGCCGCAGTAGGTGCAGATATTCTGGCATTCATTGGAGAGATACATGGGGATATATAACTGCATGGTATTGCCAAAGCGCTGCAGGGTGCGCTGATGGCTCATTTCAGCCATTGGTTGCAGGTAGGCGGCTGCCGCAGGTGAAATGAGGGCGGCAAAATCATCGAGGGTGCGGCGCTGGTTATGCAGGGCCTGCTCCACATCTGCGGCTGTTTTGTCGTAGATGCCTGCCTTTACCTCGTCCCATTGATATTGCTCAAAAATGTCTTTAAACATGATCGCAGTTTTGATTAAGCTTCGTCGAGAAAAGCCACCAGCGGGCTGGAGGCGATGGCGTGGGTACTGGTGGGCGCCAGGCCGGCTTCATAGGCCATGCGGCCGGCTTCCACGCCCGCTCTGAAGGCCGCGGCCATTTTTACCGGGTCTTTGGCCACTGCCAGTGCAGTGTTGACAAGAACGGCGTCTGCGCCCATTTCCATGGCCATGGCGGCATGAGAGGGCGTGCCGATGCCGGCGTCTACCACTACGGGCACATTGCTTTGTGCGATGATGATTTCAAGGAAGTCGGCGGTACGGAGCCCCTTGTTGCTGCCAATAGGTGAGCCAAGCGGCATAACAGCTGCGGTACCTGCGTCTTCGAGCCTTTTGCACAGCACCGGGTCTGCGTGTACATAGGGCAATACCACGAAGCCCAGTTTTACCAGCTCCGTGGCGGCCAGCAGGGTTTCTACCGGGTCGGGCATCAGGTAACGGGGATCAGGATGTATTTCCAGTTTTATCCAGTTGGTTTCGAGTGCTTCCCGCGCCAGCTGAGCGGCATAAACGGCTTCTTTGGCGGTACGTACGCCGGAGGTATTGGGCAGCAGCTGTATATGCGGATGATGCAGATGCCGCAACAGGTCATCTGCCTGCTGTTGCAGGTCCACCCGCTTCAGGGCGACGGTCACCAGCTCGCTGCCGGAGGCCAGCAGGGCTTCTTCCATCAGCGGGGCGGAGGCAAACTTGCCGGTGCCGGTAAACAGGCGGGAGGTAAATGTCCGGCCTGCGATGGTGAGTGGTTGTGTCATCACTGTTTGTTTAAAAGGTCATAAATATGTTGTACCAGCAACCGTTGCCCGGTTGCCTGTGTAATCAGCCCGCTCACGGCTATGCCATGGATGCCGGTCTGTATAATGGCGGGAATGTCTGATTCCATAATTCCGCCAATGGCCACTACCGGCGTATTGATCTGCTGCTCGCGCAAGGCGGCCATGATCGCCTGATAACCTTCAATGCCCAGGATGGGGCTGAGGTTTTGTTTGGTGGTGGTGAAACGGAAAGGCCCAAGGCCTACATAACTGGCGCCGTTCTTAACGTGTGTGAGCACATCGGAGAGTGTATTGGCGGTGCCACCGACTATTTTATCGGTGCCTACGATAGCCCTCGCAGCGGCCACCGTCATGTCCTGGAGGCCAACGTGCACACCGGCGGCGTCAACGGCAACGGCTATATGCGGATAATCGTTGATGATCAGCGACACGTTGTACCGGTCGCAGAGGGCTTTGGCGGCAGTAGCTACCGGCAGCACGTTTTCGTGCGTTTCGTTTTTAATGCGCAGTTGTACCAGCTGACAGCCGGCGTCGCACGCCGCCCGGATGTTATCGAGGTGGCTGCGCCGGTCTGTTTGCTGGGAGATATAATGCAGTTTGTTGATCATATGTGATGATATCCGGTTAATGAAGGATGACTGGACAATAAATTTTCCGTATAGGCTTTGGCGTTAGCACATGCGTCGGAAAGTGAATGGCCAAGTGCCAGATTGGCCGTGATGGCGGCAGACAACACGCAGCCTGATCCGTGTTTGGGATATACCCGCTGGGTGCCGGCGGAAAACCGCTGTTCTTCGTTGCCGGTGTACAGCGTATCCTCTCCGGGCCTTGCCTGATGATGGCCCCCTTTGAGCAGTACCGCACAGTGGGCAGATAGCTGTTTCGCTGCCGCGTCGCCATCGTCGAGGCCCGCCAGCAGCATGGCTTCGTGATAGTTGGGCGTGATCAGGTACAGCTCTGGCAGCAGCTCCTGCCATGCCTGCCTCGGGATGCTGCTGTGAAAAGCATGTCCGGCAGAGGCTTTCAGCACCGGGTCAACGATAATGCGGATACCGGGCGACAGCAACCTGATGGCACGTACCAGTTCCAGCAGGGACTGTACATCTGTCATGATGCCGATCTTGCAGTAGGCCACCGTTTCGGTGGCCAGCAGCGGCTTTGCCTGCGCCAGGATACGTGGCAGTGATAGCCAGTCCACGGAAATGAAGTCGCTGGCGGTTTGTATGGTAAGTGCCGTGCATACGCCGAGGCCATACACGCGGTGCTGCTCAAAAGTCTTGATGTCTGCCAGCAGACCGGCTCCCCCGCTGGGGTCGAGGCCTGCAAAGCTCATGACGACTGGTCGTTGCTGTTCCATCGTTGTTGTATGCGCTGATAAATGGTGACTGCTTTGCCGGGTTGTTGCCAGATGGCGCCTAATACGGCGGCGCCATCGAAATGCCAGGCTTTCAGCTGATGAATGTTGGAGGCGTCCACCCCTCCCAGTGCGAGTACCTGTCTGCCCTGCTTGTCTGGAAGAGGCTGCGCAAAGCGGCCATGGTGACCGGTTTTGGAGATACTGTCGAAAACAGGGCTGAGCAGCAGTACGGAAAAGTGCGGCGGCATCGTGGCAATAGCCGTGGTATCATGTATGCCGGTGCTGCACAGCGGGAACCGTGAGAGCGCGGGGGCATCGGTACTGTAGCGGGCTTTCTCGCTGAGATGCAGCCCTCCTGCCGCGAACCGGCTGCTGATGTCAGGCTGATCGCGGACAATGATACGCGGATGCCATTCCGGCGCTGTTTTCTCCAGGAAGGCCAGATAGTCGGCCGTTTGCCAGGAGGGTTTGCGCAGCAGAATGTAGCTGGCGCCTGCCTGTAACAGATCGGCGACGATCTTTTCTTCTTCGTATATACGTTCTGGTGAGGTGACGACCCAAATCATCGGCAGCTGGTTTTATTGATAGATTTCGCCTCCCTGTTCAGCGAAGGACCGGGCTTTTTCCTGCATGCCTGTTTCTAGTGCGGTGGCATCGTCCAGCCCTTCCCTGGCGGCGAAATCCCTTACTTCCTGCGTGATTTTCATGGAACAGAAGTTAGGGCCGCACATAGAGCAGAAGTGGGCGATTTTAGCGCCTTCCGCCGGCAGTGTTTCATCATGGTATGCGCGGGCGGTCTCCGGATCGAGGGAGAGGTTGAACTGGTCTTCCCAGCGGAATTCAAACCGCGCCTTGCTGAGGGCGTTGTCGCGGTGTTGTGCGCCAGGGTGGCCTTTAGCAAGATCGGCGGCGTGGGCGGCGATTTTGTAGGTGATCACGCCCTGCCGTACGTCTTCTTTGTTAGGCAGTCCGAGGTGTTCTTTCGGCGTAACGTAGCAAAGCATAGCGGTGCCGAACCAGCCGATCATGGCCGCGCCGATACCGGAAGTGATGTGATCGTAACCGGGCGCGATGTCGGTGGTGAGGGGGCCCAGGGTATAGAAAGGCGCTTCGTGACAGTGTTCGAGCTGCTTGTCCATGTTTTCTTTGATCAGGTGCATGGGCACGTGGCCGGGTCCTTCAATCATCACCTGTACATGATGTTTCCAGGCTATTTTGGTGAGTTCGCCCAGTGTTTCCAATTCTGCGAACTGTGCCGCGTCGTTGGCGTCGGCGATGCTGCCGGGACGGAGGCCGTCGCCGAGGGAGAAGGAAACGTCATACGCCTTCATGATTTCGCAGATATCTTCGAAATGGGTATAGAGGAAGTTTTCCTTGTGATGGGCCAGGCACCATTTGGCCATGATGGAGCCGCCGCGGGAAACGATGCCGGTTGTTCGTTTAGCCGTTAACGGTATATAGCGCAGCAATACGCCGGCGTGGATGGTGAAGTAGTCAACTCCTTGTTCGGCCTGTTCAATCAGTGTGTCGCGGAAAATTTCCCAGGTGAGGTCTTCTGCTTTGCCGTTTACTTTTTCGAGTGCCTGGTAGATGGGTACGGTACCGATGGGCACGGGTGAGTTGCGGATAATCCATTCTCTGGTTTCATGGATGTTTTTGCCGGTGCTGAGGTCCATGATGGTGTCTGCGCCCCAGCGGCAGGACCATACGGCTTTTTCCACTTCTTCTTCGATGCTGGAGGTAACAGCGGAGTTGCCGATGTTGGCATTGATTTTCACGAGGAAATTGCGGCCGATGATCATGGGCTCACTTTCCGGGTGGTTGATATTGGCTGGTATGATAGCGCGTCCGGCGGCTATTTCCTGGCGTACGAATTCGGGCGTGATCTGTTTTTTAGGAATGTTGGCGCCCATGCTGTTGCCCGGATGCTGGTGCCAGAGCGGGCTGTTTTCCTGGTAGTATTTTTCTGCGTATTGATTTTCGCGGATGGCGATATATTCCATTTCCGGCGTGATGATTCCCTGTTGTGCATAGTAGAGCTGGGTCACATTCCGGCCGGGCAGTGCGCGCAATGGTTGGGCGGTGATGCTCATGCCTGGCATGTTGTCGCCTGTTTGTTGCAGCTGCCGTACATAAGGGCTGGTATACTGCGGTAGTTGTTCCACGTCTCCCCTGCCGGTGATCCAGGATTCACGCAGCCTGGGCAGGCCGCGGGTAACGTCTATGTCGATGGACGGGTCGGTATATGGGCCGCTGGTGTCATATACCACTACCGGTTCATTGGGCACGGCATCGCCTTTGCGGCCGTGAATACGGGTGTCTGTCAGTGTTATTTGCCGCATGGCGACTTTTACAGGATGGATAGTCCCGCTGACATATATTTTTTCTGAGGCGGGAAAGGGCGTGCGGCTGATGGCCACGGGTTGTTTTTGCATGAGAAAGGATTTTGTGGACATGAGAATATCGTTCCGTTATGCATATATAACGGTAATGGTTAAACGAAATAAGGAAACCGAACTATCCGCCCTGAGTGGCGCGGATGATCGTGATACTGTCTGACGGCTGCAATGGCTGGTCATTCCACGAGTTTCGCGGGACCACCTGGTCGTTGACCGCAACAGCAATACCTTTTTGGGCGGAGAGTTGAATAAACTGTAAGAGCGCAGCAATGGTTATTCCTTGCTGCACCGCATAAAGTTTATTGTTTACAAGCACTTCCATGCGTGTTGGAATTTAAGTGAAACAATAAACTTTAAGGATGTGGAAGATGAGAAAGTTCAGTTACTTTTCCCTACGGCAGTATGAGCTGCTTCAGGTACTGAGGGTATCATCTCAGCTTATCCCGGGTACGGGATAAACACCCCTAAAGTGAGGGATAAAAGTAAGAAAAAAATAATAATTGCAGGAGGATAATTTTCCGGGCGACGGATGGCTGTGGCAATCATACCCCAAAAAAGAATCCGGATAAATAGCTTTTAATAACGTAAACGGTTATACGAAATATGTGGGTGTTGAGCGATATCCGATATGATTTAGTATGTATGACTGGCCGTGATAAGCTAACGATGTTGAAAAGAATAAGGAGGAGCGCACAGCCTGATTGACGGTGGGGTTAAAAAATATCTTTCGCATATACCGGTAATTCGTAATTTAGTTTCATGTTAATAAAACAGTTACCGTCACTATTGCCATTATTATTGTTATTGGTAGCGTGTAAGTCAAAGAAAGCACCTGTGCCGGAAGAGGCAGCGCACGACAGCAGCCTGGTAGTGGTTACAGACAGCAGCAATGCCGGCGTTACCGACAGCATCGCTGCTGTAACTGATACGCTGCGGGTGGACACAGCTAAGCTCATAGGGAAATGGATACAGCCTGTAGCAGGGCTGGACAAGGAGATGCAGGGGTTTCAGCTGCGCAGGAACGGTACTGCAAAGTCTATCAACATGTATACGCTGGTATATGAAAAATGGGCGTTGAACAATGACACGCTGTTTTTATGGAGCCATTCGGAAGGCGTAAAGGATACGGCTGCCGTTATAGACACCACCATTATCAGGGAGCTGTCCGACACATCACTGGTGCTGTTTCCGTTGAAGGCAGCGGAGGGGTATACAGACCGGTATCGCCGGAGCCGCTAGTCATGTCTTTAGTTATACATTTGCCAGAGTCCTACCAGGCAGGCTACTACAGCCATAAAGATGCCGGCAGCGGCCAGCTGCATATCATCAATATTTTTTCTGCCGATATACAGGGATACGAGGCCTACTATACCTGCTGCTGCGCCGGAGGCGACGGCATAGGTGGGCGTTTTGGTGGCAAAAGCAAATGCTGCTGAGAGGACGCCGATGACCAATGCTGCAATGCAGGCTGTTTTTGTGAGTGCTGTTGAGTGTTGCATATGTTCGGATTTAATAAACAGGTAAAAGAATACAGTCTACAGGTTACTGCTCACTCCACTTATCTTATCATTGTTGGCTACGGTGGATTGTTCCCAGGGTACTTTCAGGAGCGGCCCTACTTCCTGGTAACGGTTGTCCCGGTATTCGTCCAGCCCGTATCGGATGGAGGTGGTATCCGGGATAAAAATGAAGGTGCCGAAAATGCGGTCCCATATCGAGAAGATATTGGCGTAATTGGAGTCTGTTTCCGGCTGATAATGGCTGTGGTGCACCTTATGCATGTCAGGGGAAACGATAATCCAGCTGAGGGCGTTATCAAGCCCTTTAGGCAGTCTGATGTTGGCGTGGTTAAACTGTGACATAAATGCAGAGAGTGACTGGTAAAACATGACCATCCAGAACGGCACGCCCATGGAGAGAATGGCCAGTAGAAGCGCACCCACGCGGAAGAGGCTTTCCACCGGGTGATGGCGTAACGCAGTGGTGGCGTCTATTTGTGTATCGATGTGGTGTATTTTATGGAACTGCCACATCCACCCTATTTTATGTTGCACCAGGTGAATGAGGTAGGCACCTATCAGGTCCAGCATCAGGATGGCCAGCAGGGTATGCAGCCACAGGGGCAGGTGCAGCCAGTATAAGAGCCCGAAGCGGGCGTTGCTGGTCCATTGTGAAGCCTTTACGATCAGGAACGCAAATCCGGTATTCACGATCACGGTGGTGAGGGTGAAAAACAGGTTGGTACCGGCATGCCGGTATTTGCTGCCGCGGAAGGTGAAACGGGGAAAGAACCCTTCGATGATCCACAACAACAGTAAACCGCCTACCAGGATAGCGGTACGGTAATAAGACGGAATATTTTCAAAAAACGTTACCATAACTGGTAATAAGATATATCCGGGAAATGTGTGTTCTCTGCTTTCTGAAATTATCAAGGTTTTCCGGCCAGGCCAACAATATCAAACGGGTGGATAGGTGGGGTATAATAAATTAAATCAGTGATTGTCTCTGTATTCCTATAAGCTGTTTTTCCTGTTTACCCCGGTTAAAAATTACGACTTTTTGGGGAATAAATAAGCGCTCTTTTCCGCCACTGGCAAAGAAAAAAGCAACCTCTTTGGAAGAGATTGCTTTATATATAAACTTTTAGCTATAAGCATATGGCTTTTAGTGTAGCCGTTCACTTTAGCGGCTGAAAAGCGGGTATTAGTTGTTCAGCATGAGCGGCATTACCAGCATCAGCAGGTCTTCATTTTCCTCTTTTTCGGAAGGTTTGAGGATACCGGCTTTGGTGGCAGTGGCCAGTTCGATGGTCACTTCATCACCTTCAGCAGCATTCAGCATTTCGATGAGGAATTTGGCATTGAAGGCGATCTGCATATCGTCGCCGGTGTACTGACAGCTCATACGTTCGTTGCCTTCAAAGGAGAAGTCAACATCCTGTGCGGAGAGCTGCAGTTCGCTGCCGGTAATATTCAGTGCTACCTGGTTGGTGCTTTTGTTAGCGAACACGCCTACACGTTTCAGGGCGTTCTGGAAATCGCTTTTTACCACGGTGAGGCGGTAAGGGTTGTCTTTAGGGATCACCACTTTATAGTCCGGGAAACGGGCATCGATGAGGCGGCAGATCATCTGTGCGCCTTCGTGCTGTACGAAGAAGTGGTTCTGGCTGTAAGAAACCTTGATTTCAGAATCGTTGTCCGGCAGTGCGGATTTCAGCAGGTTCAGCGGTTTTTTAGGCACGATGAACGTGTCTGCCTGCGGGCACTTCGCATCTGTTCTTACATATTTCACCAGGCGGTGCGCATCTGTAGCAACAAATGTGAGGCTTTCCGTGCCGAGCTCGAAGAAAACGCCGGTCATGGCCGGGCGGAGATCGTCGTTGCTAACGGCAAAGAGTGTTTTGTTGATCGCTGTTACCAGTGCTGTAGATCTCATCGTAAAAGACGTGGTGTCGTCAGCAGCCGGCTCTTTGGGGAAGTTTTCCGGATTTTCTCCCATTACCTTGTACTTGCCATTGTCTGAAGTGATTTCCACGGCGTAGGAATTCAGGTCAATGTGAAAAGTCAGCGGCTGGTCAGGCAGATTTTTCAGGGAGTCCATCAAAATCTTGGCCGGGATACAGATCCGTCCGTTCTCTTTGGCTTCCACCTCCAGCTTCACCCGCATAACGGTTTCAAGATCAGTTGCAACTACGGTCAGCTCATTTTTATCAATCAGGAACAGGAAATCCTCCAGTATGGGTAATACTGTGTTGGAATTGATAACACCGCTGATCTGTTGTAATTGTTTTAATAAAGTAGAGGAAGAAACAATAAATTTCATGGTCTATATTAGTTTGCTTGTCATTCTTAGTTGCCGGGGAGTTGTGCCCTCCTGCCTGTCTGTTCACATGGCACCCCTGATAAAAGGTGTAAATGTACTGTAAACAAAGATAGAAAGTTTTGTTATTCCCCTGAATTTCATCACATCTTATACACTAAATATAAGCGGTTTTACACAGGCTGCGCCGAAAGAAAATCACATTTAAAAATAATATAATGCTATATAAAAAGCAGAAATGCGGCACCTGGTTTAGATAAAAACCAACAATGGGCGATGGTTATTGATGATTGTAAAAAGAATATCGCTTTTCTTTTAAATTATCTTCAAATCGGTTACTTTTGCCGCGCTGAAAAAATATTCTACAACCACAAAAAATAGCAGGTTATGAAACTGTCTCATTTAGCCGAAACATTGATTGGATCAGAAATCATCAAGTTAGCAGCTGAAGTCAAGGAGAAACAGGCCAAGGGCGAGAAGATCTACAACTTCACCATCGGCGATTTTGACCCGAAGGTGTTCCCTATCCCGGTTGAATTTGAACAGGAAATCATAACTGCCTATAAGGAACACCTGACCAACTATCCGCCGGCTGATGGTATCGCCGACCTGAGAAAAGCGGTAGGTGATTTTATAGCAGAGCGTGAGGGACTGACCTACGATCCGGCCAAAGAAATTGTGATCTCCTGCGGCGGCCGCCCCATCATTTATGCTACTTTCCGCACGATCGTTGACCGTGGCGAGAAAATCGTATACGCTACGCCCTCCTGGAACAACAACCACTATACCCACTTCCTGGAAGCAGAACACGTAGTGCTGGAAACCAAAGCGGAAAACGACTTCATGCCTACCGCAGCCGAATTGAAACCGCTGCTGAAAGGCGCTACCCTCCTGGCCCTGTGCTCTCCACAGAACCCTACCGGTACCGCCTTCCACAAACAACAGCTGGAAGAGATCTGCGACCTGGTGATCGCTGAGAACAAAAGCAGGGGTGCCAACGAAAAGCCGCTCTACATCATGTTTGACCAGATGTACTGGGTGCTCACCTTCGGCGAAACACATCACTACAATCCCGTTCAGCTGCGTCCTGAACTGAAAGAATACACCATCTTCATCGACGGTATGAGTAAGGCTTTTGCCGCTACCGGCGTAAGAGTAGGCTGGGCCCTCGGCCCTGCCCACGTGATCGGCAAAATGAAAGCGATCCTCTCTCACGTTGGCGCCTGGAGCCCCATGGCAGAACAAAAAGCCGCTGCCCGCTATCTCGTACAGAAAGAAAATGTGGATAAATACCTCCAGCACTTTAAAGGCGAAATCGAAGAAAGACTGGTGAAAATCTATGAAGGCTTCGATAGCCTGAAAAAAGCCGGTCACCCTGTAGAAGCGATCGCTCCACAGGCAGCCATCTACCTCACCGTAAAACTGGACCTGGTAGGTAAAACCACAGCCGACGGCACCGCATTGCAAGACCAGGCCGCCGTTACCTCCTACATCCTCAATGAAGCGAAACTGGCCCTGGTGCCTTTCTACGCTTTCGGCGCCGCTAAAAACTCACCCTGGTACCGCCTCAGCGTAGGCACCTGCGTGAAACAGGAAATCCCTGAAATGTTCGAAAAACTGAAAGCAGCACTGGAAAAACTGAAATAGGATGATTTGATCATTTAGCTATTTTATTTAATTTATATGCCTTGTGGGGCCGGCCGGAATGGTTGGCCCCATTTTTTTCCCAGGGCTGAAGCCCTGGGCCACATTGTGTTTTGGGCTGTTTGGGCAGTGATGATATTGAGTATATTAGGTGTTGGCCTCGAAAACTTCAACAGGCCTCCGGGTTTTCTCCGTACCCGGGAGATGGGAGCAAAAGACAGGCATCGCCCGAAGGGCAAATACCGGTTATGTGGATAAGTTAGATCGGATAAAAAGTGCCCCCTTTCCCAGAGGTTAATAGTGGATAGCTAAAGTTGAGGATGATATCCACCTTTGACCCCTGATTTTTTACATGATAATTTTATTGTTGTGAAAATCTGCCGTAATCCTTACTGGTAGATGTTTTTATTGCCAATTTTCTTCCTCCGGGCTGAATAGATCAGCAGTGTCCAGACTATTAAAGTTGACTTTTTGACTTTTGTCATCGAAAAGTTAAATGCCTGTTAAAACAACCAATGTCCCTTCTATATTGAAAAAACTTCCTAATTTTGACCTTGAAACTAAAAAAGTCAAAAAGTTAATGCATACAGAGAATAAAGACGAAATGAGGGATAAGATCCTTGAGGCGGCTCTGAAGCGTTTTACTCATTATGGCGCAGGTAAGACCACGATGAATGAGATCGCAGATGATCTTCATTGCTCCAAGGCATCCCTGTATTATTATTTTCCGGACAAAAAAGCCATGCACCTGGCCGTGCTGGAGAAAATAGCCGAGCTCTATTTTGCAGAGATGCATAAAGTGGCCACTAACATCACGTCAGCCGCGAAAGCGCTGCATGACATCATCGATGTGAAGAAGGGTTTCATCAGTAAGTTCTGCCGGCTGGAGATCTTTAAAATACAAAAAGACGGCCCTACTGTTTTCCAGGAAGGTGTGAAAAAGGCCAAACAGATTGAAATAGCGTTGACAACACAGGTGATCAAAGCGGGTGTTGCTTCCGGGGAGTTTAACGTAGACAGTCCTGAACAGACAGCAGATTTGTTGGTGCAGTCCCTTGTTGGGCTGCGGTTTTCCGTGCCCGACCACTTTTCCAACGACGAAGAGCTGGACGAAGAAACATTTGAACTGGTTATAGAGAAACAGAAACTGTTAGTGGATTTTTTCATTAACGCGATGAAAGCATAAAGAGAAAAGATCATGGTAGCGAGGGAAAGAATCAAGGAGGTGGCGCTAAAACTGTTCAGAACATACGGCGTGAAAGGAGTGACGATGTTTGATATTGCCCGTGACTGCGGGATGTCCAAGAAAACAGTGTATGAACATTTTTCCGATAAACAATCGCTGATCGACGAAGGCATGCAACAGCTGCTGGACACGCACAGCACATTTTTTAAGGAAACACACGCCAACGCGGAAAATGCTATCGACGAACTGGTGCGCAGCATGAAGTATATTACCAATATGGCCAGATCGTTTAACCCGGTCATGTTGTTTGAACTACAAAAATATCATCCGGACACCTGGAAAAATATTGAGAACTTCCAGCGGGACTGTATCCTGTACGGCATTACAGAAAATCTGAAAAGAGGCATGTCGGAAGGCCTGTACCGGCAAAACCTCGATCTGAACGTGATGGCCCGTATGCGCCAGCTGCAGCTGGACGCGGCCTTCGATCAGCTTCAGTACCCGCCGGACACATTCGATATGCCGGCTGTGATGGAACAAGTCACTGCACATTTTATACTGGGCATTGCCACTATCAAAGGCCATAAGCTGGTAAACCAGTATCTGCAAATCAAAGAAGAAGAATAACTATCAACGTATGAAGCGATTAAAGTTAACGCTTATCCTCTTAATGGGGATAGGGGGATTGCATGCCTACGCTCAGGCGCCACTGACACTGCAGGAAGCGCTGAAGTTTGCACTGAATAACAACCAGCAACTCTCCAGAACAAAAATGGAAGAGGAAATGGGAAAATTCAAAACACAGGAAGTACGCGCACAAGCCCTTCCGCAGATCACTGGTAATGCTAACTATACAGATAACCTGAAACTGCCGAAGTCACTTCTGCCTGGCACCGTTATCGGTAAACCAGACAGCTCCCTGACCATCGCCTTCGGTACCCAGTATACCGCCGCGGTAGGCGCAGAACTGAACCAGCAGATCTTTAACCAGGCTGTATTTACAGGCCTGAAAGCGGCTAAAGCCGGGGAAGAATATTATACCCTGCAAACGCAGAAATCCACCGAAGACGTAATCTATAACGTGTCCGGCCTTTATTACCAGCTGCTGGTATTACAGGAAAAAATCGTGACCGTGAACAGCAATATCGAAAAGCTTACCCAGCTGGTGAATGCTACCCAGTCACAATACGAAAACGGCCTCGCCAAAAAAATTGACCTGGACCGTATCAAGGTAAACCTGACCAACTACAAAACCCAGCTCACGCAACTGCTCAACAGCGCGTCTACTCAGGCCAACAACCTGAAACGGGTGATGGGCATGCCGATGCAGTCCAGCTTTACCATCCCGCGCGCTTCTCTCAAAGAGATTGAAACCAAAGCAGCCGGCGTATTGCAGTACGATGATATGAACCTGGAAAACAGAACAGAATTTAAGCTCGTACAGAAACAACAACAACTGCAGGAGTTCCAGAAAAAAGCCTACCTGGCAGAGTACTATCCTTCCCTGTCACTCTTCGGCCGCTATTCCTACAATGGGATGAGCCAGCAGTTCCTGTTCTCTAAAAATGATCCTGCCAACGCTACTTTCTGGTATGGCGCCGCGGCCGTAGGCCTGTCGCTGCACATCCCCATCTTTGATGGTTTCGGCCGCCGTGCGAAAGTGAGCCAGGCAAATGTGGCCCTGCGCCAGCTGGCCAAACAGAAAGAGGAAATATCACTCAGTCTGAACACAGACTACGAAAACGCCAAACTGCAGGTCCGCACTAACCTGTCTACTATCCACACCCAGAAGGAGAACGTAGACCTGGCCAACGAAGTGTATTATTCTACCCAGAATAACTACAAACTCGGTCTCGCCAGCCTGACAGACCTGCTCAACGCAGAAACATCCCTCACGGATGCGCAAAACAGCTACAACGAAGCACTGCTTCAATATAAAATGGCAGAACTGGATATCATCAAAAGCAAAGGTGTCCTGAAAGAACTGCTTAACTAAAACCAATACAACGAATAAAACGATAGACCGCAACTGTGGCGGATATAAACACACAAATTATTGCAGATGAAAAAGTTTATTATCTGGGGCTTGGTAACAGTAGGTGCAGTGGTGCTGATCATGTGGAAGCTTAACGCCAATAAAAAAGCCAATGAAGCTAAAACAGCGTTTGTAAAAGAAAGTAATAGCGGCGATGTGCCCGTACTGATACAACGGGTATCCACCAACGATTTCTCCCAGGGTTTCCTGGCCAATGGCAACTTCGCTCCTATCCGTGAACTGTCTTACCTCGCCGAAACCTCCGGCCGTATTACCCGTCTGCTGGTAGATGAAGGCAGCGTGGTAAAACAAGGCCAGGCCATCGCCTACATTGACGCTGAGATCGTAAACACAGACCTCTCTTCTGCAAAAGCCAACCTCGATCAGCTCAGGGTGGATAAAGAAAGATATGAAGCCGCTTTTAAAACCGGTGGCGTTACCCAGAAACAGGTAGATGATGTGAAACTGCAGTATGACATCGCTAAAACCAGATATGAAGCGTCCAGCCGTCGTGTCAGCGATACTTACGTGAAAGCGCCTATCTCCGGTGTTATCAACAAAAAATATGTGGAACAGGGCGCCTATCTCTCCCCCGGTAATAAAATGTTTGACATTGTGGACGTGTCCCGGCTGAAACTGGCCGTAGCCGTACCGGAAGCGCAGGTAGTCACCCTGAAGAAAGGACAGAAAGTAAAAGTGACTTCCAATGTGTTCCCCGAAGCCAGCTATGAAGGCACTATCACCTTCATCGCTGCGAAAGGCGACAACTCCCTCAACTACCCGGTTGAAATGGAAGTCGGCAACGTGGCAGGCAAAGAACTGAAAGCAGGCATGTACGGTACTGCCCACTTTGAAACGCCTACTGCAGCTAAAACCATATTCATTGCCCGCACGGCCTTCATCGGTGGTGTGAACAGCAACGAGGTATATGTGATGGAAGGTAAAGTGGCTAAAAAACGCAAAGTGACAGCCGGCCAGATCATCGGTGACCAGGTGGAAATACGGGGAGGCCTCAACGAAGGCGATACCGTGATCACCAGCGGACAGATCAACCTTACAGATGGTACACCAGTAGTAGTACAGGGTGGCAATAAATAAGCGTGAACCAATTCTTGCAACATGAAGATTACTGAAGTTTCCATAAAAAGGCCCACGATCGTGGTGGTGGTGTTCACCATCCTTACGCTGCTGGGCGTCATGAGTTATAAATCGCTGAACTATGAGCTGTTGCCCAAGTTCAGCTCCCCGATCGTCACCATTGCGACGGTATACCCCGGTGCTTCGCCCAATGAAGTGGAAAGTACCATCACTAAAAAGATAGAAGATGCGATCGCTTCCATGGAAAAAATCAAGAAGATCACTTCCAAATCTTCTGAGAGCCTTTCCGTGATCACCGTAGAGCTGAATAACGATGCGAATGTGGACATCGCGCTCCAGGATGCGCAACGTAAGGTAAACGCCATCCTGGCCGACCTTCCGGGCGATGCGAAACCACCATCCCTCAATAAGTTTTCGCTTGATGACCTGCCGATCATGACGTTGTCTGCCACCGCTAAAATGGATGATAAAAAGTTCTATGACCTGGTAGACAAGAAACTGCAACCACTGTTGTCCCGCCTGCCAGGCGTGGCGCAGGTTTCGCTGATCGGTGGCCAGGAACGTGAAATACAGGTAAACGTAATCCCCGACAAACTGCAGGCTTATAACATGTCTATCCTACAGGTACGCCAGGCGGTTACCAATGCCAACATGGACTTCCCTACCGGTAAGGTGAAAACAGCCAATGAACAGATCCTGATCCGTTTGGCCGGTAAATATAAAAACGTGGACCAGCTGCGTAACCTCGTACTGAAAACCACCGCCGAAGGCAGCCAGATCCGCCTGCAGGACGTGGCCGACGTACAGGACGCCCAAAAAGATGCAGAGCGTATCGCCCGGGTAGACGGTGTAAACGCGATTGCCCTCCAGGTACAGAAACAAACCGACGCCAACGCGGTAACGGTGAGTGAGGAAATGAAGAAGGCTATCGCACAGGTAGAGAAAGACTACGCGGCCAATGGCCTCAAGATACTGGTGGCCAACGACTCTTCCGACTTTACGCTGGAATCTGCCGACTCCGTGATACATGACCTGGTGCTGGCGGTAATCCTGGTGGCCGTGGTGATGCTGTTGTTCCTGCACAGTATTCGTAGTGCCATATTCGTTATGATCTCCATTCCGGCGTCTTTGATCGCTACGTTTATTGGCATGAAACTGATGGGCTTCTCCCTCAACCTCATGTCATTGCTGGGCCTGTCGCTGGTGGTAGGTATCCTGGTGGATGACGCCATTGTGGTGCTGGAGAATATTTACCGTCACATGGAGATGGGCAAAAACCGTGTCCGTGCAGCATTTGATGGTGTGAAAGAGATAGGCTTCACCGTTACCTCCATTACCCTGGTAATTGTGGTGGTGTTCCTGCCGATCTCCCTGACCAACGAGCTGGTATCGAAGATCCTGCGTGAGTTCTGTGTGGTGGTGATGATCTCTACCATGCTCAGCTTGTTGTCTTCCTTTATGATCGTGCCGCTGCTGTCGTCCCGTTTTGGTAAGCTGGAACACATCACCGGAAAAAATATCTTCGAGAAATTCATCCTGTGGTTTGAAAAACAATTACATCGTTTTACCCTGTGGATGACCGGTATCCTCAGATGGGCGCTGGCACACAAGGCCATTACTCTGATAGCCTCCGTAGGCCTGCTGTTTGCTTCCTTTATGCTGATTGGTAAAGGATATATCGGTGGTGAGTTTATCCCGAAAGGCGACCGCGGTCAGTTCATCGTAATGCTGGAAATGCCCAAAGACGCTTCTGTACAGCAGTCTAACCAGGCTACCCGTACTGCGGAACAATATCTCAATAAAAAAGCGGAGGTGGAAAGGCTGATCACCACTGTAGGCCAGACCAGTGAAGACGGTTTTGGTACCTCCCAGTCCACCGCCTATAAATCAGAGATCACCGTGATCATGGTGCCGCTGGAAAAACGTACCGAAAGCTCTGATATCTATGCTGCCAAAGTGAAGAAAGAACTGAAGGCGCTCCTGCCCGGTGTGAAAGTGAAAACAACCGATGTGAGCATCATGGGTACGGCAGAAAGAGCGCCGGTAGAACTGGTGGTCATGGGCAGTGAGATGGACAGCGTGATGAGCTTCGCGAAAAAAGCCATGGACACGCTGAAAACCATCAGCGGTACCAGCGAGGTGAAACTGTCTGTGGAAGAAGGTAACCCGGAAATCAACGTGCAGGTGGACCGTGATAAGATGGCCGCGCTGGGCCTCACCCTCGATATGGTGGGTGGTACCATGCAAACCGCTTTCAGTGGTACGGCAGATGATTCTAAAGTGAAGTTCCGCCAGGGTGATTATGAATATGATATCAACATCCGTTTCGACGATTTCAATAAAAAGAACCTTCAGGACGTGGCCAACATTCAGGTAGTGAACGATAAAGGCCAGCTGATCAAGTTGTCGCAGTTTGCTACGGTGACAGAAGGCTCCGGCCCCAGCCACCTGGAAAGAAGGGATAAAAACACTTCCGTGTCTGTACAGTCACAGGTAATGGGACGCCCCTCCGGTACTGTAACACAGGAATTTGCCGCCAAACTGGCGAAAATGGAAAAACCAACCGGCATCAACTTCGTGTTTGGTGGCGATGCGGAAAACCAGGGCGACTCCTTCGGCACATTGGGCGCAGCTTTGCTGATCTCCATTGTGATGGTGTACCTGATCATGGTGGCGCTGTATGACAACTACATCTATCCGTTTGTGGTACTGTTCTCCATACCGCTGGCGATCATCGGTGCCTTGCTGGCACTGGCGCTGACCAACAATACGCTCAACATCTTTACCATCCTTGGTATGATCATGTTGATTGGTCTGGTGGCGAAGAATGCGATCATCCTGGTGGACTTTACCAACCAGATGAAAGAGCAGGGCCAAAGTACGTTTGACGCGCTGATACACGCCAACAACGCACGTTTGAGGCCTATCCTGATGACCACCATCGCGATGGTGATCGGTATGTTGCCGATTGCGTTGGCTACCGGTGGCGTGGCTTCTACCAAAAATGGTCTGGCGTGGGTTATTATCGGTGGCCTCATCAGCTCCATGTTCCTCACCCTGATCGTAGTGCCGGTGGTATACATGGTGGTAGATAAGGTCATGGCCAGATTCGGCATAGGCAAACTGTCTACCAAACGTTATATCAGACAACGGATGGTGGCTTCCTACGAAGAAGTGCCGTTAAGCGAAATTCACAATAACTAATTGAAGATATGTTACTAACAGTGTAACAGTTGTAGGTTTAGGTAATGGCCGGAGTACTCATACTCCGGCCTTCTTTTTTTCCTGTACTTTGATATTCATAAGTAATGCTTTGTTGTACACAACTTCTGTCGCGGTACAGGCGTTTATTTTTGTAGCCTAAACTATTCGTATGAAAATAATGACTCCCCTTTTACTGGCTGGTATGTTAGCTTCCACCACCATTCACGCACAGCAGACCATTACCGGCCTGGCCACGCCGGAAAGCGCGGTGGCCTGGAAAGACGGTTATTTTGTGTCGCAGATCGGCCCCAGGCCGGACGCCTTTGTTAAGGACGGCGACGGCAGCATTGCCTGGGTGAAAGCCGGAAAAGTACAGTCTGCCCGCTATTTCAACGATACCCTGAATGCTCCCAAGGGCCTGGAAATAATGGGTCATACCCTGTATGTGACCGATATGGACCATCTCAAAGGGTATGATATCGACAGCCGGAAAAAGGTTTTTGATCTCATTCCGGAAGGTAAAAACCGGCAGCTCAATGACCTTACCGTGGTGCATGACAGCCTGCTGGTAGTCAGCGATTGTGTTACGGGCGATATTCTGCTGGTGAATCCCCGTACGGCAGATGTGAAGCTGCTGGGCAATATTGTGGTTGCCAACGGTGTCACCTATGATGAAGCGGCTGATCAGCTGTATGTATGTTCCATGGGGCCGGAAATGAACGGGACCGGGCAGCTGTTTCACCGGAGCGTGGACAGGGCCGATGATGTTTTTCAGCCGGTAAAGAACTCCCCTGTCGGTTTGTTTGACGGGATTGTTCAGCTGGATGCCACCCACCTGCTGTTGTCTGACTGGATTACAGTAAAGGGACCCAAGGAAGGTCTGTTGCACGTATACGACCTGAAAGCAGGAACGTCTAAAAGCATGAAGGTCATCCATTCCCCTGCTGATATTGCACTGGACAAACGGCACCAGGCGTTGCTGATACCGGTAATGCTGGACGGAGAGATGGAGGTGTGGCCGCTGAAAAAGCTGTCCTTCCTTTCTCATCAGTAACAACATATGGGAAACCGGTCTCCGGTTTCCCTGTTTCGTTTAGGCGGAACAGTTGGGGTCAGATGTCTCTGCAGTCGTGGTTGGGTACAATTGACAGCGCAGGACTGGTGTTTATTTTTGAAAGATAATCCTATACGCATGAAAAGATCTATCCTTCTGTTACTGGCTGGCATACTGGCAACCACTGTTTCCCTTGCGCAGGTCACCGGCCGCCGGACTATCAAGGGCCTGCAATCTCCCGAAAGTGTAGTTGCCTGGAAAAACGGTTATTTTGTATCGCAAATGGGCTACGCACCAGACCCTGCGGCAAAAGACGGGAATGGTGCCATTGCCTTTGTTAAAGGGCGCAAGATAAAGTACCCCCGTTATTTCAACGATACCCTGCATGTTCCCAAAGGTCTCACTATTATAGGGCACACGTTGTATGTGACAGACATCGATCATCTCAAAGGATATGATATCAGGAACCGTAAAAAAGTTTTTGATCTGAACCTGGAAGACAGGGCAGGTATGCTGAATGACATTACCCCGGCGAATGACAGCCTGCTGGTCATGACAGATTCATTTAAGGGAGACGTGTGGCTGGTGAACCCTCATAGCGTAACGATGAAACGATTGGGAAACATCCCTGCTGCCAACGGGGTGCTGTATAACCCACTGACCGACGAATTGTACGTATGTTCCATGGGACCTGACATGAACGGAAAAGGGCTGCTTTGGCACAGAAAGCTGAATGTTAACGGAGATGTATTTGAGCCGGTGAAGAATTCCCCCACCGGTTTGTTTGACGGGATTGTTCAGTTGGACAGCAGCCATCTGTGCTTGTCAGACTGGACAACGGAGATTAAGATAAAGCAGGGGCCGAAGTATGGCACGCTGCATGTCTACGACCTGAGCACAGGAGATGATTTTCCTGTTTTAGTAAAACAGTCACCTGCTGATATTGCGCTGGACAAGCGGAAAGGGTTACTGATACCGGTCATGCTCAACAACACCCTGGAGATATGGTCACCGGAAGAAACGGAATCTATTTACGTGCCAGTAATAACAGGTGGGAAGCCGGGAACGGCATCGGCTCCGGTTGACCGTTCTCATTAAGGCGGAACAGCTGTGTCTTTCCTTCCAGCCTGTTCTGTACGATCCATTCGTTGCGGTAGGTGTGCGACAGGTTGTCCAGCCGCAGGCCTGCATCTTCCAGTGCTTGTTTCCAGTCGTTGTAATTCCAGAAACAGAAGGTCTCATGCATTTCGCTGAGCCAGTTATCGTGATAATCTTTTTTGAAAAGGAATTCACAGGCGTCCTGCATGGACAGTTTGCAGTAGGTGGTGCCGTCGATGGTCACCCATTCGTGCGGCAGGCGGTAGCCTTCTTCATGGCGGAAGTCCTGCGCAAAGCGATGGAACAATGCTTTGGTGGACAACTGCCCGAGCCACGCTGCCAATGACTGCGTGTTGGGGTTTTCCGGCATGGGCAGATCGTTGGCGCCGTCTGTTTCATTGAGCCACAGCAGTACGGTCTCTGTCCTGTTCTCCGGTCCTACCACGTCGCGGTTGATCCATACGCCGCCGGGCACCAGTTCCTGATAACGGTTTTGGATAAACGCTAACAGGTCTTTTCTGCTGCCGTAGGATTCTATTTCATGTGTTAAAGAAGAGGTGTGGATGGTGTTCATGCTACCTGGTTCAAACACGAGGCTGGTCACCGCATTTTTTTGTGCAAAAAATACGGAGGGGTTGGCGAATTCGCCGTTGTGCTTGCGTTGCAGGCAGATGTCATAGAGATGCCGCGACACTTCGATGCCGTAGAAATCACATTCATGCAGGCGGTCGTCTTCGCAGGCTATCTTAATCCAGGAGCCTGCAGCGCAGCCGATATCGCCGATATTGCCGGGTTGTATGTAAGGGGCGGTTTCGCGGTATTTGAGTGCTGCGATATCGTCCATCTGTTTTACGTACACATTGTAGTCACGGGTGGCGGTGAGATCACCATCGGCCCCTATGATAGGGTCTTTCAGGATTTGCTGTACTTTCTCTCCCACACCATACAATGACCAGATTTTAAAGGCCGCAGGATGTACCTGTTCGAGAACGGTGGGATTCTTGCGCCAGTCGCCGGTTTGCGCGATGAGGTTGACGAGGTCCCACGGCATGGGCTGTGTGAACCGGCTGGTGGCCGGGTCCCACTCGGCCGTAAGGATACGGAACCCTTGTTTCATGTACATTTCGCGAACGCTGGTGGAGCAGATGACCACCGTATTTTGCGGCGTAAGGTTATGTGCGCCCTCGCTGGAGTGCCGGATGGTTTTGATCGTATATTCCGCAAAGTCGTGGATCACGCCCACATCGTCGATGCCGTACACATAGGCCGGCACATCGAGGGAGTTGGAGAACTCCTGTATCACCATGGCGCGCAGGTAGAATGGTACCGGGTTGCGTTTGGTGCCGAGGTGGTTGGCGGAAGTGACGGCGAAGATGAGCCCTTCCACGGGAGAAGCGGCCAACGGTTGTCCATATACGTCTTTTTCGCCTTCCAGGCTGCATTTGATCAGGCGGTTCAGGTATTTGAACTGAAAATCGGTCAACAGGTGGTGGCGTCCGGGAATAAGTAAGTACATACGGTGAAGTTAATGGATTTCCGGAAAAAAGCCCGGGGACTGAGTCCCGGGCTGTGGAATGGGGTAACCTTACTGGAGGAAATATGAATGATGTTACAAAGCGGCTGCCTGGCGGACGGCTTCGAAAGACCATGCTTTGGTGACTTCGCCGTTTTCGAAAACAGTTTCGAGGAGGTCGTCCAGCTGAGGCGCTTCATCGAGGCCGATGGTTTTGAAGGCGCCGTTTTCTTTTACCAGTTTCAGTTTGCCGGCTTTGGATTTCTTGAAGGAGGTTTGTAACTGGCCGTTGGCGTCCATTTCCACCGGCATTTTCTGTACGTTGATGCCTTTGCCGTTTACTTCTGCATAGGCGCATTTCAGGGCAAACTCCTGGGTGTCGCGGTTAACGCGCTGGAGCAGTGCGCCACCCATGCCGAGTACCAGATTTTCGGCGCTGATACCGGCCTTTTTCAATGCTTCGAAGATACCGGGGATAGAAGAGTAGCTGATGCCGTCGCCCTGGATCACGCGTACCTGTGGTGGTAATACCTTATATCCTTTTTCATTGACGGTGAAGCCGAATTTATTCATGAGGATATCGAACACCCGCAACAGGGTTTGTATCGGATCGCCACTGTCGGGGCGAATAACGAGGGTGCCATCACGGCTCAGGATTTGTTCTTTCAGTTCGGTGCCCCAGTATTCTTCGCAGGCACGGAAGATATTGTAGGAGTCAGACACACAGGCGATGGTGCCGGTAGGGAATGTGTTGAGTACATGTTTGAAGATTTCCAGCTCTCCGGGTTCTCCCAGCATGGTAACAATGGAGTGCTCTGTAGCGGGGATAGACAGGCCGGGGGCGGCAGGTGCGTCGTAGTGACGTTTCGCGAAGATAGAGCCCGCGATGGTGTCGCTGCCGGAGAAGCTTACCAGGTGGGCGCTGCCACCGATGCCTGCACTTTCCACAGAACTGGCGCCCCGGAAACCAAAGTCGTTCAGGACAAAGTCGATGCCTCCGAAAGCTGTCGCGCTGGCGGTATCATCGTAATAACGTTTAACGACTTTTTTGATTTCCCTGGAAAGGGAGGCCACTGTGCAGGGGTACCAAACCTGCATCAGCAGGGTTTCCAGGAAGTTGGTGAGCCAGTAACATTCGGGATCGGTGTTTTCGATGGTCATGAGCACATTTCGCACGGGCACCACTGTTCCTTCCGGTACTGCTTTGATGCGGACCGGCAGTTTGCCACCGTGTTTGTCAATGATATATTCAAAGCGGCTGCGGTCAAACACATCGTTACGGCCAAATACTTCTTTCAGGGTTACTTCAGCTTCGTCCAGCTTTTCTTTGGTGAAGACGGTGCCCTGGAGGTATTCCTTCAGGAAATATTGTAACCCGTAGAATACTGTTTCATCGAATTTGCCACCGCGGCTTTCGAGGTAAGAGTAGATATGTTGTGTTCCGGGGATGTATAATTTATGGTGGGAATATTTGTAAGCATCAGCCAGGAGGATGAGATTTTCCTTTGTCATAGTAGTAAGTTTTTGCGTCTTCTTATTTAGCGTATTTATCAGCCAGTCGTTGAAATAAGGGAAGGTGTGTGTCGGCGAGTTCCTGTTTTCGGATCAGTTCCGGTATATCCGTTACCGTTATCCACTTTACATCAGCCAGATCGTCGCCTGCTGCGGGCTCGCCATAAAGCAGGTCTGTGGCGAACAGGGTGGTGATGATTTTATTTGTTTCGGAGCGGTAGCGCCAGTCATCTATTTTCACGGATGCCACATACTCCATGGCGCTGGTCTCGATGCTGCCGCATTCTTCCCGGAGCTCCCTTGCAGCAGCTGTTTCAAAGCTTTCATCTGTAGGGTCGGAGAATCCGCCGGGCAGGCGCCAGGTGCTTTCGTTGGGCTTGCGGCCTACAAGCAGCTGTTGTTTATTGTTTTTGAAGAGGGCGATGTCTACAGTGGCATATACTGATGGGAACAGGTTATAGGTATTGTAGATGATGCCGGCACGGAACTCTTCGGTGTCAAACACTTTGTCGGACAAGGCTTCCCGCATGGCGGTAGCGTTGTAGTCTTTCACCGGTGGTAATGCCTCTGTGGGGTAGCGGCCGGAATAGGTGCCCATAAAGCTGTCGCGGCTGCCGTAGAGCACAAAGGTCTCGTGCGGGAAATTGTTGTGCAGCAATTCATCCAGTTTTTTGGACCATACGGCATCGTATTTCTGATCGCTCAGGGGGAGAATAATGATTTCGGGGAACTGTTGTTTGATCATGCGCTCGCGGGTGTAGTAGTCGAGCGGGTTTTTCCGGCTGCCTTTTACCGGGCTTACGCCGAGGATGATCAGTACACGGTTGTGTTTCATTTTCACCTGCCGGATCAGTTCGAGGTGTCCTTCGTGAAGGGAAGGCGTTTGAAACCGGGCTATAATAACTCCTGTGGGCTTTGTTGTTTGCATATCCGAGCTATTTTGTGTATTTGTTACACAAATGTATAAAGGGAAATTGATATCGACAAAATATTTTTTGTAAAAAATACACAAAATATTTTAATCGATTGAATTATAATTACTTACGTTGATAATTATTTTTGCTCTCCTCTTTTTAGAGATATTCTTTACTATAAGATGTGCGACTGGCTGTTTAATACAGCGGACAACGACAACGGCAGGCTCCCCGAAATCAAAAAATCGACAATCAAAAAATCCCTAAATCTCGAAGGCCATTCCTTCTTTTTTCAGCTTGAAATACTGTTCTTCATTGAAGCTGAAAAGTTTGGCCGGGCGTCCCTGTGATACCTGCTTTTGTTTTTCGTTGTGAGCGATCAGGATACCGAGATGATTTATTTTTTTCTGGAAGTTCCGGCGGTCGATGGGCCGGTCCAGCAGTGTTTCGTATAGTTTTTCCAGGTCGGCGATCGGGAATTTCTTGTCCAGCAGTTCAAAGCCGATAGGTTCGTAGCGGATTTTATTACGGAGTCTTTGTACGGCCACGTCTATAATAGTGGCGTGGTCGAAGGCCAGTGACGGCAGGTCCTTGATATTGAACCAGGAGGCATCTTCAGCGTCGGAGCTGGCCGCCAGTTTGAAATTGGTGGGATTTACCAGGCCGAAGTAGGCAACAGACACCACTCTCCCTCTGGGATCGCGGCCCGGCAGGCCGAAGGAGTACAGTTGCTCGAGGTAGTTGATATTAACGCCGGCTTCTGTCAGCAGTTCGCGGGTGACGGCCGTTTCCAGGGATTCATCGTCCAGCACGAAGCCGCCGGGCAACGCCCAGCTGTGCAGATAAGGGTCTATGGTGCGTTTGATCAACAGCACAACGATGCCTTCCCTGGGGATATATCCGAATACGACCGCGTCTACGGTTAACCTGATGTTCTGTTTTACTGGCAAACTGCTAACGGATTATTTTGCTTTAATATAGTTTTCAACCTGGGCGGTGCCCTTGTGTAAATTTACGAATAACGGGTTTTTCACCGGATCAAATACGATGATGGTGTTCATGGACCATACATCCTGTGGCGCCGGCATTTCGATCATTACCTCGAGGCCGTTGGCCCGGTGGAACAGCAGGCTGTCTTTACCTGCGATATGTGGCTTAAAGCCCTGTTGATCGAGGTAGTCTGTGATTTCCTTGCGTAACCGCAGCGCGGAATCCATTTCCGGGGTGGATGCGGGTTTGAATTCCCGGTACACATAGCTTTTTTCGGTAATCACGTCGTACGCGTCTTTGTTCACCTGAGAATCATTACGGGTAGGGTTACACGCAAAGAGCAGGCTGGCGGCGGTCAGGATGGATAATAATATTTTCATGATATCTGGCTTTAATGTTCGTAGCAGCCGTAATTACGCTGCCGGTATATTTTCCCTTCGCGGAATTCGATGACAGTGCAGATGAATGCTTTCATCACCTGTCCCCTTCTGTATTTGCCGGCGTCCACGCCTATTTCTCCGGTCCATGTGGCTTCCACCACCAGGGTATTGCCATGCTGAACGGCTTTCAGCACGCTGTAATGCTGGGATTTCAGGATCAGTTTATTGGTGGCCATACTGTCCAGCATCAATTCAAAATTTCTTTGTTTGACTTCGGCTGACAGCTGGTTTGGATATTCTGTCTGAATAACGCCCGGATGAAAAATATCGGCAAACTCGGCCGGATCTGCTGAAAATTTTTCAAGCAGCTGGAAATACCGGTATACGAGGGCCAGTTTTTCGTCCATTAACAGGGATGCGTTGAATTAATAACAAATAAAGCAGGACGTATGTACGCAATGCAATCCGCGAATTTATAAAATTCGTGTCAATGTAATTCATTCCTGCTCATGGAAAACGCGGGGAACGGCGGGATTTATTTTTTGGCGGTACCGGTGTTGAACGCCAGTTTTTCCATATTGTCTGTTTTTCCGATGATATCATACACCAGTTTGATCACGGTGAGGGCGCCGTCATAGTTGATTTTGTCCGGGTTGTCGTCTGTTTCCGGAACATCTTTATGGGCGTGGGTGTAGAAGTACAATACCGGAATATTTTTTTTATAGAACGACACATGGTCAGAGGTGCCGGTGCCGGACGAGTCGTAAACCACCCGGGTGTCTTTGGCGGCCACGCTGCCAATGATGGCGGGCCATCCTGCGGAAGAGTGGATGCCTCCGATTTGCACGCCTCTGGAAGCGTCGAGGTCGCCAATGATGTCCATATTGATCATATAGTTCACTGACTGGAGGTCGATGCCTTCGCTGTGGGACGTGAACCAGGACGAGCCGGCGAGTCCTTCTTCCTTACCCGAGAAGGCGATGATCAGGAAGTTGTGGTTTTTGATCCGGGCGGACTTCAGCATGCGGGCCAGTTCCAGCAGGGCGGCAGTGCCGCTGGCATTGTCATCGGCGCCGTGATAGATATTGTTATTGGCGTCTTTGCCGAGATGGTCGTAATGTGCCCCGACGATCACGGTTTTAGCGGCTTTGTTATCGATATAGCCGATCACATTGGTGCCGGTCACTTTCACTTTTTTGAAAGCGATTTTCATATCGATCTGAAAAGCGTTGGCGTCATCGTTGCCCAGTATTTTGCTGATATCGCTGCTCACCCATACCGCGGGGATGCCGGCGGGGGGCATGGGTTGTTTGTGCCAGCCGTTTACCTCTGCCGGCGTTTCTTTGCCATTGTAGAAGATAACTGCCGTGGCGCCGGATTTGGCGGCGATCTGTGTTTGTTGCAGGTATTGTTCCAGCTTGCTTTTATGCGGATCGGCTTCTATTTCTGTGACGTTGATCAGCCAGATATTGTCTGGTTCGTTCACCGCGGGGAGCACTTCGCCTTTGGCGCCTTTAGCAGCGCTGAAAGGCAGGGCGATGAATTGTTTGCCGGATACCAGTTTATCATGATTGAGGCTCAGGGTGCAGTTGTCCGGCTCCCGGCCTTCGCGGATAGTGAAGGTTTGCAGGAAACCGTTGTCCCCTCTTGGGCTGACGCCTATTTGTTCGAGTTGGGAGGAAAGATAGGCAGCGGCCAGTTGCTCGCCGGGGGCGCCTGTCCGGCGGCCTTCCAGCTTGTCGCTGCAGAGATAATTGACATGCGTTTGCAGATTGGACAGGGTTTTTCGGTCATTTTTTTTCTGTGCATCTACGAACAAGGTAGTACATACCAATGGTAACAGCCAGGTTATCTTTTTCACGCAATCTTTTTTTGGGTTGCTGCAAAATTACGGAATTACCCCCTGCCAAAAGCGCAATGGGGGCAGTTCTTTTTTAAGCTCCTGTTGCATTTCAAGTATGTTTAATATGATGCTTGGTCTGAAAACGGTCATTCGCCGGGAGTGGTTTATCTTTCATAAAAGGCAAATCCCTATTTTTGCCCCGTTTTAAAAACAAAGTATGAAAAACACACCTTTTACACAGAAGCACATTGCATTGGGCGCCAAGATGGCTCCTTTTGCGGGTTACAACATGCCAATCTCCTATACGGGTATCAATGATGAGCACCAGGCGGTACGTACAAATGCCGGTGTGTTTGATGTGAGCCATATGGGTGAGTTTATTTTGAAAGGTGAACATGCGCTGGACCTGATTCAACGTGTTACTACCAACGACGCCTCCAAACTGACTGCCGGCAAAGCCCAGTACAGCTCCCTGCCTAACAACGAAGGCGGCCTGGTAGACGACCTGCTGGTATATTGCATTGAAGAAAACAACGTGTATATGCTGGTAGTAAATGCCAGCAATATCGAAAAAGACTGGAACTGGATCAGCCAGTTTAATACCAAAGGGGTGGAAATGCACGATATTTCCGATAAAACCTGCCTGCTGGCCATCCAGGGCCCTAACGCCACCAGCATCCTGCAGCCTCTGACAGACGTAGACATCGTCAACCTGAAATATTACACTTTCGCCAAAGGCGTTTTTGCCGGCGTTCCCAACGTGGTGATCAGCGCTACCGGCTACACCGGCGCAGGCGGCATCGAAATTTATTTTGAAGACAAAGACGGCGCTGCAGAAAAAATCTGGGACGCTATCTTCGCTGCCGGCGGTCCTAAAGGCCTGAAACCTATCGGCCTGGGCGCCCGCGACACCCTCCGCCTGGAAATGGGCTTCTGCCTGTACGGTAACGATATCGACGACCGTACTTCCCCGATGGAAGCCGGCCTGGGATGGATCACCAAATTCACCAAAGATTTCCCTTCACGCGCTATCTTCGAAAAACAGAAGGCAGAAGGCGTTTCCCGGAAACTGGTAGGCTTTGAAATGATCGACAAAGGCATTGCCCGTCATGACTATGAAATCAAAGACGCAGCCGGTAATGTGATTGGCCGTGTAACCTCCGGTACTCAGTCGCCTTCCCTGGGCAAGGCCATTGGCCTGGGTTATGTGAATACAACCAATGCAGCACTGGATTCAGAGATATTTATCGCCGTAAGGGACAAAGCCCTGAAAGCAAAAGTGGTGAAAGTGCCTTTCCTTGGCTAGGAATAGCGGGTGAAAGTTCTTAATTTCGGCACGCAAAGAATTTAAGAGAGCAAAGGGGCAAAGGGGATGAAACCTGTTCTTCGCTCCTTTGCTCTCTTAATTTGGTCCTTTGCACCTTTGCCAGAGAAATTATTTATTTATTGCCATATCTATGCCTATCATTCATTTAACTACCGTTATCCATGCACCACTAGAGCGGGTGTATGACCTTAGCCGGAGTATTACCCTGCATAAACGCAGTATGTCACACATGCAGGAAGAGGCCGTCAAAGGCCGGACCAATGGATTGATCCGGTTGAACGAAACTGTCACCTGGCGCGCCAAACATATCGGCAAAATGCGGGAACTGACCACCAAAATCACTGCCATGAAGGAAGGAGAACATTTTACCGATGAAATGACAGAAGGTGATTTTACCCACATGAAGCATGAGCACCATTTTAAGGAAATCGGTAACGGCACCGTAATGATTGATATCATGGAATTTGGCACTCCTTACGGCTGGTTCGGGCGGATGTTTGAAAAATTCTATCTTCAAAAATATATGACCCGCCTGCTGAAACTAAGGAATGATGTTATTAAGGACTATGCAGAGAGCGAAAAGTGGAGAGTGGTCCTTGATTAAATGCCTAAAAGCAATTGAATGACAACAACCAACAAACCCAGCCTGGAAGTATGTTTATCTCCGGCCTTATTACATCTGTATGATGTGAAAAACAGCATCGTGGTCATCATCGATGTGCTGCGTGCCACCTCTACCATCTGCACTGCCCTTTATAACGGCGCAGCAAGAGTAATACCGGTAGCTACTGTGGAAGAATGCGTGAACATCGGCCGCGCTATCGACGGCATCACCGCCGGAGAGCGCGACGGCAAAGTGGCGGAAGGGCTTGTACATGGCAACTCCCCTTTTGAATACCCCCGGGAATTCATCGAAAACAAAACACTGGTGCTGACCACCACCAACGGAACGAAACTGCTGCACATGGCCAAAGATGCCATCCAGATCGTTACCGGCTCGTTTCCCAATATCAGCGCCGTATGTGATTACCTGGTCTCACAGGGACAAAATGTGATCCTGGGCTGCGCTGCCTGGAAAGACCGCGTGAATATGGAAGACACGCTCTTTGCCGGCGCCGTGGTAAGCCGCATCCGTGAACATTTTGATGTGAACTGTGATTCTGCCACTGCCGCTGAAACCCTGTACAATACTACGAAAGGAGACATCTATACTTATATGAAACAGGCTTCCCACTACAAACGCCTGGCGAAATACGGACTGGAAAAAGATATCACCTACTGCCTCACACCTGACGGCGCTAATGTGCTGCCGATATTCAGGAATGGTGAACTGGTGCCATTTTGATATTTGTTCATTTGGTTATTTGCTTATTGAAGTCTGCCTCTAATAAACAAATAACCAAATGAATAATGATTAAATGTTTTTTCCTCCTATAATACAGGCTGCAAATACAATCATCATCGACAGCGGAAAGGCCGTGTCGGAGAAAGGCGCGCCGGAGCTGATTTTAAACAGGGTAGCTATCGCCATGGTGAACAAAAGTGCCACCGCCGCCGGCCGGATAAAGAACCCGGTGATCAGCGCAATACCCCCAGCCACTTCCGCCAGCATCGCCATAAAACCCCAGAAGACCGGCCATTGACTGATACCAACCATTTTTAGTGTTCCTCCCAGAAATGCCCACATAGCAGGGCCTCCCATGATTTTCTGAATACCAAAAACGAGGAATAATACGCCGATACCTATACGTAATACGAGAAATGCGTTTTGTTTGTTGTCTTTCATGTCTGTGTGTTTTAAAATGAAGACACAAAACTAGCGCTCATCCACAGGGATGTCCATGGATAAAATAGTGTTTGGCTTGCACATTTATGCCGGTTGGGATGTTTCCCTGAACTGTTGTGGCGACTGGCCGGTGTTCTTTTTGAAAAAGCGCGTAAAATAAGCAGGATCATCAAATCCAAGTTGGTAGCCGACTTCTTTAACGGTCAGCTCATTCAGGAACAACAACCGTTTTGCTTCCAGGAGGATACGCTCTTTAATGAAAGCGCCGGCCGTTTTACCGGTCAGCTTTTGTGTGAGCGCATTCAGCTGCCGTGGGCTTACATGCAGCTGAGAGGCATAGTCCTGCACTTCGTGGAGCTCCCGGAAATGCCGGTGCAGCAGTTGTTTGAACTGTAGCAGCTGCGTCTGCGGCTGGCCGGGCAACAGGTGCGGCTCTGACAACTGCCGTCTGCGGATACGCATGATTTCCATCAGCAGTACACGGATATACGAAAAGAGAATAGGCGTGGTGTCTTCGTTTGCCTGTTCATACTCGTCGCGTGCAATGCCCATCAGCTTCTCCAGCCGCGCGAGATCTGCCGGCTCCAGCGGTATGACCGGATAAGCCTGCATATTATCAAACAGGAAATGTCCCAGCAGCTGACTATCGGGATCGTTGCCGCTGCTGAAGAAAGAGGGGTCAAACTTCAAAGAATAGCCGGTGGTGGCCTCCCTGTCCAACTGATGCACCTGTTCCGGCGACAACAGGAATACCACCGCCCCATCAAAAGGGTACGTATTGAAGTCAATAGCGTGAATGCCTTTGCTGTTATGCAACAGCAGGACCTCGTAGTAGGTATGCCGGTGAGGGTACTGGCGCGGCATGATTTTGCCGGTATCGTCAAAAGCAGCGATCAGTACATGTTTGACAGGTACAGAAACCGTCGTGGTCACGCCATCGTTGATCCGGTGTTGGGGAATAGCAGGTCGCATGTTCAAATGTACAAGTATTTGTCGAGTATGTCCCTTGAAGACGGTGTGGCAGCGGGCTACTTTTGTTTTTCAAAACATCGATATCATGGCACAAGACAAATCAAGACGGGAGTGGCTTAAACAAAGCGGACTGGCAGTGGCAGGATTCCCGCTTTTATCTAAAATGCCCTACCTTTCTGAGGACAAACCGAAAAATATGAAACATTATATCTGTGTGACCTGTGGCGTGCAGTACGATGCCACGGCTGATGCGCCGGCACACTGCCCGATTTGCGAAGACGAACGCCAGTACGTGAATCCGGCCGGACAAAGCTGGACCACCTTTGACCAGTTGCAGAAGAGACATAAAAATATCATAGAGCTGATAGCGCCCGGGCTGTATGCCATCTATACCACGCCTGATTTTGGCATCGGACAGAGGGCCCACCTGCTGGTGACGCCCAACGGCAATATCCTGTGGGACTGTGTGGCTCACCTTGACGCCTCTACGATAGATATCATACAGCGGTTGGGTGGTATACGTGCGATTGCTATTTCGCACCCGCATTATTTTTCCACTATCGTGGAATGGAGCCATGCTTTCGGCCAGGTGCCCGTACATGTGCACAACCTGGATGTTTCCTGGCTGGGACGGCATGACGAGGTGATCAAACTGTGGGACGGCATGACGCTGGACCTGTGGGACGATATGAAGCTGATACTGTGTGGTGGTCATTTCCCCGGAGCGAACGTGTTGTATAGTCCGGCTGGCAAGGGGATGTTGTTGGTAGGTGATGTAATCCAGGTATCTACTGACAGGAAGACCATGTCGTTTATGTATAGTTATCCTAATAATATTCCGTTGTCAGCTGCGGAGGTAAAAGTGATTGACGATGCGGTGGCGCCGTACGCCTATGATGCCATGTACGGCGCATTTGGCAAGTATGTGCTTACCGGTGCAAAAGAGGCCATGGATTTTTCCGTGAAGCGGTATGTCCGGCATATTGGCTGACGCCGGATGAACGCAGCCGGGCAGGCCGGACAGCTGCGCGGTTATGGACTTACGGCTATTTTCTGACCGAGGATAAATGTTGTTCTTTCCGCTTCGTCCGTGCTGCGCTCCACTTTCCGGGGAATCTTGCCCTGGAAGCATGTATAACGGGTTTTATTTGTTGAAATGACCTCCACACGTTCTGTTTTTTGGATCGTCTGAGGGATATTGGCACCAAACCATTGCCGGTCTGGCTGCTGTTTCCAGGTAACTTCGTATAGTACAGCCCCTGCCGGATAATGTCCGTCTGTGTTCATGGCTGCATAAGCATATGCTGAAGCATTGCCATACAGCACAGTTGTTATGCTGTCTTTGGGATAGATGGCACTGGTGATAGCATAGAGCAAAAACGGGTTTTCAGGCAGATCTCCCAGCTGCGTGAGAGATGCTTCCCTGTTTAATGCCGGTTTGTTTTCGGAGCGGAAACGGCAACCAGCTATCGATATAAGAACAAGCATATAAATAATGTATTTCATTTGATCAGTTTTTAAAAGTAAAAGGAGTGGTAAATACATAGTCGTTGTCCTTTCTTGGACTATGACATGAGACACATTCCGTTGTAAACACCGCTTTTTCACCATAGGGCTTCAGGCCGGTCCCCAGCCACCTGGCCCATCCCCAACCGGCTGTGGATGCATATTTCTGAGCATCTTTAATCATAAATTCAACCTGTACAAAATCTCCTGCCGTGATACTACCGTCTGCATTGGTTTGTTGCTTCCAGGCTGCTTTGGCAAAGATGCTTCCGTCCGGCCATGGATTTGTTTTACATTCCCGGATTGCTTTAACCGCGACTTCATTCCCATAAATAATCCGCATGGTGCCGTTATCGAACCGGTCTGTTATGCTTATTACTTTCCAGTTACGGTAATCAGGCAGGTATTCTATGCCATTGGGCGCAGGCCGGACAGGCAATCGGGAGGGGGCATCCTGGCTGCCGGCAGAACCGGTGAGTTGGGGACGCGCTTTATTCGCTGCCGGCCTGGACAATGTTCTGGCAACCAAAAAATTCTTTAATACCTGAATATCCCCGTCAGAGATTTTTTTGGTTGGATGTACCGTTGTATAGGACGGCAAAGGCATTTCATTTTCAAGGATTTTGTTCAGAGAATAAAATAATATTCCACTCTGTGCTGCAGGAGCCAATGAATCCCACTTCGAAAAATCCAATGCTTTGCGGCCTTTTTGTATATGGTCATATACCAGGAGGTTGGCCGGTGACAGCTTGTCATACCATTGCAGTGTTGTTTGAGACGAATGGCAATCGAAACAGGAATTGCGGATAATGGCATTTACTTCTTCCGGTATCCCGGAGAGATTAGGAGCTGGTACGGATGCTGGTTTGTCCGGACCCAAAAACTGTAGTACAAGGAAGCCTGTTCCTAACAGGGCTATCATCAGACGTATTTTTTTCATCGGTTTTTGAATTTCATCGGTTGGGACAAAATTATTGATATACAAAAGGTTAGGACATATAATGGACGCTGAGAGGGACAAAATAGAGGCTGAAAAGGAATATATGTTTGCGAGAGGGAGTGCATTCCGTTGAAGGTGACTGTTGTGTCTGGAAAGGACTGCCGAATTTTTCAGATCGACCTCAAAAGGGCCTACATTAGCAGCGAATAATCAAACAATGAAAAAGACCCGACTTTATCTGCTGACGTTTGCGGCGCTTGTTTTTGTGGCCATATTGGCAGGCTGGGGAGCACTTTATTATTATTATACAGAGGCCCGGGAAGCTTTATTTGAGCAGAAAATGGAATCGGGGCAAAGGGAAATCCGTGAATTGGGCACCTTGCTGGAGCAACAACTTCTGGCTGGTATATCGCCGGACGTGGTCATTGAAAACCTGCAAAAAAGCATCGTCAATACAGACGTTCAAAGTGAGTTTGTGTGCATGTACAACAGGGAGGGAATAGAACTTTGTCATCCCGATCCCTCATTAGTGGGGAAAAAAATCGTGGAAGGAAATTCCAGGCTTTCGGGATTCGGGAATTCAAAGGCTTTTAGTGATATACTTAAAAGCGGTAAGCTGATCTCGGGCATCAGGACTTTTCCGGTGAGTGCCAACCGCAGTTCGGAAATTGTAAGCGTCCATCCTGTAAACGGCACTGACTGGATGCTGGCCAGTCATGCCAATATAAAGGTTTTAAGAGCGCAACTGGACCATTTGTACCAGAAGTTTTTAGCAGGGAGTTTATTGTTGATACTCCTTGTTGCCGCTGGTTGTTTCGGACTGATGAGGGCCATATACCAGCGATATGAACAGCAGGTGGACCAGACCATTGCCGGATTAAATGAGGAGATCAATGGCCTGAGTGTGCTTAATCGTCAGCTGGAAACAAGGCAACAGAACCTTATTGCAGACAGGAAACCCGGGGAAGAGGCCACCAGAAAGCGGCTGATTACCTACGAGAAGGATGAGATCATTACTGTTGACGTGCAGGATATAGTGTACATATACCTTTCAGACAATGTTGTTTCCGCTGTCACTTTTCAACATAAGGTGTTGGTATTAAACAGTAGTCTGGACGATCTGATGGGGCAGCTTGACAATGAGATGTTTTACAGGGCCAACCGGCAATACATTGTCAATATGAACGGCATTGAAAACATATGGATATATGGCCGCAATCAGTTGAGATTGTTGACCAGTCCGGCATCCGCTGATCCTATCATTATCAGCAAACACAAGGTGGCGGAGTTTAAGAAGTGGTTGGACCGCTAACAACTTTACCGGATTATTCGCGTTAACGGGGCCTGCATTTAAGAGAAATGGCTATTTTTATTTATATGATTATAATAGATTGAAAAACAATGGTAAAATAATATCACCCAAAACGCATTATAATAATTAAATATAAAAATAATTATATATCAAATAAGGCGCCCTCCCCGGGCGGATCGCAGCGAAGTTGCCACCACCAAGAGATTGCTGTTTTGCGAGCATTTTGCCCGCTGTTTATTAAAGATTTCTGCTTACTTTTGTGGATTGCCTTTTTATCAGCGGTTAAAGATTTTTGATATATTTATTTACCCCGTAGTCGCTGATATCAAAAGCAGGCAACAACGAATAGTATGTCGCTGCCCCATTTGCTAAAATATGTTTACAATAACGGCACTGATGAAGTGATCCGCAGGGGGAAGCGTATTTTTTCTACCGGAGGAGTTGAGCTCATTGAGGCCGACCCGGTATTGAAATCAGCTACTTTCCGCGTCAAAAGTGACACGCATGCCAATTATTACCGGGTTTCCATCAATAAATACGGTGAAACCAGCGGTATGTCTATCCGTTGCCAGTGTCCCTATAACCTGGGAGACATTTGCAGGCACGAGGCTGCAGCACTGTTCCAGCTTCAGGAAATGCTGGACAAGAATCATTTCGAGAGCTTCGAAACACATTTTGATCAACAACACACCCTGATCAAAATGAAATCCATCGATATTAAAACGATCAAATTACTGACTTCCAGCACGATCATCGCGGAAGCGGAAGCGATCGTAAAGCAGCATCCCGCCAAGGTTTCATCTGCCAAGGATGAAAAGGTGGAAGCTGTGCTGACGTTGGATAAAAAGGAATACCCGCTGATCATCCAGCGCAATGAGGAACGTTTTTTTGATACCCATTGCACCTGCGATGAAACAGCCCATGCGCTCTGTGTGCATAAAACTGCGCTCTTCCTGCAGCTGTTGCAAAAGAACGGACCGTTTTATTTTGATACGCTGCGCAACTGGGACAAGGAAAAAAACAAGCTCCTCTCCCTCTATGGCTATTCCCTGACAGACGACCTGGACGGAAAGTTCGCCTTCTCCTATATGGACGGCAAACCCTTTCTGCGTGTGCTGGACCCTACCATTAAACGGGTAGACGGCGCTACTGCCGGCAGGCAGCAGCAGCAAACGGCGCCTCCACCGGAAGAAACCCTGACGGTGACACAACGGCTGGCTGCGGTCTTCAACGCCAACGAAACGTTATATCCTTATTTCAAAATAGATATTGTCGCCGGCGAAGTGAACGAAGAGCAGACCGCCTTTGTATCACTGGCCAGCAAACTGGACCTCACCAAGTACGTGGACTTTTACCAGTACAAGGAAAAGGACCGGGAACTGATAGCTCCCATCCGTAAACTCCAGGGGCCGGAAGTCAGCAAGTTTCTCAGCAAAAATTCGCCGTTCGCCGGCATCTGGGAAAACATCACGCATGAAAATGCGGAAGAGCTGCCTACCGAAACCAAAGAACTGATGCTGGAATACCTGCATCCCAAACTGGCGAAGCTGTTTCCGCAGCTGGCCGAACATGGGCTGGTATTTTATCTTCCCAACAGGCAGCAGTTCAAAACAAAAAACCTGGAACCCTTACAGATAGGCGCTGAAAGGCTGAAGCTCATCCTGAAGACCCACAGCGGCAGTTCCCATGTGGAAATCACCTGCTACGTGTCTATAGAAGGAGAACTGATCGACGTATCTAAAAATAACTGGGAAAGCCCGCTGTTATTCCTTTACCAGAACACGCTGTTCCTGTTCGAAAGTCCACAGGACGCCCTGCATGTAGCACTCTTTCAGCAGAACGGCGGCAAACTGAAAATCCCTAACAAGGAATGGCCGGTATACCTGAAAGACTACCTGTTGCCCTTAAGCCGTCAGTACGATATCCGTTTCGATAAAGAACTGCTTGCTGAGGTGACAGACATCGAACCGGAATGCCGCGTATACCTTAAAGAGCTGGGCGAAACCTTCATTATCCAGCCTGGATTCGCTTATCGCGGACAGGAAGTGGAATGGAACGAGGAAGAGAAAATCACCGTACAGGAAGGTAACAAAGTACTGGTCATCCGCCGCAATAAAGAAGCGGAAGATGCCTTTGTGAACCGCCTGCGCACCCTGCATACCAATTTTGCACAAAACGATAACCAGCACTATTTCTACCTGCGCGCCAAAGAAGCCCTGAAGAACAACTGGTTCTTCCTTTTCTTTGACGCCCTGAAAGAAATGAACGTGCGCGTTTTCGGTTTCGATAACCTGCGCAACTTCAAATTCAGCTCACATAAGCCGGTCACCAACCTGCAAATCAGCTCCGGCATCGACTGGTTCGATGCCCAGATTGAAGTGCTGTATGGCGACCAGAAGGTCAGCATCAAAGACATCAAAAACGCGCTGGCCAACAAACAGAACTATGTGCAGCTGGCAGACGGCTCCCTGGGCCTTCTGCCGGAAGAATGGCTGCGTAAATACTCCCTCCTCTTCAAAGTAGGGGAAGAAAAAGACAAAGGCCTTAAACTCAGCAAATACAACTTCAGCGTGATCGATGAACTGTATGAGTTCATTGACGATGAAGCGGTAGTAATAGAACTGGAACAGAAACGTAAAAAACTGTTGCAGTTCGATGAAATCCGTAACATCTCCCTGCCATCCAACCTGCAGGCAACGCTGCGCCCCTACCAGGAAAGCGGCTTCCAGTGGCTTAATTATCTCGATGAGATCAAATGGGGTGGCATCCTCGCAGATGACATGGGTCTTGGTAAAACCATCCAGGCGCTGACCTTCCTCCAGTATTACAAGAATAAAAACGGCGGAAAATGTATGGCACTGGTGGTATGCCCCACTACCCTGATCTATAACTGGGAAAACGAGATCCGTAAGTTCACGCCGGAAATCAAACACCATATCCATCATGGCCCTACCCGTATCAAGGATTCGGAAGAACTGGCCAAATTTGATGTGATCATCACCACCTACGGTACGCTGCGCAGCGATATCCAGACGCTGATGAAACTGGAGTTTGACTATGTGGTGCTGGATGAATCCCAGGCGATCAAAAACCCGCAGTCCAAAGTGACCAAAGCGGCCCAGCTGCTGCAAACCAGGAACAGGCTGGCGCTGAGCGGTACGCCCATGCAAAACAATACTTTCGATATCTACGCGCAGATGAACTTCCTGAACCCGGGCATGCTGGGCAGCGTGGACTTCTTCCGTAACGAATTTGCCACACCGATAGACAAGTTCCAGGATGAAGAAAGAAAAGAACACCTGCGCAAACTGATTTATCCGTTCATTCTTCGTCGTACCAAAGAACAGGTGGCGAAAGACCTGCCGGATAAAATCGAGACGGTCATCTTCTGTGAAATGGACCCCGAACAGCGTCATATTTATGATGCTTACCGGAACACTTACCGGTCCAAGATCCTGGGCGTGATAGAAGACCAGGGCATGGAACGTTCACAGCTGACCATATTGCAAGGCCTGATGAAGCTGCGCCAGATATGTGATTCTCCCGCTATCCTCAACGATACGGAACAGTATCCCAACCACTCTGTGAAGCTGCATGAACTGACCCGCGAAATTGCTGAAAACATCGGTAACCACAAGGTGCTGGTGTTCTCCCAGTTCCTCGGTATGCTGGGCCTGATACGGGAACGCCTGCAACATATGAAGATACCGTACGAGTACTTCGATGGCAGCACCTCTACCATGGACCGTGAAAAGGCTATCCAGAACTTCCAGCATAACGACGAGTGCCGGGTGTTCCTGATATCACTGAAAGCCGGTGGTGTGGGCCTTAACCTGACGGCGGCCGACTATGTGTACATCGTAGACCCCTGGTGGAACCCCGCTGTGGAGCAACAGGCGATAGACCGTACCCACCGTATCGGACAAACGAAAAATATCTTCGCTTACCGTATGATCTGTAAAGACACGGTAGAAGAAAAAATATTACAGTTACAGGAACGTAAAAAATCGCTGGTGAAAGAGATCATCTCCGATGATAGCGGCTTTGTGAAGAAGCTGACCAAAGAAGATGTGTTGTACCTGTTCAGTTAAAGCATTTAAATTTCACGACTGTAAAAAATGATCAGCGCTTCCCTCCCGGGAGGCGCTTTTTTTATGTCGATGCCCACCTTCCCGTTTTTGAAAAGACCATGCAGATTCTGCATGGTTGCCCCCTGTCATTTTTTTATCTGATCATGTTGGCATTTAATTATTTGATTGATTTTTAGATAGTTATATAAAATTTCTAACGCTTTTTTAATACTGGCATTTGGCTGGTATGCCAGTCATTGTATCAAAACATTTGATTCACATGTTACCAGACTCGAAAATCTCACAATTGATCGGTTTACAGATCCCCGGCCTGTCGTTCCCTATGCAACAGTTGACGGCCAGGGAAAGAGTGAGCAAAGTGATCCACACATTTGCCGACTATACCGGCAACATGATCCGTCATGAACAATTGCAGGAAGTGAAACGTTGTTTTACCATTGCCGGGGTGTTATACCGCAATGGTAGCAGCGTGCTGCGGAATGCTATTGAAAGTGTGTTTATGTATGCGTTGTCTCCCATCTTATGCACGCAACACCGGGACATGTTACCAGCTTCCCTTCGAACTGTCAGGATTCAACATTTACAAACAATAGCGCTTTAAAACATTTTTTATGATGACTGTATTACTGGTACTCGCGGGCCTTGCCTGCTTTGCCTTGTTCTTTGCCTCTGTCGATTATTTTGAAAAAATCTGATAAACATCTCCATTATGAACGCATTATTCGTGCTATCAATACTGGTCTTCGGCTACATGATCTATGTACTGCTGAAACCGGAGAAATTCTGAGACGGCCTATTCACTTGTAGCCGCATGCAACATGCTTTTTAACTAATTAGAAATGACAACAGAAATTTTAGGCGTTATTGCCACCTATGGACTAACATTACTACTGGCCTGGCCACTGGCGAGGTATATCGTAAAGGTATTCAAAGGCGAAAAAACCTGGTCCGACTTTATGGCTCCGATGGAGCGGCTGTTCTTTAAGATCTCCGGCATCGATCCCAAAGAAGAAATGACCTGGAAAGAACATCTGAAAGCGTTGCTGACCATCAACCTGGTGTGGTTTGTATATGCCTTCTTTATGTTGATGTTCCAGGACAAGCTGCCACTGAACCCTGACGGTAACCCGGGACAGTCGGCAGACCTGGCGTTCAACACGGCGATCAGCTTCCTCGTGAACTGTAACCTGCAACACTATTCAGGTGAAACCGGTGTTACCTATCTTACCCAGTTGTTTGTACTGGCATTCCTGCAATTTGTGAGCGCTGCTACCGGTATTGCTGCACTGATCGTTGTATTCAAAGCATTTAAAGAAAAGACTACCACCAAACTGGGCAACTTCTGGGATATCTTTGTAAAGACCAATACCCGTATTCTCTTACCCTTCTGTATAGTAGTTGCGCTGATCCTGGCGTTCAACGGCACTCCTGCCAGCTTTGACGGTAAAGATACCGTAGTGACCATGCAGGGCGACACTGTGAATGTGTCCCGCGGCCCTGCTGCCGGCTTTATCGCTATCAAACACCTGGGCACCAATGGTGGCGGATGGTTTGGCGTTAACTCCGCGCATCCGCTGGAGAACCCGAACTACCTCACCTGGATGACTGAAATGGTGGCGCAGGTAGTGATCCCTATCGCCATGGTATTTGCACTGGGCATGTTTATCAACCGCCGCAAGTTTGCCTATGTCATTTTCGGGGTGATGACCATCGGGATGATCATGCTACTAATACCCACTATGGTGGCGGAAATTAATGGCAACCCGGCCATCGCGCATATGGGCATACAACAGCTCACCGGCGCCATGGAAGGCAAGGAGGTCCGCTTCGGCCCTGCCGCTACAGGCTACTGGAGCACCGTGACCACCATTATCTCTACCGGTTCCATCTGCGGATTCCATGACAGCACCATGCCGATGACCGGCCTGATGGAATTGTTGGCCATGATGCTGAACTGCTTCTATGGCGGTTGTGGCGTAGGTATCCTTAACTATTACATTTTTATCATCATCGCGGTGTTTATTTCCGGTCTTATGGTAGGCCGTACGCCTGAACTGATGGGACATAAACTGGAGGCCAGGGAAGTGAAGATCGCTGCGATCATCACCCTGTTGTCACCTTTCCTGATATTGGCGGGCACGGCCCTCTCCTCCTGGGTACTGGCTCATCACCCGGATGCTGACTGGGCCGTGAAGCCGTCAGCCTGGCTGAACAATCCCGGCTACCATGGCTTCTCCGAGATGCTGTATGAATATACTTCCTCCAACGCCAACAACGGCTCCGGTTTCGAAGGCCTTGGCGACGGCAATGTATTCTGGAACGTATCCACCGGCTTTGTGCTGATACTGGGCAGGTTCCTGCCGATCATCGGCCCTGTGGCCATCGCAGGTATCATGGCTTCTAAAAAATACATTCCGGAATCTGCCGGTACCCTGCGTACAGACTCGGTCACATTTGGCGCCATGACATTCGCCGTGATCATTGTCCTCACCGCTTTGTCCTATTTCCCTGCGCTGGCGTTGGGCCCTATTGCAGAGTATTTCTCCCTGTACAGATGATAAACCATAATGAACAATTACCATGAAGAAAAGAGATAATACATTGTTTCCGAAGGAGCAGGTGATGCAAAGCCTGAAGCAGTCCTTCGTGAAACTGAATCCGAGACTGATGATCAAAAACCCGGTGATGTTTACCGTGGAGATAGGTACCGTGGTGATGCTGATTGTTGCCCTGTACGCTGCCTTTACCAAAAATACTGATCAGGGTAGTGCGGCTTATAACTTCACCGTCTTTTTCATACTCTTCCTCACCGTGCTGTTTGCCAACTTCGCAGAAGCCATTGCAGAAGCGCGCGGTAAAGCGCAGGCAGAGAGCCTTCGCCGCACCAGAGAGGAAACACCGGCCAAAAAGATAGAGCTGATAGGAGAAATTTTCACCAACGAAATCAAAGTGATTTCTTCTTCCGCGCTGCGCAAAGGCGATATCTTCGTTTGTGATCCGGGTGATATCATTCCGGCCGACGGGGAGATCGTTCAGGGCCTCGCCAGCATCGACGAATCAGCTATCACCGGTGAATCTGCACCGGTGATCCGTGAAGCCGGCGGCGACAAATCCAGTGTTGTAGGCGGTACCAAAGTACTGTCTGACCATATCAAAGTACGGGTGACCACCGAACCGGGCGAATCATTCCTCGATAAAATGATCGCTCTGGTAGAAGGCGCCAGCCGTCAGAAAACACCGAACGAGATAGCGTTGACGATCCTGTTGGCCAGCTTCACCCTCGTGTTCATCATTGTATGTGTGACCCTGAAACCATTCGCGGACTACGCACAGACACCGATCACCATCGCCGCTTTTATCTCCCTGTTTGTCTGTCTGATCCCCACTACCATCGGTGGCCTGCTTTCCGCTATTGGTATTGCAGGCATGGACCGCGCCCTGCGTGCCAACGTGATCACCAAATCCGGTAAAGCTGTGGAAACAGCCGGCGACATCGACGTGCTGCTGCTGGACAAAACCGGTACCATCACCATCGGTAACCGGAAAGCCACCAACTTCTACCCTTCCAATGGCCATGCACCGGAAGAATTTATCAGACTGTGCGCCCTCAGCTCCCTGTCTGACGAAACACCTGAAGGTAAGTCCATCGTGGAACTGGCCGGTAAAGACATCGTCAGCAAACTGACCGTGAACGGCGCCAGCCTTGTGAAATTCACCGCCGAAACCCGCAGCAGCGGTATCGATCTGGCCGATGGCAACCGTATCCGCAAAGGCGCTTATGATGCCATCAGAAAGCTCACCGAAAAAGAAGGCTTCCATTTCCCGGAAGACACACAAGCCCGGGTGGAAGCTATCTCCCGCGATGGCGGTACCCCGCTGGTAGTGGCCCTCAACAGCAAAGTACAGGGCGTCATAGAGCTGCAGGACATCATCAAACCCGGTATCAGCGAACGTTTTGAACGCCTGCGTAAAATGGGTGTGAAAACCGTGATGGTAACCGGCGACAACCCGCTCACCGCCAAATATATCGCTACCAAAGCCGGCGTGGACGACTTCATCGCGGAAGCCAAGCCGGAAGACAAGATGACGTATATCCGCAAAGAGCAACAGGAAGGCCGCCTCGTGGCCATGATGGGCGACGGTACCAACGATGCGCCGGCACTGGCACAGGCAGACGTAGGCGTAGCTATGAATAGCGGCACCCAGGCGGCCAAAGAAGCCGGTAACATGGTGGACCTGGACAACGACCCTACCAAGCTGATTGAGATCGTGGAAATCGGAAAACAACTGCTGATGACACGCGGTACCCTCACCACTTTCTCTATCGCCAACGACGTCGCGAAATATTTTGCTATCGTACCGGCACTTTTCGTAGCCTCTATCCCTGCCTTGCAGGGTATCAATATCATGAAGCTGCACAGCCCTGAAACAGCTATTCTCAGCGCTGTGATCTTCAACGCGATCATTATCCCTATGCTTATTCCGCTGGCATTGCGCGGTGTGGCTTACAAGCCTATCGGCGCCAGCGCACTGCTTCGCCGGAATCTGCTGATATACGGTGTGGGCGGCGTGGTCGCTCCTTTCATCGGTATCAAACTGATTGATATGCTGATCGCTCTCTTTATGTAGTCAAAAGAAAAAATTAAGAAGATGAAAAAGTATCTCCTGCCCTCTATTAAACTGACCGTTCTCCTGCTGGTGCTGCTGGCAGGCATCTACCCGCTCATCATTGCCGGTATCGCCAAAATGGCGCCCGGTAAAGGCGGCGGGGTAACGGTAACGCATAATGGAAAAGTAGTAGGGTATGAAAATATAGGACAGAAATTCACAGACGATAAGTATTTCTGGTCCCGCCCCAGCACGGTAGATTACAATGCTGCCGGCTCCGGCGGCTCCAACAAAGCGCCTGGCAATCCGGATTACCTGAAAACCGTGGCGGAAAGAATCGACACTTTCCTGGCACACAATCCGGACGTGAAAAAAGCCGATATCCCGGCAGAACTGGTGACAGCTTCCGCCAGCGGCCTCGACCCGCACCTCTCTCCTGCTGCGGCTTATATACAGATACCACGCGTGGCCAAAGCCAGGGGTATTGCTCCTGAAAAACTGAAACAACTGGTAGATGCCAATACCAAAGCACCTTTGCTGGGTATGCTGGGCCCTTCCACTGTCAATGTCCTCAAGCTCAATGTTGCGCTGGACGAGCTAAAATAAACGAATGATTTCCGGTGAGACTTCACCGGAAATCTATTTAACCTATATACGTTTTATGAAGAAGACTTTATTGCTGGTCGCCATTCTGGCTGCCGCGGTTACGCTCTTTGCCCAAACCGAACCAACTACAGAAAAAGAAAAGGAAAAAGGTAAACTGACATTTTCCGGTTATGCGGAAGCTTATTACAGTTATGACTTCAATCAGCCGGCCAATCATACCAAGCCCGGTTTCCTGTATAACTTCAACAGGCACAATGAGCTGAACCTCAACCTGGCCATGCTGAAAGCCAACTACAACTCCGACAGGGTTCGGGGCAATATCGCCCTGATGACAGGTACTTACGCTCAGTATAATATGGCTGCGGAACCTTCCATCTTCCAGTATGTATATGAAGCCAACGTAGGCGTAAGAGTTGGTAAAAACGTATGGATCGATGCCGGTATCATGCCCGCCCACATCGGTTTTGAAAGCGCTATCGGAAAGGACTGCTATACGCTCACCCGCAGCATGCTGGCAGAAAACTCCCCTTACTTTGAAACCGGAGCCAAAGTGACCTGGACGCCCAACGAAAAATGGTCATTTGCCGCCATGTACCTCAACGGATGGCAACGTATCAAACGGGTAGACGGTAATCAGACACCTGATTTCGGCACACAGATCACCTTCAAGCCATCCGATAAAGTGTTACTCAACTGGAGCACTTATGTGGGCAACGATTTCCCTGACAGCACCCGCCGGATGCGTTATTTTAACAACCTTTACGGTACCTTTGGGATAACAGAAAAATTCAGCCTGATAGCAGGAATTGACTATGGCCTGCAACAGAAAGCAAAAGGCAGCAGCGGCTTGTCTGACTGGTATACGCCGATCGTGATCGCCCGCTATGCTTTCACTGATAAACTGGCGGCAGCGGGAAGAGTGGAATACTTTAACGATGCAGACGGCGTAGTGATTGCCACGGAGACTCCGCACGGCTTCCAGACGACCGGTTATTCCCTCAACCTGGATTTCACCCCTGTCAGCCATGTGATGTTTCGTATTGAAGGAAGGATGTTTAACGGCAGAGACAAAACATTCATCAAAGGAACAGAACTCAAAAACAATAATGCTGCCCTGACGGCATCGCTGGCAGTGTGGTTTTAATATACCATGACAGAAAAAGAAAACACCGTACAACATTACCTTAACCTGGCAAACCGCAGTGGCCGGGGCAAGTTCAAGATCTACATCGGCATGAGCGCCGGCGTGGGCAAGACTTACCGCATGCTCCAGGAAGCGCACGCCATGTTGAGGAACGGCATCAATATCCAGATTGGATATATAGAAACACACGGGCGTACCGAAACACACGCCCTGCTGGAAGGCCTGCCTGCGATCCCCCGCAGGCAGGTTTTCTATAAAGGCAAGATGCTGGATGAAATGGACCTCAATACCATCCTGCTGCTGGCGCCGGAATGGGTGGTGGTGGATGAACTGGCACACAGCAATATCCCCGGGTCTAAAAACGAAAAACGCTGGCAGGACGTGATAGACCTGCTGAATGCGGGCATCAACGTGATTTCGGCGGTCAACATTCAGCATATCGAGAGCATCAACCAGGAGGTGAAAGCCATTACCGGCGTGGAAGTGAAAGAACGGGTGCCTGACAGTATGCTGCAAATGGCCGATGAAGTAGTGAACATAGACCTCACTGCCGATGAGCTGATCACACGGTTGAAAGAAGGCAAGATCTATGACCAGTCTAAAGTAGACACTGCCCTGCGCAATTTCTTCCAGGCCGATAAAATCCTTCAGTTGCGGGAACTGGCGCTTAAAGAAGTGGCCACACAGGTAGAACGCAAGGTGGAAACAGAAGTGCCGCGCAGCCAGCAGATGCGCCATGAAAATTTCCTGGCCTGTATTTCCACCAATGACGAAGTGGCGCGCAAGGTTATCCGCAAAACCGCCCGCCTGGCGGCCTATTATCATGCAGACTGGTTTGTGCTGTATGTACAGACGCCGCGCGAAAGCGTTGAAAAAATACCACTGGCCGCACAGCGTCATCTGATCAATAACCTGAAACTGGCGACAGAATTAGGCGCGGAAGTTGTGCAGGAACATGATGCGCGTATTTCTGATGCGATCATCCGCGTAGCGCTGGATAAACAGATCACTACGGTCTGTATCGGCAAACCGCATATCAGTTTGTTCCGGATCATTTTGCGGACCAACCTGTTTAACCAGCTGCTGAAAACACTTTCTTCCAACGATATAGATCTGATTATCCTGTCATGAGTACACTGAGGCTAAAAACGAAGATTACTTTGGGGGTGTTGTTCCTCTACATTATGCTGCTGATAGTAAGTGTACTGGGATACTATTATCTGAACCGGCTGACAGAAAAGGCCAAGATCATCCTGAAAGACAATTATGAGTCGCTGGAGTACGCGAAGAATATGATGGTAGCGCTCGAAGACCTGCCTCAGCACAGAACGCAGGCCTTGCAGCAGTTTGCCACCAACCTGAAGCAGCAACAGGCCAACGTGACAGAGCGGGGGGAACGCACAGCCACTGCGCAGGTAACGGCTTTGTTTAACAAGCTGCAGCATGACAGTGTTCCCAATCCGGCCGATGTGGCGGCGATCAAGAAAGGGATCTATAACATCATGGACCTCAACATGAACGCGATCGTTGGAAAGAACGAGCTGGTAAAGCGCACGGCCGATCATGCCCTGTTGTATATCGCTGTTATCAGCGGTGTATGTTTCCTGCTGGGCTTCACCTTTGTGTATAATTTCCCCGGTTATATCGCCAACCCTATCGATGCGCTGACAGAAGCCATCAAGGGTATTTCCAATAAACAATACAGCAAGCGGCTGCATTTCAAGTCCAACGATGAGCTGGGCGAACTGGCCACGGCTTTTAATACCATGGCGCAGCGGCTGGATGAATATGAGCACAGCAATATTGCCCGTATCACTTTCGAAAAACAACGCGCCGAAGCGGTGATCAGCAGCCTGAAAGACGCCACCATCGGGTTTGATACCCAGAACACCGTGCTTTTTGCCAATGCGCAGGCGCTGCAGCTGCTGAGTATCCCTGAAAAAGAACTGATAGGCCATTCGGCAGATGAGCTGGCGAAGCAGAACGACCTGCTGCGATTCCTGATCAACCCCCGGGAGAATGTGCCCCTGAAGATCGTTGTGGACGGCAAGGAATGTTTCTTTACGCAGGAAGCAGCTGACATCCGGCATGAAGACAATCGTATAGGCTATGTCGTTATCCTCAAAAATATCACTGCTTTTAAGGAGCAGGACCTCGCGAAAACGCATTTTATCGCCACTATTTCTCATGAGTTAAAAACCCCGCTGGCATCTTCCGATTTCAGTCTCAAGCTGCTGGAGGATGAACGTATCGGGCCATTGAAGCCGGAACAACGTGAGCTGCTGGAAAGCATGAAGCAGGACAACCAGCGGATGATCAAAATTGTGGGCGAGTTGCTGGACCTGTCGCAGGTGGAAAGTGGCAATATCCAGCTGCAACCACAGCCTGTCACGGCCTTGAATATTGTGCAGTATGCGCTGGACACCGTGCAGAAACAGGCGGCCCAGCGGGAGATCACCATCCGGCAAAGCGTGCCTGAAGTGCTGCCCCAGGTAATGGCTGATGTGGAAAAAACCGCGTGGGTGCTGGTGAACCTATTGACCAATGCCATCCGTTATTCTACGTTGAAATCGGCGATAGACCTGAAGGTGGAAAACACGGGCACCAATATGTTGTCTTTTTCCGTGCAGGACTATGGCAAAGGAATACCGCTGGCCTTTCGCGACCGGATATTTGAGCGTTTTTTCCAGGTGCCGGGAGTAAAGGGGCATAAAGGAAATGGCCTCGGGCTGGCCATTTCCAAAGAGTTTATCGAAGCGCAGGGCGGTGTGATCGGCGTTTCCAGTGAAGAAGGCAAAGGCAGCCTGTTTTACTTTACGCTGCCGGTAGCACAGTAATCACAGGCAGATGGCTATATGTGCCTCAATATCGGGTTTGTAGCGGTTAAATAATTCTTCTATCCTGGCGGCTTTGCGGGAGATCTCCTCATAGTTGTTATCGAGCACCACTCCCCTGTTGATCTCATGCGCCAGTTGTACTGCTTCGTGCATGGAAACAAACCCCAGGTTGCCTTTCAGCTGATGGGCGAGATTACCGACTTCCTCCCAGTTTTTTTCTTCGATATATTGCCGCATTTGGGAAATGTAGGCGGGCATGGACAGCACCAGTTCTTCCAGCACAATTTTCACTTCATCTTCCGCTACCGCCGAATGGATAAACTCGAAGCTGATAGCCGGTTTTTCGTTGGGCGCCGGATCGGACGGCGGCAGGCCGCTTCCGCCTGAACCGGCTGGCGTGGACAGCTGTTGAGCCGGACCGGGGCGGTGTTCCGGTTGCGGGCCCTGGTCATCGCTGTTGTTGGTAGAAGCCTGGATTTTCCGGAACAGGTCCTCTTTCTCAAAAGGCTTGGACACGTAGTCATTCATCCCCGCCTGCAGGCAACGTTCCCTTTCACCATCCAGCGCAGAAGCAGTGAGGGCAATAATGCTGGTATTGATACCATTGTTACGGATAGCACGGGTGGTTTCATAACCATCCATGCCCGGCATTTGTAGGTCCATAATGATACAATTATAGGATTTGGTACTTAATATTTCGAGAGCGGCCATGCCGCTGTCAGCAACGTCTATGCGGGAGCATCCGCCTTTCTTCAGCGTGTAGTAGGCTACCTGCTGGTTGATGCGGTTATCTTCCACGATGAGGACTGACAGTCCTTTCAGTGGTTGAGCCGGTGGCTGCGGCTGCGGCTGGCCCGGCAGCTGTGGCCGTGGAAAAGGATTTTTTGTGAAAGGCAGTTCAAAGTAAAATACAGAGCCTGTGTCGGGGCTGCTTTCAACTTTGAGCGTGCCGTTTTGCAGGTCTATCAGGTGTTTGCAGATGGTGAGCCCAAGGCCGGTGCCACCAAAGTCGCGGCTATTGCCTTTGTGGCTCTGGGAGAAGCTTTCGAAGATCACGTCCAGTTTATCGGCGGGAATACCGATGCCGGTATCTTTTACTTCGAAGCCTATCCGGAGGCCGGAATTATTTTTATCGGCCGATACCAGTGTAACCGTGACAGTTACATAGCCTTTGAGTGTGAATTTAATTGCATTTTCGATCAGGTTGGTGAGGATCTGACGGAGCCGTACAGCATCGCCCAGAAGTTCCACGGGCATGTTTTCCGCCGTACGGACATTGAAGACCAGTCCCTTTTCCCTGGCTTGCAGCTGCAGCGGGAAAGTGGTGCTGCTGACAACTTCCCGGAGGTTGAACGGTTCGCTGACCACCTCCAGTTTGCCTGCTTTTATTTTAGAGAAATCGAGTATTTCATTGATGATGACCAGCAGGTTTTCGGCAGACCGCCGGATGGCGGTCACATATTCCTGTTGGATGGGAGAAAGGCCTTTTTCCTGTAGCAGGAGTTGTGTCATTCCCACGATACCGTTCATGGGGGTACGTATTTCGTGGCTCATGTTGGCCAGGAAAGTTTCCTGGCTTTTCTGCGCCTCTACTGCTTTTTCGCGGGCTTCCTTCTCTTGTTCCAGGTAAAGTGTTTTCTCCGTAAGATCGGTGCCGATGCAGCAGATACCGATCATTTCATGGCTGGCGTTGCGGAGGGGAAACATGGTGAGCAGGAAATGGTATGTTTTGCCGTCTATGGTCAGTGTTTCTTCTGTTTTTTCCCTCGTGCCGGTTTCCATTACTTTTCGGCTCATGCCGGCATACCGTTCTACCCAGGGATAGCGGAGGTCTGTGTCGGTTTTTCCTACAATATCATCTTTGGAGACGCCCATTACTTCCATAAACCGGTTATTGACCAACAGATAGTTGCCGGGCATATCTTTTACGAACATCATGGACGGCATGTTGTCCAGAATGGCTTCCAGTCTTTTCTGAAGGTATTGGACATGTTGTTCCTTGCGGTATTCGCGGTCAATGTCCCGGACGATGCATTCAAATTCCTTACTGCCGTTTTCGCCGGTGATGAGATAGGCCAGTTGTTCCACCCATTTTTTCTCTCCGGTGCGGGTGGTGATTTCAAAACGAAGCGACGAGTATTCGTCCCCGTTTTCCAGCTGTTGCAGGTAGAAGGTTTTCAGCCGTTCAAATTCCTTGTCATCCAGGAGCAGGGAGTAATGTTTACCTATCAGCGTGGTATTGGGATAGCCTGTCAGTGCTTCCGCCCGGGGGCTGACGTAGGTAAAGAAGCCGTGTTTCGTGGATTGGTAGATGATTGGTTCGGCTTCTTCCACCAGGCGTTTGAAGGTTTGTTCGCTTTTGAGCAGCTGGTTGCCCCAGTCTTTTATTTTTACAGACAGTTTGAAGATAAAGCGAACTTCCCCGATCAGGAGGATGATCATGAAGGCGCTAAGGCCGAGGGTCACCCATAAAGACCAGGAGGTATAGGAGGAATCTTTACGGATGCGTTGAAGCAGTTCCTGTTGTTCCGTATCGATGTAGGTATTGATCAGGTTCCGGAGGCTGGCTGTCTGGGCGGAGAAGGCGGTGCCGAGGATCATTTCCTCTGCCTGGGCCGGGTTGGTATTGGCGGTGGCGATGATCTGTTGTTTGGTATGGCGGCGTTGCAGCAGTAGTTGTTGTATGGCCTGGAGGTGTTCTTGTTGGGTGGTGGTGTTGTGGGTATTGCCGGACAGGCGCTGGAGTGCTTGCTGGAGGCTGTCCTGCAGCCGTACTTCCGGAGGTATGAGGCGGCCGTTGCTCAGCAGGAAGTCTTTAATACCGGCGGTGCTTCTGTAATCTAATATGGAGATGGCCCTGGCCTGATTAGTGGTTATCTGGCTGGTGCGTATCCAGTCGGCAGCAGCGTTGGTCCTTTTCCGTACCGTCACGGCGTAAAATATGAAGCCGCTAAGTACCATGAGTACGGCTATCACGAGGGTTATGACGGTGAGGGTTATATTTCTCATCTGGCTTTTGGTTTCACAGACTAGTTTGCTGTTTTGGCCGGGGTAGTTCCCCCATTGGAGGATTCATTCCTGAAATTTAGCTAAAAAAAAGCATTATTGTTGTTCATCTTGTTCATTTGTTGGGAGTGGCACATGTAAAGAATATGAGTTATCAATATGACTTTTTATGTAACTTTCGCGCCGAAAAGGAGGTGGTTAGGAATATTTTAACCAATTCTTTTACAATCATTCCAATATATTTGCCTAATATTCTTTTTCCTAAGTATTAAAATATTTTATGAAAAAAATAATTTTTACCCTTGGCCTGATAGCTGTAGCTGTGGGTGTATTTGCACAGGAAGGCGGTTCTCCCATGAACAAGGCAGTTAGCAGGGCCACCCATTCCCGGGATTTTCTGATGATTCAGATGTCCTATGATGGTTGGGCTGGTGCGCCTGATAGTATCAAGACAGGTTTCAACAGGGGCTTTAATATCGCGTTGATGTACGATTTCCCGTTCAAGAAGTCTCCCCTGAGCGTGGCGGCTGGTTTGGGTATCAGCACCAGCGGGGTATATCTGAAAGACCATACTTTTGACATTTCCGGCAAAGTGAGCCCGGACAAGGCTTCTTTCCCTGCCAGCAATGCATATAAAAAATACAAGGTAGCCACTACCTACCTGGAGATTCCTATTGAGCTGCGGTACCGCAGTGTGCCGGACAATGCCAACAAAGGTTTTAAAGCAGCGTTGGGCGTAAAAGTGGGCACACTGGTAAATGCACATACCAAAGGCCGCAACACCGGTGCTAACGGTTCCAAAAACTGGGATAAAGACATCAACAAAGGCTTTTTCAATCCATGGCGTTTCTCTGCCACTGCCCGTGTAGGTTATGGCAACTTCGCCCTGTTTGGCGCCTATTCCCTGAACCCGATGCTGAAAGACAACAGCGATCTGGATATCAGACCTTATCAGATCGGTATCTGCCTGAGCGGACTGTAATCGTCCACAGGGTTAAAAATATAACGGCCATGGTTGTATCAAACCATGGCCGTTTTTTATTGCTTATTGTTTTGGTATCAGTTGCCGGTGAATGCCGGTTTTCTTTTTTCAAGGAAAGCGTTGATGCCTTCCCGGTTGTCGGTGGAGTTACCGGCAATTTCCTGGCAGTAGGCTTCGTATTCGAGCGTAGCGTCCAGTGATTCAGTCATGCCTTTGGTGAGCATTTTTTTCATCAGCGCGATGGCTTTGGTGGGGGCTGCGGCGTAGTAGGCAGCTTCGGCATCCACGGCGGCATCGAGTGCGTCCGCCGGTACTACTTTATTGACCAGTCCCATTTGCAGGGCTTCCGCAGCAGTGACTTTAGAGGCTTTGGTGGCCAGTTCAAAAGCGCGGTGGTAGCCTACGGTGCGCGGCAGGAAATAAGAGGAGCCGGAATCCAGTACCAGCGCGATGTTCACAAAGATCTCGATCATGGTGGCAGCTTCGCTGGCGATGATCATATCGCAGGCCAGTGCGAGGGAGCATCCTGCGCCGGCAGCCACGCCATTGAGTTTGCAGATAACCGGCTTCGGCATATTACGGATAGCGCGGATAATTGGATTGTAGCGTTTTTGCAGCGATTCGCTCAGGTTGCGTTTCCCCGCTTCCATAGACGCTTTGAGGTCTTGCCCGCTGCTAAAGGCCTTGCCTGCTCCTGTCAGCACCACTACCCTTACCGCGGGGTCTCTCTCTGCCTGTTTGAGGGCATCCTGTAGTTCATAACTGAGCGGATCATTGAATGCGTTGTAAACTTCCGGGCGGTTGAGCGTGATGGTGGCCACGCCATTGGCGGTTTCCAATAACAGGGAGGTCATAATAATTACGAATTAGGAATTACGAATTACGAATTACGAATGAAGGGTTTAATTATAGAAAGGTCACTAAATAACCGTTTTAAAAATAAGCCTTTAATTCGTAATTCGTAATTCGTAATTGTTTAAAGTGTTTCTTTCAGCCAGTTGAAGAATTCCCGTTGCCATACGATGGCGTTCTGTGGTTTTAACACCCAGTGGTTTTCTTCAGGGAAATAGAGCAGTTTGCTTTTGATGCCTTTCAGCTGCGCGAGCTGGAAGGCTTGCAGGCCCTGCTCTATGGGCACGCGGAAATCGATACCGCCCTGGATGATCAGGATGGGCGTGTTCCATTTGTTGGCGTGTTCGCTGGGATTGAAGTCCTTATATGCTTTTGCATTGGCAGGGTCCCAGTAAGCGCCGATGTCCCAGTTGGCGAACCACAGTTCTTCGGTGGTGCCGTACCAGCTTTTCAGGTCAAACAGGCCATCGTGGGCGATGAAGGTTTTGAAGCGGTTTTCGTGTACGCCAGCCAGCATGTATACGGAGTATCCGCCGTAGCTGGCACCGATGGCACCGAGGCGGTTTTTGTCCACATAGCTTTCTTTGCTTACGTCATCGATGGCGCTCAGGTAGTCGCGGATAGGCTGGCCGCCCCAGTCTTTGCTGATGGAGGCATTCCATTCCACGCCGTGGCCGGGCATGCCTCTTCTGTTGGGCGCTACCACGATGTAACCCTGTGACGCGATCAGCTGGAAATTCCAGCGGAAGGAATAGAACTGGGAAAGGGCTGATTGAGGGCCGCCCTGGCAATACAGCAGGGTTGGATATTTTTTAGCAGGATCGAAGTCCGGCGGTAAGATCACCCATACGAGCATCTCTTTGCCGTCGGTAGTTTTCACCCAGCGTTTTTCCACTTTGCAGGAACCTATTTTATCGTAGGTGCCTTTGTTGACGTTGGTCAGCTGTTGCAGGCCGCCTTTCTGGAGGTCAACGGTAAACAGTTCCGCCGCGTGGTTCATGTCTGTGCGGGTCACCACCATGGTGTTGCCTGACTGTGCCACCATGCCGTTGATATCAAAATCACCGGAGGTGATCTGGCGTATATGCTTGTCCGTTGTTTTGGACGGATCTTTCTGCAGGGCTATTTCCAGCAGTTGTTCTGTGCCTTTCAGGACGGCGAGGAAGTAGACTTTTTTGCCATCATTACTGAAGCGCACAGCGGAAGCGGTGCCATCCCAGTTTTGGGTGAGGTTGGTTTTGGCGCCCGTAGAGCGGTCCAGGAGGATGACATCATTTTTATCTGCCTCAAACCCGTCGTGGGCCATGCTGAGCCAGGTGAGGTATTTACCGTCCTGGCTGAAGGCGGGGGCCATATCATAGCCCATCATGCCTTCAGAGAGGTTGCGGGTGGCTTTTGTAGCGATGTTGTACTCATAGATGTCTGTATTGGTGCTGATGGCGTAGTCTTTACCATATTTTTTCTTGCACACATACAGGATGTTTTGGCCATCGGGGCTCCATATCAGGTCTTCGGCTCCGCCATGTGGCATCTGCGGGCAGTCGTGTGGTTCGTCGGCCATAATATCTACCGGCGTACCTATCTCCCCGTTGTTATAGGTAGCATAAAATACGTGGGAGAAGTTACCGTCTTCCCAGGTGTCCCAGTGGCGGTAGTTCAGGTTATCGTAGATCTGAACGTTGGATTTCGGGAGGTCGGCGTAGTGGTCTACACCGGAAATTTTTTTCACTTTCACCTCTTTGGTAAACGTGATGTGTTTGCCATCGGGAGAAATTTTGATGTTTTGCATTTCACCGGTCCCGTTAGTTTTCTGTACGGCGCTGGAGCCGTCAGCATTCATTTCCCACCATTGGCCTTTGAGGGAGTAGCCAATTTTGCCGCCGGGGAGCACGGCCACATCGCCTTCTCCGCCGGGCGTTTGGGTCAGTTGTCTGGGCGCGCCGCCTGTCAGTGGAACGGCATAGAGGTTTCTTTCACTCTTGTTGTCGGCCAGGCTGGGCTGTGACACGCTGAAGATAACGGTCTTCCCGTCGGCGCTGATGGCCTCTCCGCTGACTCTGCCGAGCTGCCACAGCAATTCGGGCGTCATTTTGTCCTGGGCTGTCGCCATAGTTGAAATTAATAGTCCTGTCAGTAAAAATGGTTTGTACATGATCTGCAAGATGTTTTGGATCACCTAAATGTAGGAAACTACCTGCTGATTCTGCTGGTTTGAGGTATTTTTCTGATGAACGGAGTGATGGCAGTCATCTTCATATAATAGAAAAAACAATCTATGGACGGCATCAACTGCGTAAAAACAAGTATTTTTGCAGCAAATTTTTAAGCACTTTGATAGAAAAAAAACAAGTCGTCCAAAAAGAAGAGAAAGCCGTCATTGTAGGGGTCATCACTAAAGACCAGACGGACCGGCAGGTACAGGAGTTCCTGGACGAGCTGGTGTTTCTGGCGGAAACGGCCGGTGCCACCACGTTAAAACGCTTCACCCAGAAACTGTCCCATCCGGACAGGGCTACTTTTGTGGGTAAAGGTAAACTGGAAGAGATTCACCAATATATCGCCAGCAGGGACGTGTCGCTGGTCATCTTCGATGATGAGCTGACAGGTTCGCAGATCGCCAATATCGAAAAGGTACTGAAGGTAAAAACGATTGACCGCAGCGACCTTATCCTTGACATCTTTGCCCGCCGCGCCCGTACAGCACAGGCCAAAGTGCAGGTGGAGCTGGCGCAGTACCAGTATATCCTGCCCCGTTTGCGCGGTATGTGGAGCCACCTTGAACGTCAGGGCGGTGGTATTGGTAGCAGAGGCCCTGGTGAAACGGAGATCGAAACGGACCGTCGTATCGTAAAAGATAAGATCGCCCTGTTGCGTAAGCGGCTGGCTGAAATAGACAAGCAGTCCCTTACCCAGCGTAAGGAACGTGGCGAATTTATCCGTGTAGCGCTGGTAGGTTATACCAACGTGGGCAAAAGCACCATCATGAACATGCTCAGCAAAAGCGAGGTGTTCGCGGAAAACAAGCTGTTTGCCACGCTTGATACCACTACCCGTAAAGTAGTGTTTGAGCAAACGCCTTTTCTGCTTAGCGATACGGTAGGATTTATCCGCAAGCTGCCCCATCACCTGGTAGAGAGCTTCAAATCCACACTGGATGAGGTCCGCGAGAGTGACATCCTCTTGCATGTGGTAGACATCTCCCATCCGCAATATGAAGAGCAGATAGAAGTGGTGAACCGCACACTGCAGGAGCTGAAGGCCTTTGACAAGCCTACCATCATGGTCTTTAACAAGATGGACCTGTACGAAGCCAACACTTTTGATAAATGGCTGGAAGAAGATATCAAAAAAGATATCCTGCAGTCGCTCAAACAGAACTGGGACACCAAGACCAACGGCAACACCGTTTTCATTGCCGCCCTGGAAAGACGTAATGTGGAAGAGCTGCGCAAAACCATTATGGACAAGGTAGCCCAACTGTACAGAGAACGTTATCCCTACAAAACAGAATTTTTCTATTAATGGCCAAAAAGTACACCTGGCATAAACTGGACGAAGGATATTTGCCACTTGCCGACAATGCGATCCGTGCACAGGAAGTGAACGGAAAGATGATCAGTGTTGCCCTGCACCAGGGCCAACTGTACGCTTTTGCTCATAAATGCCCGCATGCCGGCGGCATCATGGCCGATGGGTTCATCGATGCTGCCGGTAATGTGGTGTGTCCGATACACCGCTATAAGTTCAGCATGAAAAATGGCCATAACTGCAGCGGCGAAGGATATTATCTTAAAACCTATCCCATAGAACAGCGGGAGGACGGCCCTTACATAGGAATGGAAAAGAGCGGTGGCTGGCTGTGGTAACAGCCGGTTTATCTTTTTGTTAATTACCCCCCGCAGGTTTTTATCCGTCAACGGATGAACGTAACTTTTGCTCATGTTACCGTTACCTTCAACTGTTCGCCCGTTTGCCTTTTCAGAGAAGCAGATCTGGGTGTTTATCGTTTTCCTGCTGGCTTTATTACAGTTCAGCGCCCTTCAGGTACCCATCCTGGAGCCCGATGGCGCACTCTATGCCGGCATCGCCAAAACCATGGTGCTGAAACATGACTACCTGAACCTCTACGCCGACGGTCATGAATGGCTGGACAAGCCTCATTTCCCTTTCTGGATGGCCGCATTGAGTTTTCAGTTGTTCGGCTTTCATACGTGGTCGTATAAACTACCGGCCATCCTTTTTCTGCTGATGGGCGCCTGGTATACCTACCGTTTTGCGCTTTCCCTTTACGGCAACACCACTGCCCGCTGGGCCGTGTGTATCCTGCTTACCGCGGAACATCTTGTCATCTCCAACAATGACGTGCGGGCAGAGCCTTATCTGACGGGCCTTATCATCGCCGCAGTGTATCATTTTTATCAGAGCGTGCTGCGGCCGTGGTGGTATCATCTGTTGCTGGGCGCGCTGTTCACCGCCTGTGCTATTATGACCAAAGGCATTTTCGCGCTGGTGCCGATAGGCGCCGCCATCGGCGGACATTTACTGTTTACCCGCCAGTGGAAACTGGTTTTCAGCTGGCAATGGCTGGTAGCGCTGGCCTTCACCGCATTGTTCATTATGCCGGAATTATACGCTCTCTACCAGCAGTTTGACCTGCATCCGGAGAAGATCGTCTTCGGTCATACCGGAGTGTCCGGACTGCGTTTCTTCTTCTGGGACAGCCAGTTTGGGCGTTTTATGAATACCGGGCCTATCAAGGGCGCAGGAGACCCATTCTTCTTCTTTCACACGCTGCTATGGGCTTTTCTGCCCTGGCCGGTGATGCTGTACGCCGCCGTGATCATGTTTTTCCGCAAATGGAAGCAGCAGCCGGAATACTATTGTATCTGCGGCGCACTCGCTACTTTTATACTGTTTTCGCTGTCGCGTTTCCAGTTGCCCCATTATCTCAATATCATTTTTCCTTTTTTTGCCATCCTTACCGCACACTATATCCTGTCGCTGCATACCGCCAAAGGACTTCGTTTTTTCCGTACCACGCAGTATACCATCATCATCCTGCTGGCGATAGCCGGCGTAGTATTGGACCTATTGTACAAGCCAGCCATGGGATATGCGTGGCTGGTACCTATCGCAGTGCTCATCGTTTTATATATGCTGCTGCACTACTGGTTCGACAAAAGCACCAAAGAGGCCGTGTTTTACCGGACTGTCGCCATGAGCATCCTGTTGAACCTTTATATCAATACTATCCTGTATCCCGATATGATGCAGTACCAGAGCGGCAGCGAGGCGGCGCGTTATGCCAATGCCACTATTCCCGGCGTGCCGGTGACGCTGTATCAGCACAACTCCTATTCTTTCGAATACTACCTGAACGCACCGGTTCCCCGCACCGACACCGCTGTCACCGGCGTTGTCTTCACCACGCCCGAAGGGTTAACAAGCCTCCGGGAGCAAGGATATGACTACACGTTGCTTCACCGGTTTCCTCATTTTTATATCAGCAAACTGGACATGCCTTTTGTGCGGAAAGCTACGCGTGCCAGTGCCCTCGGAGAAAAAATGCTGGTCAGGGTTAAAAAAGTGTCTCCCTGAAATCCTTTGTGGTAGCGGGTTTTAAAACTTTTTAGAAAAATTTTTAAAAAAAGTGGTCATAAGATTTTGCAAAAATGAAATTTTACCTATTTTTGCAATCCCAAATCGCACAAACGATACGGGAAACACTCCTCCTTAGCTCAGTTGGTTAGAGCATCTGACTGTTAATCAGAGGGTCGCTGGTTCAAGTCCAGCAGGGGGAGCGAAAAGAGAAAGGCAATCAGCAATGATTGCCTTTTTTATTTTTCACAGGGCTTCACTTTTTTCTCTGAGACTGTTGCAGCGTATACACATAAAATAAAACGCCTTCTGCCAACGTAGCAGAAAGCGTTTTATATCGACGTCATCTTTCATCCACCATTTAATGGCTTGGCGCTACTGCGCCACTATCCACTGGCTACTTACAAAATAGGCCGGTACATCCGTGTTTTGCGCGGTACCGTTTTGGCTCTCCAGGTTAAGGTAACCTCCTTTCCATTGATTTCTCAGCCTGATGTAGCCATCGGTGTATTCAAACGCCCAATAGGCACTTCCGTAAGAGATGGGCAGTAGTATACATTCCACGTAGCTATAGCCGTGCTCAATGTTTATATACTTCCCGGACGACACATTTCTGATACGTGTATATCCGTTTATTTTCTCCAGGTTCCATTTGTAGCGGTCGTCCGGAGCGGTGCTGCTATATCGTACTATGCCGTTGTCGTCGTAGAGGTAGGCATTGGTCCATCTGTTTTTGAGCCGCACCCATGCAGGAGGGCCGGGATATACTGTAGTAAGCGCTACTTTGTCTTCAGCAGTGAAGGGGCGGTCTGTATTGTTGGAGCAGGCTAGCATCCAGGAATTGGCTGAGGGGGCACTTGGTGTGCCCGGAATATACTCTGCACCAACGCCGGCTGTGCCTTCGTTGCCGCCGGTGCCGCAGCTGAAGGCCCGGTTCATGTAGTCGGTATGGCGGAAGCCTATAGCATGCCCTATTTCATGTGCTATGGTGGTGATGGCATCCGCGCGTTGGGAGGTGCCGTTGTAGTAATAGGTGTTTAGTTTAATGGGGCTTGCAGGATTTCCGCCTGAGGGGAACCCGGCGCTATAGCCGAGTACGTTGCTTACCTCATGGAATGCCAGTATGTTTATTTCAGCCCTGGTGTCTGGCGTGCGGATCATCCTTATGCTGATGTTGAGCGCATTGTATCTCTCCAGAGCTTTGTCCAGTGCGTCCTGCATATAGGCGTCGAAGGCAGGATCTATGTACACATAAATTGTCCGGAGTGGCCCGGGAACGGTATTAGTACTCCTGTAATGCTCCACTTTTACCTTGGAGTTTACAGGATTGGCGGCCAGTTCATCGATCTGTTTTTCTGTAAGAAAGATATCATATTCCACGAGGTAGCCGTCTTTATATTTCTGCAAGCCTTCGCTGGTATGGAAGCCCGCTGCCTGTAATTTTGAAATGATATTATCAGAGACATTTCGTGGGGAAGGAGTGTTGTCTTTTTTCTGGCAGGCTAACAACAGGATCATTAATAAAGAGGTGAAGTAATAGGCTAATGGTTTCATGAGCGTACAAATTTGGGTTAAGAAAATGTAATGGTAGTATGGATGGAAAGATGAGGGTTTTAGTATTAGCTGGGTTAATAGGGTTTCTTTGTTGGAAAAATCAAACAGTACTGAAGATACAAAATTTAAGTGATTTTTTCCTTCATAAATAGAACGGTCATACGAAATTTATACGCATAACTTTGCGCTTACTTTCGTTTTTATAGTCAATCTTACCGATAGCGCAAACCGGCTGCAGTACTGCTATGCTTTTCGATAGCAGGCGTCCGCGGGAGTAGTCTAAATACTTGCAGGAAACAGGAAACTTACTATGGCAGGATGTTGGAACAATACAAAAAAATGTATCTTCCCAGTATTTTCCTATAACTTATGAAGCGCCTGTTACTGTTACTTTGGCTGTTAGTCCTCGTCATCTCAGCTATGGCCCAGGGCCATGATTTTGTTCTGAATGAAATCAGAGAGAACTCCACCGCCCGTAAAATCGGCAGTTTACTGATTATTTCCGCCGGACCGATGTCCACCCGCAAGATTGGGCAGGACATGAAATATGCGCTGGATAAGCAATTTCGCAACAAATCATTTCAGACTTCGGTCGTGCATCTCGGTACGATAGAATACTGCACTGATGATAATATCGCCAAGGCTTCGGCCATGTATCCACATGATGCGGTGCTGATAGTGGCACCCAAAGAAGTGGAAGATAAGTCGGTGATAAAGAGTCTTAACAAACCGCTGCCCACAGCGGCCTTGGTGATGCTTTTAGGCCCTGCCCGTGCCCCCGACCGCCATATCCGGAAGGAGTTCACCAATCAATTGGAAACGTTTTACCTGCTGGACAAATCCAATTTGCAGGAGCCTTTCTGGATTGGTCAGTCTAATGTTTCCACCGACTTGGGCTCCAATAAGTACTTTGACTATCTCATAAAGCATCTCCTGCGCATCTGGAAAGATGAAGGGATTTCTGTTGGCGGGTGATAAATTTTATTTGAATTGTAAATACAATTGTTACATTTGCGGCCCGGAGTAATATTCCTCCTTAGCTCAGTTGGTTAGAGCATCTGACTGTTAATCAGAGGGGCGCTGGTTCAAGTCCAGCAGGGGGAGCACTACTAGACAAAGGTTCAGAATTTTCTTCTGAACCTTTTCTTTTTTCCTTTAAACCCTTACTGGTTCTAAGTAAGAGATCAACAGCCGGGGTATAGGTAGGAGTTTGATAAGTGTTATTTTCAAAAATTAGCTTATCCTCCAAAATTACCCCTAGAATTCTCCGCTTGATTTCAACGTCGCTTTTCTTATAAACTCCGGAAAGATTTCTTAAAAGAATTGAGGTATTAACCAGATAGTTTTTGAATTGGTGCTTCATATTACCCTCTAAGGTTGTTTTCTGGTTGATTAGTTCATTAATGTAGCCATCTAGCCTTTTTCTGGCGCTATTATATACATCCGCCGGAATCCGTTCATTTATGTAGTCATCTTCCTTATTGCTCCGTTTCTGCTCATAATCCACTATCTGCTTGTTAATACCTTTAAGCTGATTCTTTATATTTGACCCGTTCCTATCAAATGTATCTTCAAGTATCTTTTGATAGCAGGTTATGATGTTTTCGTCTATATTGAATGTTTTGGTTAATAAGTTTTCGAATTGCTCATTAGCGAATAGGGCGGGGTAGCGTCTGTGCCCTTCCTGACATTGATAATAGACAAATTTCTTTTTCTTAACAGCACTGGAGGTCATATTTTTACTACATTGAGGACATTTAAGGAAACCTCTTAAAGGATGCCTTTGATCTTGATAACGTATATTTTTTGAGCGTTTTCGGTTATCAAGAATATCTTGAACCCTTTGAAAAATATGTTCATCAACTAAGGGTGTATGAATCCCTTTAATGTAGATTTCATCTTCCTTATCTGTGGCTTCAAGTTTGATATTACCTATATAGACCTGATTCCGTAAAATATTAATGAATGCTTGTTTACTTCTCTTTACTCCATAGTTATGCTTTTCGGATACTAATCTTTGTACTTCAGGAATAGAATAAATACCTGTACTATATAATGAAAAAGCATCAGTAATAAAACTAGCTTTAACGGGATCAATAACCAACCATGAAGAACGCGAATCTTCCCTATGATACTTATATCCTAATGGAGCAGTACCATTCCATTTACCTTGTTTTCTCATGGCTCTCATTCCATCTTTTGTACGCTGGCAAATCTTGTCACGTTCTATATCACCACCTGCAACGTAAACACTAAGCATAAGTTTACTTTCAGGAATAGAAAAATCAATTTCCTGCTCAATTGCGTTAACGGAAATTCCCATTTTTCTTAAAGTTGATATGACCGTAAAGGTTTCCTCAAGGCTACGGGTAAACCTGTCCCACTTGGTAAACAAGATAGTGTTAACAACGCCCTTGTTCGCTTTTATATACTGCATTAAGTTCTTCCATTCCGGGCGGTTAAAATTTTTAGCAGAATAATCTTCCTTAAAGTGCTTTATGATTGAAATTCCGTTGTCGTTACAATGTGATTTCAGTTTGTCATATTGGTGAATTAAGCTGTAACCATGTTGAGCTTGATCGTCAGTAGATACCCTTGTATAAAGGATGGCATTTTTTTTCTTTAAATTCATATTCTATTTTTAATATTATGTGTAAATGTTTGGAACTGTTTTGATTAAAAAAAAATTGTGAAATCCCCTTCTGGCGGAGCTTTATTTGATTCCATGTCAAATGAAAACTGTTTTTAATGTGTTTAAAAATGATTTTCCCACTCTGAAATATCTCTATTCAGCTATTGATAATTAACCAATCTGTGCGTCGTATTCTATTTGTGCGAGGGTGTAAAGTAGCTCTAGCAGGAGCTTTGCATCGGGAATTGAAAGATGTATTCCATTCGTCTTAAAAAATTCAATTAACTCACTAACCGTCATTAAAATCATTAAAATGTAGACTACATCTGTGTTTAGCGAGAATTGTAATCAGTTTAACCTTCATAAATTTTTAAGTTTATTGTTTTAAAAAAATATTTCTTTTGTTCCAAAAACCCCATCATTTGTAAAATTCAGCGATAATTTGGAATTGGATTTTAAATAATCAGATACTCTTGCATTAGAATCGAATTTTCTGTCTTTCTCAATAGCATAGCCTTTCTTGATGGAGGAGCCATCTATTTTTAGTTTAATCTCTTTGATGTTTTTAGTGAAAATTAACTCAATGATAGCTTCAAATTTCCTCTGGCTTTGTTTATCTAATAGTTCCCATCCACATATAGGACTATTACTTGAATCACTCTGACCCTCTTTATTTAAAGGTGTTTGATTGCAAAATTTTTCATTTAATACCTTTTCGTTTCTCATTTATTTTTTTCTGCGATTTTGATAAAGGTGATGGAGGAAAAAATAAAAAAGAAAAAATTTGACATTTTTTTTCAAACTTTATTTTTGAAAAATTTCATAAAAAAATTTGTTTTTTATATCCTGTAGAATGGCTGTGGGTTTGAGGTTGAAAAGAAAAAAATGTATAGTTTTTATTATCAATACATCATTATTATCAATGATTTTTAGCAACAGAGGGAATAAAAAAAGCCGTTATTTTATCTAACGGCTTTGAATATTCACATCATAAATTAAGAGTGTGGATAAATTAACCACCAAAAATACCAAACTTAAATTCATACATTAAATACAGCATGTTAATACAGGTTAATATCCATCCAGCTATTCTTAACCCTTTACCCTTTAAACTCTCATTCTCTTTAAGTCGATAGTAGGAAACGATACCGGAAATAAAACCGACAGGAATAAATAGTATAGGAAGAATAGCAAAGCCTCCTAGTCCTGCTGCAAATGTTATGATTGCAAACGGGTCTGTTTTCTTTTGTTCTTGTTCCATAAATTAATTGATTTTTGAAACGGTTCTAACATTGCCCTCGGGATACTGTGCTATTGCTTTGCTTCAAGATCAGATGTAGCTTCAATAATTGGGGTAATGGTACGGGAAAAGCCATGACTATCCTTAATTACTACCATAACGGAGAATTTGTAAGTGGTTGCCATATTAAGAGGATTTTATTACTGCAAATATAATACACGTACCTGTATGTGTGAAATATTTTTTGGGACAATGATTCTTTGTGGATTAAACCAGAAATAATGGCTGATCCACTACACACTCCCATTGAGCAGTATATTATTGACGCAGTAAAGGCTAAAAGAATAGAAAAGGGGTATTCTCAGAAGGAATTGGCCTATTTGCTTGAGGTTTCAGTTGGGTTTATCGGGGATGTAGAAAATCCTAAATACCGGGCTAAATATAACCTAAATCATATCAATGAATTGGCTAAAATATTTAAGTGCTCGCCTAGGGACTTTTTACCTGAAGCGCCTTTTGAATAACATTTTATTTAAAAGGAATTTTTTAACTTTCTTTATTAATCAATTGCAGTATCTCTGCTTTTATTACTTCATAACCTATACAAACAGCTGATTTAAGCGTATTATATGAGCTATACTTTTAATGTTTATTGTGATGAAAGCTGTCATTTGGAAAATGATCATAAGCCTTATATGATACTTAGCTACATAAGCGTACCATATAATGTATTACGTATTTCAAAGGAAATGCTTCTTAATTTAAAAGAGTCACATGATGTAAAGGGCGAAATTAAGTGGTCAGAAATATTTGCTCACAAAGAGAAATTTTATAATGATCTGATAGATTTCTTTTTCAACACTGAATTGGTTTTTCGCTCAATTATTATAAAGAAGAGCGCAATACGTAAAGATGAAAACAACCCAAAGTATTTTGATGACTTTTATTATAAAATGTACTACCAACTTCTATATCACAAGATAAATATGGAATATAATTATAATATATATCTTGATATAAAGGATACTCTTAGTGCTAGTAAAGCCAGAAAGTTGAAGGATATTTTAAAAGTTGATTATGCTCATATTCGGACACTCCAGAATATTCGTTCGCATGAAAGTATTTTTATGCAGCTCACAGATTTTTTTATGGGAGCAATTAACTATAAATTAAATGTTCCTGATGATGAAAAAAAAGGAAAGGTTTCCATAGTTAAAAATCGGCTGATATCCAGAATTGAAAAGAAATGCAACCACCCATTAAATAGCAAGACCAAAAAGAATGAGGAGAAATTCAATCAATTTTTCATAGAATTGAGTTAACATGCCCACCAATCTTACTATAGCTTACAACCACCTTTTAGATCTACTTTATAATTCGGAAAGAGAAAATTTAATATCATTTCGAAGAGTTTTTGATCGAGATATTGCAGCAAATCCCAACTTTGAAATGGAGGGAAGACAAATTCATCCTACGACAATTGAAGGACAAGATAAGATGGATGTGTTGTTTAGACATCTTACTACTGTAGTTGTTGATGAGGCTACAAGAAAAAGAGCATTTGAATCCGAAAGGTCAATTCGAATACATTGGATAAAGTATCATATTGAGAATAAGAATGATTTCCTGACTTTCAATGTTCCTGATGAAAAAAGAACATACATCCTTAATAGAGCAGAAAAGTATGTAATAGTATTTGAAAACCTTAGAAATCAGCAAGATTTCTATTTGCTAACAGCATATCATTTACAAAGTGGAACATTTAAAGCAATTATGAAAAAATTTGAAAAAAGAGGAATCGAAGGATTGCCATAAAGCGGAAAACGCTAATCACCTAGGACTAGCGTTTTCTGAATTCCTTCTCGGCATGGAGATGAATCTCAATGTAAAAGTAGTGAAAATATTTCGGAATTCACACTGTGGATAACTTTTCTTTTTTAAATCAAATGAAATAAGTAAAAGATTATTTATTGATTTTCATATGATTATAAGTTATTTTTTAAAATATTTGAAACTTAATTTTAATAGAAATCTACTCTATTAAGATGAGCATTGATAATGATCTCTATCTAATATTTGGCAATTTAAAAATCAATCCTTCTTAGGTTTAAATCCATTATCCCTATTAAATAATTGCGGAAGATATTCTTCTAATACTTACTAAGACCTGAATTTTTGTAATCTGCTTCTAAGGCTAATGAAAGCATGTTTAGCTTTTTCAGGCTCTCATATAATGAGTTTAATATTAGTCCAGCAGGGGGAGCAGGAAGAAAAGGTTTGCAGCGATGCGGACCTTTTCTCGTTTTGAGTATCGCTTTAATCTCCATTTTGTTATGCATAATCCATATGCATAATCCAGGTAGGAGAAACAGCTGCTTAAGCAGCAGATAATTCCCTTTGATCCAATCATAGATGAATAACCTGCTATCAGCCTGTCACCAAACACCTCCGCTCCGGATTTATATAATCCAACTCCCCCTCTTCAAACAACTGTTCCAACGCTTCACAACCATTTTCAACCTTATAATCCCTTTCTGCTTTTGTTATGGGAATAAGCCAGTAGCAATGAATTTCATCTCCTCCAAGATTAAAAAGCTCCAGACTATTCCCGTCGAGATAAGGCAATGATATAAAGGCATGATCACAGATGGAACTATCCAGCCACGGTTGGCCTACATTGACAGTATGGTGGATATTCAGGGGACGGCTGGTTCTATGATAAGAAGCGCAGTAGGTTAACAGCTCCACTAATTTGGGGTCGGACTTTGGGGAGAATACAAACAGCTCGATCAGGTTGTCGTCTGTTCTGTCGGCAGACATGCCAACCGTACAATAGATAAAAACGCCGTGGCGCTTATTGGGAGGTATTTCAAGTATATAGAAATCGGGGTGAAGCTTTTCCCTGGGACCTTTGTCAAGTATTGTCTTTGTCCCTTCCGCACCAAAATATTGTTGGTAGTGTTGCGTTAGCTGAGTTATGTATTGTGCCTGCATACAAATCAGCAAATAAACGGTTTTTTGTTTTTATTTAATAAAGGAATTCCTATACGCATCACTGGACGGAGCTGAAAACGTTCAGCATCAACGAAGGTGGTTTTACTTTCACGAAAGAGGCAGTGCCGGGGTTTCTGGAAAAGAGAGGCAGCAAATGGGTATATCAGGACAGCATGGAGACGTTTAGAACGTTGATGCTCCCAGGTGTCCTGATAATTCCCATTAATACTCCCCTATCGCCGCCGTTAAAAACATCTCCCCGCTGGCTGGCGCCAGTCCATCCGTTCTGCCGGAAAAATAGCGTGCTTTCAGTTCCGCCGGTGATACAATGGATACATTTTGTAAACCATTTTCCCTGGCCAGTTCCAGAACCTGTTCCGGGGTAAAGAAGCTGACAAATGGATTGCCGGAGGCTTTGGCGCCCTGGGTAGATGCTTTTTGCAGGGCAAGGTCTTCTTCTTCCAGCAGTTCCTGCGGAAGCAGGAAGGTGATGGCTGCTTTGGTGCCGGGCGCCATGGTGGCCACCTGTTGTAACATCTGGCTGATGGCTTCCCGGGAAAGATAGAGGGTAACACCGGTGCAGGCTATCACGGCCGGGATGTTTGGATTAAATCCGGCGTGTAATAAAGTATCCCACCAGGACTGTCCCTTTTCAAAGTCGACACCTACGAAATGCAGTGATGACGGAATAGGATGACCTGTTTCAATGAGCCGTTGACGTTTCCATTCCAGCGTATCGGGACCGTCGATCTCATAGATCTGGAGGCGGGAAGCTACGGCTGGATTACGTTGAGCGAAGGTGTCCAGGCCTGCGCCCAGAATGACGTATTGAGTAATACCTTTCTCTGCTTCGTGGAGAATCAGGTCTTCTATAAAACGGGCTCTGGCAGCCATGGCGGCCCGTACCCTTCTGGAGAAGACGGGGTCCATATCAGGACGTTGTTGCCAATCTTCTCCGGGGGCTATGAGCTGAAGACCGGTGGTATCTTCCAGTATATGCGGCGGCGCATCGAGTTGTACATGCAATGCTCTCCAAAGGGCTGTCCGTACGGCGGTGGAATTGGGTTGTTGCATCATTATGCTTTTGAACGTAAACCAATAATATTTCCTTCTGTGTCTTCTATCAGTGCGATAAACCCGGCTTCGCCGATATTGACCTTAGGTTGGAGGACTTTGCCTCCGGCGGCTGTTACGCGGCCCAGTTCACTGTTGATTTCTTTGGTATCGAAATATACCAGTATTCCGCCGGGCCCGGGATTTACTTTATCCAGTTTCACCAGTGCCCCCATGCTGCCGCTTCCCTCCTCTTTACCGGGGAAAAGCGCGTAGTCCATATGTGAATGCCGGTCACTTTGTATAGGCGTCACAGTTAGTTCTGTCTGAAACACTGCTGTATAAAATTTTTGGGCCCTGTTAAAGTCTGTAGTATAGATTTCAAACCAATTCACGACGTTTTTCATCTTGTATCTTTTTTTGAGATGATAGATGATGTAAAATTAGAACGATGTGAACGAGCGGAATTGTAAAAAACCGACAGCTACTTCATCCATTCGGGAAAATTAGGCAGTTGCTCCTTTGCCTTATGAAGGAAGTGTTTGGGCGAAGCGCCGGCAAACAGCTGGAATTCCTTGATAAAATGCGCCTGATCAAAGTATTGTTGCAGATGGGCGACGGCTGTGAGCGATCCGAAGTTGGACTGCCTGATAAGTTCCAGGGCCGACTGAAAGCGGCAGATGCGGGCATACATTTTCGGCGTTACACCGATATGATGTTTAAAATACCGTTCCAGCGTGCGTTCAGAGATATTGAGGGCCGACTGTACCTGTGGCAGTGTTTTCCCCTGTTGCAGTAAATGAATGGCCCATCCGGTTTTTCCGTCTGTCGTATCGTTTTTATTTAGCTGTCGCAGAAAAAAAGTTTCCAGTACCTGTACCTTTTGTTCGAAGGTGGTAGCATGAAAAATTTGTTCGCTGAGAGATGTGCGGACGAGGTCATCTAAATCGATATACTGATTGGTCAGATCGTAGGTTGTCAGGGGAAAGAGGCATGTCAGTATGCCGGGATGGAAACTGACGCCTACATTGAGGAACGTTCCTTTCACCTGCATATTGGCATACTGTGTCTTGGGACCATAGAGAAACAGCGGTGGCAGTTGCTGCTGGTAATGGTCGCGGAAGGCTGCCGGATGCTGCTGGAAGATCATCCCGGGAATGCCGTCGGTCATGATCTTGAAGTCCTTCTCCACAGTGGAAGAAGAATACTGTTCCAGCATCCAGAAATAACGGATATATTTTCGCAGTGGCTGAATAGGATGGATAAGCCTGAAGTCCATGGTAATTCCGTTTCTACATAAGTGAAGATACATAAAATACAAAGTACCGGACATAAATATCCCCGTCCGGAAGATGGATGAGTTAAGACAAAGCAAGCCACCTCCCGGAGCCGGGATATACCTTAAACTACAGGCTACCGTGTATTAGCAGCAGACGTGGTCCGGAGTGGCGCTACAGTCCGTTGGACGGGTGCCACAAATGGGTTTCACAGTGGCGCCGCCAGCTACTTTGGCTTGCTGTTCAACGGATAATTCGGTAATAGTGAGTTTGTTGAGGAACAGTTTCGGGTTCAGTACGGGTTTTTTCTTTTTCATGTTTTTGGATTTTGAGTGGTTAGGAAAAATGAGTGGCATGGTTAACACGTGAAACCAGGTTATTTGAGTTTGTTGGGTTGTTGGCGCAGTTAAGTACAGTAATCTAATATACGAAAGTATGTCTGAAGAAACAAAATCAGTTTCTGTTATAAACTTTACATGATATTATGTTCCCGGCTGTACGAATATCCGACGGATGGCATATAGGATAACAAACAAAAAAGCATATCGATAGAACGATATGCTTTTTTATTATCTGGAGAGAATTCAATTTATCAATCATAATCAGACAGCCTCACGGCAAATACTACCCTGTTATCCTGGCCGTATTTGGCTGTTTCATATTCTGTGAGGTTCCACAGGTAACCGGTAGCGCTATCGCGGAAGAGATCTTCTGCGCCGTGAGGCCAGCGGTAACGGGTACCGGCGGCGGTGCCATCATTGTAGCGTACCAGGCGGGCGGTAGATCCCAGGTAAGAGCTGGTGCCGGTAATGGTCATGAACGTTTTGCTGCCTGCCCGGAAAACGCCTTGTATGCCGTAAACATTGCCACTGTCATTGTCTTTGGGAACAATAACTGTCGGCTGCGTGGTGGTGCTCACCTGCCCGGCTGTATTGATCGGAAAGCCGAAAGCCTGTGGTGTGGCGGTTTCTGACGAGGTGATATATTGCGACGTCCACAGGTATTTATCTGCGGAGGTCGCGCCTTCGCCCAGCTCTATACAGGAAAACGGCTTGGCGTTCGTGATTTTATAGTAGCCTGTCTGTGGCAATATATAGGCGTAGTTAAATGCTTTGAGATCACCGTTGGATTCTTTGCCGATACGTGTTTCGGTGGCGTCGCCGGCGGCAGGTACAAAAGTATCGAGGTCAAAAACCCGGATGCCCAGATTGGTATCGGCAACATATATCTTGCCGGCGTAGTAGGCCACCCCACCTGCATGAATGGTAACCGGACAAAAAGCATCCAGCTGCGTGTACGGGTTGGAAGGCTTGTACAGCGCGGAGTTGGACATATTGGCGGCGTTTTGCACCAACAGAATATGGCGATAGGTAATGTTGGCCATATTGGTGATGTCTACCAGGGAAATGCGGACACCTTTATGCTGATTATTAATACCAGCGATAGTACCGGGATCTACACCGTACCATGTTACGAGCAGAAATTTCCTGCCTCCCCGGGAAAAGCCGGTAATGCCTTGTGGGCGCCATTCCTGCGTTTGTTCGTCACCGCTGTTCCATTTGAAACCTGTTACCTGGTTGGCTGCCGGGATATTGAAACCGTACACCGTGTTGTAACCGCTGGTAGACGCTACCCTGTTAAGGTCCAGCTGATCGGGCGTTTTAAATCCATAAGACGACAGGCTGTTGACAAAACTGCTCTCGTCGGTGAAGGTGACCGTACTGGCGGCAAGCGTGGCTGCATTGGCGGTCTGCTGTTGTGAGGCTTTGTCGCCGGGTGCGGCCTGGTCTGTCATGTTTTTGCTGCAGGCAGCCAGACAGAGGGACAACGCCAGTGGAAAATGATAAGCGTGAAGCTTCATAGGATGTTAATTAAATGGTTGAAAAGAAATCATATAAAGGCTGCAAAACTAAAGCAGCACGGAGGTATATCGTGGAACCTCTCAGGAAGTTAATGATAACTTCACATTTTTGCAAGCCCCTCAAACAATCAGCCTGCGGGAATGTTATGATCTCGTACACCTCATCCATTAAAGAACATGTTGGAACATAAAATATCCTGCTGTACGGTGTGTATGAACCGTACTATGCACCTGAAAGAAACCCTGCTGCGGAACATACAGGATAATGTAGGATACCGCCCGCTGGAATTTGTGTTGCTTAATTATGGTTCCGCTGATGATCTCCATGAATGGGTACAACAAACGCTCGGTCCATACATCGAATCTGGTCTGCTCGTGTATTACCGTAATCCGGAACCAGCATACTTCCACATGAGCCATGCCAAAAACATGGCCTTCCGCCTGGCATCAGGCGATATCCTCTGTAGTATAGACGCAGATAACTACGCCGGCAAAGGCTTTGCGGCATATGTAAACCGTTCTTTCAATGAAGAACCGGCGGCCTTCCTCTCCCCTGCCGGCATCGGTCCTGGAAAAAAATGGTGGGATGTACAAGGACGTATTTGCCTGAAAAAAGAAGACTTCCGCCGGCTGCACGGCTATGATGAGCGGGTAATGGACTATGGTTATGAAGACCAGGACTTCAAAAGCCGGCTGTTGGCACTGGGAAGGAAAAAAGTGATTATCCGCGACCCTGCCTATCTGCAGGCCATCCGGCACGATGATACGCTGCGCGTCGCCTCCGGGTTCACCACATCAAAGATCAGAGATCTGCTGGTAGGGCATTATTGTGAACAAACATCGGAAGTGATCTGCCTGCAAAATGATTTTACCTTTGAACGGTTCTTTGTTGACCGTGACCTGTTGCACTACGAAAGCACACAGGATGACATTCACCCTAAAAGGCGGTATGCAGGCACTTATCAAATCCGGGAAAACGATATCCGGTTGTATAAGGAGAACGGAAGGGATTACCTGCAACTGACCCTTCAGGATAAGGATACTTTGCTGACGGCAGATAACCGCCTCTTTTACCGCGTCACCTCCCCTGTCCTGCTGAATAATTTCCTGCTTCAGCGTGCCATTTACCTCGGGAGACAGGTGTTTTTCCGCAACCGCAGGAAACCTGTCTGTGTAAACCCTGATGGCTATGGCCGGGGCAGGGTATATCGCAATTTCTCCACAGAACCATTACTGCTGGCGTAAATGGATTATCGGCAAAGCTCCACCAGCCTGTCCAGCCGCGTCAGTTTCCTGGGGTTGGCAACTGCATAGATCCGGGTTATCAGCCCGTCTTTCACTTCAAAGCTCACTGCGGCGGTGGCGCCATCGATGTTAATACGGGCACCAGGTTCGCCGTTAAGCCACACGCAGGTTGCTGATACCTGCCGGTTGGGCTGCACCAGCAATCCGGCTATGCGCGCAGCGCCATGTACCGGTGCTTTGGCAGCAGGTACCAGCCCGCCACCATCGGCTGTCAGGACTACATCCGGGGCTAATACCTCCATCAGTTGCTGTAGCTGCCCGGTTTGCAGGGCGGAAAGGAACCGTTCTACAACGGCCCGTTGCTCGGTTTGACTGACCTGTTTCCGTGATTGCCTGGCTGCCACATGCTGCCGCGCCCTGCTGGCAATCTGCCTGACAGCGGCAACAGACTTCCCGATGGCTTCGGCAATTTCGCCATGCGGCATACCGAAGACATCGTGAAGTATGAATACCGCCCGCTCCGTTGGGCCCAGCGTTTCGAGTACAATCAGCATCGCCATAGAGACGTTTTGCTTCAGTTCAAAGTCCCCGCCCATATCAGCGCTTGTCAGCAACGGTTCCGGGAGCCACTCGCCCACATATTCCTCGCGACGGCGTGACAAGGTGCGCATGTGATTAAGCGCAACCCGGGTGACGGTCCTGACCAGGTAGGCCCGCGGATCATGTACCTGCGTTTGATCGGCATCAGACCATCGCAGCCAGGCTTCCTGTACCACATCTTCTGCATCTGCGGCGGAACCTAACATCTCATAAGCCACAGTGAATAACAGGCTGCGATGTATGATGAACGGGTCTTTGGTCATAATTTGGATATTAGGCCGGTTTTCCCGACACGGTTAGCCAGTGGGATCTCACAGGAGTCGGCATATCCCTGCGACTTGATGCCATGGGCGGTATTAATCCTGGAAGCGAAATTGGCAAAGCCAATAACGGCGGTGAGTTCCACCAGCGCCGCGGGGCCAAGCTGCCGCAGCAGGCTCGCTGCCAGCTCGTCGGTCACGGTCGTTGGCGTATTGGTCATGGCTTCGGCGTATTCCAGTACTTCCCGTTCCAGCGGGTCGAATACGTCCGATTCCCGCCAGCGGGGCACCTGGCTGGCCTTCACCGGGTCCAGCTGCTGGTTTTGCGCCATGAAATAATTGATGTCAAGGCACCAGCTGCAGCCAATCTGTGCGGCAACAGCCATATGGGCAAATGTTTTGAGGCGTTCGTCAACAGTTTTCCACTGACCAGCTTTATGCCCGAATTCGAGGCTGGCTTCCGCTACCGGAGGGTTGTGCCATGCTACCTCTACAGGCTCGGGCACAGCACCAACCTGTAAAATCATATTTTCCCTGAGCTCGGCAGGGAGCGCTGCTTTTGGAATACGTAGTGCCATAATGTTATTGGTTTAACAAGAAGACACCTGAAGTATGGCGAATGTGACAGGATTTTTTGTAAATCGGCGTAAAAAATTTTTTTGCTTTTGGTTCAGTCCGGATTTTTTTTAACTTTAGTAAATACCTGCGGAAGTAGCTCACCTGGTAGAGCGACAGCTTCCCAAGCTGTAGGTAGCGGGTTCGAGTCCCGTCTTCCGCTCTATCTTCCTGTCAGGGATTTACGAACGTGAATGGGTGCCCGCTCTTCTGTAAAGGCACCTTGGCCGGCAGGTCCATTAAATACTTCAATAATTGGTCCATTACCAGAGGAAGTTCATAGTTATTAATAAACTGTCGTTTATTATTATACCATACCACCACGGTATATCTTGGAACATCGTATATCCGCTGCTCCCATGTTTTTAGCTTGTCCAGCGCCGAGATGCTCAGTAAATACTGTAGCTGCTTATATGTGCTGTCTGGTAGCCTACTCGTATAATGTCCCGTCTTAACTGCGTAATATCCGCCTATAAATTTCATCTGCCTGTTTTTATATACCTGAAACTCCATCGCCGGACATTTACCCAAACAATTGGTTGATTTAAAATACAGACTGTCAAAACGAATGGTATCGGTAGCGGTGAGTACTTGGCTTTTATAATATAGCACCGGCTGACCCTTTACCATTCTGATAGCGCCGGAATCTGCCGGGACCAGTACCAGGCTGTCTGATGTCAGTCGATTAATCCTAAACCGAGGGTTACCTATGTTTCTATAGCCGATATTAAGACCACTGGGTTGTAAGTGTAAGGTATCTCCCTTTACCTGGTAAACCATATTTATGTGGTATCTGCCAAAAAAATCAAATACACAATGGGAGGAATCAAACGCCACATACGCCAGTTCAGGCCCTACCCAGGCCTTTTGTAATGAGGAGGGGCCGGACTGGGCTGTCGCTGCGGAAGGCAGTATTAACAATAGCAGTAATAGGGTCCGTATACGCATAAGGGTTACATTTACAGTAATATTATAAAAAAAATTTCATGGCATCGAGAATTGTCAAACAAGTTATTGTCATGCGCAAGGACCTGAACATGCGGAAGGGAAAAATGATTGCGCAGGGAGCCCACGCCTCTATTGCTTTTTTGACCCGCGAAGCGAGTATAGAAGGAAATACTTTGCAGACCCATCTCCGTAATCCGGAAGAAGTGCAGGAATGGTTCACCAAAGGATTTACCAAGATCTGTCTGTCAGTGGATTCGGAAGAAGAACTGCTCCGCGTGTATCAGCAGGCGGTGGAAGACGGGCTGAATGCCACACTGATCACCGACTCAGGGCTGACGGAATTCGGCGGGGTGCCTACCAAAACCTGCTGCGCTATAGGCCCTAACCTGAATACAGAAATTGACAGGATCACCAAAGACCTGAAGCTGCTTTAATACCGGTGGCTTTTGGCCGTCAGCATGTCTTCTATGAATGTGATCGTGTCAAGGTCGGGCCGGGCGGTAAAGATGCCATAGTTGCCATTGTTGCGGATACCGCGGACAAAACAGTAGATCACGCCGCCAAAGTGCTTCTGATAGTCGAAATCGGGCAGTCTGCTTTCCAGGTATTTCTTCACGGCCACGGTATAGATCAGGTATTGCAGGTGGTAGTTGTTGTCGTTCATGGCGGCTGCCAGCGCTGTTGGGGCATAGTCTTCCACATGACCTCCCAGGTAGTTGGATTTCCAGTCGAGGATGTAATACCGGTGATGATGTTCGAAAAACAGGTCGATCTTACCGTTCATAATACCTTCGAGCTCCTGGTTCCTGTCCTCTGAAAAGCGTTTAACCGTTATTGTTAGATCGTTGTCTGAGAGCGTATTCAGCATATTGGCGCGGAACAGCGGTACCGGGAAGTCAAATTCCAGTTCGGCGAGGCGTTTGTTCCTGCCCACAGAGGCCAGCTGGAAACTCGTTTTACCTACCTTGATCTGGGTGTGCATCACGTGTTGCAGCAGTTCCTGTAACATAGGCAGGTAAAGCTCTTCCTGCCCCGGTACAAAACGGGCGATAGCTTCATTGACCCAATATTCCCATTGACTGTCATCGGAGAAATTAATGTTCTCGAAGAGGAAGTGCAGCAGGTTCCCCGTTTTAGCGCCTTTGCGCAGGGTATTGAATATAAAGTTATCATATTCGTTTTCCTGTTGAGCGCTGCGGATACGGGGCTTCTGCTCCGGTTTGGCGGCCAGCATGGTGTAACTCATCTTGCGCCAGTTCTCCTCCCGGAGGAAGAAAGACACCGGCGCATTGCCGGCATTACGATTGGGCGCCAGCTTGCTTTTGCGGTACCGTTGCTCCGGTTCCTGCGGCAGGGTATCTTTTGTTTCTATGAGCAACGGGTCCGGCGGGTAATGCCGGAAGGCGTCCATGAATTTGGTGAACGAAGACTTGTTATTGCTGGTGTTATTAAACAGGTAACATTTATACACCGCGCGGGTGATAGCAACATAAATCAACCGGCGGTCTTCCTGTTCCTGCTGCCGTTGCTGCGCCGCTTTTTGTTCGGGAGAAACCCTTTTAGCCTCAGCATTGATATAATCTCCGGTGTCAGGGTCGCGGAAGCTGAGGTAATCACTGTCAGCATTCCTGAAATCCAGGTAAGGCGCCAGTACTATCCGGTAATCCAGGCCTTTGCTTTTGTGAATGGTAACGATATTCACGGCTTCTTCATCGCTTTCTACACGTTGCGTATACTCATCCCCTTCTACCGGCATACCATCGATGCCGCGTTTCAGCCAGGAAATCAGGTCCCGCATAGAGAGGTTCTTGCGGTTCTGTACCTGGTGTACCAGCTCTGCCAACTGATAGAGGTTCGTGATGGTTCGTTCGCCGTTTTTGGAGTGGTCACCCAGCAGTACGCCGCGTACGCCGAAGTCGGCGATAAACGTCATCAGCGCAGTATAGGCGCCGTTTTCCTGCCACAGGGCATGGTAGTGTCCAAAACGGGTAAGGGCTATTTCGTCGTCGAGGTTCAGGATATCCTGTACGCTGAAGCCGGTAAAGGGCGACAACAGCGCCCGGTTAATAGTGGAACGCTCCGGCGTTTCCATGGCCTCCAGCAGGTACAATACATCAAGCGCTTCGGCAGTATTCAGCACTTTCGTATCGTCGATGGTAACTGCCGGAATGCCCAGCTGGGCCAGCTTTTGTTTGATGTCCCGGCCTTCTTTGCCGGTACGTACCAGGATACCAATATCTGACGGGGTGATTTCCTGTGTTTTGTCTTTGACGATTTTATATGCCGGGTCCAGCAGCAGTTGCGCTACCTGCGCGGCCACTGCGCCGGCGATGGTGTCCTTGTTTTTACAATTGAAAATGGTAATGGGCACCTCTTTTTTATCGTTGTAATACAGAAAGCCTTTGCTGCTTTCTTCGGGGGCCATCACATCGATGTACTGAATACTGTCTTTCTCACCGGCAAATTCAAACGTATCGAAACCGGGCGTGGGCTTGAAGAAAGCATTCATGGCCGCAATCAGGTTCTCCGATGAACGATAGTTATGGTTCATATCGTAGAGATGCTGTACGCTGTTGCGGGCGTCGAAGTAGGTGAAGATATCGGCTTTCCGCCAGGCATAAATACTTTGTTTGGGGTCGCCGATGTAGAACAGGATGGTGTTTTCGCCGAAGGCCCGGTTGAAGATTTCATACTGCTGGCGGTCGGTGTCCTGGAATTCATCCACAAACACGGCTTTGTATTTGTTTTGCAGCGAGGCTATCAGGCCGGGGTTGTCTTTTTGAACTAAAGCCAGGTTCAGGTGACTGATTAGGTCATCGTAATTCAGCATGTTGCTATGCTGTTTGTAGGCTTTTACGCCTTCGGCGACTTCCTGGATCGCCAGACAGTTCAGTTGACGGCGAAGGGCATCAATATGTTCGCTGATCATCTCCCCGAAAGCATCCTGTGCGTCTATCAGCTCCAGTATCTCCGGAAAAAGTTCTTTGATATAACCGGAAGACCTTCTTTTTTGAATGATCCCGGCGAATTCAACAGGATTGTCAATCTTCGGCAGGATATCTTTTTTTGCGTTGGCTTTGGTGTTACAGGCGGCAATCAGCGCTTCCCTGTTTTGCAGGATGTAATCATGCAGCGCTGTTTCTGCGGCAGTTTGTTGCTGACGGATATTGTTCAGCTCTTCCAGCCAGCTTTGTTGTTGGGCCGCGGTAATGTAATAGCGCTCCCGTGGCTGGTATCCCAGGTATTTTTTTCCGCTGAGATGCTCCTGTAATACTTTTTGGATATCGGTACGCATGCTTTCGCGCCACAGCATCTGTAGGATGACAGGGTGCAGCGTGGTGACATGTGTGCGCCAGAATTTATTCAGTTCGTTTTCGATGATAGGTGTGGTGTCGGGGACCATTTCTGCGCCGAAAAGCTGGTCTGTCTCAAATGCAAACTCATTGAGCGTTTGCTGGCAGAAGCTGTGGATGGTGAGTACCGAAGTTTCGTCGAGCAGCAGCACGGCATCCCGCAGCCGGTGGTTGACTTCAATGGCGCCCCATTGGTCAACAGCCTGCAATACCAAATGAACGATAGTATCATCATCTACGGGATTACCGAAGCTCACGGTATAAGCCTTGCGGATGAAGAGCCGGATACGGTCTTCCAGCTCGGCTACTGCCGCTTTGGTAAACGTCACCATCAGGATATCTTTCACTGATAGTTGTTTTTCCAGGATAAGACGCAGCACCAGCACCGCGATGGAATATGTCTTCCCCGTGCCGGCACTGGCTTCTATCAGGTTACTCCCTTCCAGTGGTACTTCAGTCGCTACGAAATGTTGATATCTGTTCTCCGTCATCGTTTACTCATAATATTCAGGAAAAATTTCAGCCAGCGGCACAATAAGCTGATCACATAATCTTTTGTAATCAGCCAGTACAGTCTCATCGCTGAAAAATCCTTTTTCATATTCCTGGAGGATATAATTATCGTTACAAGGGAACTGATAATTATTCAGTTTTTTTTCCACCAGCTCGTCAAATGCTTTGCTGTCAAGATCTGGAAGATCTTTAGGCTGGGTACCGAAATCAGGGTAAAAAGGAACGATCTTTTCAAATCCTGATTTATATATTTTCATTAACTCACCTAAACGGTTATACGCCATTTCTTTTGAGATCCTTGTCGCCTGAAAAATAGCTTCTTTTTTAGCGCCGGAGATATACTGCATCCCCTGCACGGTGCCGGACGCAATGCCGGCAAGGTAGCGCACATAAGCTTCTACCATGTATTTGGTCTCGTTCTTTGACCAGGATATTTGTATGAGCTGGTCATTGTAAATATTATTGATAGTGCCTTTGAGCAGGGTACCATCGATAGTTGTTTCAAAAGAGGCTTTCTGCTCTGTGGCGCCCTGGGTGGCATTTTCATACAGGGTACGCACGGGATGTACGCGCTCTTCTACCTGTTGAATGGCCACAAACGCCATATTGTTAAGTGGCAGCTGTCCTTTTTTAACCAGTCTTTTTTGTAGAATACGTTTATCCGCTTCCGTTACCGGCAACAGCTGATTTTTAATACTCCATTGCTGGAGGTTATCGAGGCTGAACAGCTCCGTGTCGCTCAGCAGAATTTGTTCGTCGTTATAGTAGATGCCCAATACCTTGTTGTAATAGGCTTTGAATGGGTTCTTGAAGAAGCTGACCAGCTCGTCGAGGTTTATTTCCCCGAAAATGATCGGATCGATTTTTTTCTGTTGGTTGATGACCGCCTTTCCTGTGTCCTGGTGACTGTTCAGGTAACTGTACAGGCGATCGTTTCCCATGCTGTATTTGCGGCTGAAGCCCTGTAGTGGCTGTTGTGTGATCAGCATGTCCCGCACTTTCTCTGCGCCGTCTTTTACACCGGAGATAATGTAGTCTACCAGCTCATCTACCAGTGCGGAAGGTGGTAGTGGCGTATTGTCTTTGGCGTTGCGGCCTACATAGCTGATGTAGAGATATTGCTGAGCAGACAACACTGTTTCGAGGAAAAGGTGTTTATCGTTTTCTTTTACGTTACGGTCTCCGCGCTGCCATTGTTTTTCCATCAGGTTGAAGCTCGACTTGATTTCCCGGCGGGGGAACTTGTCGAAGTTCAGGCCCATGAGCGCTACCACTTTAAAAGGGATACTACGCATAGGGATCAACGAACAGAAGGTAATGCCGCCGTTGACGAACAGGCCGGCGCGGGTGGAACCGGTCAACGCCTGCAGCAGGCTGTGGCTGAACACTTCAAAGGCTACCGGTTCCTGCATATAGTCATTCAGGGAATGGTAGTCGGTCAGTTGTTTGATCAGCGCATTATAATCTTCATCTACTTCTTCCTGCTGTTCAAACACCAGGCTGTGGACTACCTGTTCGGTATATTTCACCCAGTCGGCGATACTACGGAGTTTCTTTCTCTCTTCGATAGCTGCCATCAGTACTTCTGCAAAGTGGCAGAAGCGGATGGTTTCATGGGCGTCGCTGCCTTCCTGCACGTCCAGCGGGAAAAAGCTGTCGTCGCCGTAGCCGTATTCTTCTTCCCCGCTCATACAGATGCCGTACATGATACGTTGTATACCGTAACGCCAACTGACAAAATGGGTCTCTTCTGATTTTTTTCCTTCGATACCGAAGCGGATATTGGCTGCTTCTACGATGCTTCTGAGATGCACCGGATCATTCAGCCCGAAACGGTTACGGATATAGGAAAAGTCCAGCAGCTGCATCACCGCCTCTGCGGTGAAGTTGTCTTCATTGATGGTCAGTAGTGCGTAAAGGGCGTTGAAGAGGTTGTCGTTGTCGGTATAACTTTCATCCGCAATAGTGTAGCGGAACTTATATGGTGCGTTATTGAACACCGCCTTGATGTAGGGAGCGTACGCATCAATATCACTCACCATGACTACAATATCACGGGGAGAAAGATATTCCTGGCGCTGGTCCACAAGGTGAACGAGGTAGTTGTAAAGCACCTCCACTTCCCGGGCAATGGTATAGCAGGAATTGATGGTAATGGAGCCGTCCTGTACATCTTCAAGGCTCAGCAGAAGGCGGTGATCTGTGGCAGCACTGAAGATATCGTGTTGTACTTTATGCAGCAGCGAGTCTGGTATTGGTTCTTCGATGCCTATTTCCTCAAAGGCGTTGATGAATGCATCGTATTGGAAAAACAGGCCGAAAGTGTTTTGTATCACGCGGCCCCAGCCGGTGAGCAGGGCGTTGCCTACGTTACGCGGATCGCTGGATTTCTGTTCTTCCAGTCCTTTCTGCCGCCAGCGGGCCAGTTGTTTTTCGCTTTTATCATCAAACCAATACACCACTGGTGCAGGATTGATGATATGGAAGTGAATATCTATATAAGATGACAGCTCATGGAGGATCTTGATGTGGTAGGCCGTGATGATCGACAGGCCGAAAAGGTGCACTGCCGGCATTTTGGTGGACAGGCCTGCGTGCGGCCCTTTATAGAAAAGGGTTTCGAGGATATAGTTGCCTACCAGTGTTTTGTCCGGCAGGGCGTTGCCGGAAACGGCTTTCACCTTGGCCCAGAGCCAGGCTTGCCATTCATCGTCTTTTAGTAGATCGGGGTTGGCCTGGCTCCACTCTTTGATCATCTCCGGGCGGTATACCTGGTACTGGTCGAATAAGTCGGCCACTTTTTCGGCCAGGCCCATGCGTTTCAATTCGCTCTCTCCTTCTCCTTCGTTGAAATAGGTGGCCACTTCGGGGTACTTCTCTGCAAACGCAGGTTCTCCCATTAGTTTAAACAGCAGCCAGCTCAGGTTCTGCGGAGAGAGCACCTGTGTGAAGGGGCCGCCCAGCAGCAGATACAGGTGAAAAAGCAGGTCATTGGGTTTCATGAACCGGCAGTTGGCCGCGATGCCCATTTTATAGGCCAGCTGCAGCTTCAGCCAGTTGTTCATCCCTTCCGTCTGGGTGATGATATAATGTGGCTGGAACACGCCGTTGCCGGCGGCCTTCAGGTCGTCTGAAAGGCCGCTGGCCAGACTATTGAGCGAATTCGAAACCTTGAGATATATAGCCATGTTTAATTTCCTGTTTTGACATCGGCTGCCTGCGCCAGGAAGCGGGCGGCAATGCCGGAGGCCCTGGCCACAAAACGTTCTGCAGCGGCGAGGATGACATCTGCGGAGCCCTGCACGTATACTTTGTTCCGTGCGCGGCTGACCGCGGTATATAGCAGCTCCCTTGTCAGGATGGGCACATCGGCCGCATCCGGGAGCACTACCAGCACCTGACCGAATTCTGAACCCTGGCTTTTGTGAATGGTCATCGCAAAAGCTGTTTCCGCCAGGGTGAGATAACCGGGCAGTACGCCCTTCAGTTCTCCGTTGCTGTCTTCAAACCAGGCCATCAGCACGCCATTCTCATCAAGACGGATGATGCCGGTATCACCATTAAACAACCCGTGTTCATAATAGTTGCGGGTAAGAATAATCGGGCGGTTTTCGTAGAACTCCGCGGTGATCCTGATTTTGCCGTGATCATGGAGATATCGTTCTATGTCACGGTTGATAGCGTAGAGGCCTTGTGCCCCTTCCCTTACTGCCACGAGCACACGCTGATCGTTGAGCTTACGGAGGGCGTTGCGGGTATCTGGTTCGTTGATGAACGATTCATATCCCGAGATGAATTTATGGAACAACGTCACATCGCAGGATTGGTCGATGATCACCTGATCGTCGGCGCCGGCGGCAAAGAAGCTGCGGATAGCCGGTTGATCGTTCCTGATCAGCGCCTTACTGAACTTGCCAATACCGGTATGACCAGTAAAGCGGTGACTGCGGCGCAGTTCCACCAGGTGTTCAAACAGCGGGTGCCGTGAATTTGTTTGTGCCTGTGTCGCCGGTATTTTACGTTGGTCATCGAAGATGAACCGGTTAATCAGCTGTAGCCGTTCATGAGAGAACATGTTCAGTTTTTCCTGTGCCTGGCACAGGTCTCCGAACAGGCTGCCGGCCTCTACAGAGGCCAGTTGGTCCTTATCGCCCAGCAGGATAAGGCGTGTCTGCGGATGGATCGCGTCCAGCAGTTTGGCGAAGAGGGCCACATCTATCATAGAGCACTCATCGATGATGACGACATCATAGGTGAGCGGATTTTTTTTGTTATACCGGAAATACGGGCTGTTTTTGATGGACTTGAGTAACCGGTGGATAGTCGACGGGCTCAGTTCCTGGAATTTCTCCGCAATAGCCGCATCTACCGGGATATTGGTGTTACGTAAGCTTTCCGCCATCCTCGCTGCGGCTTTTCCGGTAGGCGCGGCCAGCGCCACTTTAAGGGCCGGGTCGGTAGCGTACAGGATGGCCAGCAGTTTGGCCACGGTGGTGGTTTTACCTGTACCGGGGCCGCCAGTGATGATGGTGAAGTTATTCAACACACCGGTGATGGCTGCTGCCAGTTGCCAGTCGGCCGGATCATCGCCGTCGCGCAGGTTACTGCCAGCGGGAAACAGTAGCCGGACCAGTTCCTGCTGTTGTTCCAGCAGTGCAATTCTTTCAGATAGCAGTGCTTTCTCGGCCGCTAGGAAATCGTTGATATGCTGCAGGAAGCTGGTTTCGTAGCGGTAGTACCGTTGCAGGTACAGTCTGTTTTGGAACAATACGAACGGCTGTGAATCGTTGCCGTTTTTTCCGACCAGCGGGATAGTGGCCAGCGGGGCGGCCCCGTTTTCCTGGAGTTGGTAGAATCCTGGCAGATTTTCCTGTTCTTCGCTGATGGTGTCGAGGTCGAGGCAGATATGTCCCTCACTGAGCTTTTTAGACAACAGGTAAGCATACGGCTTCAGTACCGGCACTTCGAAGTACTCGGCAAACTGCTGGTGAACATCATTGAGGGTGGTTATATTTCGCATGTAAAATCGCACTCTGGAAACGTCGTCAAAGTACGACTTTTCTGCGTGATGGGGAATGCCCGGTCACCTGATAATTGGTATTTATATGTAGTGGAAATGTCAGTCTTCTTCCGTGACATTGATTTCGGCCACGCGGCCAACCTGGCCGTCTTCCAGGCGGACTTTAATACCGCGGGAATGGAAGGGCGCGGAAGTGAGTATGTCCTGAACGATGCCGTAGGTGCGTTTGCCGGTACGCTGATCTTTTTTAAGGATGATCGCTACTTCCAGGCCTGGGTAAATATCGTTTCGGTTACGTCCGTGCATAGTTGAAAAAATTAGAAAAGAGTCAACCGCAAAGTTAACTCTTTTCTGATTTTATTTGCTGATGAAGAGCTGCCGGAGCTGATCTATCAGCACACCGTTGCCGGAAACGCTGATGTTGTTGATTTTCTCCGCGATTTTCTCCACATATTCCATTTCTTTCAGCTTGAACAGCATGGGATTGTCCTCCATCAGTTTGGCGGTATTCAGCAGGCTCCTGGTGCTGGCGGTTTCTTCCCTTCTCATGATGATATTGGCCTGCGCTTTTTTCTCCGCCACCAGTACCTGGTTCATGATGTCTTTCACGTCGCCCGGCAGGATGATGTCCCGGATGCCGAAGCTGGTGATGGTGACGCCCAATGCCTCCGCATTTTTGCTGACAGCCTCCAGTACGAAGGCAGACAGCGCGTCTTTTTTCTCCATCAGCTCATCGAAGCCGAGGCCCGCGATGTATTCCCGCAGTGCCAGCTGGAAAAGGACATACAACTGTTTTTCATGGTCCTTGTTGAGCAGCATCGCTTTTTCGATGTTGTCTACCCGGTACTGTGCCCAGGCGTTGGTCCGCAGTGCAGCCTTGTCTTTGGTCAGGATTTCCTGTCCGTTGATCTCCAGCTGGCGCTGTCTCATGTCCACCTTGCTGACCAGGACAGGGATATCATTCTTCCACCAGTAGTAGGTACCGTGAGAGAGGGTGATTTCGTATTTTCCATCGATCAGCAGCACTGCCTTTTCGTAGTTCTCCACCACGGTGGACCTTACGAAAGGCGCTACCAGTTTATGGTTCAGCGTGGAACGGTCTATATTCTCCGTAATGTTCACTTTGCTGATGTCGGCCCTTACGAATTTGTATTCGATCAGGTTTTTCCAGAAAGTGTACCTTCCGGTAGTAAGCACTTTTTTCAGTAAACCGTTCTCGTACAGCAGTACGATCTCCGTTTCTTTTACGTCGATGACGTGCAGCGCCTCGGCGAGTGCTGCATCCTGCAGGAGAATGTTGAGTTCTACCGGTGCGGTGAAAGCAGTATTGATGTCATACACTTTCACATCTTCGCCAAACAGCCAGTAGCTGCCGGCTTTCAGCATGCGTTGGTATACGCCTCTTTTGAAGACGAGACCGATTTCATACGCATTGATGAGTACCCTTTTCATTTCTTTTTATTTTTTGGGCGGATGAAATAATAAGCCAGAGATATGTGACCTTCCCGTTTTCACGGAAACGACTTTCACTTCGTGTGTTCGTATCTGTTATGGCGGAAGGAAAGTAACAAAGTGATACGAATGACACGGATATATACAGCCGTTTGCTGGTGTCCACCGGATGTACCGTTGCGCCCTTTTGACGCGGTGGCGTGGGCATATAACCCTGACTTTTTGATGGTGCACTTTTTAATGAAGATGTGCGCTTCTGAAGGATCCCAAGTCCTTTGCCTGACCATCGGCTTACCTCTTTCGAGGTGGGAATCGAACCCGTTTGTTTTCTATTGCTCTACCAGATGAGCTACTGATTTTTCAGATCAGAGAGGAATCGAACCTCTTACCCATAGATTAAAACACAGGAAACAAATGATGCCGCAACAGCATACAACCAGTTACTACCGTTGCACTGCGGGGCTATATGAAACCCGCGCCTGGTTTGCGTATACAACTGTCCCTGCTTCTTTGTCAAAGAAGAATTTAAGGCTGACAGCCCTGGTGCGAGTGGCAGGATTCGAACCTGCTAAGCCCGAAGGCGATGGTTTTACAGACCATTGCGATACACCGTCATCGCAGCACTCACATAAGGGGTAAAGGCGGGAATCGAACCCTGATCCTCCGATCCACAATCGGGTGTTCTGCCGTTGAACTACCTTACCCGTTTTTCTTGTCGGCCAGACTGGATTTGAACCAGTAACACACTGCGTATAAGGCAGCCGCTCTCACCGTTGAGCTACAGGCCGGACTTTTGGGGCAACAAAAAAACCGGTCATTTTACAACGACCGGTTTCAGATTACTTTTACACGATGATACGTGCAGGGGTTTACCGAAGTCGTTGTCGTTTAGGGGCATAATACTGCTTACGGCCTATTGGCTGTATGCTAAAATGAATATGATATAGTGTTGACTGTTTCATGATTTTATAAATTAAAAAAGCCCTGCAATCTCTTGCAGGGCTTGTGTTATATCGAATTCGTTGATTCAACTATTCTGTAGCATAACATGCCCCGCAATCCGTACGGCCTATATAGCCTAACGCGATGAACTTTTGTGTATGTGTATACTTTGGATGCATGTTTATGATTTTTTTAACAGTGCAAAGATGGAGAAAATATTTTAATATCTCCAAAATATTTTTTTATTCCTGATAAGAAGTTTGATTGTTTTGTCCGTTGTAATACTTCGTGGTACTACGTTTCATTTAGTTTGAAAAGTTTTATATGATATAACGTCATAGTATATACGTTATTTTGATGTAGCGTGTATTAGATGAAATAATAGATTGTGGATCAATAAAATGAAACTGAGCCCACGCCTAATTGAGTGAAACAGAACATCTTGTTATTGGTTCCTCTAATCGTACCGGATGGAATTGAAACGCTTTTAGATGAGGGTCTTTTTAAACTGCTAAAGAAGTTTTAATAGTACTTGTGGAATTGAATATTACGGACGGGGAGTGTACAGTGTCATCCGTTTTCATGTTTGTCAATCGGAGCTTGGAATAAATTTAATGACGGGTTATAATTTATTAATTCGAATAGGTTTGATTATTATACTTTAACAGTAATAACATTAATTGTATGTTAATTTAATTAATGTGAAATCCATTGTTTCTTCCTGCCTATTGATTCCCGATTTTCCCTTAAATTTATATCACGTTTTTAACCCAAAAAGTAACACCAATGTACATCTACAGAACACTCCATCATCCGGAAGGATGGAAAGGTCTGGCCGAATTTGAAATCCGGGACAACCAGATCTTCACTACTGTTCATCATGCCAGCGGAACGCATACGCAACCCTGGTTTGAAATCTCCAATGATAAGGTTTATCCGACAGTGTACCACCCCAGTGGACGCAGTTCTTTCCCTTGGTTTGAAATCAATGGGAGCGCTGTGAAAACGTCGGTACATCATCCGAAAGGAGTACAGGGATTACCGTGGTATAAGATACAGTAGGTGTCCTAATGAATAAGAGGTGTTGTAAAGCACCTCTTATTCTATGATGTCGTCTTGTTTAAGATAGATGTCTAAAAGCGCTTCTTCTGAGATATCGATATTCCGACGTTGTAGCCCTAATTTTCTCTCCTCGTAAAACCGAATAATCAGCTCCTTTTTGTAGTCGTTTTCACCATAATGGAAGGCCCTATGGCAAGTTGGGCACAAGGCGATGATATTTTCTACCACATCAATGCTATAAGGATAGTTGTCTTGCATTGCCATCGGTAGAAAATGATGTGCTTCTACAAAGGGATGTTTATTTTTCTTGGAGGTAAAGGTCGCATGACGGGGATCAACTTCACATCTATAACCAGCACGCAGTAATGCATCCGCCGAAATGCTTGGATTCCTTTGCCATTTCGTTGGTGCCCGCAGTACTTTTGGTGGACGAGGTACTGGTCCATCTGGTAAATGAATAGGCGTCGTCGTTTGTATGTCAAGCTGAAAGTCTGCTTCCGTGGGAACAATTTTATGAAGAACATCTGTACCAATTTCTTCTTTCATAATTTGATACAGGTTGGTCATTTTTTGAAGGTCATTTAATAGCATTTGATCACTAGGCATCTCTTCAATGAAGTACACCTTATGGAAGAGTGTACCATAGATATAGCCTTTTGTACGCGTTCTCTCCGCTAATAAGCCCAATTCGACAGAAGAGAACGAGGTAAGCGTATCGAATTGGTTTCTAAGCGCCTGTTGGAGTTTCAGAATGGCTTTTCTTGCCTGTCGCGGATGATCGTAGTATTTTTCAAACTGTGTCCATGCTACCAATAGTGTGAGGTAGAATTTGGTCATTCGTGGATCAAACAGATAGGCAATATAGTATCCCCTTTCTGGTGAGGTAGTAATAGCTTTGTCTAGAATACATAGATTGGGTACTTCAGTCATAATACCTTTACCCACAGAGCCTTTGAAGTCATACTGTTGCAAGGATAAACCTGACATTTGTTGAATTAATTCAGGTAGCTCTTTAGTCATAATTTTCGTAGAACGAAGATGACCATAATTTTTTTCTGCGGACTCTTTAACACTATTTTTCTCTCCAGGATAGATATCAATAAATTCTGAAAACAGTTCTGTCAACATGATTTATGGGTTCACATCAATAATACAAATATTACTTATACCCCGCCGCCTGTAATTCAAACAACTCGGCATACTTCCCTCTCCTCTCCAGCAGTTCTTCATGGCTTCCTATTTCCGCGAGTTGTCCTTTCTCCAGCACCAGGATCCGGTTGGCCATGCGCACGGTAGAGAACCGGTGTGATATCAGCACGGCGGTCTTGTCACGGGTCAGGTCTGCGAAGCGGAGGAACACGTTGTATTCCGCGCGGGCGTCCAGGGCGGAGGTGGGCTCGTCGAGTATGAGTAGCTGTGCGTCTTTCATATAGGCGCGGGCGAGGGCTATTTTCTGCCATTCACCACCGGAGAGGTCTATGCCCTGATTGAAACGGCGGCCGAGCATCTGTTCGTAGCCAAGCGGCATTTTCGCGATGAGGGGTTCAGCAAGACTTTGCCGCGCTGCGTCCTGGATGAGGTCCTGGTCGTGGCTGTGGGTAATATTGCCGACGGCGATATTCTGGGAGACGGTCATCTGGTACCGTTGATAATCCTGGAAGATAACGCCTACCTGTGTACGCAGTTCGGAGAGATCGTATTCCCGCAGGTCTACGCCATCGAGGAGGATACGACCTTCTACGGGGTCATAGAGGCGTGCCAGCAGCTTGACCAGCGTCGTTTTTCCCGCGCCGTTTTCTCCTACCAGGGCCAGTTTTTCTCCGGCATGGAGGGTAAAGTTCAGGTGACGGATAGCCCATTTGTCGGAGTTATGGTATTTGAAGCCTACGTCTTCAAAGGTGAAACCCTGTTGGATAGGATGTGGAAATGGCCGCGGATGCTGCGGTGAGCGCATCTGCGGTTGTATCTCGAAGAAATCGAAGAGGTCTTTCAGGTACATGGCGCCTTGTGTTACGCTGGAGAAGCGGATCAGGATGCCCTGGAAGGTGGTGCGCAACTGACGGAAGGAACCGGCTAGGAAAGCGAGACTGCCGATGCTCAGGACGCCGGTGACCGTCTGCAGAATGATGATCACATAGGCGGCATAGTAGCCGGCGCTGCCCAGCAGGGCGAACAGCGTGCCCCAGACGGCATGGCGTGATTCGAGGTTCTTTTTATCGTTGTAGAACTTATCGGAGATCACGCGGAAGCGCTGTATCAAAAAATCAGACAGATCGAAGACTTTCACTTCTTTGGCGGTTTCATCGCTGGCGCCGAGATAGCGGATATAGTCCAGCTCACGGCGATCGGATGTCTGGCCCCAGGTGAGCCGGTAATGCAGATGGTTGAAGTGGGACTCATTCAGGAAAGCAGGGATCACTGCGACAAGCAGGAGCAATATCAGCCACGGATTAAATACGATCAGGCCGGCGGCCAGAAAGCCCATGGTGATAAGGTCCTGCACCTGGCTGAATACCTGTGACAACAGAATGGTACGGCCAATGGTCTGTTGACGGGCACGTTCCAGCTTGTCATAAAACTCGGAATCTTCAAACTGGTCCAGGTCCAGTGATGCGGCATGTTCCATGATCTTCACAGAGGTATGATTGGCTACCAGGTCGCCTAACAGGCTGTCAATAAGGGTGATGGCCCTGCTGAGGGCATCTGAAAGGATGGCCAGCCCAAATTCCAGGGCCACCAGCTGCCATAAGAGGTGCGTATTATGATGGGCGGGATCTTTACTGATCAGTACCACTTCGTCAATGATGAGTTTACCAACATACAGGAGGGAAAGTGGCATGGCGGATTGCGCAATGCGAAGGACCCCGTTGCCAATCGTTAAGCCGCGGTTGGTCTGCCATACCATCCGGAAAAATGCAGGGATATTGCTGAGGGCGGCCAGTCTTTCGCGAAAAGTCATTTTATCTTCTGCTGCCCTTGTACGTTTCTTATGAGTGGTGCCATACTTATTCATGATATTAATTTACGGAAAAATGCCATGCGAAACCGGTGATCAATTCCCTATATTTGCTTCGGAGAATGCAAAAATCCGGATTTACATGGTAGTATTTTTTGTTCTTGTTGTGGCCGCGGCCGTTTTGGTGACCGCCGGCGCGGTAACCGCCATTAATCTGCAGTCCGCTAAGTGGGCTTCTTTTGAAGATTAATTACTTCCTTACTTTCAGAATTGCCGTCTCCCAATAGGGGGATGCGGCTTTTTGCTGCGTCATATCAGCATATAGAGCATTTAGACCTACGATGAATCACACAGCTGTACAAAGCAAACGAAACCTGCTGACTTATTTGGGCGAAAAGGAATGGTTGATCATGTTCCTTTGGTTTGGACTGGCTTTTATTGGTGCTATTACGGAAATATCCCGCGGTAATATCAATAACTTCCTCATTTTCAAGAATGTATTCTTTCACCTGATACACCAGCAACCCCTGTACATCGAGTATCCGCAGGAATACTACGATGTAAATCTGTATGGACCTGTGTTCAGCCTGGTCATTGCTCCTTTTGCCGGACTGGAAACGAAGGTAGGCGCGCTGTTGTGGGCCATGACCGGCGCTGGCGTATTGTATTATGCCATCCGCCAGCTGCCGCTGAACAGATTACAGCAAAATATTATTCTGCTGTTATGTACGCAGGAGCTGATGGGGGCCAGTGGCTGGTTTCAGATGAACCAGTTCATTGGGGCTTTTATTATTCTCACCTTCGCCAGTATTGTGAAAGGCAAGGATATGCTGGCTGCCTTCCTGATCGTGCTGGGCACTTTGACGAAGATTTACGGTATCGTAGGACTGGCATTCTTCTTTTTCAGCGGCAACCCCAGGCGGCTGATTGGAGGGCTGTTCCTGTGGGGTGCTATACTGTTCGCAGCACCAATGCTGCTTTCCAGCCCGCAATATGTTGTCAACAGTTACTTTGAATGGTATGGTGCCCTCGTACATAAAAATGCGCTGAATGAGGCTGTCACCACCACTTTCCAGAATATTTCCGCCGGAGGGTTTATTCAGCGGGTGCTTCATCTGCCGGCGTTGGATAATATGTACATCCTGGTACCAGCGGTTTTGATTTTCCTGTCACAATACATACGACTTCCCTACCGCTACAATTCCCGGTACCGGTTGTATATACTGTGTTCTGTGCTGATGTTCCCGGTGTTGTTCAGTAGCAGCTCGGAATCACCGACTTACATTATCGCCATACCAGCTATCTGTATCTGGTATGTAATGCAGCCCGCTACGCGTGCGAATAATATATTCCTGTTTTTCGCTATTCTGCTTGTGAGCTTCTCCCATTCCGATGTGGTGACGCCCTGGGTGCGTAAAAACCTGGCTGTGCCTTATGCTTTGAAAGCCCTGCCCTGTCTGGTACTTTGGCTGATGATCGCCTGGGAGATTTTTACAAAACAGTTCCTGAAGAAACCGGCCAAGCCTGAAGCGGCGCCGGCACTGGCACCTGCGGGTCAACTTTAACAGCAACGCTTTTACGATACAGGAGGGCCGGTATGATTACCGGCCCTCCTGATTTTGAGGCATCTCCGTCAATAACCTCCCATTCACAAAAAAAGTGCTTGAAAAGTTATCCTGAGCGCGTATATTAGCTTGCTAAAAGGATTTAGTTATGAATATGGGATTTAGGATCGGTGGGGCGTTGACTTTGTCTGCCCTGATGCTCAACGGCACGCAGGCATCAGCGCAGGCAAAACAGGCAAAGCCCGCCAAAGGCTTCATCGAAAGCAGATCGGTAGCGGCGGTAGACCCTTACATCGGCTCTGGCGGCCATGGCCACGTATTTGTAGGTGCCAGCGTGCCCTATGGCGCGGTACAGGCAGGCCCCACCAATATTGTTAAAGGATGGGACTGGTGCTCCGGCTATCACTACTCTGATAGTGTTGTCATCGGCTTCTCTCAGATGCACCTGAGCGGCACCGGCATCGGCGACCTCGGCGATGTGCTGATCATGCCCTACACCGGGAAAATCCGCACTAACCGCGGCACCCAGGAAAATCCTACTTCCGGCTACGGCTCCCATTATTCACATGCCCGCGAAAAAGCCCGCCCGGGATACTACGCGGTAAAACTCGACGACTATAACATCGATGTAGAACTGACAGCCTCCGAAAGAGTAGCGCTGCATAAATATACTTTCCCGAAAAACGAACCGGCCAATATCATCATCGACCTGAAGGAAGGTATCGGCTGGGACGCCCCGGTGGAAACATTCATCCGTAAAGTAGATGACTATACCCTCGAAGGATACCGCTACTCCAAAGGATGGGCGGAAGACCAGCGCGTATGGTTCACCATTAAATCCAATGTGCCGGTAAAACAATTCCAGGTCTTCGAGGGCGATAACAAACAAACAGGCATCTCCCTGAAAGGAAAAGCAGTAAAAGGAGTCATCTCCTTTGAAAAATCACCGGGACAGGTAATGCTGAAAGTAGGCATCTCCCCTGTCAGCAGCGCTAATGCATTGACCAACATCAACGCGGAAATGCAGGGCTGGGACTTTGCCAAAGTGGTGAACAGCGCCAACGCCAAATGGGACAAAGAGCTGTCTAAGGTAGATATTCAAACAAAAGATGAAGCGGCCCGCCGCGTATTCTACACCGCGCTCTATCATACCATGATAGACCCTGCCCTCTTCAACGACCATGATGGCAGCTACCGCGGTACAGACAAAAAAGTATACCCTAACCCGGGCTTCGATAACTATTCCGTATTCTCCCTGTGGGATATCTACCGCTCTGCCGCTCCGTTGAGCACTATCCTGCACCCGGAGAAAGTGAACAGCTTCGTGAACTCCATGATCACCATACACAAACAACAAGGCAAACTGCCGGTATGGCCGCTCATGGGCAGCGAAACCAACTGTATGGTAGGCTATCATGCAGTGCCTCCTATCGTTGACGCCTATCTGAAAGGATTTACCGGCTTTAATGCAGAAGATGCTTTTGCAGCCATGAAAGCTACTTCCATGCGCGATGACCTCGGCGTTAAATACGTAAAAGAAAGAGGTTATATCCCGGCTGATAAAGAATATGAATCAGTGTCCAAAGCCCTGGAATATGCTATCGATGACTGGTGCATCGCTGCCATGGCTAAAAAAATGGGCAAAACGGAAGACTACGAATACTATAAAAAACGCGCCGCCTACTATAAAAACTACTTCGACAGCACCATTAAATTTGTACGTCCGCGTATGAGCGACGGCAGCTTTAAAACACCATATGATCCGTTCAACTCTATCCACGAGAAAGGCGACTTCACCGAAGGTAACGGCTGGCAATACACCTGGCTGGTGCCACAGGACGTGGAAGGACTGATCAGCCTGATGGGTGGCGACGAAGCTTTTACCCGCAAACTGGACAGCCTCTTCACAGCGAAGGGAGATATGGGCGCAGAGGCATCCAACGATATCTCCGGCCTGATCGGCATGTACGCTCATGGTAATGAGCCCAGCCATCACGTAACGTACATGTACGCTTTCGCCGGCAACCAGTGGAAAACAGCAGAGAAAGTAAGACAGGTGATGAAGGATTTCTACTTCGACCAACCGGAAGGCCTTGCCGGTAATGAAGACTGTGGCGCAATGTCTTCCTGGTATGTGTTTTCTTCCCTGGGCTTCTACCCGGTAAACCCCGCCAATGGCGTGTATGTGATGGGAAGTCCGCTGTTTGACAAAGCGACGGTGAAACTGCAGGGCGGTAAAACGTTTACCGTACAAACCATCAACAATAGCAAAGAGAATATTTATATACAGAGCGTTACGCTTAACGGGAAGCCATATACGAAGAGCTTCATCACACACCAGGACCTTGTAAAAGGTGGTACGATGGTGGTGACCATGGGTAACAAACCTAATGTCAATTTTGGTAAGGCGGTTGCAGACAGACCAGCCAACAATCTGTAAGCATACTGCAAAAAAGAAGCGGGCTGTTTAAGAAATTAAACAGCCCGTTTTTTATGTATTTATTTTATACGCTTTCTCCTAATACCTGTAATACTTCCGGCGTCATGCTGCCGAAAATGGATACCCCTGCCGCTCCATTGTCTATGGCCAGTTTCACGGCTTCACGCAGATCACTGTAGTTATTATTGAAATCAGGGAGGAACAACCCGGCATACAATGGAAAGGCACCATGCAGGGTTTTTACGCCCTCGGCCACCGCGTCCCCAATCCAGGTGATGTTTTCCCGGTAGAAGCCATGGTAGATCATCGGCATAACAGCATTCAACGGCCAGTTGGTCCAGTCCTGCCGTACAATACGTTTGGCAATTTCCGGCGTCGGAAACACAGCGGCGGAAATAGGCTTTTTATGTTGCCGGGCTACCTGCGCCAGATTCTTTACCACGTTGGTGATACGGTCATAGCGGAATTTACGCCAGGAAGGGCTTTGATCAGGATGCTCTATCTCCAGCGGATCTTTGCCATAGGCGGATTTGTAGGCGCTGCGGCAATCCTGGCAATAGCAGAAATCGTATTCCGGTAACTCCTTCGACTGGTCGATGCCGTATTTGCTCCAGAGGTTTACCGGCAGTATCACGTCGCAGAAACGAACATAATCCAGGTGGATACCATCTACATAGTTTTTGGCCAGCGCCTGTTCTACCTGCGATTTCAGATAGTTGACCACTTCGGGTTTGCTGGGACATAACCAGCGGTAGTAATCCACATACGGCGGATGATTGGCGCAGGACTCCCCTTTGCGGTTTACAGCATACCATTCGGGATGACTTGCCAGCAACTCTTTCTCGCCGCGGTTCATCGTCCACATCCAGCGGTGCGCTTTAATGCCGGCAGCTTTGGCTGCTTTAAAGTGTACTTCGCTGTCTGCCTCAAAGAAAAGGTCCGTGATGCCCGCTTTGCGGTAAGTGGCATAACGTTTTTGCAGATCGGCTGCTTTCTCCTTCGGATCTGGATTGATCCATACCCGGTGCTGTATCCCTATTTTTTCCATGGACTGCGGCTGTTCTGTTGCACCGGTCACCATCACGGGCAGTACCGGTTTTGCCAGCGCCAGACTGCCCAGTCCCATTGCTTTGATGAATTTACGTTTATTCATAACCGTTATTTTCTGTTAGTATAGATACGACCTTCCTGGTTAATATAAATCGTACCGTCTAATTTGCCGCCTTTGACGGAGGCGGTAAACTGGGAGCTAATGCCTTCCAGCAGCAGTGTGTAAGTAACGCCATCGGCGGCGGTTTGTCTGGCAGGCACTTTCAGCGCTTCAAGGGTGGCGGCAAATTTGCCGTGCTGCTCCTGATAACGCATCTGCTCATGGAAGACATGCCACAGCAGGCGTTTGGCAGGTTCGGCGACCGGCATCCGGAATGGAGCGGTTGCTTCGCTGGTGGATTGTGTGCTGAACTGCAGGTATCCCCACCTTTCAGGGGCATGCATGTTGATGATTTCCTGCGGAGACCATACCCAGTTGTTTTCCGGCTTTTTCAGCTTCACATACCGGCCATCTTTTATATTGGTGTCCCATTCCACCCGGGAAAAATTGATACGCCAGGTACTGCCATCGGAAGGGCGTTGCACATCGTTGAAGAAACGCAGTGCATTAAACGGTATGGCCATTTCCACGGTCCATTCCTGGTCTTTGTCGTTGGGTTGATTGAGGGTGCCGTTAATATGAACGGCGGTCTTAAGTCCTTTAGTATCCCAGTTGAGCAATGCGTTGCCACCATGCCGGTATGGTTTGTTCATAAACAGGTCCATAACAGTATTGTAGGCGTTGATTTCCAGCTCAAAATACTGATGAGTGTCACCATCGGGATCAATAAACACTTCAAAATCATTGTCCTGAAATATGATGGCATCATGATCCTTAAGAGTGGCCCATATGTGCGGTTCCTGCATCACCGCCGCAATGTAAAGGTAGTGCTGGTCCCACATCATTTTTACGCGGGTACGAAGCGGTGGCGCGGGTTTGGCATCTCCTTCAATATCGGTGAAATCGTCTGTCCAGGGCACCTGGCTCCATGCTTTTTCCGACAACCGGCCATCAATGGCCACACTGTCGGATGTATGATAACATACATAGTGGCGGGGCTTGCCGGTAAATGGTTTGAAGGCTTCTGAAAAAGTTTGTGCCGATATGTTTTTAATACTGGCACAAGTAGCAAATACCCCAATAATAGCAATGGTAAAAAAGTGCGCGACCGGTTTCCGTCGCCCATGATTGAATGAACGTCCCATTTCTCTATAGCTCCAAAGTTAATTTAGCAATCCAATTCCAAAATATGCTCCCAAGATAGGCAATAGTTCGCGCAATATGTAGAGTGACGGCTTTCAGACAAATAAAAAAAACCTGACTGGAAAGGAATCCCAATCAGGTTTTTGAAATGTATAAAATGATATTACCAGATGCGTACCCGTGAACTGTCCGCTCTCCACATGCCATCACCTTCTTTCAGGTTGTACACTTTATAGAAAGCGTCTACATCGCTGAAAGGTCCGTTCACCCTGAATTTAGCAGGTGAATGCACATCAACGAGCACTCTCCTGGCCAGTTCTTCTTTTTTGGTATGGCTCAGCCAACCGAGGGAATAACCCATGAAGTAGCGTTGTGCGGGAGAATAACCGGAGATAGGTTCATTCTTTTTAAACTGTGCTGTTTTCTGGAATGCGTCCCATCCCAGCAGGATACCGCCAAGGTCTGCGATATTTTCGCCGAGCGTGGCTTTACCGTTGATGTGCAGGGTGTCCACTACCAGGTAGGAGTTGAACTGTTTCACCATCACGGCTGCACGCTGATTGAATTTCGCTTCGTCTTCTTTGGTCCACCAGCTTTTCAGGTTACCTTCTGCGTCAAACTGGCGGCCTTCGTCATCAAAGCCATGGGTAATTTCGTGGCCGATGGTGGAAGCGCCGGCATAACCATATACGAGTGCATCGTCGAGCTCTTCGTCACGTTTGCCGGGAACGGTGAAGATGCCTGCCGGCAGTACAATTTCATTGTTGCTGGGATTGTAGTAGGCGTTATATGTCTGCGGTGTCATGTCCCATTCGGTACGGTCTACCGGTTTGCCCAGTTTGCTGACCTGGTAGTTGTGCCACCATTGCTGCGCTGCTCTTGCATTCTCAGCATATGATTGTTCCTTGATGGCCATGGCGGAGAAGTCTTTCCATTTATCCGGGTAACCTACTTTCTTGGTGATTTTAGACAGTTTGTACAGCGCTTTCTGCTTTGTGCTGTCGCTCATCCAGGTAAGGTTTTCGATACGTGTTTTGAGTGCGCCGCGGATATCTTCCACGAGGGTCTCGTATCTTTTTTTCGCGGTAGCGTTGAAGAATTCTTTTACGAACAGCTGGCCAAGTGCTTCGCCCATAGCACCCTCTTCAGCGTCGAGCACACGTTTCCAGCGTGGCTTCTGTTTCTCCTGCCCTTTTAACAAAGTGCCGTAGAAAGCGAAGTCTGTGGAGGCAATGTTATCGCTGAGAGCAGAAGCGGTGCTATTGATCAGGTGCCATTTGAGATAGTTCTTCCATGCGTCCAGCGGCTGCGATTTGATAGCGTTGCTAAGGGCGGTATAGAATTCCGGCTGACCAACAATAATCGTATCTGCGTGACTGTTAATGCCTTGTTGTTTGATAAAGGCCGCCCAGTCAATGTTGCCGGCTATTTTATTCAGCTGGGAAACGGCCATTTTATGATAGTTGGCTTCGGGATCGCGGAGGTCGGCCAGTTTGCGGCTCGACTTGGCCAGTATGGTTTCCAGCTGTACTACGCTGGCAGCAGCAGCTTTGGCTGCGGTACTGTCCATGCCGGTGAACTGCAGCATTTTCGCGATATGCGCAGGGTAAGCCTGCCTTATTTTTGTGGTGCGTTCGTCGGTGTTGAAGTAATAATCACGGTTAGGTAAACCAAGACCGCCCTGATAAAACTGCAGGGCCATGGCTTCACTGTTCTTGGCATCCTGCGCGATGTACGGGCTGCACATGGCGTTGGTGAAGATGTTCTGCTGTGCGGCCAGGGCTACCAGCTCCTGTGTGTTGCTAACAGCATCGATGGCTTTGAGGTCAGCCTCGATAGGTTTAATACCTGCTGCGTTGATGGCAACGGAGTCCATTCCGCTTTTCCAGAAGGCCGCGATTTTACGGGAAATATCATCGCCCGGTTTTTCCACAGCCTGTTCATTGATGAGACGGAGACGTTTGTACAGCTCTTCCTGTACCAGGTTACCAATGCCCCAGGAGCTGTATTCCGCAGGGATAGGGTTACGTTTGATCCACCCGCCGTTGACATAATCAAAGTAATCTTGTCCGGGGTTGACGGTGCTGTCTATGTTGGCAGCCAGGATGTCGGGAGTGGCCTGTTGTTTATCGGCCGTCGACTGGCCCTGGTTGCAGGCGGCGATGCATGCGATGCCAGCGATGCTGACGCCTGTGAGCAGGTATTTCCTCATAAGTGTGAATTGGTTTATGGCCGGAAAGATAAATTTTTTTGACCAGCGGCCGATTAAAATAGGCTTAATACTGTCAGTTTTATATTGTACTTTGGAAGATAGTCAACCACTTTTCCCCTATGATCAATAAACTCTCCACCGGCCGTATTCTGTCTATCGATGCTTTCCGTGGAATCACTATCCTGGTAATGATTTTTGTCAACAGCGTTGCCGGCGTTGCCGGTATCCCTTCCTGGATGCAGCACGCTCACGCTGATGAAGACAGGATGACTTTCGTGGACGTGGTGTTCCCTGCCTTCCTCTTTATCGTGGGCATGTCCATCCCTTTCGCTATCAATAGCCGGCTGAATAAAGGCGACAGCTTCTGGCAGTTGCAGAAACATATCCTGTGGCGCACGCTGGGACTATTGGTGCTGGGGGTGTTTATGGTAAATACCGGTGATCTCAACCCTTCGGCAACAGGTATCAGCAGGGCGTTGTGGGCGCTGTTATTTTACGGCAGTGTGATACTGGTTTGGAATGTGTACACTTTTAAACAAAAATGGATCAGCTGGATGATGAAAGGCATCGGTGCTGTTGTCCTGATCGTCCTGGCAGTGATTTTCCGAGGCGGCGATGATGGAACGCATTATCTCACGCCGCAGTGGTGGGGCATACTGGGACTGATCGGTTGGGCATACCTCTATGCCTGCATCATTTACCAGCTCTTTAAAGGAAACCACAGTGCTATCTTCCTGATGATCGCGGTGTGTATCGGTTATTATATTGTATGCAGACAACCCTTTGCCCAAAAAAGCGAATGGAGCTGGCTGGCATCGCAGAGCGGTAATGCAGCACATACAGCCATCGTGTTGTGCGGGATGCTGTTGACTTTGTTTTATTTTGATGAAGACCTGGGACTGACCGGCAGCCGCCTGATATCGAGGGTTACAGGATTTTGTGCGGTGCTGTTGATCGCCGGTGCCTGGTTGAGGCCAGCCTATAAATTATCCAAGATCCAGGCTACACCCAGCTGGTGCCTGTATTGTGCGGCTATTTGTGTGGCCGTTTTTTCACTTTTGTATTTTTTGATAGATGTAAAACATTTCAGCAGATGGACTTCCTTCTTTAGGCCTGCGGGGGCTAATCCACTGCTCACCTATATTCTGCCGGATATTGTGTATTTCGGAATGATAGCATTAGGACTAAGGCTACCGGCTGTTTTAGAGCAGGGCCTGCCTGGCATTATATGGTGTATGTGTTTCGCAGTAGCCATGTTATTTGTGGTAAAAGGACTGAATAAGTTACATATCCGCCTGCAACTGTAACAATATTCCCCACTCCTTCGTTATAGCGTATACGTTATGTAGAAAAATATCTGCATGAACAACATCCGTATGTCGTTGTTGTACCGTAGATATGGTAATGGCATTTTGTTTGTCGCGTGATTCCGCAGATCGTATTCTTTATCCCAAATTTTACCCCCGATGAAAAAAATAGCAATTGTTCTGATGCTGGCAGGTGTGATTTTAGCTATCTTAGCGCAGTACGCCTACACGAATGACTGGATGTGGTTTCGGATTTTCCACACACTGGGATTCATAGGATACATATTTATCATTAGCGGACTGGCTTATTTTTCCCTGTGGTTCATTCATCAGCTTTCCCGCGATGAAAAAAACAGGATCAAGCGTTATTATCATCAGCAGCACAGCGAAAAAGAAGCCTGAGCCCTACAACGGCAGTAACCAATGGCAACAGATACCTTCACGCTTAAGTTTGAATATAAGGGCCACCCTCATATTCTGGAAGTGAACACCGTACACCAGACCTACAAAACCATATATAAAGTCGTCATCGCTGAACACGAAATTAGTTTTGAGCCAGATGAAGAAGGTTACGTGCGGGCCATTTCCGATAAGCCCATGCACGACCATAGCCGCCCGGTAGACGTCGAATTGTTGCACCACGTGGCGGAACTGATCATCCACCACATCCAATAATCAGCTTTCTGCTTCACCGCGAACTTCATCCCGGACAGATTCCGGGTCCCAGCCCTGCCCTTCGTCCAGCCAGGTCTTGATACGGTCAGAGGCAATGAGTTTCTCCATCTCTTCGATACGCTCCCGCATACTGATGAGGTATTGTTTTTTATCGTCGCGCGTAGCCGATAAGCCCTTCAGCGTCCGTTCATCCTGCCGGAAGAAAGTCCGCGCCGCCCTTTCGCTGTGATAGGCACGTGCACCGAGCATCCGGAGGGCGTCAGCGCCCATGCGCAGTGAGGTGTCCACCGTTTCGCGGTAAATATGCAATACGCCCAGGTCCATCAGCTCAAAACTGTCTTCCACCTGCTGCGCTCTCACCAGCAGCTGCAAATGCGGAAAATATTTCTGGGCCAGTTCCACGATCTGGCGTGTCTGCTCATATTGATCAGTAGCCACAATCAGCAGTTTGGCGTCGGCAGCGCCGGCAGCCGCCAGCAGGTCGTACCGGGAGGCATCGCCATAATATACTTTAATGCCCAGGTTATGCAAGGCGTCCACCCTGTCGGAATCCATATCAAGGATGGTACATTTGATGCCGTTAGCCCGCAGGAAACGCCCGGTCATACTACCAAAGCGCCCAAAGCCCGCAATAATCACCGGGTTCTTTTCATGTATTTCATCGGAAGACCGCTCATCCTGCTTCGGTATCTGACGGGTAAACCGCGGCTGTACCACTTTCTCATACAATAACATAATCAGCGGCGTCAACGCCATACTGATGGCCACAATAGCGGTCAGCATCGCGGAAAGCCTGGCATCGATCAATCTCACCTGGTTGCTGAAAGCCAGCAGCACAAAGGCAAATTCACCAATGTCGGCCAACGCAAAAGCAAACAGCAGGTTCTGGTCTGTACTTAGTTTGAATACCTTCCCCAATATCATCAACACCGCCGCTTTGATTAACATCAGGCCCAGCACAAGCCCAAATATCAACAACGGCTCTTCCATGATAAGGGTAAAATCAATGGAAGCGCCTACAGCAATGAAAAATAGTCCCAGCAGCAAACCTTTGAAGGGCTCTATGTCACTTTCCAGCTCATGACGGTATTCACTGTTGGCGAGCACTACACCGCCCAGAAAAGCACCCAGCGCGGAACTTAAGCCTACCAGGTTCATTAGCACGGCAATAGCCACCACCATTAACAGGGCCATGGCGGTAAACAGTTCCCTTACACGCGTGCGGGCAATGATACGCATCAGCGGATTGACAAGATAACGGCCGGCAATAATAATAGATGCTACAGCCCCCAGTACAACGAGTGTTTGTCCCCATGCCGGAAGATTGTCGCGCAACGACGATTCATGCAGATCGGCAGTATTAGCGGCGCCACTGGCCAGCAGCGGGAAAATGGCCAGCATCGGGATAACCGCGATGTCCTGGAACAACAACACGGAAAAGGCGCTCTGCCCCGCGGCAGTGCCCATCCACCCTTTTTCATTGAGCGTTTGCAACACAATAGCGGTTGATGACAATGACAGGATCATGCCCAACGCCAGTGAAGCGTTGAATGGCTGTCCCAGCAGGTAAGCCAGACCGGCGATGGCAGCGGCACTGCCCAGCACCTGGAGCCCTCCCAGCCCCAGAATGGATGTCCGTAACCGCCATAACAATGTTGGCTCCAGCTCCATCCCGATAAGAAATAACATCATCACCACGCCAAACTCGGCGAAATGCATAATGTCTTCTCCCTCTTTACCAATGAAGCCCATGACAGACGGGCCAATGATCACGCCGGCTATCAGGTAGCCCAATACGGCGCCCAGCCCCATTTTCTTGGCGAGCGGCACAAACACAATGGCGGCGGCCAGGTATACCATTGACTGAAATAGCAGCGAATGTTGGTTCATATGGAGCGGGTTTGGGATGGAAGTTGTAATGCCTCGTTCATGTAAGTCAGCCGTGGCAGGGCTGCCGGATCTATCTTGTCGTCGCGCAGCAACTCCAGCATATGACGGTATTGCTCCGCAGCCGTACGTATATCTTCTATGTCCATGCGGTGTACGCCGTAAATCACATAAGGAGCGGCATATTGCATGTTGCACAATGCAGCGGTCTGTGAATACGGCAACAGAAACTGATGTACCGGATACTGATGGATGCCTTCAGGCTGATAGTTTCTTTCTGAGCTTCCGGCAGAAATCACATTGCCGAAATACTTTCCCTGCAAAGCTTTGCCGGTATGTCCGTATGCCCAGCCGTGTTCCAGCACCAGGTCCAGCCACTGCTTGATAATGGCCGGAGCACTATACCAGTAAAAAGGATGCTGTAAGAGAATGATATCATGCTTTTCGAGCAATTGCTGTTCCCTGGCCACGTCAATGTCAAGATCCGGGTACCATTCATACAAATCGTTGATGGTAATACCCTTGATACCCCTGATGGTGGCCAGCAGCTGCTTATGCACCCTGGATTTTTCCAATGCAGGATGTGCAAAATTGATTAATACCCGCGCCATATTTTGATGTGTCTATCCTTCGGAATATTCCTGTAACAATAACCGGTACTTATTCAGTATACGTGATTTGGAAACAAACCCCATCAGCCTTTTGTCCTGCACTACCGGCAAGTTCCAAACATGTGCCTCATCAAATTTTTTGAGCACCAGCGTAATGTTGTCTTTTAAAGATACTACTGCCGGCGGAGCTTTCATTAATTTCTTAACCGTGATGGTATCATATAGGTCCGGACTGAACATGATGGGACGAATGTCATCGAGCGTGATGATGCCTTCCAGTTTGTCCTGCTGACTTACAACGGCAATGATATTACGGTGCCCGTCTTTCACGAGTTCTATCAGCTCCCGCAGACTGCTGCTGATATCCACCCGCTGGATGTCCTGTTCCACGAGGTCCTGCATCTTCAGCATCAGCAGGATGTTGTTGTCGTGCGCTTTGGTAAAGACTTTACCTTCTTTGGCCAGCTCGGTAAGCTCTGGTGAGATAGGGGAAAACCATTTGGCCATCAGGTACGAAGTGGTGGAAACAATCATCAGGGGGATAAACAAATCATACCCGGAGCTGGATTCTGCAATCAGGAAAATGGCAGTCAGCGGAGCATACATCACACCCGCCATCACGCCAGCCATGCCTACAATTACGAGATTGGTGACCGGTACATCAGTGAAACCTATCTGAGAACAGAGCATCGCAAAAAAGAATCCCAGGAACCCGCCGGCAAAAAGGGAGGGCGCAAAATTGCCCCCATTGCCACCGCTCTGGATGGTGATGGACGTGGCAAACGCTTTCAGCAGGCATACGCAACCGGTGAATACCAGCAGCATCCAGCTTTGTGGTGGGAAGTACCCGAAGAAGCTGTTTTGCAGAATGGTTTCGCCATGACCTCCGGCCAATGATTTTACGACCGTGTAGCCCTCGCCGAACAACGGCGGCATCGCCACGCAAAGGATGGACACCAATACGCCACCCAGCATGGCTTTACGCAACGCGCTCCATTGCAGGTGCTTAAAGAAATGTTCTACTTTCTTCGATAACACCACAAAGTAACGCGCGTAGAAACCGCACAGCAGGCCGAGGACAATATAAAAAGGTACGTTATGATAGTTGAAGGGGGTGCGTGATTCAAAATGAAAGAGCACTTCTTCCTGGAGAATGATCTTCGATAACAGGCTGCCGCAGACGGCGGCCACCACCAATGGCATGAAATCGGAAAACACAACGCCTGTCAGTAAAATTTCAAAGGCAAACATCATCCCGGCGATGGGGGCGTTAAAGGCAGAGGCAATACCCGCTGTAGCGCCAGCGGCCAGCAGCAACGTCCTCTCTTTGTACCCCAGGGAATACGTCCGGGCATAGTTCGAGCCCAGTGCCGCGCCGGTAACGGCAATAGGGCTTTCCAGCCCGGCAGAGCCACCCAGGCCAACGGTGACGGCACTTTGCAGTATCTGCGAATACATTTTCACCGGGGGGATAAGGCTGGAGTTTTGCGCAATTTCGTGCAGAATGGCCGGAATCCCTTTGCGGGACTGACCCTTGAAAAAGAAAATAACGATCAGGGTGGTCAGTACAATCCCCAGAAAGGGAAAGACAACGTAAAAGATCACCTGGGTACTGAAGTGTACCTTGTAGGTAATAACGTAGTGGATATAGTGTACCAGCATTTTGAGCACCACTCCTGCCAGGCCGGCAGAGCAGCCCACGAGAATACCGGACAGCAGCAGGAACTGACTACGGTTCAGTTTGCTGTGAAGCCAGTGTAGAAGCAGCTCATAGCTTTTGGCTTTGCGGAGGCTGTATTGTTCAAAATCCCGTTTAAACCTGAAAAAACCATGGTGCTTCCGGATACGGCTATATTTACTCATGGCGCAAATTTAAAGATCAGAGCTCAATCAACCCATAAACTTTATCATTCATGTAAGGTCCGCCTGGATGTCTGGCGGTATAATCCAGGTTGATCCAGTACTCCCCTTTCAATTCGTGGTAATAGAGTTCTTTGATTACGGGTTTGGGAAACAAGGTGATAATGGCCTGCTTCATGATCTCAAAATCTTCTTTGTCGCCGCAGTACAGCTCAGGATAGGCGTGCCCTTTGATCAGTACGATACGGCAGCGGGCCCCAATGGATTGAAGACAGGAGGTCATCAGGATGGAGTGATCGTCACAGTCGCCACCAAGGCCATTCTGGATCGTTTCCTGCGGCGTGGCGAAATATTCGTCACGACGGGAATCCAGGACATATTTAAAATTGCCGTTGATATACCGGAAGAGAGACAGGAAACGGGTGATCTTCCCGTATTTATAAAAATACTCGTCGTAAAAGTCCAGTGAGTGCTTCACGGAGAAGTTGCGGACCACGGAGTCCTGGTAATTGACTTTTTCCCTGATGCCCCGCACGGTTTTGTCGCGGTAGCTTTCCACGCGACGGGGGTACAAGCTGAGGATGTCCAGCTGCTTGCTGTCTTTTGTGCCCCAGTTGCCTTGCACCATGCCTTTGTAGTCGTTCAATACATTCGTGAAAGTATAGTCATCACGATATTTGTTGATCAGCAGCACGCTGCACACCACCAGGAAAGCGGGGATAATCAAAGGCCGGAAAACCCATCTCAGGGCAAATACTATCAGAAGGCTGATCAGGAAAGACACAGCCAGGTCTATATGGAAGCCTCCCGCTACAATGGGCGGGAGGAACCGGTTTATAAAAGGTGCGAGTGGTGCCAACGTCAGCAGGCTCAATATATTGAGCAACAATTGCGTAGACGTTGAATATTTACTTTCATCAATGGCCATTATGCTATGCAATAAAGCAAAATTATGCCATAATCACTTCGCAAAATTTGGAATGGCCTGTTTAAAGGAGGTGCTGTTGCGAATTAATTCTATTTGTTGTTGCGTGTCTGTGATCTGTTTGTCCATGTTCAGGTCGCGGTAAATGTTCTTCAGCAGGGCGAAGTTCATCAGCGCCAGTATTTTCAGGTCCAGTTTCTGTGCATGTTCAATGGCTATTTCGGCCACACGGATCGCTTTATGGAACTCGTGTTCATTATAATATACCGTGGCATGCAGCAGTTTCTGGAATGATTCCAGGTGTTTTCCGCTGAAATAGTCGGAGGAGTATTTTTTGATGACCTGGTCGGCGTGCCGGCAGATCCTTTCCGCAGATTTGATATTGCCCATTCCCAGATGCCCCTGCGCCTGCCATAGCAGCAGCATCAGGCGGAAGGAGTCCGCTTTGCGGTAAGGCAGTGACGGGTATGCCTGGAACAATCGCTGGGTGAAGTTGAGCAGGTGCTCATAATCTTCCATCAGCAGGAAAGCGGTGCCCATGTTACGGAATACGATTTCCTGTGCCACAGACATTTGCTGCCGGGAAGCATGGCCCCAATACTGTTGGTACTGGTATATCTTGGCGCGGATGCCTTCGTTCACAAAACCGAATTTGAGATACTCATATATAAAGAGGAGTATTTCGTAAGGGGTTACCCACAGTTCTCCGTCAAATTCATCTGCGTTGTACAGCTTTTTGATGCTGTTGAGTTCCAGCTCGCACTGTTCTGCGTCCAGCTGAAGCAATGCCATGCTGAAAAGCATGTTGCGGATCTTGAGTTTGTCTTCCCGGGCTTCGGCCAGTCCCAGCAGGGCATTCAGCACTTTTCGTTTGCGGAAGTGCATGAATTCATCATTGATGATCTGGTTGAGCGGGTTCTTTTTGAAGAATCCTGCGGGGAAGATCGATTTCAGTTCCACCTGGTTGTTGCCTTCATGCTGATAATGAAGCACGAGATATTCGAGCAGATGTGATTTTTCGATGTTTGCCAGCGGGAGATGGAACATTTTGATGATGCCTTCCGTTTGCCGGGTGGTGATCGCATAGCGGAGCAGCCAGCGGAACACCCCGATGCGGTAAGGAGATTGTGGCAGATGGTCGAGTATGTTCCGCAGCAGGTTTTCGTTGATTTCCTGATTGCTTTGCTGGAGGTAATGCATCGCTACGAAGTATTCCAGCAGGAACGTATGGGCGAAGCGCACTTTTACATGGAACATGATTTCCTGGCTGAGGTTTTCCTCCGCAAGGATGTTATCTGCCAGTAGTTCCTTATAGGCAGGGAACAGATCGGCGTTTTGATTAAGCAGTTTGCTCTTGTCGATATAGATGCCGCTGCGGCCATAGTCGAGTTGTGCCAGCAGCTTTTCTATGATCTTTATTTTAAAGGCATTGCTTTGTGAGTTGAAGACGCGGTTCTGTACAAACCGCGACACGATCTCGAACAGGCTGAGGTGTTCATCCACAAAGTTCTGGTCTGGTCCGGTATTAAGCTGACAGAAAAGCTGGAGGTAATACGGGTTCCGTAATTTCTGCAGGAAGCTCTCTGAGAACATCCGGATGGTGGACGGGTCAAAATGGTGGTTATAGAGCACAGACTTCACTTCCTGTTCCGTGAGGGCGGGCAGGTTGATGTTTGTTTCCTCGTCCATTTCCGGTCCCAGGTACCAGTACCGGCGGAAGGCCGGATATTGGTGGGAGTGCTGGAATATCTCTGACCAGGTGCTGCTGCGGATGGAAAGGATGACTTTCACCCAGGGGTAGCGGTCATTCGAATAAACGAAGTCTTCCAGCTTGGTATATAATAGTTTGAGTTTATCTCCTGAAACGGCGATTTCATCGAAGCCATCGATGATGAGTATCAGCCGGCCACCTTTATTATTAAAGTGACTGGAGAAGTATTCGCGGAAGTTTTCTCCTTTGCCGAGGTCCATCTGGTTGTCCAGCCAATTGGCGAGGGAGAAGCCTTTGAGCAGCAGGCTGCCGGCGGCGTGTGCGTGGATGAACCAGCATACGTCGTGTTTAAACCGGGCATCCCTGCAGAACCAGAAGTGTTCGGCGAGGTGTACCAGGGCCACGGATTTGCCCCATCCTGAAGGGGCTATCAGGGCGGTGGCAGCGTAGTCGCTTTCGAGGAACCGCTCAATGTGCGCATTACAGAACGTTCGGGGAACAGTAAACGGGAATGCTATTCCCGAACGGTTTTTAAGCGTCAGGATAGTGTAGTGGGATACTGCATCCGCTTTGGTTTTCAGTTCATCCCATCTCCGTGTGTCCAGTTGCTGGTTGCTGCGACTGGCGCTGTTGAGCAATTGATAATGATGTTGCTGAAAATCCTCCCAGTCCTTAAACCGGCAATATTGTGAGAGCGTGTTCAATGTGTAGCGCGAAAAGCTGTGTTGTGTAACAGCAAATCCGAATACCCTTTTGAGCGTTGTCTCACTCACCAGTTTGGTGGTGTTATCCAATATGGACTGAGCCAGATTTTTGCAATCTGCCGATGACATGACTTCAACACCGTATCTGCGCAATACTTCTTTCTGCAGTGTCATGATGAAGTCATAGGATAGATCAATCATAGGGGACAATAAATGGATTAGGAATTTTCGATACTTCATTAAGTACGTCTGAGTCAGTGGTTTAGATTTATAAAAAGCAAAATGAACAAAATGAACAGGAAATTTTAAAAATGATTATATATATGAGAATTTATAATAAAGATACTTTTGTGTTATTTATTTGTTTATTATTTTATGTGTAATATAATTGTATATTAATTAGATAGATGGAAAGTCAACTCTGGTGGCCTTCGCTGGTGGGTATCTAAAAAAAGCAGAAGAAAAATAAAAAAATTTACCCGTCAGCCCGGTTCCCACCTGCCCGGATAAATGTCAGGACATAAAAAAGATGACCGTCGTCATCAAAATGAACAAATTGAACAGCTGAATCTGCCAATGAATGAAAGGGACACTGCCGCCCAAAATGAACTAAAATGAACCACCTTTTATCCCCTTCTTCACTATACATTCGTAACGTTTTTGCAAACCTTTAACATATGATTGAAAGTGGGATACATCTATCACCTCACTTTTCCATCATTGTCATGTAGCCACGTCGTAACCTATCCTGCCGCCAGAGTAATTTGTAATTCATTGCAAAATGAATATCGTTTTATTTTAATATCTGGTGCTATGCATTCAAACACTACTCCTAATTGCCCTTTTATTGCTGCCCCTATCACCCAATCCAGGGCAAAAAGTGCCTTGAACACAGCCGTGTCACTATTCTTCAAAAGGCATACCCGGTTATTGGGAAACCTGCTCTTACTGTTGATGACCTTCGGGATGATAGCACAGCCGGCCATGGCGCAAACACAGACGCAACGTGTATATGCGAACAGCGAAGCGCATGCAGCCACAGGCCTTTGCCTTATTTGTAGTGTGGCTAACCCTGACAGCGCCAGGGACGTCACCGGCAACTTTCTGCAAACCGGATCAGTAATCAATGCCGGCGTCGCCGCTTTGGCAACTATCTACCAGGAAGTGATCTTCCCCGCCGGCCAGACACCTTCAGCGACTGACCCCGCCATCGTGAAAATCGGTACCGGCGGAACACTGCTGTCTCTTGGCCTGGCAAGTGCAATTAAGGTACAGGCGTATAACGGTTCTACGCCGGTAGGTACTCCGGCCAATGTTGCCGGGACGTTGCTGAACCTCCTCGTAAGCGGCAATCAGGCAGAAGTGTTCGTTCCTGCACCGGGAGCAGCATACGACAGGGTACGCGTAACAATTGACGCAGGATTGCTCTCTGCGGCATTAAGCCTGAAAGTATACGCTGCATATTATAATAAACCTGCTACCGGCACTATAGCCTGTAACACCCCCATTGATGTGCTCACCGGTGCTACAGCCGATCTGGGCCTCGCTTCATTAGGAGGAGTTACCAATGCACAAAATGCAATAGACAACAACATCTCTACATATGCTACCATGCAGACTGCACTGGCAGCTGCCGGACAGGCGCAAATTACTGCCATCTACCCCGGATTGTCCAAGACGGGAGACTCGGTCAGGGTCGTCGTCTCGAATCCAGGCACATTACTAACGCTTCAGCTATTAAATTCGATAACCATTCTAACCTATAATGGCGGTACCGTCGTTGATAGTATTCCAGGCAACAGCAATCTGCTTCGCCTGGATCTGTTGCAAGGGTCCGGTAGCATACAAACGCTTTCGTTTGCTTCAAGCGGACCATTTGACCATATTCAGGTGAGATTCGGGGCAATTGTCAGTGCGCTTGCTGCATTAAATATACATGAGATTCAACGCTTGTCCCCTGCCCCGGTTTCTGCAGGCGGCGTTCTTAAGACCACCTGTCTCGGTACGGATGTAGTACTGAATGTAAGCAATCCTGATAATGTCAATTATAACTATACCTGGTACGATTCTACTCAAACCAACATTGTGGGAACTGGTTCCAGCTTTACCGCTTCGGGGGCTACTGCCGGTTCTTTCCGGTATTATGTATCTGCCATGCTGAAAACATGCTCCGCTTCTGAATCAGCGAAAGCACTGGTGACAGTCCAGGTCAATAAATACGCTACTGCAGCCGACATTACTGTACCGCCTACTACCGCGGTCTGCGCAAATGTCGCTACCATTACACCTTCTGCTACCAATCCTTCCGGTACACCTACCTTCAAATGGTATAAAGACATCAATAAAACCACCCAGATCACCAATGGTCTGGTAGAAGGGGCCATCAGCTACGCTATAGACGCTGCGGGCAAACTCACCATCACCGGACTTACTGCTCCGTCTACTACCTTCTATGTTAGTATCACAGACAGCACCCATTGTGAAAACCAGGCCGGCGCGCTCGCTGCTGCTACTGTTACTGTCGGTACCAGCCCTGTTCCTCCGGTAACAGCTACCGGCGTTTCTGCAGTTGTCAATCAACCCATCACGCTGACGGCCTCCGCTCCTGCCGGCACCATTGAATGGTACACTGATACTACACTGGCCGCGGTTGCTACTGGCCCGTCTTACAACATCGGATCATTCCCCACAGCAGGAGTACATACCTACTTTGTAGGCGTACGGCTGCCGGGTGGTTGCTCCTCCGCCAGAATTCGTGTAGATGTCACCGTTACAACAGGCGGCGCTCCGGTTTCCTGTAATGCACCTACCACCAGCGCATGGGGCACTACCCTCGGTTGTGTGCTTTGTGCGGTGAACAATCCGAACAACGCGGTGGACAGTGATCCGACCAACTTCTCACAACTGAGCGTTCCGGTCGGTCTGCTGGGTGGGTCTGCTTTCGAACAGCTCATCTTCCCGCAACCAGGCGCAGCGACAGACAGTGTGCGGTTTGATCTGGAATTCCCGGATGGTCTGGCCAATGTCTCCCTGCTGGGCGGCGTAGTGCTGACAGTAGCTAATGGCACCAATGTGGTGACAAGAGACACATTGGGCAGCCTGCTGCATATTTCACTGCTTTCCTCTACCAGGGGATATGTGACTATTCCTGCCGTCGGCGCCTTCGACCGCGTGGAAGTGAAAATGACCGGCACGCTGAACCTGCTGAATACCGTCAATATATATGGTGCACGCATCATCAGCCCTAACCCAACCGCACTGGTACGAAATGTAAAAGCCTGTCTTGGTTCCACTGCCACCCTTTCCGCTACCGTGGCACCGGGCACCAGCATCCAGTGGTTCGCGGATTCTACTACCACTACAGTATTGAGCACCAGCAATCCGTTTACTACGCCGGTACTCAATACCCCTGGTACCATAACTTACTGGGCACAGGTGGTAGGCACCAACAATTGCGCTAACCCTGATCGTATACCCGTTGTAGTTACTGTGAATACACTGGGTACTGCGGCAGACATTAACCTGGCAGATACCACCCTTGGTTGCGTTAGCAATACTGCGGTGCTGAAACCTACTTCTACCACGGTTACCAACCCGGTATTCACCTGGTATAAAGACGCGAATAAAACCACCGCCATCACCAACGGCCTGACAGAAGGCGCGGTACACTACGCACTAGACAGCGTGGGTAACCTCACCGTCACCGGTCTGGCCCTTGGCAACTATACTTATTATGTAGCCGTTACCGGCTCCAACCGTTGTGAAAACGCGGCAGGCGCACTGAAACCTGCTGTGGTAAGCATCGTGAATGCTCCGGCTTCACCAGTGGTGACCGGCACTGTTGTAGTGGCGACCGGCCAACAGGCAACACTCACCGCTTCACCTGTTCCGGGCGCGGTAATTAACTGGTACGCTGATTCCACTACTACCACCATTGCCGGTACTGGTACCAGCTTCGTGGTCGGTCCGTTTAATAATCCGGGCACTTACAGCTACTTCGCTGCCGTAAGCGTTCCTGGCGCCTGCTCTTCTGCACGGGTACGTGTAGACGTAGTAGTGACCGGTCCGGTTATTCCTTCTCCGGATTGTAATGTGCCTACCAGCCAGGTTTCCGGTACTACCCTTGGTTGTATTCTCTGCTCCGTGCAGAATCCGACCAATGACATCGACAGTTCTAAAACCAACTTCACGACCCTGAGTGTACCAGTAGGTTTACTTGGAGGTGCCGTATACCAACAGCTCATCTTCCCGAACCCGGGAGCCGCAGGCGACAGCATCCGCCTGACCATGGCAGCTCCGGGCGGCCTGGCCGATGTAAGCCTGTTTGGCGGTATCGTGATCACTCAATATAATGGCGCTACTGCTGTGAAAGCAGATACACTGGCCAACCTGCTGACGCTGCGTCTGCTGAGCGGTCAGCAGTTCAACGCCACCGTAGGCGCTACCGGAACTTATGACCGCGTGGAAGTAAGGCTCACCGGCACGCTCAATCTGCTCAATGCTATTGATATCTATGGCGCACGCGTGCTCTATCCGAACCCAACTATCAGTGGTACTGGAGATACCGTGTGCGTAAACCAGAAAGCAACCCTGTCAGTAACACCTGCTGCCGGCACTACCGTACGCTGGTACGCTGATTCTACCAGCAATACTGTATTAAGCAGCCAGAATACTTATACCACTGATACCCTGAGAACACCTGGTAAAGTAACCTACTTCGTGCAGGTGGTGGGCGCCAACAATTGCGCTAACCCTGACCGTATACCGGTGACAGTAGTGGTAAATCCGCTGAGCACTGCGGCAGACATCAACCTGGCCGATACCACCCACAGCTGTGTTAGCGGTGCCGCCATGCTGAAACCCACTTCTACCACCGTTACCAACCCGGTATTCACCTGGTATAAAGACGCGAATAAAACAACACCTATCACCAATGGCCTGACAGAAGGCGCGGTACACTATGCATTAGACAGCGTAGGTAATCTCACCATCACTGGCCTTGCCCTTGGCAATTATACTTACTACGTGGCTGTAAGCGGCGCAGGCCGTTGTGAAAATGCAGCAGGTGCCTTGAAACCTGCTGTGGTAAATGTGGTGAACGCTCCGGCTTCACCAGTGGTGACCGGCACTGTTGTAGTGGCGACCGGCCAACAGGCAACGCTCACCGCTTCACCTGTTCCAGGCGCGGTAATTAACTGGTACGCTGATTCTACGACTACCACCATTGCCGGTACCGGTACCAGCTTCGTGGTGGGTCCGTTTAATAATCCGGGCACTTACAGCTACTTCGCTGCCGTAAGCGTTCCTGGCGCCTGCTCTTCTGCACGGGTACGTGTAGACGTAGTAGTGACCGGTCCGGTTATTCCTTCTCCGGATTGTAATGTGCCTACCAGCCAGGTTTCCGGTACTACCCTTGGTTGTATCCTCTGCTCCGTACAGAATCCGACCAATGACATCGACAGTTCTAAAACAAACTTCACCACCCTGAGTGTACCAGTAGGTTTACTCGGAGGTGCTGTATACCAACAGCTCATCTTCCCGAACCCGGGAGCCGCAGGCGACAGCATCCGCCTGACCATGGCAGCTCCGGGCGGCCTGGCCGATGTAAGCCTGTTTGGCGGTATCGTGATCACTCAATACAATGGCGCTACTGCTGTGAAAGCAGATACACTGGCCAACCTGCTGACGCTGCGTCTGCTGAGCGGTCAGCAGTTCAACGCCACCGTAGGCGCTACCGGAACTTATGACCGCGTGGAAGTAAGGCTCACCGGCACGCTCAATCTGCTCAATGCTATTGATATCTATGGCGCACGCGTGCTCTATCCGAACCCAACTATTAGTGGTACTGGGGATACTGTGTGCGTGAACCAGAAAGCCACCCTGTCAGTAACACCTGCTGCCGGCACCACCGTACGCTGGTATGCTGATTCTACCAGCACCACCGTATTAAGCAGCCAGAATACTTATACCACCGATACCCTGAGAACACCAGGCAAGGTTACCTATTATGTTCAGGTGGTGGGCGCCAACAATTGCGCTAATCCTGACCGTATACCCGTAACCGTTACTGTATCTCCTGCTCCTCTTGTACCAGGCACCGATCAGACCCTGAACCTCTGCCCAGGTACCAGTGCAGCACTGGCGGTATCCAATCCGAACAGCCAGCTTACTTACAACTGGTACAATGTGGCCACTGGCGGAACCAAACTGAATACCGACAGCGGATATGTATTTAATGTACCGAATATCACCAAAGACACTACCTTCTATGTAGAAGCGATGAGCGCCTGCGGTACTGTTTCTCCAAGACAGGCATTCCACATCGTGATCTCTGCTTCGCTGAGCGCACCGGTGGTAACGCCTAATCCTGATTCTGTCAACATCGGTACACAAGCCGTTCTGAAAGCCAGCTCCAATGCCGCCAACGTGACATTCACCTGGTATGGCAGCCAGGCCGGCAATGACAGCCTGTTCACCGGTCCGACTTACGCACCGCCTACTCAGAACACGCCAGGCACCGTGACTTATTGGGTGAAAGCATCCATCAGCGGTTCCTGCTCTTCTATCCGCGTGCCGGTAGTAGTGGTATACGGACAGTTTACTACTCCAACACAAGTACCTTGCGAAGGCGCCACTACCCAAACTATTGGTGGCAGTGGTCTCCTGGTGCTGGGCAATGTATACAACCCGCAGCTGGCAGTGGACAATGATGCCAGCACCTACTCTTCTCTCGTGATCAACCTCGGTGTACTGAATGCAGAGGTATGGGAAAAAGCAGGCTTTAACGGCCTCTCCGCTCCTGGCGATACCGTAAGGGTACTGCTTTCCGATCCAAGTGTGGTATTGTCTGCTTCACTGCTGGGCGGTGTTCAGCTGACCACTTATAATGGCAATGCTCCGCAGGATTCTGTGACCGTCAGCGATCCGCTGGTGAAACTCAGCCTGTTGAGCAACGGTACCCAGGCTATCGCCGAATTTGTACCGGCCCATCCGTTTGACGCGGTACAGGTGAAACTGAAATCCGGCCTCGTAGGCGCCCTGACAGAAATAGGCTTCAACTATGCACAGCGTGCATTGGCCAAACCTGCTGTACAGGCCTCTCAGGTAGCTGTTTGTTCCGGTAACACGGCAACACTCAACGTACAGAACCCGGCAGCAGGCGTTACTTACCGCTGGTATACTTCCAACGGTACTTACCTGACCGGTAAAGATGGTACTTCCCTGACTACCGGTGCGCTGACTTCAGACACCAGCTTCTTTGTGGAAGCTTACCGCAACGGTTGCGCAAGCACGGCAAGAACACAGGTCGCTGTGAAAGTGGCTGCAGCTCCGGTTGCACCGACCGTTCAGTCCAATGATGTGAAAGTTTGTCCGGGTTCAGATGCGGTACTGGCTATCGCCACCCCGCTGGCCGGCTACACCTACAACTGGTACAATGTAGCTACCGGCGGTACCAAACTGAACACCGACAGCGGATTTACCTATAAAGTTGTCAACGTAACAGCACCTGCTACCTACTATGTAGAAGCGGTGAATGACAGCTGTAACACTATCTCTGCCACCAGAACGGCTGTTAACGTGAGCACAGCAGCATCACTGCCTGATCCGACCGTAACACCGAACCCTGACACCGTGGTAGTCAACCAGCAACCGGTATTTACTGCATCTGCTTCTACCGCTAATGCACAATTCTACTGGTTTGCTACCCAGACCAGCACAGACACCCTGTTTAAAGGTGCGCAGTATGCCGCACCGGCATCCGCTACCATCGGTACCGTTACCTATTGGGTAGTAGCTGCCGTACCTGGCGCCGGCTCCTGTACTTCTGCAAGAATACCGGTAACCGCTGTCACCATCAGCGACAGGCAGGACCCTGTGCCATGCGAAGGCGCAAGCTCCTTCACCATCGGCGGCTCCGGCCTCCTGGTGCTGGGCAATGTGTACAACCCGCAACTGGCCGTTGACCAAAGCGCCAATACTTACTCTTCCCTCGTTATAGACCTTGGCGTACTGAATGCTTCCGTTTGGGAAAGAGCTTACTTCAATGGTGTCTCCACTCCGGGCGATACTGTAAAAGTGATGGTCACCAACCCAAGCCAGGTGCTTTCTGCCGCCGTACTGGCCAGCCTGCAGCTGACAGCCTACAATGGTAATACGGCAGTAGACTCCGTACTGGTGTCTAACCCGCTCGTTAATCTCAACCTGCTCAGTGGCGGAAGAAGCGCACTGCTGTCCTTCGTACCAACCCAGCCGTTCACTGGTGTGGAAGTGAAACTGAAATCAGGTATTGTGGGCGCCCTCACAGAATTAGGCTTCAACTACGCACAACGTGCTATCGTGCAGCCAACTGTACAGGTGACCAACGCCAATATCTGTAAAGGTCAGCAGGCGACGATCAACGTGGTGAACCCTGTGGCCGGTGTAACTTATGGCTGGTACGACAGCCACGGTAATCACCTGCTCGACAGCATCGCCTACGTGACACCGCCAACCCTCGATTCCGGTACTTACACTTATACTGTAAGAGCTATGCGGAACAACTGTAGCGGCGCGGCTTCCCTGCCAGCAACAGTAACTGTGTACGGTACGCCGGCTACTCCGGTTGCCACCAAAGACAGTGTGACCACCTGCTTGAATACTCCGGTTACCCTCAGCGTAAATGCAGTGCCCGGCGTAAACTTCAACTGGTACGATGCTGCTACCGGCGGCGCCAAACTGGCCTCCAATACCAACACGTATACCACTCCGTCCAACCTCGGCGTAGGTACCTATAAATTCTATGTAGAAGCAGTAAACGGCAACAACTGTACAAATGCCGCCGGTACACGAGCAGTCATCACCCTCACGGTGACCACTGCAGCTACCGCAGCTGATATCAATGTAACAGATCAAACCATCTGCGCTGGCGATACCGCTGTACTGACACCGACATCCACTACTGTGGTGAACCCGGTATTCAAATGGTACGCTAATCCGGATAAGACTGGCCCGATCACACAAGGTGTTAGCGCAACCGGTGTGCTGTCAGTCTCCGGCCTCGCACCAGGTACTTACACCTACTACGTAAGCGTAAGCAGCGCAGGCAACTGTGAAAACGCTGCCGGCGATCTGAAAGCAGCACATGTGACCGTTAACAAACGCTCCACTGCGGCAGATATCATCCTCAATGATACTACAGCATGTGCGAAGACAACGGTGACACTGACAGCTGCCACCACCACTGTGACTAACCCTGTATTCAAATGGTACCAGGACGCTAATCTGCAAACACTGCTGTTCACAGGTCCGTCTTACACCACAGGGCTGATCACAGCAAATACTACCTACTATGTGACCGTAGAAGGAAGCAACAGTTGCGCTAACGCAGCAGGTACTGCCAAAGCGGTGAATGTAAACATCACCAGCCTGCAGACACCAACTGTGACCGCTTCCAACACTAATATCTGTGCAGGTGACTCCGTAGTCCTCTCCGTACAGAACCCGGTGAATACCCTTACTTACCGCTGGTACAATGTGGCCACCGGAGGTACTGCCCTCTTCACCGGACCGGTATATATCGTGAGAAACCTCACCGTGTCCACTGACTTCTATGTGGAAGCAAGTGCAGGTAGCTGTACCGATACTACCCGTGTTAAAATATCCATCGGCGTAGGTACTGCACCAACACCGGTACTGGTATCCGACAATGTGACCACCTGTACGAATACACCGGCCATATTGATGATCCTCAACCCGGACAACGCACTTACCTATAACTGGTACACCACACCAACCGGCGGCACGCCAGTCTTCACCGGACAGGTGTTCACCACACCACCGCTGACGACTACCACACAATACTATGTGGAAGCGGTAGGAGATCCGACCAGGTGTGGCGCCGCTTCTCCACGTGCTACTGCAACAGTAACAGTAGTTACTGCTCCGCCTGCACCTGTGGTAACACCGGCGGCTGTTAATACCTGCTCCGGTTCCAGTGTGACACTGACCGTGCAGAACCCGCAGCCGGGTGTGAACTACCAGTGGAATGATGCGGCTGGCAACCTGGTATTCACCGGCACCACCTACACCTTCACTGCCGATAGCACCACCACTTATTATGTAAGAGGAATCGTTGGCGGCACCTGTCCAAGGTCCTGCGGCGGCTGCCCTGGTCCAAGGACTGCCATCACCGTAACGGTTAACGCAGCACCGGCTACTCCGACTGTTGCAGCCACTTCGCTCAACGTTTGCGCTGGCGGCACGGTAACACTCAGCATCCAGAACCCTGTTGCAGGTACCACCTACAACTGGTATGATGCTGCTACCGGTGGCACGCTGCTCGGAACCGGTAACACTTATACTACTAACCCGCTGAGCGTAACGACCGACTTCTATGCTGAAGCCAGCAACGGTAACTGTACCAGCGTGGTAAGAGCGAAAGTGACCGTAAGTGTGGGCACTGCACCAACACCGGTACTCGAATCCAATGCACTGACCATCTGCACAGGATCTACTGCAACACTGCGTGTGACCTCTCCAGTGAACAATATCACGTATAACTGGTACACCGTACCAACAGGCGGTACGCCAGTCTTCACCGGACCGGTTTACACTACCCTGCCGCTCACCGCCTCCACCGACTTCTATGTGGAAGCAGTAGGAGATCCGGCGCTGTGTGGTAATCCTTCCGCAAGAGTAAAAGCTACTGTAACGGTAACCTCAGCTCCTGCTGCACCGGATGTAACAGCTACCAGTCTCAGGACCTGCGCAGGTACCGGTGTGACAGCATCTGTGAAGAATGCTCAGCCAGGATTTATTTATCAATGGTATGACGCACCAGTAGGCGGTACCCTGCTCTTTACCGGTGAGGTATACAACATACCGGCCGTAAACAACACTACTACCTACTATGTACAGGCCAATATCGGCACCGGCTGCTCCAGCGCCACCAGAACTGCGGTTGTGGTGAACGTAGACCCTGCACCGGCAATGCCGACAGTAGCGTCCAACAACCTGACCATCTGTATCGGTGGCAACACCACCTTCAGCATCCAGGCACCAGACCCTGCGCTGACTTATAACTGGTACGATGCTCCGACTAACGGAACGCTGCTGGCCACCGGTCCAAGCTTTACTACCGGCGCGCTGAACAGTACCACTACCTTCTATGTGGTGGCGAAGAATAATAATGGCTGCGCAAGCTCAAGCGTGAGTGTGACAGCCACTGTGATCACCACTATCGACGCTCCGCTGGCAGATCCGATAACAACATGCGCTGGTCAGACCGTGACGCTGGCCGTGAAAAACAGTGTGGCAGGCGTCATCTACAAATGGTATACACAGGCTACCGGCGGTACGCCAGTATTCACCGGTGCTAACTACACCATCACACCGGGCGGTAACGCGACTTACTACCTCGAAGCTGCTACCAGCGGCGGTTGTGTAAGCGCCAGCAGAACAGCGGTGAATGTCACCGTCAATGCAGCCCCGGCAGTACCGGTGGTGGCTAATGCAACACTTCAGACTTGTCAGGGCCAGACCGTGACACTGAGTGTGCAGAACCCTGATGCAACGCTTACTTATAAATGGTATACTACCGCAACCGGCGGAACGGCGATATCAACCGGCAGCAGCTTTACAACACCACCGGTAACCGCTAACGCGATGTACTATGTGGAAGCGGTGAATGCTACCGGCTGTCCAAGTGCAACACGCACCGCTGTAAGCGTTCAGTTGATCAGCGCTCCGGCCGCTCCGACAGTGACCGGCAACGAAAACGGTATCTGCCCGGGTAAATCAGCCACGCTGACAGCCGGTTCAACAACGGCGGGTGTTACCTTCAACTGGTACACCACACCTACCGGCGGCACACCAGTATTTACCGGTCCGGTGTTCACTACACCTGCGCTGAATACGACCACGACCTACTATGTGGAAGCTGCAAGCCCCTCCGGTGGTTGTGTGGGCATAGGCGCAAGAACAGCCGTGATCGTCAGCATGCTGCAACCGCTTGCTGCACCGCATGTGTCCTTCAGCAACATCACTGCTACCAGCGTCACCTTCACCTGGAACGCTGTTCCAGGAGCGGTACGCTACGAAGTGACCCTCGACGGTGGTGCAACCTTCAGCGCTCCAAGCACAGGCCCAAGCGGTACTTCACATACCGTGAACAACCTGCAGCCTAACCAGACCCTGAACTTCGGTGTACGGGCCATCGGCGCCAGCGATTGTGAAACCAGCGGACTGGGTACGCTGACTTGTACAACATCCAACCCGCAAGGCAACAACATCTTCATACCAAACCTCTTCAGCCCGAACGGCGATGGCGTAAATGATGTGTTGTATGTGTACGGAACAGCGATCGCGCAACTCGAATTCAGAGTATACAACCAATGGGGTCAGCTGGTATTCACCTCCAAAGACCAACGTCAGGGATGGGATGGTACCATGAGCGGACAGAAACAACCGGTAGGGGTATACGTATACATCGTGAGAGCGACCATGCAGGATGGACAGGTGATTACGAAGAAAGGTAACGTCACCCTCATGAGATAATGACAGGAACAGAAACCCGTAGATTAATCAAATAAAGAACTAGCCGGGGTGCATGCCAGGCACCGGTTTGCACCCCGGCCAATTTTGAACAAGTAAAAAATGTTCCTATGAAAAGGATCTTAATTGTTGCAGTACTTTTGTGGAGCAGTTTGTTGCCCTGGCAGTCTTTTGCCCAGGTAGACCCTCATTTTTCCCAGTATTATGCTTACCCGCTTTGGTTGAACCCGGCGCTGACAGGCGTAATTGACGGAGATTACAGGGTGTCAGGAAATTACCGTAACCAATGGGCGAACTATGGAAAACCCTTCTCTACCGCCGGTGTTTCCGTAGATGCTGCCACTGACAAGAATATTGGAGTAGGCCTCAATGTTCTCAATATGTCTGCCGGTGATGCCGGATATAATTACTTCAACGCCATGGCCAATGTATCCTATACCGGCGTACGGTTTGGTCAGACTAAAACCAGCCAGATCGTATTTGGTATCCAGGCCGGTATTATCAACCGCCGTGTAGATCCGGCCAAGTTCCAGACCGGTAGTCAATATAAGCCTACCATCGGCTTCGATCCCAGTATTGCCAATGGTGAAAATGTGACAACCACTTCCTCCACCGTTTTTGATGCCGGCGCCGGCGCCATGTTCTTCGATGGTAATCCTAATCATATGCTCAATCCCTTCGTAGGGTTTGCAGCGGCACACCTCACCGGCCCGAAAGATCCTTTCGCCAGCTCAGGGGAAGAAAAGAAGCTGCCGGTACGTTACCTCGTACATGGCGGTACCAAAATAAAACTCAATGAAACAGTAAGCCTCACCCCTACAGGCCTTTATATGCGTCAGGGCAACGCCGAAGAAGTAGTGGCGGGTATGTATGCCCAACTGCTGGTAAACCCCGATTTTGATTTCCTGGTAGGCGGCAACTACCGTTTTAATGATGCCGTCATTCCTTTTGCCGGCTTCCATTTCAAAGGATTTGTCCTTGGCCTCAGCTATGACGCCAATACATCGAATATGCGTCGCCTTGTCAACGGCAGCCAGAGCTTTGAAATTTCCCTTTCCTTTATCAGCAGGAAAAGAAGGGTGCTGAATGAAGAATACTTCATCTGCCCGAGATTATAAGGATAACGTCACATAAGTGGATATAACAGAAGTGGATACATTATTTAAATTAGAACCTTCATGAAAAAAATTACACTTCTTGTACTGGTAATTTTTGCAGGACTGATTAATTCGATACAGGCGCAATACGTAGTTGATTTCAAGCATACGGCAGACGTATATTACAACGCCAAGGACTATTATTCGGCAGCACAGTATTATAATAAAGCCCTGGGCACCTTCAAGGTAAAACCGGAACAGATATTGCCATATGCTATCGCCAACGCAGCTCCTCCCAGCGGTAAGTTTAAAGACTATCAACAGGTGGTGTCCCGGCTGGCGGAATCCTACCGGCTTTACCATGATTTCGGGAACGCTGAAACCTGGTATTCCCAGGTGGTGGGATTCAACAACCCTCAATATATACAAGCCAAATACTGGTACGGCGTATGTCTGAGAGCTAACGGGAAGTATGAAGAGGCGCTTAAACAGTTCAATGAATTTAAATCCAGTTATACCGGCGCAGATGAGTTGTCTACCCGCGTGCCGCTGGAAATCGCCAACTGTGAATTTGCTTTGAGCGAAGCCAGCAAACAACCCCGCTATACCATTGCCAAACTGTCCGGTAATGTGAACGAAGGCGGCGCCAACTACGCGCCGGTGGTGATGGGCCCCAATACGCTGATGTTTACTTCTTCCCGTGCGGAAACGCCGTCATTGCCTGCTAAACAGCCTGCTGAAAAGAAGAAGGACAAAAAAGGCACACCTTACGTAAACGACCTCTATACGGCCAGTGGCACCGGCAGCGATTTTAGCAGCAGCCAAAAGCTGAATATACCGGCGGCCAAAGGATATGATCAGGGCGTATCTTCCATCTCCCCGGACGGTAACTCGATGTACATGACCCGCTGGTCAGTCAAAGACGGCGTGAAACAGGCCGCCATCTACCTAAGTACAAAACAAAACGGTAGCTGGACAGAGCCGCAAAAGATGGGCAGCAATATCAATATGGACGGTTATAACTCCATGCAGCCTTATATCACAGCTGATGGCAGGTACCTGCTGTTTGCCTCCAACAGGCCCGGTGGTATGGGTAAATACGATATCTGGTATTGTGTGATGAACAGCAATGCTCCTGGCAATGCCCGCAATATGGGGACTACTATCAACACGAAAGATGAAGAACAGGCGCCATTTTATGATGCTGAGAAAAATGTGCTCGTGTTCAGTTCAGACGGCCGCGTAGGCCTCGGCGGACTGGATTTCTTCCAGAGCGAAGGTGATTTTGGTTCCTGGTCTACTCCCGTGAATATGGGCAAACCCCTGAACTCTCCTAAAGATGATATCTATTATACTGCAATGGACAATGCGCATCCTTTTGCAGAGGGATTTATCAGCTCTGACCGTGAGTCCGTTTGTTGCCTGGAAGTGTTTAGCATCAAAAGGGTCCGGAAAATGGCCAGTGGCCTGATCGTGGACTGTGATACCCGCCAGCCTTTGGCCGGGGCGACCATCACGCTGCTGGACACGGTAAGACAGAAAACACTGAGCAAAATAACACTTGACGCTACCGGCCGCTACTCCTTTGAAGTAGATCCGCAGCGTTATTATAAAATCATTGCTGAGAAAGAGAACTATTTCACCAAGAGCCTTTACTTTAAATCAGATGAACTTACCAGGGTAGATTCTCTCGACAATCCAACCCTCTGCCTCAAACACTATGAAGTAGAGAAACCAATTGTCCTGAACAACATCTACTATGATTTTGGTAAAGCGACGCTGCGCCCTGAATCCAAAATAGTACTGGATACCGTTGTGGACATGCTAAACGACAACCCCAAACTGATGATTGAAATGTCTGCACATACAGACAGTGTGGGATCTGATAAATTTAACCTGAAACTGTCCCAGGCCCGTGCACAGTCCTGCGTGGATTACCTGATCAGCAGAGGCGTTTCTTCTCAAAGGCTGATCGCAAAAGGATACGGCAAGTCCCGTCCTATTGCCCCCAATTCACAGCCTAACCACAAAGACAATCCGGAAGGCCGTCAGAAAAACAGGCGTACGGAATTTAAAGTGTTGCGCAAACAAATGCCTGTGCTGACAAATAATACCAGCGAAAATCAGTCGTCACAATAGAACAAAAGTAAGCGGGACCTGTCCCGGATTACTTTTCCATATCCTAATAAAAAACAGGAGAATAGCCGGCGTAATGCCGGCTATTTCTTTTCATCACACTATACCAGAACAGTTTTAAGTGGTATAAAGCGTTTAGTTGGATTTGCCGAAATTGCCAATCGCAATCGTATCTGTGGAGAAACGGCTGTGTTTTACCTTGAGATGGCCTGCATAGGCAATAGCGTCATTGTATTTGAAAGGTATTTCTTTGGTAGCGCCGCCGGCCTGCCGTAAGCTGATCTTTTTCACATTTTTAAACAGTTCCACTGTCAGTGCTGCGCCGTTGCCTTTTGCATCGAGGGCTTGCAGTGTATCAGTTGTAGGGGCGGTGTAGCTACCGCCAATGAAATATACCTGATGGGTGGTGTCTTTCTTGTTTTTTCCCAGGGATAAAGTTACGTTGATGGAGCTGTCGCTATTTTCGAGAACAGTAATGAAACCTGTTTCCCGGGCTGCGTCAGTGCCAGTGCCACGTAGCTTGAAAGTGGTGCTGCGCGGTGCAGGTGGAGCAGGAGGACCGTCATCCTTGTTGCAGGCGGTGAAAGCGATGCCCAGTACAGTAGCAGCTACGACTCCCGCTTTGAGAGCGTGTTGGTGAAACTTAAACATAATGTTTGTTTTACAAAAGGTTAATTGGTTAGTTGACTTAGGTTTCCTGTTGTTATTGGTTTCCTTAAAAGGCTTAGCGCGCTGCCTACTGGGATGTTAAACGAAGGACAGTAGTAAATGTTACAACCATTTTACAAAAATAGTCGGACAGGTATTGCCTGTAATGTGTCAGCAGGTTGTCTGTATTGATTTTAACGGAATGTAATTTATGGAAGCATGCCAGGTAAGCGTTGCAACAACGGTTTTCGTGCCTTTACGGAATTTGCACTTTTCAAAAAAACGGCTACTTTTGTTTTACATCGTACTGGTGTAAAAATGATAGCATATGAAAGACTAATTTAAACGTGGTCCTTCCGCGTTTGCCCTTCCCTCCTGAATGCTTAATGGTGGCTGCTTGCAGGCACTGAGTTTACATTTTTAACATATTGGACATGCCTTTCTTTAAACAGGCACGGCTACGTGTAGTTCATTTTTTTGAACTGTTTCGTATCGCTGTTGCCGGAACAGAAAAAGAGTTTACGACCGGGAGTATCAACCGGGCTATATTTTTACTGGCTATTCCCATGGTGCTGGAGATGGCCATGGAATCGTTGTTTGCGGTGGTGGACATTTTCTTTGTCAGCCATCTGGGTGTGAATGCCATTACCACGGTTGGTTTAACGGAATCTGTATTAACGCTGGTATACACTTTCGCCATGGGGCTAAGTATGGCTGCTACGGCTGTGGTAGCGCGGCGTACCGGTGAAAAGAACCATGAGGAAGCGGCCCATGCCGCGATGCAGGCGCTGTATGTGGCGCTGGTGCTCTCGGTGATCATCAGCGTTATCGGATTTCTTTTTTCCCGAGATATTTTATTACTGATGGGAGCTTCGGTAGAAGTGGCTGACTACGGTACTGGTTATACGAAAATATTGCTGGCCGGCAACGTGGTGATTGTATTGTTATTCCTGATCAACGGTATTTTCCGGGGCGCTGGTGATGCAGCATTGGCTATGCGTTCGCTGTGGCTGGCCAACGGGTTGAATATCATACTCTGTCCGCTGCTGATCAACGGTTGGGGACCGGTGCCGGCCATGGGGCTGCAAGGGGCTGCCCTGGCTACTTTCATTGGCCGTGGTACCGGTGTCTGTTACCAGGTGTATCATCTGGTAAGAGGAAAAGACCTGATCCGTATTACCAGGCAGCAGCTGTCGCCTGCCTGGAACACGATCGTATCTGTCCTGAAGCTCGCTGCAGGCAGCACTGCGCAGATGTTGATCGCTTCTGCCAGCTGGATTTTCCTGGTGAGGATTATATCTTATTTCGGAAAAGACGCGGTGGCAGGCTATACGATCGCCATCCGGGTGGTGATTTTTACGATTTTGCCGGCATGGGGCATGGCCAACGCAGCGGCGGCCCTGGTAGGGCAGAATTTGGGCGCACAACAGCCGGACAGGGCTGAAAAGTCGGTGTGGCGCGCGGCTTTCCTGAATATGGTCTTTCTTGGGGTCGTGGGCCTTGTTTTCCTGACAGGTGCTCCGGCGATCATTAAATTATTCACTCCGGAGGCCGATGTGGTCGGCTATGGCGTCCAATGTTTACGCCTGATGAGCCTTGGCTATGTGTTTTATGCTTACGGGATGGTAATTACCCAGTCGTTTAACGGTGCCGGCGACACCCGTACGCCCACCCTGATCAATCTGGTGGCGCTGTGGATGTTCCAGGTGCCGCTGGCCTATTCCTTGTCGATATGGCTCAATTGGGGCCCTCAGGGCGTTTTCTGGGCTATTGCGATTGCGGAGTCCATGATGGCTGTAGCAGGGGTACTGTTATTCCGCCGCGGTACTTGGAAACAGGTAAAGATTTAACCTTTTTTCCTTTCTCCGGAAGATGTTACCTTTGCCTGGTTTTGTATTAAATTTTAAACTAATAAACTTCAGGAAAGTAACATGGCTCTTACAGTCGTAGGCACAATGGCGTTTGATGAAATTGAAACGCCCTTTGGTAAATCAGGAAAAATCATTGGCGGTTCCGCCACCTATATCGCATGGGCTGCTTCTAATTTTGTACAACCGGTTAACCAGGTTTCCGTGGTGGGTGAAGATTTCCCACAGGCTGAGCTGGACGCGCTGACTGCCAGAGGTGTGGCATTAGACGGAGTACAGGTGAAGAAAGGCGAAAAATCTTTCTACTGGTCCGGTAAATACCACATGGACATGAACACCCGCGATTCGCTGGTGACTGACCTGAACGTACTGGCGGACTTTAATCCGGTTATCCCGGAAAGCTACCAGGGCAGCGAATTCCTCATCCTGGGGAACCTTACACCGCAGGTACAGATGAGTGTAATTGACCAGCTGACGGTCCGCCCTAAGCTCATCGTAATGGACACCATGAACTTCTGGATGGAAGTGGCCATGGAAGACCTGCTGAAAGTGCTGAAGAAAGTAGACCTGCTGATGGTGAACGATAGCGAAGCACGTCAGTTGAGCGGTGAATACTCTCTGGTGAAAGCGGCCAAAAAAATTCTGACCATGGGCCCCCGCTACCTGATCATCAAAAAAGGTGAACATGGTGCGCTGCTCTTCCACGAAAACCATGTGTTCTTCGCTCCGGCTATGCCGCTGGACGAGGTATACGACCCAACCGGCGCCGGTGACACCTTCGCAGGTGGTTTTATCGGTTACCTGGCGAAAACCCGCGATATCTCCTTCGAAAACATGAAGACCGCGATCATCGTAGGTTCTGCTATGGCGTCCTTCTGCGTGGAAAAATTTGGTACTTCCCGCCTGACAGAAGTAACGCATGAAGAACTGAATGCCCGTCTGGAACAGTTTGTACAGCTGGTAAACTTCGACATCGACCTGGTATAGGCCAGATAAGTCATATAAAAGGAGCGGCCAACCTGTTCAGGTTGGCCGCTCCTTTTATATGATAGCCCGGAGGAAATTATTTGAAGATCCCGTTCAGGATGGTGGCGAGGCGCAGGCCTCCTTTCAGGAGCTGGTTGTTCATGTCTTCCACAAACACATAGTTGTAGCGGTAACTGAGTTTAGCGTCCGGGTTAGTGTAGCCGTACACTTTGTCTGCCAGCAGGTGAGACTCAAACATCCAGTCAGCGATAGTGCCGCTTTGCAGGGCTTTGACCCGCGCAGGAGTGGCGATGTCGATAGCTTTGGTATATTCCGTGTAGCTGAGCTGCTGAAAGTCGATCAGTTGTTCATCCCATACGCGATGCAGGTTGGATGGCTGGTTGAACCACATGACATTGATTTTGTTGCCGCCCATGTCTTCATCACGCCCGACGTGCAGCGGCTGGTGCATATCGCCCAGCATATGTACGAGGAAGGTGAGGGAAAAAAGCTTCTTTTCTTTGGTCAGCTGTTTGTTTTTCAGGTCACGGACCATCGCCTGTGTTTGAGTGTACAGGTTTTCACCGGTGGCTGCTTTCAGGAGGCTGTCAAATTCCGCGCGGCTGATATTGGCCGGAAAATCGAGATAGTGCCATTTGTTGGTATGGTCGTACTGGTGTGTAGTGTCGGATTTGATGAAATCAGGCCAGTTAGCGATCATAGGCAGGCTTTGGCGGCCCAGGATGTTGGCAATGGCTTTTTTAGCCTGTGGCGTCAGGTGCTGCCAGGCAATCTCTGCTACAATGCGGTGCCCGTTAGGCCCCCAGGCAAAGCTGGCTAAAGGAAGTAAAAAGGCCAGAATCAGGCCTGTCAGGATCTTTTTTCTCATGAGTAAGTCAGTGATTGAAAGGGCAAAAGTAAAGCTCTTTTTTTAACACTTTGACATGTGTCATTTTAGTATTTTTACATACTGCTCAAATGAAATTTTCAATATGCCATTTAAGATACATGCGCCTTATGCTCCCGCTGGTGACCAGCCGGAAGCTATCAGACAATTGACTGAAGGAGTACTGGAAGGTGAACAATATCAGACACTTTTAGGGGTGACCGGATCGGGAAAAACCTTTACGGTGGCCAACGTCATCCAGAATGTACAGCGCCCTACCCTGGTGCTGACCCACAACAAGACCCTGGTTGCCCAGTTATATGGAGAACTTAAACAATTTTTCCCGGAGAATGCGGTGGAATATTTCGTGTCCTACTATGATTACTACCAGCCTGAAGCATATATGCCGGTGAGCGATACCTATATAGAAAAGGACCTCGCCATCAATGAAGAACTGGACAAGTTACGACTGAGGGCCACGTCCAACCTGCTTTCCGGACGCCGTGATATTATTGTGGTGGCCAGCGTTTCCTGTATTTATGGTATGGGTAACCCCACCGAATATGAAAACGGGATTATCCGTATCCACCAGGGACAGACCTTTAGCCGGAACGCCTTCCTCCATGGACTGGTGAATTCCCTGTACAGCCGTACTACCGGCGATTTTAACAGGGGGAATTTCCGCGTACAGGGCGATACGGTAGACATCAACCTGCCTTATGTGGATTATGGTTACCGTATTACCTTCTTTGGTGATGAAATTGAAGAAATAGAAAGCTTCGATGTACAGAACGGAAAACGTATCGGTACCATGGACAATGCGGCCATCTTCCCGGCCAACCTGTACCTTGCGCCTAAAGACATCATGCAGCAGGTGATCTACGAAATACAGGACGAACTGCATGCCCAGGTGGAATATTTTAAATCCAACGGGAAACTGATAGAAGCCCAACGATTGTCCGAAAGAGTAAACTATGATGTGGAGATGATCCGTGAGCTGGGCTACTGTAGCGGTATTGAGAACTATTCCCGTTTCCTGGACCGCCGTAAGCCTGGTACCCGTCCATTCTGCCTGATGGATTATTTCCCGAAGGATTTTCTGTTGGTGATCGATGAAAGCCACGTGACCATTCCGCAGATTGGCGGTATGTATGGTGGCGACCGTTCCCGTAAGCTAAACCTCGTGGAATTCGGTTTCCGCCTGCCTTCAGCGATGGACAACAGGCCGCTCAATTTTTATGAGTTTGAGAACATGGTGAACCAGGCCATCTTCGTGAGTGCTACTCCGGGCGATTATGAGCTGAAAAAGACAGAAGGTATTGTGGTGGAACAGGTGGTCCGTCCGACGGGCCTGCTGGAGCCACCTATTGAAATACGTCCGAGCGTGAACCAGGTGGACGACCTCCTGGATGAAATAGATAAGCGGGTGCTGAAAGGCGACCGTGTGCTGGTGACTACGCTGACCAAACGGATGGCTGAAGAGATGGACAAATACCTGGGACGTATTAATATTAAGTCGCGTTACATCCACTCTGAGGTGGATACGCTGGAGCGTATCGAGATATTGCGCGACCTGCGTTTAGGAAATATCGACGTACTGGTGGGCGTGAACCTGCTGAGGGAAGGGCTTGATCTTCCGGAGGTGTCGCTGGTGGCTATTCTGGATGCCGACAAAGAAGGCTTCCTGCGTGATGAGCGTTCGCTGACGCAGACGGCCGGTCGTGCTGCGCGTAACGTAGACGGGCTGGTGATCTTCTATGCGGACCATATCACGGACAGTATGCAGCGTACGATTGATGAAACCACGCGTCGCCGGGAAAAACAGGCGGCGTATAATGTGGAACATAATATTACGCCAAGGACAGTGCGTAAGAGCAAGGAGCAGATACTCGGACAAACATCAGTATTGGAAATCAAACATTTTGACGAGTCCTCTCCTTATGCCGTGCATGACGTGTCGCTGGTAGCGGAAGATGCTGTACAATTGGCCAAAGAAACGACAGCTTCGGCCAAAACGATTCCGCAGATGGAAAAAGCTATTCAGAAAGTGAAGAAGGACATGGAAAAAGCGGCAAAAGACCTCGACTTTATGGAAGCTGCCCGTTTACGCGACCAGATGTTTGCGATGGAGCGGGAATTGCAGGATATGAAACATTAAATCGTCCTCCGTTTTTAAAAAGTTATATAGAATTATTTATAATATATCACTGGAAAAATTAAGAATCCAGTGATATATTATATATGTGTATAAAGTTGATAAACAATTTACTGTAAAGGATTATAGCTAATCATAGTAACACCTCTCCCTGATTTTATTGAAAAAAACTTAAGCCTCTTAGGTTGATTTGTAATTAATTGATTAAGAGTTTATTATGTTTATGATATCGATTGCAAAATGTACCCCGTAGCAATAGAATAAAAGATTGATATTATTATTTATTGGTATATGATTGAGTTAATCCTAATTTTAATAGCGATTATTCAAATAATTCTATTTTTAGGCCCTTCTATTTGATGTTTTAAATTTCATATCTACTTTTATTTAAGAAATTTAAAAATCAAATGCTATGAAGAAAAGTTCATTCCAAGACTATCTCCCCTTTATTTTTCTGGCGGTAATAGCAGTAATTGGAATTTTTATTCCAGCTCTCCCCAATTTTTCAGATGTTAGTAAATATAATACGGCTGACATCGCCTGGATTCTTGTAGCCTCTTCTTTGGTGTTTTTGATGACTCCCGGCCTTTCCTTCTTTTATGGAGGTATGGTGAACCGGAAAAATGTGATCTCTACCATGATGCAGAGTTTTATTGCAACCGGGTTGATCAGCATAGTATGGGTAGTTGTTGGGTTTAGCCTGGCATTTGGAAAGTCTTATCATGGCATTATCGGTTCTCCTTCTACATATTTTATGTTTAACCATGTTGGTTCCGGCGCTCCCTGGAGCCTGGCTCCCACAATCCCGTTGTTGTTGTTTGCGCTCTTCCAGATGAAGTTCGCCATCATCACGCCGGCGCTGGTGGTAGGTGCAGTAGCGGAAAGAATTCGTTTTACTTCTTATGTACTGTTCATGGTGCTGTTCAGCGTCCTGGTATATGCTCCTATTGCACACTGGACCTGGCATCCGGATGGTATTCTCTTTAAGCTGGGTGTACTGGACTTTGCCGGCGGCACAGTGGTACACATCTCTGCTGGTTGCGCTGCCCTCGCGGGTGCCCTGGTGCTGAAACGCAGAAAAGACCATATTGAAAAGAAAGAACTGCAGCCTGCAAATATTCCCTTTGTACTGTTAGGCACTGGTTTGCTGTGGTTTGGCTGGTTTGGTTTCAACGCCGGTTCTGCACTGGGTGCCAATGCTCTGGCGGCCACCGCTTTTGCCACTACCAATACGGCTACTGCAGCTGCGGGCCTTTCCTGGGTTTTCTTTGATGTGATCCGTGGAAGAAAACCATCGGCGCTCGGTTTCTGCATCGGCGCAGTAGTAGGCCTGGTGGCTATTACACCGGCAGCCGGCTATGTTGCTATCCCGCAAAGCATATTCATCGGCTTTATTGCTGCCATTGTTTCTAATATGGCAGTTCACTGGAAATCAAAAACCAGCATCGACGACACACTGGACGTGTTCCCCTGTCATGGACTCGGTGGTATGGTAGGCATGCTGTTGACCGGCATCTTCGCTACCAAGGCTATCAACGAAGGCGGCAACAACGGCTGGTTCTACGGAAACTTCGAACTGTTCAAAAATCAGGTGCTGGGACTGTTACTGGTAGTGGCTTACAGCTTCACCGTGTCTTATGCTATCTTCAAACTGATCAACCTCATCCATCCGCTGCGGGTTACTGAAGACGAAGAAGCACTCGGTCTGGACGCTACCCAGCACAATGAACACTATCATCCTGCCATGCTGAGTGTAACCGACAACGGATCACTCAAAGAAGAAGAACTGGTGCACTCCTGAAAAGCTGCACCAGTGATGACCCTCCGTGATAGTAAGTTCTTTGAGTTCGATTCTGACCTTTATCAATTTTATTAAGACGTATAGACAATATCGTTTGAAAGATCTGGAATGGATAATTAATGAGATAGCATGCTGTAAATAGTGAAACGCTTTCTTAATTATCCATTCCTAACTATGTAGCATCAGCACGCGCAAGTACGCACACATGTCCCCAAAACAATCCGCAGGAGAAGGCCGCATCATTGCTTACCATTTTATCAACCAAACTATAAGTACATGAAACGAATGCTAACGACCTTATTTGTTATGGGTAACTCCTTTGTTGCCTGGTCTCAATCTTCCGACACCCTGCCGGCACCGGCATTCAAAATTTCAGGTTCTGCGGACGTCTATTATAAATATAACCTGAACGGTAATTATACAGATAATAAAACCAGCTTCACCAATTCCCATAACTCCTTTGAACTGGGAATGGTTTCGCTTAAAGTAGAGCATGGATTTAAAAAAGGTAGCATAGTAGCCGATCTCGGCTTCGGAAAAAGGGCTGGTGAATTCTCCTATAATGAACCGCCGTCACCGTCAAACGGCCTGTCAATGGCCATCAAGCAATTATATGTGTCCTATCAGCTGACAGAGAAAGTAAAGCTGAGCCTGGGCAGTTACGCTACCCATGTAGGATATGAGCTGGTAGATGCTTACCAGAACCGGAACTATAGCATGAGTTATATGTTCAGCTACGGGCCGTTTTTTAATACCGGCGTAAAAGCAGATATCACCCTCAGTTCCTCCCTGAGCGCGATGGTAGGCGTGTTTAATCCTACCGATCTTAAATCAGTCACCTTAAACAGTCATAAATATATAGGCGCACAGCTGGGCTTCGCCCCTGCCGAAACGCCCATCAAACTTTATCTCAACTATCTCGAAGGAAAAGATACGCTCGGCGTACAGAACCATCAGGTAGATGTGGTAGCCACCTATCAGGTAAATAAGGTGCTGGGACTGGGTTACAACGGTACCTACAGCACTTACCTCAATACCCGTGCACCTAAAGAAGAGCGCAGCAGTGCCAACTGGTGGGGTTCTGCCCTGTATGTGAATTGTGATTTTACCCAAAAAGTTGGACTCACGCTCCGGGGAGAATATTTCAGCGATAAAGACGGCGTGAAAGTATTTGGCGCCGTGCCGGGTGGAGGTAATGTAGTGGCTGGTACCCTATCCCTTAATTATAAGGCAGGAAACCTGACCATTATCCCTGAATTCAGAGTAGATAAAGCGTCTGTGGATATTTTCAATAAATCCGGTGGAACACCCGCCGATGTTACGGCAAATGTACTGTTTGCCGCTGTTTACCACTTTTAATAACCAAAATCTGACTAATGTAGGAAAGAGAGACTGGGAAACCCTTGCTGTGAAGGAGGCGGGCTCAAAAGGCCGGCCTCTTTTGCAGTTTTGTATTTTCCGGTCATATCATACACCTCTGCACCTCCGCGTTATCGCAAGATCTGATATTTGAAACATTGTGGCCGCAGGCTTCAGCCTGTTATCTCATACACCTCTGCACTTTTGGGTTATCGCAAGACCGGACTGTTGAAACAGATCGTAGCCCCGGGCTTCAGCCCGGGGAAATTTTATCAGCCGCATGTATTATCTTGCTATAAAAAAAGTATAACCAATGTTACAGCCTTCCACGTTGAAATTTCTAAAATCACTGAAACAGCATAATAATAAGGTCTGGTTCGATGAGCACCGGGATCAGTATCTGACTGCCAAAGCAGATTTTGAAAGCATGGTCCAGCAACTGATAGATGGTATGGCCAAACAGGACGCCACGCTTGCCGGACTGCAGTTGAAAGATTGCGTATTTCGTATATACAAAGACGTTAGGTTTTCGAAAGATAAGACGCCTTACAAAATAAATATGGCCGCATCCTTTCAGGCTGGCGGAAAGAAGTCTACCCTTGCGGGCTATTATTTTCACCTGGAACCGGGCGGCAATAGCTTCGCCGGCGGCGGCCTCTGGATGCCACCTGCCCCTGAGCTGAAAAAAGTGCGGCAGGAAATCGACTACAACTTTGACGAGTTTGAACGCATCATCGCCAATAAGGGTTTTATCAAACATTTCGGAAAGGTAGAAGGCGACGCCCTCAAGACGGTACCCCAGGGATATCAGAGCGATAATCCCGCTATAGCCTACCTGAAATTAAAAAGCCTCATTGTATCACACCCCATTACGGATGATGCCTGCCTGCAGCCATCACTCGTCCGGGAAATCCTAAAAACATTTGCGCTCATGCAACCGCTGATTGCATTCATTAACCGTGCAATGGACTGACCCATTTAGTCATTTTTTCATTTTATTATTTAACTATCGCATTGGGTAGATGGGCCTGGCATAGGCTTTAAATAGCCAAATAACAAAATGGAAAAATGACTAAATGATTAGTTTTTGTGAATCAGAAATTCAAACGGACGCGCTTTTCTGTTCTTCAGTAAATTCTCCTTGTCTGTACGCGCGTGGGCAAACCGCTGATTGTAAACATTTGCCACCTCGATGGTAGGAATTATTCCATCCAGTGTGTCCTGCTGGTCCACGATATTCATGATTCTGGACACCTGAGATGAAAAATTGGTGCTCCACTCTTCAGTAAACTTGTGCATTAACAAAAGCTCACGATTGGTGTTGGTTTTCATAGGACTAAAGGGTGTTTTCTGATTAGAAAATAACGAAAATATCCGGCATCTCTCTAAAATTGGACTACTCTTTTTGCAAAAAGCTTAGTTGGCATAGGATTATGTTATCAAAATTGGATTTTATAAGCCACAAATCAATACTACTTCCGTGTAATTTTTACACTTTGTGTGTTATGCTATTGTGAAATATTCAAAAAAAAGCAAGCGATAAGACGCTTGCTTTTAAGGAGTTATGATTTCGTTTTTCGTATAGCCATACGCGGGACTACGTTTAGGGTGCATTACGGCACACAATTACATAGCACGACAGTATGATTACAACCAATTCTTTTGTTGCAAATATTCCGCAATCTGCACAGCATTGGTAGCAGCACCTTTACGCAGGTTATCCGCCACAATCCACATATTTACAGTGTTAGGCTGTGTTTCATCGCGGCGGATACGGCCAACGAACACTTCGTCTTTGTCGTGTGCATCCTTCGGCATCGGGTATTGCGCCCTGGACGGATCATCTACCACGATCACACCAGGCGTCTGGGAAAGCAGCGTACGAACTTCATTGACATCATAATCGTTTTCAAATTCGATGTTCACTGCTTCGCTATGCCCACCCATTACCGGAATGCGTACAGTCGTAGCCGTTACTTTGATGGTATCGTCGCGCATAATTTTCTTAGTCTCGTTCACCATCTTCATCTCCTCTTTCGTATAGCCGTTATCGAGAAACACGTCGATCTGAGGAATAACGTTCAGGTCAATCGGATATGCATATGCCATCTCCCCGCTGATGCCTTGTCTTTCGTTCATCAACTGGGTAACAGCTTTTACGCCGGTACCGGTTACAGACTGGTAAGTGGACACCACCACTCTTTTAATCTTGTATTTTTCGTGCAGGGGCTTCAGCACCAGCACCATCTGTATGGTAGAACAGTTAGGATTCGCAATAATTTTATCTTCCTGTGTGAGCGCATCACCATTTACTTCCGGAACGACCAGTTTTTTATCCGGGTCCATTCTCCAGGCGCTGGAGTTATCGATGACAGTAATGCCTGCTGCCGCAAATTTAGGCGCCCACTCCAGGGAGGTGCTGCCGCCGGCAGAGAAAATAGCCACATTAGGTTTCATGGAAATAGCCGTATCAGCGCTCACCACCTTCCAGGTCTTACCCTTAAATGTTACTTCCTTACCTACGGACTTCTCAGAAGCCACGGGAATCAATTCTGTGACAGGGAAATTCCGCTCTGTCAACACCTGTAACATTTTTGAGCCTACCAGACCGGTCGCTCCTACTACGGCAACTTTCATTTTGTTTTACATTTTAATTTTTGGAGTCCCAAAATTAATATATACGCACCGCTTTTCATAACAATCGAAGGTATTTATTCAGCGTTAAGACGGCATTAACATACAACTGGCAGATTACCTGTATGTTTGAGGCTTAACCCCCAACTGCACCATGAATATACCCATTGTTTGTATCGCCCTGCTGTGGCAGGTTGCGTCGGGCAGCGACACGGCCGCTGTCCCTGTTTATGACGTCGTGATTCACGAGATGATGATAAAACCCTCGTCCGTTGCAGGTTTGCCGCCTTTTGAATACATTGAGCTGCGCAACAGAAGCCGCCGCGCTGTCCAGTTGCAGCACTGGACACTGGCAGTGAATAAGCGGGAAGTCGCCCTACCGTCTTATTTACTGCAGCCGGACAGCCTGTTGCTGCTCTGTCCCGCGGCGGCAGGCTTTACAGGGACTAATGTGTTACAGGTGGACCGGTTTCCGGTCCTGCCCGACGACACCGGGCTGGTAGTGTTATATAATAACCGCCGGGAAGTGATGCATGCAGTGGCTTACACACCTTCCTGGTATGTGCTGCCCGCCGCCTCCCGGGCAGGCCGCAGCCTTGAAATGATAGACCCGTCGCTGCCCTGTGGCGGTAAAATAAACTGGGCGGCTTCTTCCTCCCCGGCGGGAGGTACGCCAGGGGCCTATAATTCAGTGGCCGGGCATATCACAGAGGATACCCGGCCGGACCTTTATTTTATAGAGATGCCCGATAGCCTCCACCTCCTGCTTCATTTCAGTAAAACGCTTGACAGCCTGAAAGCGGCTTCCCCGGCCGGTTATCGGGTCGGCTCTTCTCCTGTGGCTGCTGTGACAGTACTGCCCCCGTTGTTTAACATTGTAGCCCTCCGGCTGGCATCGGCAATAGATTCGGGCACAGTGGCCGTAAATGGCATTTCCGATTGTGCAGGGAACGAAAGCGGCATTAAAAACAGCCTGCCGTTTTCCCGGCCACAGTCGCCGGTTTTGGGGGAGCTGGTCATCAATGAACTGTTGTTTGACCCGCCCGCAGGCATACCGGAGTTTATAGAACTATATAACCGCGGCACGCACGCTGTTAGCCTGGAACATATTTTTCTTTGCGTCAGAAAGGCAGATGGGCAACCAGGTCCCAAAAAAAGACTGGCTGCCGGCAGCCGCCTGCTGATGCCCGGGCAGTGGCTGGCCATTACTACAGCGGCCGACCGCCTGTGTGGTTACTATCACTGCGCCAGCCCTGAAAATATCCAGGAGATCGCCAGTCTGCCCTCTATGCCCGCAGAGGGCGGGACGCTGCTGTTACTTGCCGACAGTACTGTGCTGGATGAGGTGCGTTACCTGCCAGATTTTCATTTTCCGTTGGCAAGTCAGCCGAAAGGCGTGGCCCTGGAACGGAGAGACAGCGGCCATACCGTTAATTGGATATCAGCGGCTGCTTCCGCCGGATATGCCACACCGGGATACGCCAACTCCCACATATGGCCTGATATGACAGACAATGCCCGGGTTACGCTGGAACCGGCAGTGTTTTGTCCGGACGATGCGACCGCCACCAATCGCGCGGTGTTGCAATGGACGCTCCCCCATGCCGAATGGGTGGGCAACGTAACGGTCTTTACTGCCGACGGCCGTCCAATCCGTTACCTGGCGCGGAATATGACAATGGGAAATAAAGGAAATCTCTACTGGGATGGATTTGGAGAAAATAAAGTACTTTTGCCGCCAGGTATTTATATATTTTTTATTGAAATATTTGACCTCAAAGGCCGGGTCAAACGCTGGAAACAGCCCCTGGTCATGGCACGAAAGTTGAATTGATGCCAGCCCTTTGCTGACGGCATTTTCAAGGTGAAAATTTGTCAGCGGGCAATCTATTATAATTATTTATATTTGCGCTTCCTAAAAATTAGAACATGCAGTACAGAGAAATTGTTGCAGTAACCGGATTGGGCGGTTTGTTTCAGTTAATTGCCAGCAAACAAGATGGCGCCATCGTTAGGTCACTGGAAGATAAAAGCACAAGGTTTGTATCTTCCCGCGTGCATAATTTTACTCCACTGGAAAGTATCGAAGTTTTCACTACCGGTGAAAACGTAAACCTGGCTGAAGTATTCAAAGCCATGGACGAAAAAGCGGCTGCTTTTCCGCTGATTGACGGTAAAGCAGATAATAACGCGATCAAAGCTTATTTCAAAAACGTATATCCTGAATTCGACGACGAAAGGGTATATGTGAGCGATATGAAGAAAATGGTGAAATGGTTTGGTATCCTCAAAGCGAACGATCTGCTGAAGTTTGAGGAAATCCTGGCCGAAGGTGAAGAGGTAGCGGAAGAAGCGGTGGAAGTGGAAGAAGCTCCGGCTCCTGCTAAAAAGAAAAAAGCTGCTGAACCTGCTGCTGAAGAAGCCGCCGGCGAAGAAAAGCCTAAGAAAGCCCGCGCTAAAAAAGCTGCTGCAGCTGAAGGCGAAGAGGAAAAAGCACCTAAGAAAGCAAAAGCTAAAAAAGAAGATGCTCCTGCTGCCGAAGGTGAAGAACCTAAAAAAGCGGCTAAACCCCGCAAGAAAAAAACAGAAGAGTAATTTTCGATGTAGAAATTTTTTGATCTTCGGATTTAAATTCGAAAATCAGAAAATTCGAAAGTCAGCAATATCTTTCAGGCTTCCGCATACAGTACTTCACTGTAACGGAAGCCTGATTCATTTGTGGGAATTGAGGTAAATTGACTAAATTCCAAATCCGAAAAATTCAGTAAAACATCAGCACATGAACGCAGATATAAAAAAACTCCCCCGTCACTTTCTGCCGGAAACGTTTGAAGTGACTACCTGGGACGCCCTGCAGCCATACTATGAAGCGCTGCAGCAAAGAGACATCAACAGCGTGGCAGACCTGGAACAATGGCTGAAAGACGTCAGCGAACTGGAAGCGGTGGTCAGCGAAGACGCCTGCTGGCGCCAGATCAAAATGACCTGCGATACCACCAATAAAGAACTGGAAGATGCTTTCACCTACTTCTGCATGGAGATACAGCCCCGCCTGCAACCCTATGCAGACGCCATCAATAAAAAACTGCTGGGCAGTCCCTTCCTGAAAGAACTGGACCAGGACCTGTATAAAACCTATCTGCGCAACGTAGAGAAACAGGTGAAACTTTTCCGCGAAGAGAATATTCCCCTGCAGGCTGAACTGAGCGTAACAGCACAGCAGTATGGCGTTATTTCCGGCAAAATGACCATCTCTGTTAACGGTCAGGAATATACGCTGCAACAGGCGGCCAAATTCCTGAAAAATGAAGACCGCGCGCTGAGAGAGGAAGTATTCGGGAAAACCGCCGCCCGCCGCCTCCAGGACCGCGAAGCACTGGACACGCTGTACACCAGCCTCGTACAAAAACGGGACATGGTAGCTAAAAATGCAGGCTTCGCCAACTACCGCGATTATAAGTTCGTGGAACTGGGCCGCTTTGATTACACCAAAGAAGACTGTTTCCTGTTCCATGAAGCCGTGAAAACACATATCCTGCCGCTGGTACAACAAATACTGGAAAAACAGCAGGCTAAACTGAAGGTGGACAAACTGAAGCCATGGGACACAGAAGCGGAACCAGTAGGCGTAAAGCCGCTTGAACCCTTCCAGACCGGAGAGGAACTGATCACTAAAACAATCGAAATCTTCGACCAGCTGGGGCCTTTCTTTGGAGATTGCCTGCGGGTAATGAAGAAAATAGGCCGCCTCGATCTGGAAAGCCGCATCGGTAAAGCTCCCGGAGGATACAACTGCCCACTGGCGGAAACCGGTGTGCCTTTTATCTTCATGAACGCAGCCGGCCAGATGAGCGACGTTACCACCATGGTACACGAAGGTGGACATGCTGTTCACTCTTTCCTGAGCCATAACCTGCCGCTGAGCGCCTTTAAAGAATATCCAATGGAAATCGCTGAAGTGGCCAGTATGAGCATGGAGCTGATGGCAATGGATTATCTGGATATTTTCTTCGATAATAAAGAAGAATTGCGCCGCGCCCGTCTTCAACAATTGGAAAGGTCACTGACCATTTTCCCGTGGATTGCAACAATCGATAAATTCCAACACTGGGTATATGAACATCCGCAACATACTACAGAAGAACGTACTGCCAAATGGCTGGAAATATTGAACGAGTTCTCTCCCGACGTGGTGGACTGGAGCGGATATGAAGACTACCGCGCCGCCAACTGGCAACGGCAGTTGCACCTCTTTGAAGTGCCTTTCTATTACATTGAATACGGTATCGCTCAACTGGGGGCTATCGCTATGTGGAAGCAGTTCAAGGAAAACAAACAACAGGCACTCGATAACTACGTACGGGCGTTAAGTTTAGGAAGCACCAAAACATTGCCTGAATTATATAGAGCTGCCGGTATCCGGTTTGACCTGTCTCCGGCATACATCAAAGAGCTGGCTGATTTTATGAAAAGCGAGATAGAAAAAATTTAGGGATTTTTTGATTTCGTGAATAAAAAATTGATAATAAAAAAGCGAGGACCAACACGACTATCGTATCGGTCCTCGCTTTTTTTATTCGGAAATCAAAAATCGGAAATCAAAAAATTCCTGAATTATTTACAGGATTTACAGACACCGTTTACCACTACTTCCACGTTGTGCATGGCATAACCTTTCGGCAGCTGTATGCTGGGCACATCGGTTTCATCCAGGCAGGTAGTGTTACCGCAGGTTTCGCATTTGAAATGTATGTGATGGTCATGATGGTGATGTTCTGTACATTCCGATTTGCATACAGCGTAACGTACAGAGGTATCTGTGGTCGGTATCTTATGGATAATACCTTTTTCAAGAAATGTCTGCAGGGTACGGTATACTGTCACACGGTCAAATGACTTGCCCGCGAGTTTTTCAAAGTCACTATGTTCAAGTGCTCCGTTACTTTTCATGAACAACTCCAGAATTTTCACTCTGGTATCTGTTATGCTCAATTTGCTGTCCCGCAGTAAGGCGCTGATTCTCTCTGTTAATTGTTGTTTGGTACCCATGATGAAAAAAACTTTTATTCTTCCATTAATCGGTCTATATCGTCAATCAGTTTGTCTACGTCTTGTTTTTTGGTGCCTTCGTACAGGCCGCGTATCTGCCCGGTTTTGTCTACCAGTGCGAACCACTGCGTGTGTACAAAGTCTTCGTCGCCGGTGTAGGTGCCGTCATCCACCAGGTAACCCTGACGGGCAAGTGCGTACAGCTCTTTTTTGCTACCGGTGAGGAACCACCAGTTTTTGGAGTCTGCACCATGTTTTTCGGCGTAGGCTTTTAATACCGGAACGCTGTCATGTTCGGGATCTACCGTATGTGACAGGATCAGGAAGTTCGGTTTGTCTTTATATTTCGCGTATACTTTTTCCATATTGGCATTCATCTTCGGACAAATACCGGTACAGGTAGTGAAAAAATATTCCGCTACATAAATTTTGCCCTGCACGTCTGCCTTGCTTTTGGTATGGCCGTCCTGGTCTGTAAAGGAAAAGCCCTGAACGGTATGCCCCGGTGCGCCGAGGACCGGCAATTTTTCCTTACCCAGAAAAGTACCTCTTTCCCCTTTAATAACATAACCGGCATATCCCAGAAATCCGAGGCTCAGCACGGTAAAAAATACAATATATAAGATCGCTTTCTTAGACATAGGTGAAAAATCCCCGCTGTTTAACGTCAAAAATTAGTCAATGCACAAAGGTAACACTTGTTTGACAGACACGAATCATGTAAAGCTATTTTACCCTGTTTTAGATAGATGATCAACCGATTAGAAATTATTTTTAAAAATATGTTCAAATCGAGTTGTTTTTTATTTGCAACATTGTTGCAAAATTACATAGTTTTGTGACAGGATCAAAATTCAGGTAAGGTGGAGAATATATTTAGAAGAATGAATCTGGACATGATAGGAATAGGGGCTTCTATGATCTGTGCGGTACATTGCGCGCTGCTGCCGCTGGTATTTGCTGCGCTTCCGCTACTGGGAATGGAAATAACGGAAAACACGTTGCTGGAGTATTGCCTGTTGCTGTTTTCCTTTGGCATAGGCGTGCTGGCCCTGGGCCAGGGGTACCTGCGCCACCACCGCCGGCTGTTGCCACTGTTACTGTTTATTGCGGGTTTTGCCCTGTTGCTGGCCGGACATTTCTGGACCGCCGCGGCCTCCTGGGAATACACCCTGATATGCATCGGAGCCGGCGCTATCGTTGGCGCGCACCTGCTCAATCAGCGCCATCGCCGCTATTGCAGGATACATAAGCATCACTAACTATATTATATGAAAAAATTGCCCGTTACCGTGCTGAGTGGCTTCCTCGGCGCAGGGAAAACTACGCTCCTGAACCACGTGTTACATAACCGTGAAAATCTTCGTGTAGCCGTTATCGTTAACGACATGAGCGAAGTGAATATTGACGCTCAACTGGTGAAGAATGAAAACACGTTGCACAAAACAGAAGAGCGACTGGTGGAAATGAGCAACGGCTGCATTTGCTGTACCCTGCGTGATGATCTGCTCATAGCGGTGGAACAGTTGGCCAGGGAAAACCGGTTCGATTACCTGCTGATTGAATCCACCGGTATCTCAGAACCGGTGCCGGTAGCGCAAACATTCTGTTACCAGGATGAAAACAATGGCATAGACCTGAGCGCCGTTAGCCGCCTGGATACCATGGTGACCGTAGTGGACGCTTACAACTTCGCACGGGACTACAGCAGCATCGCACGCTTACAGGACGAAGGCCTGGCAACAGATACCGCCGACCAGCGGACCATTGTGAACCTGCTCACCGATCAGGTGGAATTTGCCAACGTCATTGTGCTGAATAAATGTGATCTCGTCACCCCGGACCAACTGGGGAATCTGAAAGCGCTGCTGCGTAAGCTCAATGCCACCGCTGTGATTACAGAAGCGGTAAACGGCCAGGTGCCGCTGGACCAGATACTGGACACTGGTTTATTTGATTTTGAAACAACCTCGCAAAGTGCCGGCTGGCAGGCGGAACTGGAACAGGAGCATACACCGGAAATGGAGGAATATGGCATCGGTTCTTTCGTATACCGGAGCAGGAAACCTTTCCACCCGGAACGTTTCTGGCGATATCTGAATGAAGACTGGCCGGGTAACATCATCCGCAGCAAAGGACTGTTCTGGCTGGCGTCGCGACCGAAGCTGGCGGTCAACTGGAGCCAGGCCGGCGGTTCCCTCCGCGCGGAGAAAGCAGGCTACTGGTGGTGCGCCATCCCCCGCCAGCAGTGGGACCTGGATGAAGAAACGTATCAGTTGGTCACCAGCCGCTGGGACGAACGTTTCGCTGACCGTTACAATGAATTGGTGCTGATCGGACAGGATATGGACCAGGCCACTATTACAGCGGAGCTGGACCGTTGTCTCTGTACTGAAACGGAAGTGGACCTCTATGTACAGGGAAGTATTTTCCGCGATCCTTTTCCGGCCATGTAACCCCTGCCGATAGATTCAAACGGGGCCTTCCTGCTGTTATTGACCACCTTGTTCCTTTATGCATGGCGTGTTCCGCCACCGGCCCACTCATCTCCCGATTATAAAAATCTAAATTTAGATTAGTCTAAATAATAATTAAGGCTAGTGTAAAATAAGATTATAGTTTTGTGAAAAAATAACCGCAGTCGCACGGGGAAGTGTCATCACTTATCCCGGGACCCCGTGCGCCTGCTTTACCTACAAGTGTCAGATTTTGCATGAAACATTTATTTACACTACTGGGTGCCCTGTTGTTGATGCTATCGTCGCAAGCACAACAGGGGACCATCAAGGGAAAAATTACTGCCGGCGGTAAACCGGTACAATTTGCAAACGTTGCCATACCAGCGTTGAAATCCGGTGCTGTGGCGGATCAACAGGGAACGTTCCTGGTCCGGAACGTACAACCCGGAACATACGATATCAAAGTATCGATGATCGGATACCAACCAGTGACGCTGAAAAAAAGCATCCGCAGCAATCAGACCATTACGTTGGACATCACGCTGGAAGAAGACCTGTCGAAACTCAACGAAGTGGTGGTAACAGGCGTGTCGCGCGCTACGGCCGTGCGCAAAAATCCTATACCCATTGCCGTTATAGGCAAGCGGGACATGAACATGCACGTAAACAGCAATATCATTGATGCGATCGTAAAAGGCGTACCCGGCGTGAGCGCCGTCACCACAGGGCCTAACATCTCCAAACCCTTTATCCGCGGCCTCGGATACAACCGCGTATTAACGCTCTTCGACGGCGTACGGCAGGAAGGACAACAATGGGGCGATGAACATGGTATCGAAGTAGATCAGTACGGCATAGCAAGGGCGGAAGTTGTAAAAGGCCCTGCCAGTCTGACTTACGGCTCCGATGCGCTCGCCGGTGTTATCAATATGATCCCCGACGTGCCGGAAACCGGACCGGGCAAACTCAAAGGCAGTTTCCTGACAGACTATCAAACCAACAACGGCATGATCGGCTCTTCACTGGGACTGGCCTACAGCAAAAATGACTGGAAATATGTACTGCGCGGCACCATAAAAACCGCCCACAACTATCGCAATAAAATTGATGGTTTCGTGTATGGCACTGCTTTCCGTGAGTACAACATTTCCGCGCTGGCCCGGGTGGATAAATCCTGGGGACATTCACAATGGGGCGCCAGCCTGTATGATAATACCCAGGAAATCCCCGATGGCAGCCGGGATTCGCTGACCCGCAAATTTACCCGTCAAATAAAGGATGCCGATGACGATATCAAAGACAGGCCCATCGTGCCGGACAACGAGCTGCGCACCTATACCCTGAACCCATTGCATCAGCATATTCAACATTACCGGTTATATAACCGTACCCGTTGGCAGCTTGGCAAAGGCGACATCAACACCTTGCTGGGTCTGCAACAGAGCGTGCGCCGGGAATATAATCATCCGGAAATGCCGGTCCAGCCGGGACTGTACGTTGTGCTCAACACGCTCAACTACGATCTTCGGTACAACCTGCCGGCCCTCGCCGGCGTGGAAACCACAGTGGGCGTAAATGGCATGTACCAGCTTAACCGCAGTCGTAACGCCACAGACTTCCCCATTCCGGATTACAACCTGTTTGATATCGGTGGGTTTTTCTTTGCGAAGAAGACCATCGGCCAACTGGACATTTCCGGTGGCCTTCGATATGACAGCCGGCATATCCGCTGGAACGATTTTTATGTAGGTCCCAACAAGGACAATGGTTTCGATAAAAAATACGACCTGCCGGATACCGCCGGCGCAACGTTGCAGTTCCCCGCTTTCGGGCATAACTACACCGGTATCTCCGGCAGCCTGGGCGTTACCTGGAACCTGAGCCAGCGGGTGCTATTGAAGGCTAACATTGCCCGGGGCTACCGGGCGCCCAATATAACGGAAATCGGTTCCAACGGGCTTGACCCCGGCGCACACATCGTATACCTGGGCAACCGGGAGTTTAAGCCGGAATTCAGTCTCCAGCAGGACCTTGGTTTCCTGGCTTATCTGCCCGACCTGGACATCAGCGTGGAAGTGTTTCACAATAACATCGAGAATTACATCTACCAGGCGCGATTGTATGATGCCGCTGGCGAGCCGGTGGTGATAGTGCCCGGCAACGCTACGTATCGTTACCAGCAATCCGGTGCGCGGCTGTATGGGGCAGAAGTGGGTGTAAATCTGCGTCCGCGTACCGTGCCCTGGTTGACCATGGATAACAGCGCCGCCTATACGGAAGGGCGTAACCGCAACCAGGCGCTCATTGACTTACATGGCGATGCAGCCCGCTACCTGCCTTTTATACCGCCGCTGCATATGCGTTCAGCCGTCAAGGCCACCGCATCCCGCAACTTTGGCGTGTTCTCCAAGGCTTATGTGCGGGTCGGAGCGGACCGGTTTTCTGCACAGCGTCATTTTTACGGAGTCGATAATACCGAGACTTACACTGCCGGCTATACGCTGATGAATGTGGGAGCAGGCTCCGGTATTGTAAATAGGAAGGGAAAGACGGTGATGGAGCTGTTTTTCCAGCTGGACAATGTATTTGATGTCGCCTATCAGGCCAACATGAACCGGTTGAAATATTTCGAATACTATAGCAGTTCCCCCAATGGCCGCACGGGCATTTATAATATGGGGCGTAATTTCAGCGCGAAGGTGATAGTTCCTTTTTAGATAATGGTTATTTACGAAGGCGGAGGCCCAGTTTGATACCAAGGTGCAGGCTGGGCAATACGCTCACCAGCGTGCCTTTATTACGGTTTACCACTCCGTCGTCGCCGAGCACATAGTTATCCGAGTGGTAGGCTTTGCCCCGGAGGCCGATGCCGAAATAGGGATCGAGCACCAGTTTCTCCCTGCGGAACTGGCGGCCTACTAATAATTGTATGGCATATACATCTTTGGAGGCGGAGTTGGTGTAGGTATTGTTGTTCAGGGTTACATCCTGGTTGGAATAGAACACTTTTTTAAAGATCAGTACCGGTTCAAAGTAGGTTCCGGCAGCCGAGCTGGGGCCTATTTCCTTGGTGATCAGATAATAGCGAAGCCCTGCCCTGAATCCCAGTCCTGCGCCATCCACAAACTGTTCAGTAGTGATGTCCGGTTTTTTCTGGCCGATATCGATCTTTTTGGCCAGCACATAGTCGGGGTAGTCGGTATAGATGCCACTGATGCCCAGTTCTATACTGATTTTATCAGAGATGTCCTGTTCCAGAACGATGTCCAGTTCATTGATCAGGGTGGTGGGATTTATTTTGAGATAGGTAGACCTGAACCGTTTTCCATCTTCCTGGGCATAGGAGAAGGCAAAAGACAAAGAGAGTATTCCGATAAGCAACAAAGTCTTTTTCATACAGTTAGTAGGTAGCTAAGGGTGAGGGTTGACGGGCGGTGTGCGGCAGCTGGTGGGGCCGCACACCGTCTGTTATTTTAGCAATATTCGTTCCACAATTACCGGAAACCATTGATGCTCCAGTGCCTGCACCTTGCGGGCAACAGTCTCCGGAGTGTCTTCAGGAGTAACGATGCAACGTTCCTGGAGGATGGGTTCTCCGTCATCATATTTTTCATTGACGAAATGGATCGTGATGCCGCTTTCCGTTTCCCTGGCAGCCACCACCGCTTCATGTACAAAGTGTCCGTACATGCCTTTGCCTCCGTACTTGGGGAGCAGGGCCGGGTGGATGTTGATGATCCGGTTAGGAAATGCCTGTACCAGGTTGGCCGGCACTTTCCAGAGGAAACCGGCCAGCACGATCAGGTCCGTACCTTGCTCCTGCAGGAGCTGTACATATGTGTCCGTATGGAAAAATTTCTCTTTGTCAATTAAAACGGCGGGTATGCCTTCCCGTTGGGCGATGTCCAGCACCCCTGCCCCGGGTTTGTTACATACAATCAGGGCCACCCTGCCTTTATCCGAATTTCTGAAATGATCGATGATCTTTTGCGCGTTGCTTCCTGCACCCGATGCGAAAATGACAATATTTTTCAACAGTACTGTTTTACGCGCAAAGGTACTATTTCAGATGTTTTTTTGACCGGGAGTTATTTCAGGAACTCTCCGCAGCCATGATAAGTTTGTTCCTTTGTCTTCACCTCTACGCTGTTTGGGCGCATGAGCCCGCTCATGTCGTCCGTGCACATGGTGTTACGGATGGTAAGTGTCAGCTGCGGGGTGGTATATACCTTCAGGGTATCGGTATTGGGCCTGGGCGCAGGGAGGGATGCCACAAGGCTGTCGCCGGAGGCGGTGCGGAACAGGATTTTCCGGGCTTCCAGGTCGAGGCTCCAGAAAGGTTCGTTGCCGTTGGCGGTGAAGGTGATGCCGGCGCCGGCTTTTTGCGCCAGCAGGTCGCGGCGGTCGCCGCCTTCTACCGGTTTAAGGACGTAGTTGCTGGCGAGGGCGCCTTCAATGCGTTTGCCTTGCTTATCGAGTACGAGGAGTTTGCTGTCGGATGCCAGGAAAGAGGTGCTATCTGTTTTTTTCCGGATGCTGACGATAGAATCGTTGATTTGCTGCCAGGTACCCTTCTCTGTGAAGGCGATTCCCTGTCCCCTTCCCTGGTAGGATACCAGTTCGGTAAAGGTATGGTCGTCGAAGAGGCTGATCTGGTAGTCCATCCCCGGGCAGTCGGCGCAGGGCAGCGTACCCTGGTAGGTGCCTGTGATATGGGGTTTGGCGGCAGTGGCGGGCTGTTGGCCGGCAGCGGTGCTGTCGGTGGCGGTTTTGGAGGTTGGATGATTGTTGCAGGCCATGAGGGCGGCAAACAGGGTTGTTAAGCAAATGAGTTTACGCATGGGACTAATATTTTACAGACAGATTTGAACATTCTTGTCCGGTGGCAGGTTATTAAGGGTAAAAATAAGATACTTACCGTAAATTAAGGCGGCAGAGATCATATAATATATTATGTGGCAAGGATATAGGGAGCCGCTATGAAGTTTTGATCAGCATATAATAATATTATATCCCGCTGAAAACGCCTGTCCTCCTACTTATAGGTCTGTCAGCAAAAGGGGATTGAACTTTCAATGAAAATAATAAGTTTTGAAAGGTCTGGAGGGCATAACTCCTAAATTAGCCAGCATAAAGGATTTCAGCAGAAAAGTTACAGTTCAGGGAGCAAAAATGAAGCATTTCTTAAGGCAAATAATTTTTAGAATTGTTGGTAAATTGTCAACATTGTGTCTTATTTTTGCTGGCACTTTTAAGAAACTTTAGGTCAAATCTAAACTATATAGGCTGTGTATCGTCGTGTTTCCATTCTTTTGCGCAAGCATTTTGTGAGTGTGCTTATTCTATGCGCTAGTATAGTAATTCCGTTTTCTGCCGTAAAAGCAGCGGATCCTGCCAAGGGTAAGCAAATCTTCCAACAAAACTGCGCTTCATGTCACAATGTCCATAAGAAGCTGACAGGTCCTGCACTGGCGGGTGTAGAAGGTCGCTGGTCCGATAAGAAATTATTGCACCAGTGGATCCACAACTCCGCTTCCGTACTGGCGTCTGGCGACAAGTACGCCAACGACCTCTTTAATGAGTACAACAAAACCGCGATGACGGCTTTCCCTTCATTAAGCAATGAAGATATTGACGACATCCTGGCGTACATCAAAGTTGAAGAGGCGAAACCTGTAGGTACTCCTAAAGAAGGTCCTGCTACTAGCGGTGCCGGTGCTAAAGAGCAAGGCAGCGACAACAGTCTTCTTTTTGGTATCATCACCCTGATCCTGGCTGTAGTAGCCCTGATCCTGATGCAGATCAACAGCAACCTGAACAAACTTGCTGGTGATAAAGAAGGCCATCCTACTCCGGAGCCAATCCCCTTCTACAAAAACAAGGCTTACATCGCACTGGGTATTCTCCTGCTCTTCATGGTAGGCGGTTATTTCACCATCCAGGGAGCTATCGGGCTGGGTCGTCAGAAAGACTACATGCCTGAGCAGCCGATCTTCTACAGCCACAAAGTGCACGCCGGCATCAACCAGATCAACTGTCTGTATTGCCACGCCGGTGCCGAGAAGAGCAAGCATGCTATGATTCCTTCCGAGAACATCTGTATGAACTGTCACAAAGCCATTAAAGAGTACTCCGGCCCTGAGCTGTTTACTGCTGAAGGCAAAAAAGTTGACGGTACTGCGGAAATCGCGAAATTATACGATTACGTAGGCTGGGACGCTGAAAAAGGTAAGTATACCAAACCAGGTCGCCCTATCGAATGGACCAAGATCCACAACCTGCCTGACCACGTTTACTTCAACCACTCCCAACACACAGTGGCCGGTAAACAACAGTGTCAGACCTGCCACGGTGCCATCACCGAAATGGACGAAGTACATCAGTTCGCCGACCTCTCAATGGGCTGGTGTATCAACTGCCACCGTACTACCAAAGTGCAGTTCGCTGACAACAACTACTACAGCATCTTCGAGAAACTTCATCAGGATATTAAAGATAAGAAGATCGATAGTGTGACTGTTGAAATGGTAGGTGGTACTGAATGTCAAAAATGTCACTACTAGAAAGGATTTAACGCGTCATGATTTTCTGCTTACAGAAAATCATGACCTGTTTCAGAAGATATCAAAATTTATAAACGTAACTCGTTAATATAACATGGAGCAAAAAAAGTATTGGAAAGGCTTGGAGGAGTTGCACAATACCGAAGCGCATCAGGAAATTGTGAAGAACGAATTCAGAGAAGAATTACCGTTTGAGAGTGAAGGCCTGTTGAATGCTACTACCCCCCGCAGGGACTTTCTGAAATACCTCGGTTTTACCACGGCTGCCGCTACTATCGCTGCCAGCTGCGAAACTCCCGTTCATAAGGCTATCCCTTACGTGAACAAACCGGAAGAGATCACTCCGGGCGTAGCCAATTATTATGCTTCTTCTTACGCCATCGATGGCGAGTACGTGCCTGTTGTGGTGAAAACCCGCGAAGGCCGTCCTATCAAAATAGAAGGTAACACCCTGTCTTCCATTACAGGTGGTTCTACCTCCGCTAAGGTACAAGGTGCTGTACTGAGCCTGTACGACGTGGCCCGTCTGCGTTTCCCGACTATCGGCGGTACTGAAACAACCTGGACAGAGCTGGACAAACAAGTTGGCGCTGCACTGGCCGGACTGGGCGGTGCGCCGGTTGTTTTGTTAAGCACTTCCCTCCTCAGCCCTACTACCAAGAAAGTAATCGACGCTTTCCTGGCCAAGTATCCAAACTCCCGCCACGTAGTATACGATCCGGTGTCTTACTCCGGTATGCTGCTCGCGAACGAGGCTGCCTACGGTAAAAGGACCATTCCTTCCTACCACTTCGAAAATGCTAAAACCATCGTTAGCCTTGGCGCCGACTTCATCGGTACCTGGCTCAACCCGGTTGAATATGCCCGTCAGTTTGCCCAAACCCGTAAGGTAAGCGCTAAAAAACCGGAAATGTCCAAACTGTTCCAGTTTGAAAGCAACATGAGCCTCACCGGTGCAAACGCAGACGAAAGATATACACACAGACCTTCTGAAGCCGGTGCCGTAGCACTGGCCCTGCTGGCCGCCGTAGGTGGCAGCGTTAGCGCTCCCAAACTGGACGCTAAAGTGGAAGCAGGCATCAAGAAGGCTGCCAACGAACTGAAAGCCAGCGCTGGCAAAGCACTGGTAGTAAGCGGTTCCAACGACGTGAACGTTCAGCTGATCGTAAACGCCATCAACAACATCGTAGGCGCTAACGGTACCACCATCGACTGGGCCAACCCTTCCGGTTACCGTCAGGGTATCGACGCAGACATGGCTAAACTGGTGAGCGATATGAACGCCGGCAGCATCGGTGCTGTAGTAGTATACGGCGCTAACCCCGCTTATGACTACTTCGACGCCGCTAAATTCAGCGAAGGCCTGAAGAAAGTGAAAACTTCCATCTCCTTCAACGACCGCCTCGACGAAACAACTGAACTGTGTAAATATGCCGCTCCTGATCACCACTTCCTGGAAAACTGGAACGATGCTCAGGGTAAACCAGGCTACTACAGCTTCGCACAACCTACCATCTCCCCGCTCTTCAAAACCCGTGCTGCACAGGACTCCCTGTTGGCATGGACCGGCAACACCACTACCTGGGCAGACTACCTGAAAGCTGAATGGATCAGCAAACTGGGCAGCCAGGAAGCATGGGACAAAGCCCTGCAGGACGGTGTGGTAGAACCAGCCACAGCTCCGGCTCTGGGTGGCGCTTCCTTCGCTGGCGACATCGCCGGCGCCGCAGCTAAAATCAGCAGCGCTAAAAAAGGTGGCAAATACGAACTGGTACTGTACGAAAAAGTAGCCATCGGTAACGGTAGACAAGCCAACAACCCATGGTTGCAGGAAATGCCTGACCCGATCTCCCGCGCTACCTGGGACAACTACGCTTGTATCTCCAACACCCTCGCTAAAACATTCTCCGCTGAGCTGGGTGACGATTACGAAATCAACGTTGAAAAGAAAGAACTGAAAATAAAAGCCAACGGCAAAGAAATCGTGCTGCCAATGCTGATCATCCCGGGTATGCACCCTGAAGTGATCGCTATCGCGGTAGGTTACGGCCGTGGTAAAAACGTAGGCCGCGCTGCCGCTGAAATCGGCCAGAACGCCTATCCGTTTGTAACCTTCAACGGTCAGACTTTCGATTACTTTGCAGTTGACGCCGCTGTAGAAGCTACCGGTAAAAAATACCCTGTTGCTTTAACACAAACGCACAACAGCTACGAAGGCCGTCCTATCATCAAGGAAACGACCCTCGAAGAGTTCAAACACAATCCTAAAGAAGTAAACGAAGACAGGGAAGAACTGAAGAAGTTCGGTAAAGACTTCCGCAGCGACGCTACCCTGTATTCTACTCACCCATACCCTGGTATCAAATGGGGCATGTCTATCGACCTGAACACCTGTTTCGGTTGCGGTGCTTGTACCATTGCCTGCCAGGCAGAAAACAACGTTTCCGTAGTAGGTAAAGAGGAAGTAGGAAAAGGGCACGAAATGCACTGGATCCGCATCGACCGTTACTTCAGCGGAGATGAAAACAATCCGGAAGTAGTGTTCCAGCCGATGCTGTGCCAACACTGCGATAACGCTCCTTGCGAAAACGTTTGTCCGGTAGGTGCTACCAACCACAGCTCTGAAGGTATCAACCAGATGGCTTACAACCGTTGCATCGGTACCCGTTACTGCGCTAACAACTGTCCTTACAAAGTTCGTCGCCTCAACTGGAGAGACTGGAACGGTGCAGACAGCTTTGAAAACAACCTGTATGATGTAGCAGATATGAACGATAACCTCACCCGCATGGTACTGAACCCTGACGTAGTGGTTCGTAGCCGTGGTGTGATGGAAAAATGCTCTTTCTGCGTACAACGTTTACAGGAAGCTAAACTGGAAGCAAAAAAAGCCGGCCATCCGATGAAAGACGGTGCTGCTAAAACAGCTTGCCAGCAGGCTTGTGGCGCTGATGCGATCGTGTTCGGTAACATCAACGACAAAAACAGCGAAATCTATAAGATCCGTAACGAAGAGCAAACTGAAAGAATGTACTACGTGCTGGAAGAAACACACGTACTGCCTTCTATCAACTACCTGGCTAAGATCAGAAACAAAGATGCCGCTCCTAAAGCAGAGAAAGAATCTGCTCACAAGGAAGAAGCGCATCACGCGTAAGATCTTTTAACAGGTAACGTTAAAGGAGAAAAATAACAAAAGAAGTTACAGAATCTGAGATCATAACAAAAGACAAGGGCTAGTAGCTAGAAGCTAGCAGCTAAAAGCTTATAGAATATGAGTTTAAAATACGAATCCACACTGAGAGAACCTTTAGTTGACGGGGTTAAGGATTATCACCAGGTAACGGAAGATATCATTAGTCCCATTGAAGGGAAGCCTGGTAAATTGTGGTATGTAGGCTTTTTAATATCACTGTCACTGTTGGGCTTCGGCGCATTTTCAGTGTTTTGGCAAATTTATTTCGGTGTGGGTGTTTGGAATCTGAACAAAACCATCGGCTGGGGTTGGGACATTACCAACTTCGTATGGTGGGTAGGTATCGGTCACGCCGGTACCCTGATTTCGGCCATCCTCCTGCTGTTCCGTCAGGGATGGCGTACAGGGGTGAACCGTGCGGCAGAAGCGATGACCATCTTCGCGGTAATGTGCGCCGGCCAGTTCCCGATCATTCACATGGGCCGTGTATGGATGGCATTCTTTATCCTGCCTTATCCTAACACCCGCGGTCCGGTATGGGTTAACTTTAACTCTCCGCTGCTGTGGGACGTATTCGCGATCTCCACTTACTTCACCGTATCACTGTTGTTCTGGTACTCCGGCCTGATTCCGGACTTCGCCACCATCCGTGACAGGGCTAAAACCAAACTGCGCAAGCTGTTATACGGTGTGGCTGCTTTCGGCTGGACAGGTTCTACCAAACACTGGCAACGTCACGAGGCGCTGTCACTGGTACTGGCAGGTTTATCCACTCCGCTGGTACTGTCTGTACACACCATCGTATCTTTTGACTTTGCTACCTCTGTTATTCCCGGCTGGCATACTACCATCTTCCCTCCTTACTTTGTGGCGGGTGCGATCTTCTCTGGTTTCGCGATGGTACAAACACTGCTGATCATCACCCGTAAAATATTACACCTGGAAGAATACATTACCCTGGGCCACATGGAAGCCATGAACAAGGTAATCGTACTGACAGGTTCCGTAGTAGGTTGCGCTTACCTGACTGAGCTCTTCATGGCATGGTACGGTGCTAACCCTTACGAGTTCGCTACTTTCTTCAAATACCGCGCTGCCGGTCCGCTGGGTTGGTCTTACTGGATCATGATGACCTGTAACGTAATCACGCCGCAGGTGTTCTGGTTCCGTAAAATGAGAAGAAACGTGATGGTGACTTTCGTAATGTCCATCATCGTAAACATCGGTATGTGGTTCGAACGTTTCGTGATCATCTGTACTTCCCTGTACCGCGACTATCTGCCGTCCAGCTGGTCTTACTATCGTCCATCCTGGCCAGAAGTTGGTTTCTACATGGGTACCTTCGGTCTGTTCTTCACCTGCTACTTCCTGTTCGCTAAATATTTCCCGGTAATTGCAGTGGCTGAGATCAAGGCTATCCTGAAAACTTCCGGTGAGAACTTCAAAGAGAAAATGGAAGTGTACGAAGGAGAATCAGCAGAGCAATTTGCAAAAGCTGTTCACCACGAACATGCTCACTAATAGATGAATTGACAGAATTAATTAATTGGAATTTGAATTTTTAAATATATGGCTGTTAAAAATTTTGTTGTAGGCTTGTTTGACGATGAGGCAGTGTTGTTTCCGGCAGTGAAAAAAGTTCGCACTGCTGGCTACAAGTTGCACGATGTATACACTCCTTTTCCTGTTCACGGCCTGGATCATGCGATGGGTTTAAGGGAAACCAGCCTGCACACAGCCGGTTTCATATATGGTATCACTGGTACCACCACGGCTTTAACTTTCATGAGCTGGGTATTTAATGTTGACTGGCCGCTGAACATCGGTGGTAAGCCACACTTCCCGTTACCAGCGTTCATTCCCATTACCTTCGAGCTGACTGTATTGTTCGCCGCTGTGGGTATGGTGATGACATTCTGTTATCTCTGCCAGTTAATGCCAGGCGTAAAGAAACATATCTTCCACCCAAGACAGACTGATGATAAGTTTGTAATGGTTATTGAGCTCACCGAAAAATCCAATGCGGAAGAAATCAAACGCTTCCTCAATGAAGCTGGTGCGCATGATGTCAATGAACAGCGGGCAGAAGCCGGCTGGTGGTATGGCAGATATGACAAGAACGACGAAGACGTTTACGCTCGTCCGGTTAACGCTTAATACATTAACAGCAAAAAAATACAGTTGCAACCATTAGATACTGGAAGCAGAACTAATGAAAGCTAGAATAAATAATTTCTGATGAAAAGGACTTCTAACATATTGATTGTAGCCGCATTGGCAACTGGAGCTTTCCTGGCAGCCTGTAATAAAGGGGAGCACAACAGAAAGCCCGGCAGGATTTATATGCCCGACATGTATGAATCCCGTGCGTATGAGTTTTACAGTGCTCGTTTGGCAGGTCTGAAGCCAGTGGACGGAACAGTTAAGAGAGGTGAACTTTTGCCTTACCATCTGAAAGAAGCAGATACGGCACAGGCAAATCTGGTGAAAAATCCGCTGACTATCACCGCTGATGATCTGAAGGAAGGTGAACGTTTATTTAATATTTACTGCGGTATCTGCCATGGTACTGCACTGGATGGTAACGGTCCGCTGTACAAAGGGGGCGAAGGTCCTTACTCTGCAGCTCCTGCCAACCTGGTAGCCGGTGCTAAATCCGGTTACTCCGAAGGCCGCCTGTTTCACGTAATGACCTATGGTTATAACATGATGGGCAGCTACGCCAGCCAGCTCGACAGGGCACAACGCTGGAAGATAGCCGCTTACATCAAGAGCAAACAGCCTGGTGCTGCTGCACAGCCTGCAGCCGCAGCTGCTCCGGCAGCAGACAGCGCAAAAGCTAAATAAGTTAGAGAGAGTTAAAACTGAATTTCAAACAAGTATTTTAATATACAGTAATGAAAGACCAATTTGTAGTACCGGCAAGATTAAAAAAGACCAGCTTCGTGTTAATGGGCGTGGGCTTGCTGACTTTATTGATCGGATTAATTGCGTTTCAAGGTGAGAATTCGACACGGTTCTGGGCCGGTCTGTTGCAAAACAGCAGCTTCTTTTTGCTGATTACATTGGCCAGCACCTTTTTTATTGCAGCCACAACACTGGCGCACGGTGGTTGGCAGATCGCCTTCCGTCGCGTTCCTGAAGCTATCTCCATGGCAGTTCCTGCTTTGGCGGCTGTGCTGTTTATCATTGTGATGATCATCGTTTTCGGTGGTAAAGAACACATCTACCACTGGATCAATGCACATCATGTAGCAGAAGACAAAGTCCTGACCTGGAAATCCGCTTTCCTGAACAAAGGATTCTATACTACCGCTACCATCCTCACCCTGGGCCTGTGGATTTTCTTCACCCTGAAACTCCGCAACATGTCCATCGAAGAAGATGGTTGGGACCTGAAACCTGAAACCGGCCGCAAACTCATCTGGAGAAATACCGTTTGGTGCGGTGGCTTCCTGGTGATTTACACCCTGAGCGTTGGCTCCACCACTCCCTGGATCTGGTTAATGAGCATCGATGCACACTGGTTCTCCACCATGTATTCCTGGTATACTTTCGCCAGCAGCTGGGTATCAGGCCTGTCCCTGATCGCACTGTTCGTGGTATACCTGAAAAAACACGGTTACCTGACTTATGTGAATGAAGAGCACCTGCACGATCTGGGTAAATTTATCTTTGCTTTCAGCATCTTCTGGACTTACCTCTGGTTCTCCCAGTACATGCTGATCTGGTACGCTAACATGCCGGAAGAAACTGAATACTTCCAGCCACGCGTATGGGGCGAATGGAGACCTATCTTCTTCCTGAACCTCCTGATCAACTTTATTACGCCGTTGCTGTTCCTCATGAAGAGAGACACCAAACGTAACTATACTTCCGTAGCCTTCATCGCTGTTGTAGTAATCGCCGGCCACTGGCTCGATTTCTGGCAGATGGTAGGCCCCGGCACCTACAAACACCTGGTATTCCCCTGGTATGAACTGGGTCTGGGCGCTGGCTTCGTTGGTCTGATTATTTTCCTGGTTTCCAACGCGCTGACCAAAGCTCCGCTGGTACCGAAAAATCATCCTTACCTGAAAGAAAGTATTGTTCACCACACCTAATATGGTGATAACGAAGATTTAGCAATAGAAAAGCATTAGATAACTTAATTATTTCATATAGCAATGTCAGGATTTTTAGCAGTCTTAGTTATTGTTCTCATATTCATAGTCATCTTCCAGATTGCGAAGGCGAGCGAATATGTGTCCATATTGAAGGGAGAAAAGAAAGCGCGCCAGCAAAGTAACCGTATCAATGGTTTCCTGCTGATAGCATTCCTGGTGCTGGGGCTCATCGGCGTGTATTATTGTAATAATCTGCTGAAAGGCAAGATCCTGGGCGAATCTGCTTCTGTGCAGGGTGAAGGTGTAGATACCCTCATCTATGTAACTCTCGCCATCACCGGTGTCGTGTTCGTGGCTACGCAGATCCTTTTGTTCTGGTTCGCATTCAAATACCAGGAAAAAGAAGGCCGCAAAGCATTTTATTTTCCGCATAACAACAAACTGGAAGTGATCTGGACCGTTATCCCGGCCATCGCACTGACAGTTCTGGTGGCTTTCGGTCTGAAACATTGGTTCCAGCTGACTTCTGATGCACCGAAAGATGCAGCAGTGGTTGAAATCACTGGTAAACAATTTAACTGGCTCATCCGCTACCCGGGTAAAGACGGTGCGCTCGGCCGCCGCGATTTCAAGAAAATCGACGAAGCTGCCAGCAACCCGCTGGGTATGGATTGGGACGACCAACTGGGCAAAGACGACTTCATGGCAACTGAAGTTCACCTGGTAGTAGGTAAACCTGTAAAATTCGTAATCGGTTCCCGTGATGTAATTCACGACGTTGGTTTACCTCAGTTCCGTATGAAAATGGACGCTGTACCCGGTATCCCTACCACCCTGTGGTTTACGCCTAAGTTCACCACCAAACAAATGAAGGAAAAAACCGGTAACCCGGATTTCACCTACGAAATATCCTGCGATCAGATGTGTGGTTCCGGTCACTACTCTATGAGAGGCGTGATTGTTGTTGAAACTCAGGAAGAATACGACGCCTGGGTTGCCAAACAACCGCTGCAGTACAGCCTGGCCCACCCGGCTCCTGCTGAAGCGCCAAAGGCCGACAGCACACAAAAAACAGTGGCAGCGAATATCGGTAAGCCGTAATTTTGTGTAGAAGAAATTTTTGACGCAGTACTTAACCAATAATAAAAGACAAACTAACAAACGCGATACTTCCCGGGCGTTGGTTTATTAATAAACAGAACCGATTATGAGTAACGAAGCAACATTGCACAGTCAACAGGAGGTAATGCACGGCGCGCATGATCATCATGATCATGAGCACCATCATGAAGACAATTTCATCTCGAAATATGTATTCAGCCTTGATCATAAAATGATTGCCAAACAATTCCTGATCACCGGTATCGTTTGGGCTATCATCGGTGCTTTCTTTTCTGTGGTGTTCCGTTTGCAACTGGGTTTTCCCGATGCTACTTTCCCCTGGCTGGAAAGCATTCTGGGTCACTGGGCTAAAGGTGGCCGTATCACTCCCGAAGCTTACTATGCATTGGTAACAATGCACGGTACTATCCTCGTATTCTTTGTATTGACCGCTGGTTTGAGTGGTACCTTCTCCAACCTGCTTATTCCCCTGCAGGTAGGTGCCCGCGATATGGCTTCTCCTTTCATGAACTGCCTGAGCTACTGGTTCTTCTTCCTGGCCAGCCTCGTTATGATGGCTTCCCTGTTCGTTCAGACAGGACCGGCTTCCGGCGGTTGGACCATGTACCCTCCGCTGAGTGCACTGGGAGACGCTTCCATCGGTTCTAAAATAGGTGTTGACCTGTGGCTCACTTCCATGGCGCTGTTTGTTGTTTCGCAGCTGCTGGGTGGTCTGAACTACATCTCTACCCTGCTGAACATGCGTACCAAAGGTATGAGCATGACCAAAATGCCTTTAACCATCTGGTCATTCTTCTTTACCGCTGTACTGGGCGTATTGTCTTTCCCTGTTCTGCTGTCCGGCTTCATTCTCTTGTTGTTCGACCGTCACGCAGGTACCAGCTTCTATCTATCTGATATCTTTATCGCAGGTAAAGCCCTGGCAAACGAAGGTGGTAGCGCCATCCTCTACCAGCACTTGTTCTGGTTCCTGGGCCACCCTGAAGTATACATCATCATTCTCCCTGCCATGGGTATGGTGTCTGAAGTACTGGCAGTTAGCTCCCGTAAACCTATCTTCGGCTACCTCGCCATGATCGGTTCCCTGTTCGCTATCTGTATCCTGGCCTTCCTGGTTTGGGCTCACCACATGTTCGTTACTGGTCTGAACCCATTCCTCGGTGCCTTCTTCGTACTGCTCACCCTCCTCATCGCGGTGCCATCTGCCATCAAGGTATTTAACTGGCTCACCACCATCTGGAAAGGTAACATCCGCTTTACGCCGGCGTCCCTGTTCTCTATCGGTTTCGTGAGCACTTTCATCTCTGGTGGTCTGACCGGTATCTGGCTGGGTAACTCCTCTATCGATATTCACCTGCACGATACCTACTTTGTAATCGCACACTTCCACATTGTAATGGGTGTGTCCGCATTCTTCGGTATGTTCGCCGGTATCTATCACTGGTTCCCGAAAATGTATGGCCGCTTTATGAACAATACTATCGGCTATATCCACTTCTGGGTAACCCTGATCGGTGCTTACCTGATCTTCTGGCCTATGCATTACGAAGGTATGGCCGGTATGCCAAGAAGGTATTTCGACTACTCCAGCTGGACTTCCTTCAATCAGTTCGGTGGCCTGAACCAGTTTATCAGCATCGTGGTGATCCTGGTATTTGCTACACAGCTGCTGTTTGTGTTCAACTTCTTCTACAGCATTTTCAAAGGAAGAAAACTGACCGAACAGAACCCATGGAAAGCTACCTCCCTGGAATGGACTACGCCGATCAACCCGGGTCACGGCAACTGGCCTGGTGAAATTCCTGAAGTTCACCGCTGGGCTTATGACTACAGCAAGGATGGAAGAGACTTCATCCCGCAGACAGAACCAATTGGTCCTAACGAGTCAGCTCACTAACTTATAAGATGAGATTCCGGAGCGCAGAAATAAACTGCTTTCCGGAATCTTGTTCACCGTGATGTTTGTAAATTTGTCCCGGATTTAAAACCCGGGATGTGGATAGAAATAAAATGTTGCAAGAAAACTCCATAAAGTTGTCGTCATCGTATGCAGTAGCGAGTAAGGTGAAAGATTATTCTCAGTTAATGAAGTTTAATCTCACCTTCATGGTGGTATTTTCATCTGTGGTAGCTTATCTGCTGGTGCCGGGTGTGGAGTTTGACCTGATCAAAGTTCTTTTGTTATTTGCCGGTGGTTTGCTGGTTTCCGGATCAGCCAATACCATCAACCAGATATGGGAAAAAAATACCGATAAGCTGATGGCCCGCACCGCCACCCGCCCCCTGCCCTCCGGCAGGATGAGCGAAACGGAAGCGATCATCGTTGCTGCGGTGACCGGTGTAGCGGGTTTCCTGATCATGGGTTATTGCTTTAACTGGCTAAGCGCCGCCCTGAGCCTTTTCTCCCTGGTGATGTACGGTTTCGTATATACACCCTGGAAAAAATGGAACTCCCTGGCCGTACTGGTTGGGGGCATTCCGGGCGCCATGCCGCTGCTCATTGGCTGGGCCGCAGGCGCCAACAACCTTTCCGAAGGCGGTTGGTCACTGTTTGCCATCCAGTTCCTGTGGCAGTTCCCGCACTTCTGGGCTATCGCCTGGATTGCACATAAAGACTATACCCGTGCAGGATTTAAACTGCTGCCTGCCAATGGCGAACCTAACAAGTTCACCGCATTACAGGCGGTTATGTATACCCTGTTACTGATCCCTGCCGGTGTAGCACCCTACCTGCTCAAAATCACAGGCGGTATTTCCGCTATCGTGGCTATTCTGGCAGGTGTGTTTTTCCTGTACCGCGCGATTAACCTGTACAGAAAGAATGATGTTCCGGCAGCACGTAAACTGATGTTTGGTTCATACATTTACCTGACCATTGTTCAGCTGGCACAGCTGCTGGACAAGGCCTAAAAGAAATAGAAGGAGTGATGCATACAATGAGCATACAACGTAAGAAAATTCATCCGCACAAGTATTCCCTATGGATAGCAATGGGTAGTATTACCATGATGTTCATCGGATTTACGAGTGCATACGTTGTGAAGAGATCGCAGGCTAACTGGCTGGCATTTGAACTGCCGCATATTTTCTGGTTGTCTACTGCTGTGATTTTACTCAGCAGCCTGACCGTCCACCTGGCCCTGAAACAGTTCAGGGAAAGAAATATGCAGCGTTACAAGCAGCTGATCACCATTACGGCCTTACTGGGCGTAATTTTCGCTGCTTGCCAATGGATTGGCTTTTCACAATTGAAAAATAGCGGACTTCCCCTCAACGGGCCTGTTTCCGCTTCGTTTATTTATGTTATCGTAGGCGTGCACATGTTGCACGTATTGGGTGGTGTGGTAGCACTGCTCATCATGTTTGCCAGGGCCTACCGGACCCGCATTCGTACCTACTCCTCAGTACCCATCGAAGTAGCCGCTACCTACTGGCATTTTGTGGATGTGCTGTGGATCTACCTGTTGATTTTTTTAAGTATCGCGAGATAAACTTTGTAAAATTTTATAAAACTAACAATGGACACAGCAGTTACAGCGAAGAAAAAATGGTGGGACGGAGGATACTCTCCCTTTAATGTGAGCTATGGCAAGTTGATGATGTGGTACTTCCTGATATCAGATGCCTTCACTTTCGGAGCATTACTGATTTCTTACGGAACTATTCGCTTCTCCAGCACTTCCTGGCCTGATCCGAACGAGGTTTTCCGCTCTTTCCCTGGTATGGGCCATGCCAACATGCCACTGGTATTCGTGAGCTTGATGACCTTTATCCTGATCATGAGCTCTGTAACCATGGTACTGGCCGTTCATGCCGGTCACATGAGAGATAAAAAAGCTGTTGCCAAATGGCTGACCTGGACTATCGTTGGTGGTGCCTGCTTCCTGGCCTGTCAGGCATGGGAATGGACACACCTGTTCCACGAAGGCGCCTGGTGGGGCCGCAATCCTTTCCACAACGTGGACGGTACAATGGCTTCTACCAACTTTACTAACTTCTTCTTTACCATTACCGGTTTCCACGGTCTGCACGTAACCTCCGGTGTTGTACTGAACATCATCATCCTCGCTAACGTACTGAAAGGTACCTACGAAGAAAGAGGTCACTACGAAATGGTGGAAAAAGTAGGTCTTTACTGGCACTTTGTAGATCTGGTTTGGGTATTCGTATTCACCTGCTTCTACCTGCTCTGATCAGGAAGTATCAGCTGCAACGAATACAAGGTTTGTAATTAGAATTATCGCATTTTAGAATTTATTTAATCTCAATAGGAATGGAGCATACGCATACCGCAGAAGGACATGCACATCATGATTCATCTACCAAAAAGATCTGGAAAACTTTCTGGATTCTCCTGGCTGTAACCATGGTAGAAGTTGGCCTGGCGTTTTTACACCTGGAAACAGGTTTCCCCAGCAGAGTACTGCTGAACGCTGTGTTCATCGGACTGACAGTAGTGAAAGCATTTTATATCGTTTCCGAGTTCATGCACCTTGGCAGCGAAATCAAAAACCTGATCTACACTGTTCTGCTTCCTTTGCTGCTCTTTATCTGGTTCATTATCGCTTTCCTGTATGAAGGTAATTCATGGAAAAACCTGAACAGGGACCTGAAACCAGGTACTCCGGTTGAAGCAGTGAAAACTGCACCGGCTGAAGGCGGACACGGACACCACTAAGTTTTTGACTATTAAATTTCAGCGTCATCTCACGCAGGGCTATATTAGGAGTTGCATTGGCTATATTGGTACCGCTGACGGGTTACCTGATTGTAGATCATTACGGGAAAAACGTAGTACCTATTCCAAAGTATTACATTCCCGAAAGAGTGGACACGATCGTTAAAGATGGCAAAACCACTTACGACACCGTTTTCCACCAGATCAGGGATTTTAAAATGACCAATCAGCTGGGCCAACAGGTAAGCCTGAAGGATATGGAAGGTAAAGTGATCCTGGTAGATTTCTTTTTTACTTCCTGCCCTTCTATCTGCCCTACCCTGACTAAAAACCTGAGAAAGATCCAGAGCGCTTACGGTAAAACAGATACGCTGCTCCAGATCCTCTCTTTCTCAGTAGACCCTGTCAGAGATTCAGTACAAAAGCTGCGGAAATACGGATATGACTACCAAGTGAATCCGGACAACTGGTGGCTGCTGACTGGTGATAAAAAAGAAATCTATGACCTCGCCAGACACGACTTCTTCGTTTCTGTAACAGAAGGTGACGGCGGACCGGATGATTTCATTCACACGGAAAAGCTCATACTGATCGATAAAAACAGACATATCAGAGGATATTACAACGGGCTCGATTCCAATGCCGTTAAACAATGTGCAACAGATATCGCCACCCTGTACCTTGAAAAAGACAGGCACCGCCCGGGATTCTGGAAATTCCTGAAAGGTTTGTTTAAGAATTTTAGCTGATTAATCATAAAATAATCGTGAAAGGTGGATAAAAGAAAGGGTTTTCACCTTTCTTTGTCCACCTTTCTCATATCCGGAACATATTATGGAACTAAAGAATAAAAATCTAAACACACCTATTGCCATCGTTTCTGTCGTGATCCCTGCGCTGGTGGCTTTACTGTTTTTCCTGCCGAAGCCTGATTTTCATCCCGGCTTTGATATCAAAATCCTCCCGTTGTTCCATGCTATCCTCAATTCCGCTACTGCGGTGCTGTTGGTGGCCAGTCTTTACTTCATCAAAAATCAGCAGGTAAAAGCGCATAAAACCACTAACCTGATTGCAGTGGGGTTGTCTGTTATTTTCCTGTTGTCGTATGTTACTTATCATGCCCTGGCGCCCGAAACCCGGTTTGGCGATGTGGACCACAACGGCGTGGTGGATGCTGCTGAAAAAGCGACGCTTGGCGGTATCCGTTATGTATATTATTTCCTGTTGCTCACGCATATTGTACTGGCTGGTATTATTGTGCCGCTGGTGCTGTTCACCCTGCTGCGTGGCTTCCAGAACGATATCCCCCGTCACCGTAAAATTGCCCGCATTACCTGGCCTCTCTGGTTCTATGTGGCTGTAACCGGTGTAATTGTGTATATCATGATTTCTCCATATTACCATTGATATATTTCGACGGTATTTTTTTCCGTTAGATGACCTAATTTTGTTTTGATTAAAATATGCCGATATGAATAAGCTGTGTTTGTTTCTGCTGACTGTAATGCTGACGGTGATGAGTTCTCCGCTGATGGCGCAATGCTCACTTTGTACCAAAACAGCACAGCAGTTGGGAGAAGGTCCTGCAAAAGGATTGAACAACGGTATTCTGATGTTGGCATTTACGCCACTGGCCATCATTGGCCTGTTGGCTTTCCGCTGGTGGAAAAGCAACAGGGAAGCATCCTGATCACCCGCGTTTGCTGCAATGTTTTAACCCCTTTTGTTTGTCACTATGATTACCTATCGCAAAGCGGATATCCGGGACATTCCACAAACGGTATCATTGCGTCTTCAGTTTCTCAAAGAAGTGTACCCACAGGCAGATGCCTCCCGCGACGTGCTGTTGCAGGAAAAGATCACTGCTTACCTTCAGGAACACCTTCCCCAGGGAGATTTTGTAAACTTGTTTGCCGAAGATAATGGCGTGATAGTGGCCAGCGCAGGTATCGTTTTCTATAACCAGCCGCCCCTCTATCATAACCTCGATGGCCAGGTGGCCTATATCCTCAATGTATATACGCTGCCCGCTTACCGTGGGCAAGGGATTGCCAGGGCCTTAATGGAAAGGCTCATAATAGAGGCAAAGGATCGTAACACGGGTAAACTGAGCCTGCATGCCAGCAAAGACGGGCGTTTGCTCTACGAAAAGCTGGGGTTCCTGGCCGGAGATAATGAAATGACCTTACAATTGCCGCGGGTGCAACCCTGACAGGCTCCCGGAGGAGCGTTCTGCTGAAAGGCAGGAAAAATAGTTGGCATCTCCCGAAAACATACAACAAAACACTCACACCGGACAAGCGCTGAATCCCGGCCTAGTCTCTGGTTTCAAATACCGGACAGTCTACCCGCAGGTTGGCCTGCTTCAGGGAGATTCCCAGCTCATTGCAATAAGGGCCTTTTTTGCTGCTTGCGAAATGTTCGCAATTGAAGCACATCGGCTGATGAGTGATCACCTCCTGCTGGTTCAGCTGATAAATCAGCTGCATCAGTTGCTCCAGCAGTATGCCCTGTTCTTTCACAGGACTGGCTGCTACGGCTTCCTGCATCGGTGCGGCGAAGTGCTCTACCTTTTTGGCGATGGCACGTCCTTCCTTCAACAGGTGCAGGGAATGGCTCCTGGTATCCGTTTGGCTCGGCTTTCTTACCAGGTAATTTTTTTGCTCCAGCGATTTCACAGCGTCGCTGATGGTGGCTTTTGTCATGTTGAAATACAACGCCAACGAGGTTACTGTACGTTGCTCTTCCGGATAATGGAGTAGGAACGTCAGTACCTGAATTTGTATGGGACTCAACCCATATTGCGTGGCCTCCTGCCAAAGGAGCACCCTGAAAGCCTCTGATAAGCGCTCAAGAGCAACCACAATTTTGCTTGGTGTGTTTTCTGCCTGCTGCGCGGGGCTGAATGTGGAAACTTTCCCCATATTTACTACTGTCCTTAATTAGCGGGGCAAGGTACAATAATAAAGCCTGCTTGTAAATAGCATATTAGTGACATCCTTGGGATTCGTGAATATAATATCCCTGTTCGGATATCTGCAGCTCCCAGCGGGGAACGGTTTCTGTGGTATAGCTAAACCGGCAGTCCCGGCTGCTTACCGGCAGGTTTTCCTGCAGGCGGCCCTGTAGAAAAGCGCTCCCATAGGCCAATACAGCGGCAAATGCCGTATCGGGAGGTACGATAATGTCAAAGAGAAGAACGCCTCCTGTCCTCTTTTTTGCGCAAGCCTTGTATACGGCCACTTCCATAAATATAGTTTTGGGGGGTGAGGGAAAAATATCAAAAAGGGGCCGGCTGCCCGCCAGGATAAATCCATAATAAAGCACTCAGGCTCACGGCCTTAAACCAGGCCTGGTGCATAGCGGCGGCTTCGGGCCCACTGTATCCTGCATGATTGATAAAATAACGGCCGGCTTCACTGACCGGAAATACGAAAGTTGTCATGTACCGCAGATATACCGGTGACAGGGCATGTAAATCGTCAAGCGGAACATTCCTCAACTGCAACTGCCGGGCAATACGCTCTTCAAATTCCCACCATCGGTGACTGTCACGACGCCGGCACAAACTGGTGATCCAGGCATTGAAATGAGGCCGGAGACTGTTCAGATAATCCAGGTCCGGCGCCCCGCTGCTGGTGAAGTAGTGAGCGAGATAATTATTGCTGACAATATGCTCATACCACTGGTTCAATATTTCTTCCGCATGAGGCGCCAGTATCTCCCCTGCCATCGTCAGATATTGTTCGTCTTCATGTGTGAATAGCATCATGCGTTTGATCTTGATCAATACCTGTGCATCAACAGAAGTGCTTTGGGGCTCGGGAATCATTGATGACCGCTCAGCTGCGTTAATCATAGCTTACGTACGTTTTGAACTGCTGCAATTAGATAATGGTCATGTGCAAATATAGTAAGGAATCCTATTCAGTTGCAACATTGTGCAATTGCAACAACATTTTTATTTGCGGTACCCTTTCTGTTTTGCGCAGCTATATGGGTTTGAATTAATTTGAGATTTTCGGTTGAACTGTATAGTTTTGATCACCTGTTAACCAGGTATTTTGAACTATCGTAATGAAAAGTATTCTGACACGCTTATATAGAAACGGTCTTGGTATCCACTCCGTACTATCCGAAGACAAAGAAAATTTTAAAATAATTCCCGGAGAGGGGTATTTACGACGTGTTTTTTACCTCACGGCGCTGGGCGCTGGAGCGGGAATACTCACTGTGGGCGTGGGAATAGGGCTGTTATGGCTCATCCGGCTTATAACCAGTCTGGCCTTTTTCGGGGAACTAACAACGGAAGCACGCCTGCTGGCAGAAAGCGAGATGGGCATCTGGTTACTGTTCATCCCGGTAGCTGGCGCCTGTTTGTCGTTGCTGTTGCTCAGGAAGCGCATGCCGGCACTAAAACTGCCTGCGCTGGCCGTTAATATCGGCACCGGCGCGCCGTTGGGCGTAGAAGGACCTGTGATGCTGATTGCCGGCGCCGCCGCCATCCAGGGGCAGCGGTTGCTGCGGATCTCCCGCCCCGAAGCGCATCTCCTGCTGGTGGCAGGAGCGGCTGCGGCAGTAGCCTGGTATTTCGGTGCTCCGGTATCAGCCCTGCTACTGGCGCTGGAGCTGTGGCTCGTCAGCAGGTCACTGTTTACCCTGCTGCCGGTACTGGCGGCTATTATAGTGGGAGGTCTCGCCCACTATTGCTTCCGGGACATGCAACCGTTTTTTACGGTGGATTGTCCCCTGCCGCTCCTGAACGGTCCCGGTTTACTGATGTATATGGTATTGGGATTGATCATCGGATTGATGTCCGCAGGCATTGTCCGGGCTTCCCGCGGCCTTGCCCGGCTGGCAGAACGGCTCAGACGGCACAATCCCTGGTGGCTGCTGCTGACAGCTGTTCCCATAGGCGTATTGGGCTACCTGGCGCCGGAAAGCCTGGGTAACGGGGAAGCCTATGGCAGCGATCTGCTGCGGGCACATGTTACGCTGCAATTGTTATTTGTGGCGGGTATTGTGAAACTGATAGCCTGGCTGTTTTTCACCAGTGGAAATAATACGGGGACCACTATCACGCCCCTGCTCATTATGGGAGGGGCCATAGGAATGTTATTGGCGGTAGTGGCACTGGGCATATGTCCCGGTGTGGCAACTAGCCCCGTACTGGCCGCAATAATAGGCATGGCGGCTTTGTTTGCCGGCGTTACAAGGGCCTGGCTGACGGCCATTGTGTTGATGCTCGAATTGACACATTATCTGCCGGCGGCGCTGCCGGTAACAGGAGCGGTCATCATCGCCGTACTGGTATCATGGCCGCTGATAAAAACAAGGCGCACCGCCTGATGCGGGCGCCCTGCCGGAATATTATTATTCGCCTCCGGAAACGGCTTTCAGTCCTGCAATAGAACCAATCAGCATCACCAGAAAAAATATACGCCACATAGCCGCCGGCTCTTTAAAAAAGATCATACCTGCAATAGCGGTACCTGCCGCGCCGATGCCTGTCCATACAGCGTAGGAAGTCCCAATGGGCAAGCCGTTGTTGATCGCTTTGTTCAGGAAAAAGAAACTCAGCGTAATACAGATAAAAAAGGACACTGAAGGCCATAGCTTTGAAAAATTCTCAGAATACTTCAGTGAAACAGTAAAGCCAACTTCAAATAGTCCGCCTATAAGCAGGAATAACCAAGCCATAATAACCAGATTTATACGTGAAAAATAAAATTTGTGTAAGAGGAAAGAGTGGGGACAACAAAAGCCCGCAGCCTCAGGATCAGAGGCCGTAGTTGAATACTGCGTAAGCGATGGATATGCCGAAAGAGGTTGTCCGCATGCGGCAAAGATAATAAAATTTAGCGACCCGCCTTTTCTGATACGTAGCGGTACAGGTTAAATGACTGTTGTGCTATCTGTGCCTGTATTTCTGCTTGTAGTGTCTTTTTGCTGATATCGTGCATGCGGCGGTACTGTATAAGCTGGTAGGCCTTTTCCGCCAGCAGCAGGGAATGCCGCTGGTGCTGGTGTTGCACGGCCTCATGATGCCGGACAATAGCTGTGGTAATTTCGTTTATCCCTTCCTGTTGGGTGGCGATGGATTTGAGGACAGGGATCTCCCAATGTTCCTGTTGTTTGCTATGGGCCAGCAAACGCAGATTTTTTACGAAGCTGTCTGCATTATCACGGTCTGCCTTGTTGACCACAAAAATGTCTGCGATCTCCATCAGGCCTGCTTTCATGGTCTGGATTTCATCTCCTGCTTCGGGCACTACTACCACAATGGTAGTGTCGGCGATGCCGGCAATTTCCACTTCGCTCTGGCCTACGCCCACGGTTTCTATGAAGAGGTAATCGAAGCCGGCAGCTTTTATCAGATCGCTGACTTCAATGATTTTCGGGCTAAGGCCGCCCAGCGCGCCACGGCTGGCCATGGAACGGATAAATACATTAGGGTCTCCGAAATGTTGCGCCATCCGGATCCTGTCGCCCAGCAAGGCGCCGAAATTAAAAGGGGAAGAAGGGTCTACTGCAATGATGGCTACTCTTTTTCCTGATGCCAGCAGGTGGCTGATGAGTGCGTTGACCAGGGTACTTTTACCGGCGCCGGGAGGACCGGTAACGCCCACCACTTTAGTGTGACTGTTGTCCGGCAGTTGTTCCAGCAGCATTTCATAACCGGTCGCTTCATTTTCCACCAGAGAAATACAACGGGCCAGCGCTTTTATCTCTCCACGCAAAAGTCCATCCATATATTGCTGGTACATGTACAAAGTCTTTAGTTGATCAGGTATGGCAGGATACCCTTATCTGTTATGTCTGAGAATGAGTAATAATGTTGTTTATAAAGGTATTCCTTTTATTTAATATATACATGTCATGAGTGCTAATAAGCAGATTCTGCGTCCGTTATGCGGGCCGTTTTTTTTACCTTTAGCGTAAACTCTGAGCCGTAAGATGACAAATTTTATTTCCATATTTCCCCTTGGCATTGTGGTATATCCGGGAGAACAGCTGAACCTTCACGTGTTTGAGCCCCGGTATAAACAGCTGGCGCGGGAATGCGTGGCGGAAAACAAACCCTTTGGTATTCCCGCGGTCATCGACAGAAGAATAATGGAATATGGAACACTGGTCACTATCGAAAAAGTGCAGAAATTGTATGATAACGGTGAAATGGACCTGATTACCCGTGGTACCAGCGTATTCAGAACGCTTGAACATATAGGCGACATTCCTCATAAATTGTATGCCGGCGCGATTGTCAATTATCCCGAAAACCATGTCAACAGTAGCTCCCGCCTGTTGAAAGAGGTGCTGCACGGTATCCGGGAGCTGCATGCCATCCTTCAGATACATAAAACCTTTCCCAGGGAGGACGTCAGCCTTACTTCCTATGATCTGGCCCATCACGCAGGCCTGTCGTTGACAGAGGAGTATGAGCTGTTGCATCTTTTTTATGAGGTACAACGACTGGAATACCTGAAACGGCATCTTCACAAGGTTATTCCCATGATGGCGGAAATGGAGCGCCTGAAAGAACGGGTAAAGCTCAATGGTCATTTCAGGAATCTGTCTGCCGGGGACCTGTAAATTTTTTTACCACGAAAAAACGCGCTAAGATATTGTCAAAAAAATATATTTTTGATGGAAGATGACGGCCTGTCAAGGCTTTCAGCGTTCGGGAATGTTAACTTTAACGCGCTTTTAACAGGGCGGATTTTGGTTTTTTTTGCTTCCCGCCTTAAAAAGTAGATATTTGCAGACCCATAATTTTCACTGGACAAGGGTTTAAACTCAATTCTGATACGAAATGCATTGGACAAAAGTCAGTATTCTTTGCTTCCTGGTTGGATTTTTCCTGGTGGCAAATAATGCTACAGCACAGGATAATTCACCCTACTCGCGTTACGGTTTAGGCGATCTGAACAACAACCAGAATACAGTCAACCGTGGTATGGGTGGCGTATCTCAGGCATACGGAGATCCTACATCTGTTAACTTTATCAATCCGGCCAGCTATTCCAACCTGCTGCTCACCACTTTCGATATTGGTGTGGAAGCCGGTGCCAGGTCTATCTCCGACAAAAACGCAAGCTTTAGCTCCGGCTTTGGTACCCTGTCTTATCTGCAGGTGGGTATTCCCATCCGCAAGAAATGGGGCCTGAACCTGGGCCTTCGCCCGGTGACCAGAGTGTCTTACAACATTCAGGAGTCTAAAGACCAGATTTTTTACGATACCCTTAAACTGCCGGTAGCGCACCGTTACCAGGGCAGTGGTGGTTTATATCAGCTGTATGCCGGTACCGGTGTGGGAATCGGTAATTTCAGCATTGGTGTTAACCTGGGCTATCTGTTCGGAAATATTGAAAACAATACCCGTGTTATTTATCCTGTAACTGATATCAATGCTTCCAGGCACATGACACGCATTAGTTATAGCAGCTTCTTCTATAAAGTAGGTGTTCAGTACAAGGCCAAATTGAACAAGGATATGGACCTTACACTGGGCGCTTCCGGAAGCCTGAAGCAGGATATGTCGGTTCGCCAGGAGAACCTGAGCGAAAGCCTCATATACAATGCCGCCTCCAATAGTTTTGTTACACTTGATTCCGTGAAGTCCGAAAAAGGCCCTAAAGGTACCGTGGTGTACCCACAGGACTTTGGCGCCGGTTTCATTCTGCGCAAGCTGGATAAATGGCAGGTGGGTATGGACTTCAATACCACACAATGGAGCAACTTCAGAAAGTATGAGCAGGCCGATTCCCTCCAGAATTCCTGGAAGCTGGCTATCGGCGGACAGTTCGTTCCCAATGCCACAGCGCTCAGCGGTTACTGGAACCGTGTAGCTTACCGCCTTGGTGCCTATTATGGCCTTGATTACCTGAAACTGGGTGGCCAGGACATGAACATCATGGGCTTTACGGTAGGTGCCGGATTACCCGTACGCCGTATGCCTTACTCCAACCAGTACACGATGGTCAACGTTGCATTTGATGTGGCCCACCGTGGTAGCAACAATACCGCCCTCAAGGAAAATATCTACCGGTTGTCTCTCGGCTTTACCCTGAGCGACAGATGGTTTATCAAGAAGAAATACGATTAAGCCTGACCGTATGATCGGGAAAAGACTCATATATCTGTGTATCGCGCTGACAGCGGTTGCCTGCGAAAATGATATCCAGGCGGTGATGGAATTTGATTCCAAGAAAGCGGCTGTTGAAAACGGTACAGATATCGAGGCTATTTTCAGCCAGAACGGCAAGGTAAATGCAAAGCTGATGGCCCCTGCCATGGAAAGAAGCCTGGATAAGCCATCCTACGTGAAATTCAAGCAGGGCCTGAAAGTGCTCATGTTTAATGACACCCTCGGTGTGGAAAGCACCCTCACCGCCGATACCGGTCGTTATATGGAAGACGAAGGAGCTATATTCCTGTCCAAAAATGTAGTGGTCGTGAATAAAAAAGGGGATCGCCTTAATACCGATGAGCTGAACTGGGACCCCAAGAAAAAAGTTTTTTACTCCACCAAGGAAGTCTTTATTAAGACGCCCACCGATTCTCTGCACGGCTGGGGACTGATTGCCAACGAAGATTTTACCGACAGAAAGATTATCAACGTTAGCGGACCTATCACAGTACAGGACAGCCTGTCAATGCAATAGCCCGCTTCCGGAAAGTATATAAACGAAAGAACCCCACCTCTGCAGGTGGGGTTCTTTCGCTTTAACCTATTTTTTAACCTAAAATTTGGTAATATTAAAAACAATAACTATGCCAGATTACCCTTTTGTAGGCGTATTTCAACACGTTGTGCGACCGCTCTTCACAAACAGATCCCGACTTTTGCTTTTTTGCCTTCAGTCCGTTATTTTTAGATAAAACGAATGTAATGGAATTGATCAACTGGCAGGACTTTGAGAAAATAGAAATGAGAACAGGAACAATAGTAGAAGCAAACGACTTTCCCAAGGCCCGTAACCCGGCTTATCAGTTGTTGATAGATTTCGGCCCGGAAATCGGCACGAAAAGATCTTCTGCACAGATTACCCGGCTTTACCAGAAAGAAGAGCTGATAGGCAAACAAATCATTGCTGTAGTAAATTTTCCTCCTAAACAGATCGCGAACTTTATCTCTGAGTGCCTCGTGTTGGGAGTATTGGGCGATGACAAGGAAGTTACCCTCCTGCAGCCCGGTAAGTCCGTCCGGAACGGCCAGCGAATAGCCTGAGGCCAACGCCGGAATACGGTCCGTCAACGCAACCTTTTTTACGGTTAACGCATAAAGTTATCAGGATATCAAAGGACCAATTCAATAAAAAACTTGAATTTCACTGCATTAAATCTATGTTAATTATTGATTTATAAGTATATATACATATTTATAAATAGTAATTCTATATAATTATAATATTGTAAAATTGTTAATATAATAACATATTTACCATTATCCTGTTTTCACGAACAATATTACAGCGTTCACGGAAATGGAAGCCTGGGACTAAAATTCACAGTATATCTTTGTTTTAGGTTTTTCATAGGATATGGTTAAAATTATTACAAGGGCGGTATTCTTACCACCCTTTTTTTATTCCCTTTACCCTGCAGCGCTACTGATTTATAACAAAACATACGTTTTATAACTTTTGCTAATGCTTCCGGAAATTATCCGGGTCTTTCCACTCATCATTTTACGTTCACTTCCTTTTTTAATGCGTTTACCTGCAACCAGTTCGCAGCCGCTGGAAGCGACTTTACGGCAAAACAACACAACTTTATGATATAACAAACTGATAATCAAATTTATATATCAAAATAAGATACATTATGATTAACTAGCAAGCGTTTAACTGCAATATGCGTTCACCGTCTTTTTTGCCACGTTCCCCGAGAAAAATATATCGTTCACAAAAATGGAGTAACATCTAATTCAAAAAACGCCCACCTTTGGGTTAGGTTTTTCAATAAAGATATGGTTAAAATTTTTCGGGGCTGTAGTCTTGCAGCCCTGTTTCTTTCTCCTAAAAACCTGTGATTACTCTCCCTGATACTTACTCCCTTACCTGACATTCAAATCATTACATTTAACCCACAAGATTTTTTGGTCCTATTTACTTTGGTCCTGTTTATCCTTATCGCCTGTGAAGTCGCAATTTTACCTTCCTGTACGTTGATTTACACACTCTTTTATGGCAAAAAAAATAAGGTCCCGGAAAGGATATCATGCCTGATATTTTTCCGGGACCCCATTTAAAGGTTACTGTAGCGGCTATTTCGCATTAAAGGCAGACGGGAACGGCTTGTCCAGCAGATGGGTGTAAATGAACCTTGCCGTTTCGGTGGAAGCATGCAGGGCGTTAGGACCTCTCCATCCGTGGCGCTCGCCGGGATACAGCATAAATTCAAAGTGTTTGTTCAGGCTTTGCAGCTTGTCTACCAGCTGAATAACATTTTGCATATGCACATTGTCGTCCATAGTGCCATGTGCCATGCGGAGCAGGCCTTTATAGCGGTTGGCGTAGGTCATCACGGAAGTAATTTTATAACCTTCCGGATTTTCTGCGGGAGTGTCCATATAACGCTCGGTGTAGTGGCTGTCATACAGCTGCCAGTCCGTTACCGCAAAATTGGCCATACCATGGGTGAATACATCAGCGCCATAGGTAAGGGCCATATCGGTCATATAACCACCGAAACTGCCACCGGTCATGCATATTTTGGATGGATCGGCCCAGGGCTGGGAACGCAGCCACATAGCGGCGTCCATATAGTCTTCAATTTCATACTTGCCCAGCTGACGGTGGATGTAGTTCATGCCGGTTTTGCCTAACTGACCGCTGCTGCGGTTGTCGATGGCCACCTGGATAACGCCTTCCTGTGACCACCACTGGGAGCCGGGGCTGAATTTCCAGGTATCGTATACGGTGCCGGCGTTAGGGCCGCCATAGATGCTGATCAGGATAGGATATTTTTTCCCGGGCTGCAGGTGTACCGGCATAGTAATGGTCATCGGTAACACCAGTCCGTCGCGGGTTTTGTAGGTAGTCAGTTCAGGCTTGTACAGGTTGTACTGGTCAAACTTGCTGCCTTTGCTGTTGCCCAGTTCCCGGACAACTTTCCCGTTATTGTCCAGCAGCGCCATCCTGTCGGGTGTTTGCAGGTTGGAATAGGTGGTAATGAAGTATTTGCCACCAGGCGCGATGTTGATGATGTGGTTGTAATTGCCGAAAGTCAACCGCGTAATGGCGCCGGTTTTCATGCTTACCTTATACAGGTCGAAACGGGTGGATGCTTCCTTGCGGGCGGTAAAGTAGATGATCTGGTTTTTTTCATCTGTAGCAACCACGTCTTTTACGGTCCAGTTACCGCTGGTCAGCTGTTTTTTCAGGGAGCCATCCATGTTATGGAGGTACAGGTGGGACCAGCCTGTTTTATCGCTTTGCAACAGAAAGCCCTGGTTGTTTTGCAGGAAGGGAACAGCATCGAACCAGTCCACCCATGTTTTCTGGCTTTCGCTGTAGATTGTTTTCTTGGCGCCGGTTTTTGGATCTATGCTGTATATTTTCAGGTTGTCCTGGCTGCGGGGCATCCACTGCATCCAAAGTTGTTTGCTGTCGGCCGTCCAGAAAGGCATGCCGAAGTACTGGTCGTCTTTTTCGTTGAAGTCGGCCCATATGGTATTACCGCCTTCTACCGGCACCACGCCTACTTTTACTGCCGGGTTGGGGTCGCCGGCTTTGGGATAGCGGGTGTTTTCGAGATATCCATGCTGTCCTCTTTCACTGTAGATCGGGAATACGGGCACTTTGGTATCATCAAAGTGCATATAGGCGATCTGTTTACTGTCGGGGCTCCACCAGAAAGCGCGGTAATGGGTAGGGCGACCGAGAATTTCTTCATAATACACCCAGGAAGACCATCCATTGTAGATCACATCAGTGCCGTCGTGGGTATAGCGTGTTTCCTTTTTAGAAGTTATTTCCAGGCTGTACAGGTCATTGTTGCGGGTAAAGGCCACATAGCGCCCGTCTGGTGAGAGCGTGGGATTTTTCTCTTCCAGGGTGTCATTTGTCAGGCGGATGCTATTGCCGTCAACGCCCTTGTAGTAGATGTCCCTGTCGCGTACTTCCACGCTGGGGCCGTCTACCGGAGCGGTATATATTTCTGCTTTTCCGGTGCGGGCGTCCACTTTCATGGCCTGCGTACGGCCGGAAGCAGCGTCGCGGCGCATTTCCAGGTAGTGCTCCGCATCTGCCCAGCCTTTGATGACCGGTAAGGGTTGTATAATATCCGTGGCCTGGCCTCTGAAGGCCTGTTCAAAGGTAACATCCTGCTTTTCCTGCGCCTGTAAACGTGGCATAGCGGCAAGCAACAGGGCGGCACTGCCCAGGCAGGCGGGTGTAAACCATGATATGCTTCTCATAATACGATGTTGATTTTTGTTGTTGTTGGCGGGCGAAAATAAGCATAACTCAAAAATACCCTTCACAAAATCCATAAACGGCCGCCTGATATTGCCGGATATCCATCTACAGGCGCCATTTACGCAATAGTTGACCACGTTCGTTAACTCCCGCTGCTTATAGCAGTGGAACAGGCTAACTTTAAACCGGTTTTCATAGGATATGGTCAAAAAATAAGAGGGCTGTAGTCTTACAGCCCTTTTCCATAAGATTTTCCCTATAATCAGTTATTTTTGCACTCCATTTGGCATTTACAAATAATCACATGACACAATTATCTGAGCAAGAGATTATACGCCGGGAAAAATTACAGGAGCTGCAAAAACTAGGGATCGACCCCTACCCTGCAGCGGAATACCCGGTTAATGATACTTCCGTTAACATAAAAAATAACTATTCGGAAGCTACTAAGGAGCAATTCCAGGACGTATGCCTGGCAGGCCGTATTATGTTTATCCGTGATATGGGTAAGGCAGCTTTCGTGGAACTCCAGGACAAGGCCGGCCGTATCCAGCTGTACGTACGCCGCGACGATATCTGTCCTGGTGAAGACAAGACTGCTTACGACGTTGTTTTCAAGAAACTGATGGACATCGGTGACATCATCGGTGTAAAAGGATATGCTTTCGTGACCAAAACCGGCGCCACCTCCGTTCACGCGAGGGAAGTGACCATGCTGTCCAAAGCCCTGCGCCCGCTCCCGATCGTAAAATCCGTGGAAGGACAGGTTTTTGACGAGGTAACCGATCCGGAATTTAAGTACCGTCAACGGTATGTGGACCTGGTCATCAACCCGGAAGTGAAAGATGTGTTTGTAAAACGCACCAAAATCCTCCAGACCATCCGCGATTTTTATAATAACCTGGGCTACCTGGAAGTGGAAACACCTATCCTGCAGCCTATTCCCGGCGGCGCTACCGCCCGTCCGTTCGTTACGCACCACAACGCGCTGGATATTCCTTTATATCTCCGCATCGCGAATGAATTATACCTGAAACGCCTCATCGTAGGTGGTTTTGAAGGTGTGTACGAATTTGCGAAAGACTTCCGTAATGAAGGTATGGACCGTACCCACAACCCGGAGTTTACCGTAATGGAAATGTACGCCGCCTATAAGGACTATGAGTGGATGATGCGTACCACCGAAACCCTGCTCGAAAAAGTAGCGTTGGCCCTTCATGGCACCACAGTAGTGCCGGTAGGTGATAAAACCATCGACTTTAAAGCGCCTTTCCGCCGCGTGCCGATGTACGAAGCCATTAAGGAACATACCGGTTTCGATATCTCCGGCATGGACGAAGCGCAACTGCGCGATGTCTGCAAACAACTGGACATCCACGTAGACGCCAAATTCGGTAAAGCCAAACTGATCGATGAGATCTTTGGTGAAAAATGCGAAGGCCATTATGTACAGCCGACCTTTATCACCGACTACCCGGTGGAAATGAGCCCGCTGACTAAAAAACACCGCAGCAAGGAAGGACTGGTAGAACGTTTTGAGCTGATTGCCAATGGCAAGGAAATCGCTAATGCTTACAGTGAGCTGAACGATCCGATCGACCAGCGCGAACGTTTCGAAGACCAGGTGAAACTGATGGAACGCGGCGATGACGAAGCCATGTATATCGACTACGATTTCCTCCGAGCCCTGGAATATGGCATGCCGCCTACTTCCGGTATCGGTATCGGTATCGACCGTCTGACCATGCTGATGACCAACCAGCCTTCCATCCAGGACGTGCTGTTCTTCCCGCAAATGAAGCTGGAAAAATAGTCAGGCAAACGGATCATAAGATTAGTGGGCAGTAAGCCCGCAAAGAGATAAAATAAGACCACATTTTGTTGTTTATATTAATTTATGTTAATATGATCGGCAGAATGTGGTCTTATCGTTTCTTCGCGTGCGTGAAATTTCCGGCATTAAATTTTCTATACCCTTTTCAGAAGCGCTCAGATACCGTGTCACATAGTTAACTTTAAGTAACGCTTTCTGTATCTTAAAATTAGTCATATGAAAACTATACTTGTACCCACTGATTTTTCTGATACCGCCTATAATGCAGCTACTTATGCGTTGGCAATGGCCGCGCAACTGAAGGTAGACCGTATCGTGCTTTATCATGCCTATGAGTTGATTGTCCCGATTCCTGACGTACCTACGTCTATTCCCATGGTCAATCCCGATGACCTGCGGATCGCCTCACAGGAAGGATTGGACAAGATGCAGAAAGAGCTTTTGCCCCTTGCGGCAAATGGCGTTAGCATCGTGACCCGGGCGGACAACACCCTGCTGGCAGCCACTATCGATGATGTGGTAAAACAGGAAGAAGCCACGCTGATCGTGATGGGTATCACCGGCGGCAGCAAAGTGGAGGAAATACTGGTAGGATCTAATACCGTCGACGTGGTGAAACATACCACCTGTCCGGTGTTAATTGTTCCTGGGAAAGCAACCTTCAAAGGCATCACGAAAATTGTATTCGCCTGCGATCTGCGCCAGGTGGCCGACACCACCCCGATTGCACCGTTGAAGAAGCTGCTTGCCGCATTTCATGCAGAACTGCATGTGATCAATATCGATCATGAAAGCAGGCACTTTTCCACCGACACGCCTTTTGAAACGCTGATGCTCGATACCCTGCTGGAAGGCCATCAGCCGGAGTATCATTTCATAGACAACCCGGACGTGGTACAGGGAATTACAGAATTTGCGGAAAACATACAGGCGGACCTCATTCTGACCATTCCTAAAAAACATGGCTTGTTCGAACGGATCTTCAAACGTAGTAATACGGCTAAACTGGCCTACCAGACACATATTCCGCTATTAACGATACACGAATAAAGTTATATATTTGAAACATTAATACATCATCATCACAACATTATGCTGAAAAAAACACTGTTGGTACTCCTGGGCGTTGGCTGCATGCACGCCAGCCAGGCACAACTACTGAACAAACTGAAAAAGCTCGGAAAAGCCAACTCCACTACTAACACTACCACCACTACTTCCAGCAATGGCGGCAGTATAACTGAATCAGAAGCCGGTTCTGCTATCAAGGAAGCACTGGCAAAAGGGGTTGCTAATGGCATTGCCAATCTCAATAAAACAGACGGTTTTTTTGGTAATGATCTTTATAAACTGTTATTGCCCCCTGATGCGGTAAAAATCGGTAACACGCTACGTGCTATCGGTCTTGGCCCGCAGGTGGACCAGGCTATCCTGCAAATCAACCGTTCTGCTGAAAAAGCAGTAGGATATGCCGCTCCCATCTTTGTGAACGCGATCAAACAAATGACGCTCACCGATGCGCTCAATCTTGTAAAAGGCGGTAACAATTCTGCCACAGAATTTTTCAAAAGCAAAACTACAGATCAGCTGAAAGCAGCCTTTAATCCTGTAGTTAAAAAATCACTCGACAGTACCAGCGCTACACGCTATTACTCAGACATCGTGAACACCTATAACAAACTGCCGACAACGTTCAACAAAGCGAACCCTAACCTGCAGGACTATGTGACCACCATGGCTGTTAATGCGCTGTTTGACCAGATCGGCAAAGAGGAAGCGGCTATCCGCGCCAATCCTGCCGCGAGGACAACTGATCTCCTGAAAAAAGTATTCGGGAATATCCTGTAATAACTGTTTCAGATCACATAAAAAAGGAGCGAAGATTCTTCGCTCCTTTTTGTTTTTACAGGCATGTTTTTATTATGCGCTGAGCAATACCTGCCACGCCTCTCCAACCTTGTTGGCTTCCAACAGTTGTTTGGCATAATGATGCAGCTCACGCTCCATCTCATCCGGTGTGAGGCTATAGTACTGAATGATATTTTTCAGGTGATGATCATCAAACGTAGGGTCTACAAAAGGCATTTCATGTACATTGCCCAGTTTGCCCAGATCATTGCCGCTGAGAATAACGCTGTTGCGTATAGGTAACGGTAACGCATCTACGCCGATGCCCAGTTGCGTGTTTGGTTTGGGCACTTCAAAAACGGCATCACCGGAAGCACGGCAATAATAATCGCCGCCCATGCGTGCTACGAGGTCTATCTTGTGAGGATCTATTTTGCCTTTGGCGTCGAATATTTCATCATTGATATGAATCAGTACAGGCTCGCAAATGACGAGATTGCCGGCGCCGCCCTGGTTGCCGGTTTCGATGATTTGTTTTACCACACATTCCAGTTGTACCGGGCTTTCCTTTACGCGGAACGGTTTCACTTTTTCTGATGCCATTGGCGTAAACCCTGCTTTTACAAATTCATCCACGCCTTCCGGATACTCGCAGCTGGCAAGGGACGTTTGTTGCACCATACTATAGGTGACCACGTTGATCACCACTTCGCCGGTGGCATAAACATTGGCCAGTGTATGTTTGGTGGTGTTGTCGCGCACGCGCCGGGACGGAGAAAATATCAGCGTAGGCGGATTGGTGCCGAACATGTTAAAAAAACTGAAGGGCGATAAATTGGGTTTGCCTTCAGCATCTATGGTACTGGCAAAACAAATCGGGCGCGGGGCTATGGCTCCCTGCAAATAAGCCTGCAGTTCGCTGGTTTTAATTTCTGACGGAACTACCTTCATGCCTATACGTTTTTCTTAAGTGCCAGTATAGAGAAGTCAGTGTCTTCCTTTACGATGGTATTGGTCAGCGTGCCCAATCCGTCGATGTTCATTTCCACCACGTCGCCGGGTTGCAGCCATTGCTCGGTATAATTGGGATCGTTGAGTTTGCCGGTGCCGTTCAGTTCCAGGAAGCAGCCGGTGCCTACCGTACCGCTGCCGATCACATCGCCGGGCATGATGTTGACGCCATAGGCGCAACGCTCAACGATTTCCGCAAAGGTCCAGTCCATATCGCCCATGTTGCCTTCGCTCACCTGCACACCGTTGACTTTACAGGTCATCTTCAGGTTATAGTTATTGCCGGTATGCCCTGGTTTGGCAGGAATCAAAAAAGGTTCCAGTTCATCAGGCGTTACCAGCATAGGACCGATCACTGTGCTGAAATCCTTACCCTTGGCAGGTCCGAGGTTGAGCTTCATTTCTTCCATCTGCAGGGTGCGGGCGCTCATATCGTTCATGATCATAAAACCGCCGATGTAATCGTCCGCTTCTGCTGCGGTAATGTTGCGGCCGGCTTTACAGATCACAATGGCTGCTTCCAGCTCAAAGTCCAGTTTGTCGAAATGGTCAGGCATGCAGTGAATATCGCCGGGGCCCTGGATGGCATTGTGATTGGTGAAGTAGAAGATGGGATACTGGTCAAATTCAGGGATCATCTCCACTTTACGGTTTCTGCGTGCGGCAGCTACGTGTTGACGGAAAGCATAGCCGTCGCGGCAGGAAGTAGGGAACGGTACGGGCGACAGCAGTTGGACGCTGTCTACAGCTATGCCATGAGCTGTACCCGGATGTTTACCTGCTTTCAGACTGGCATCGGCCTGCCGGGCAATATCGATCACATCTTCCCACATCATCAGGAACATACCCATGTTGTTGGGCAGGTCAGGATGCAGCTCCTGGGTGTTGTATAACAGTCCGTCAACAAGGATAGCCAGCTGGTCTGTTTCCTCTCTTAAATAACTTACAAGTTTCATGATTTGTAGTGTTCTGGTTGTATGATTGACCAAATATAAGGATGCTCCTGCGGTTTTTTTATATAAATTAGGAAGATAAATACCTGTTATGAAATCCCTTTTATGGCGCCCCTTTACCTGCTGCTGGTGCTGGGTCGCACCACACCCATTTCGGGCTTACACAGGCTAATTTTAACGAAAACATCAGAAAGCGCTTAGTAGCCAGCTGATAATTTTATATTTTGGCAATCAGAACCACTATTGCTGCTCTATGACGCGTCACTGTTTGTTGTTGTTGCTTTGCGGCTGCCTGTCCTTTGCACAGGCACAGCCCCGTACAGATACCCTGCTCAAAAACATGTTCAACCGCGAGGCTACGCCGTTGTTGCGGCATATGCTGCAGCATCCGGACTCTTTCCGGTACCAGCTGATCTACACGCAAATTGACCGGGATGCCAATAACAAACCGCATTTCCGGCATTATTACCTCAATGTGGACGCAGACCAGTATTTTAATCCGGCCAGCACCGTGAAGCTGCCTGTTGCCTTGCTGGCATTGGAAAAGATGCGGGAGCTGAAAGTGCCGGGGCTGGATGGCAATACCACGATGTTTACCGACAGCAGCGGAAGCGGGCAGTTGACCGTGCATACTGACAGTACCGCGAAAAGCGGGCTTCCCTCCATCAATCATTACATCAAACGAATATTCCTGATCAGTGACAACGATGCCTATAACCGTTTGTATGAGTTTGTCGGACAGCAGTCTATTCATGAGCGGCTCTGGAAAAAGGGATATAAGGATGTCCGTATCGTCCGGCGGTTTATGCCTTTGTCGGAAGATGAAAACAGGCGCACCAATGCCATCCGGTTTGTTAAAAACGGCAAAACGCTGTACTGGCAGGCGCCCGCTGTGAGCACGCTGCAATATGACTATAGCAGGAACATCCGGATTGGTGCGGGGTACATGGATAAAAACGATCATCTGGTATCTGAGCCGATGGATTTTACGAAGCATAATAACCTGCCGTTGCAGGACCTGCAACAGCTACTGCAATCGGTGATTTTCCCGCAATCAGTGCCGGCGTCACAGCGTTTCCGGATAACGCCTGAGGACTACCGGTTCCTGTACCGGTATATGTCGGAGTACCCTTCTGAAAGCACAGACCCCGTTTACGACACTACGGAGTACTTCGACAGCTATACGAAGTTTTTCCTTTTCAAGGGTGCGGGGCGTCATATACCGTCCGGCATACGGGTCTTCAATAAAACGGGCTGGTCGTACGGTTTCCTCACAGATGCGGCTTACATCGTTGATTTTGAACATCATGTGGAGTTTATGCTAACCGGAACAGTGTATGTGAACCGCGATGGTATTTTAAATGATGATAAATATGAATATGAGGAAGAGGGGTATCCGTTTTTCCGGGATGCCGGGAACATCCTTTATCAATACGAGTTACAACGCAAACGGGCCTACCAGCCGGATTTAAACGAGTTTCGTATCAATTACAGGCAGTAGCGGAAAGCGGGCGTTATAATATTTGATGGATAATTTAGGAACTAAAATATCCCAATTAAGGTGAAGATTGTATTTTTGTGCCTGAAATCGGCAGACGGGGACTAAACTACCTGCCGGGGTAAATAAGAAGGGTCTTATTCATTTTCCCGTAACTGTTACGCGTTAAAACTGGGATTCATGAAATTTGAAAAGATTAAGAACAAAGGACAGGCAAGATTATTTGAAAGCCAGTACCTCGAGATGCTGACAAAAACGCATCCCCTGGTGATCTGGGGAATGTATTTGCCCATTATTGGCTATATGCTTTACTATAGCCACGACTCATTAGGTTTTGAAGTTGGAACGGTAGCTCTGATATTTGTTGGCGCGATGTTATTCTGGTCGCTCTTCGAGTATATCATGCACCGGTTCATCTTTCACTTTGCCAGTGAGAGCCCCAGGGTGCAACGCTTTATTTATGTGATGCACGGTAACCACCACGAATATCCGCGGGACAAACAGCGTTTGTTCATGCCGCCGGTACCGAGCCTGATCCTGGCTTCAGCGATCTTTGGCAGCCAGTATATTTTCCTGCGGCAGTACACGTTCATGTTCTTCCCGGGCTTTCTGCTGGGATATCTCATTTATGGCAGCATGCACTATGCCATTCATGCCTGGAACCCACCCTTTAAGTTTATGAAGCCACTGTGGCGTAATCACCACCTCCATCACTACAAAAGCGAGGAGAAAGGTTTTGGCGTAAGCTCTGCGTTCTGGGACCGCGTGTTCGGCACTTTCTTCGACCTGGACAAGGAAAAGGAAGACAAGGAGAAAGTAAAGGAGCTGATGTTCTGATTTACGAACTTTTTGATTTACAGATCAATAAAAAAACGGCCAAAGCAGGTTTCCGCTTTGGCCGTTTTTTTATATTCATTTAACTGGTCACGAAATCAAAAAATCCGTAAATGCTTCACCATCTTTCTTCATCGTCCGGCAGGTTATCTTGCCGGAAAGCTTCCCGGGAAGCTATTTTCTGCAGCTGCCTTTCAATGATCAGGGCAGCGATGGGCCGGTAGGGATCAGTGCCCTGTTCGGCGGCATATGCGAGTATTTGTTTTACTTTTTTCTCTGCCACGTCTATACGATAGAGCAGAAAAATAAACTGTTGTAAATCGTTGCTGATGAGATACTCCAGTCTTCTGCCCAGTATTTCCTGCAGTTGATCGAAACTGATATTGCCCGGTGGTACGCTCACCTCAAATGTTTGTTGCGCCCAGGTGGCCGTCTCCTGAAGGTATGGTGCAGGAAAGCTGTTCATTATTTCATCTGTTTTATTTTGTAGGAAGCGTTGGTGATTACTTTCACCGGCACTTTCAGATCGTGTTTAATGCCTTTTGCTTTGTTCACTTTGTAGGTGTAGTTACCATTCATTTCCGTATTCTGCACGCAGATGCTGGGCATACCGCTACTGCGCATGACCAGGTAGTTGGACGAGGTGGTGCCGCTGATTTCGGCCGTGGCTTTGATATCATCGTCGAGGGTCAGGGTTTGCACCTTGTCAGTATTGATTTTGGAGGTACCTCCAATCTTGGCGGTCTGAGAGTCCCAGGTCTGGAGATTCCAGTAAAGGTCTATCCTGCCTATGAGGCCGCCGCGAAGGGGTACGCTTTCTTCCCATTGGGTGCCTGTTTTGATGCCATGTGCCGGATACATAATGAGTAGTTGTTCCAGCCAGGCGCGGAAGGCGTCGGTGCCAAACTGGTCTTTCATCAGTTTCTTATACGCTTCCTGCTCATTTTTTTTCAGGGAGCTGAAGGCGGCTTCTGCGTTGCTAAGCAGGTTATCGAGGCCATCGATCTTAGTGATCACGCCGGTGCTTTGCAGTTCCACGGTAAACGGCTGGTCCAGCAGTTTTTTCAGGCCGGCCTGAAAAGGTTCTTCGGCTTTATCCACTTTGGCATCCACAAAGATGTTCTGGTTTTTAGCGTTGAAATTGAATCGCAGTTCTTTATACCGGAACGTGAGCACGGCTTTGCCGGGTATTACATCGGTGACATCGATAGTGATGATATTGTTATAGTCGCGGGTAACCCGTTGCTGAGTCTCATTAACAGTGGTATAGGTCTCCGTACGGCTTTTCTGTTCCAGTTCGAACTGTTCTCCCTTGTTGAAGTTGTAATTGATCGACATATAGTCCTGTGCTTTTGCGGCAAAGGATAATGTCAGCAAGGTTGCAATGGCGCCCAATAATTTTTTCATTACCGTAATTTAATTTAATCAAACATACTTTTCGATCACACCTAATCCAAACAGGGCGAAGTCGTATTTGGCCGGATCTTCCGGGTCCAGTTTTTTGAGCTCGTGGGTGAGCGATACCGCTGTTTTCCAGTCAGACTTCGCATCTGATATAAGTCCCAGCCTGGTGGCCACGCGGCTTACGTGAACATCCATCGGGCATATCAGTTGTGATGGTGAAATATGTTGCCACAGCCCAAAATCCACGCCATTTTCATCTTTTCGCACCATCCAGCGCAAATACATGTTCAATCGTTTGCAGGCAGAGTGCTTGGCAGGGGAAGATATATGTTTTTCGGTACGGGCGGGATGTTCCAGGGAGAAAAACATTTTATGGAAGCCGGTCAGGGCTTTTTCAACGTTTTCATCCTCCGGGCTCAGATGTCCGCTGAAGGCGAATTCAAGGGAGGTGATGTTGGTGTAGTAATGCTGTAGGAATTCCACGAAATACAGGAGGTCTACCCCGTTAAAGGTGCGGTGGCAGAAGGTCATCAGCTTCATCCGGTCGCGCGGGTCATGATTGCGGATGTAGTCATAGGGCGCATTGTCCATATGCCGCATCAGTTCCGTGCATTTGTTGATAATGCTGGTACGGTTGCCCCAGGCCAGTATAGCGGCAAAGAGGCCGGCAATTTCTATGTCCTGCAGTTCGTTGAAGCGGTGCGGGATGCAAATGGGGTCATTTGCAATAAAATCCGGATGATTATAGGATGCCGCTTTCGCATTCAGGAAGTCCTTCAGTTGTTGGATCTTCATAGTGTGTCACATGTAGCATCTGCAGCCTGGCTATACGCGTCAACCACCTGTACTGCTGCCCTCCGGCAACCGTACAGGTGGTTTATTTCGTCAGCACTGTTTAAAATAGGCTGTGGATATGGTCCAGGTAAAATGATATACCTGGTAAAGATAATTTTTAACCTGTAAGAATTAAAATCAGATTGATGAGCGTGTTATCCGATTGCCTGGTCCAGGTCAGCGATCAGGTCGTCCACATCTTCGATGCCCACGCTCAGGCGGATGAGTGAATCGGCCAGCCCGTTTTTAATCCGCTCTTCCCGGGGGATGGATGCGTGTGTCATGCTGGCCGGGTGTCCGATCAGTGACTCTACGCCACCGAGTGATTCTGCCAGGGAGAACAGGTGTGTATGGCTCAGGACCCTGTTGGCAGCGTCCATATTATCATCTTTCAACGTGAAAGACATCATGCCGCCATAGCCCCGCATCTGGCGTTTGGCAATGTCATGGTTGGGATGATCGGTAAAGCCGGGCCAGTATACCTTGTCCACTTTATCATGATTACGCAGGAAGTGAGCGATTTTTTCCCCGTTTTCACAATGGCGTTGCATACGCACATGCAGGGTTTTAATGCCGCGCAGCACCAGGAAGCAGTCCTGAGGCCCCGGCACAGCGCCGCAGCTGTTTTGTATGAAATACAGTTGTTGGGCCAGTTCTTCGTTTTTAACGATGACGGCGCCATGTACCACATCACTATGGCCGCCCAGGTATTTGGTGGCTGAATGCAGTACGATGTCAGCGCCCAGGTCCAGCGGATTTTGCAGGTATGGAGACGCAAAGGTATTGTCTACGCACAGCAGTACGCCGTTCTTTTGGGCGATCTGCGCCACTGCAGCAATATCAATGATGTTCAGCAGCGGGTTGGTGGGTGTCTCCAGCCAGATCATTTTGGTTTTAGGCGTGATATGCGCTGCCACGCTGGCGGCGTCGCGCATGCCCACAAAAGAGAACTTAATACCGTACCGTTCAAATACTTTGGTGAAGATGCGGTAGGTGCCGCCGTATAAATCATTGGTTGCCACAACTTCATCGCCGGGCGACAGCAGTTTCATGACTGCATCGGTAGCGGCCAGGCCGCTGCCGAAATTAATACCATGTGTACCGTTTTCAATGGCTGCCAATGCATTTTGAAGGGCGTCGCGGGTGGGGTTTTGTGTACGGGCATATTCGTATCCTTTGTGTACCCCCGGAGCACTCTGCACATAGGTGGAGGTTTGAAAGATAGGTGTCATAATGGCCCCTGTGGAGGGATCGGGCGCTACACCTGCGTGTATGAGTTTAGTTCCCAGCTTCATGTCTTAAATATTTTATAATGAACAATTTCTGGCGGTTTTTCAAATATACTCCCTTTTGTGATTGGAACATTTTAGCGGGCACGGCAATTATTGTCCAATTTAGCGCCCGAAAAATTGTTGATGGAATGATTTAGCACGCTTACGAACATTTTTATATCGTTCACCAAATGAAGTCTAACGGGTACGGATATTCGATATACATTCGTTTAGGTTTTTCATAGGATATGGTTAAAATTCTTAGGGCGGTAGTCTTACCGCCCTTTCTTTTTGAAACATAGTTCATACTATATAAATACAATGGCCCAACGGTTTTGACATCGTTGGGCCATTTGTATTTTTATCTTGTGAGGGTGTTATTTCCTGGCACCGCCATCCGTCCACCGGATAGGAAGGCTTACGCTTACCTTGTCCCAGGCGATGATCAGATTGGCACCGGGATCACCTTTTTCAAATACCATGGTGAAGGCGTCCAGCGGGGTGTCCAGTGGTGTTACGGGGAGGGCTGTTCTCACCACGTCTTTACGTTGGTCATATTTAAATGCGCCCCAGATATCTGTTTCCTTGTTGAGGATAATGGTCCATGTTTTTTCGGTGGGGATGGCATACATGGTATACCGTCCTTTCGGAACGTTTTTGCCGGCAATGACCACCGGTCTGAAAAATTCTATCTCAGTGGCTTCGTTGGCGCCCAGCCTCCATATTTTTCCGTATTCTTCCAGGTTACCAAAAATCTCCCTGCCCTTTGTTTGCGGACGGCTATAGATGACCCTGGCCACCAATGTGCCTGGCTCACCCTTTACCTTTACCACATAAGGGTACATGGGCGGGTAATAAGCCATGTCCATAGGGCTGGCGTCGAGTGGTGGTAATTTTTTATCCTGGGCTCCTGCGTTGGCGGCAAATACTCCGAGTGCAAAGGCGAAAATGATGGCTTTTTTAAACATCCTGTGAGCTTTATTTTCTTTTAAAACAATTTGCGGCCCCAAACCTAGAGATTTTTAGTGAATCCGGAAAGTAACCTGAGGGGCTTTAACAGGCCCTTAGCGGGTTTCGTTTTGTAACAAATTTTCCACATGTGTCTGGAGCGCGGGGAAAAAGGCCTGGTAGCAGTCCTTTAAGGCATCATAATGTTCCAGAAAGATAGCAAAAATAACGGCAGGACTGCTTTCTAATCCTTTGGCCCTGGCGCTGATGCCCCGAAAGGCCCTTTCCATGCCGTCGTTGCCACGGTAATTGAAGAGCCAGTTGTACTGCCGCATGTAGGCGAACATCTCCAGGAACCTCTCCGGCAGCACTTCTTCCCGGCCGGTAATGACATCATATACTTCTTTGGAAAAATCATACAGGGTGTCTTCAGAGAAGCGGGTACTGTCTGTTGCCAGGAAATGGTCATATACCAGGTCTGTAAATACGCCGCTGTAAAGGCCGCAGGCCGGGCGGAAAAAAGTCTTGGCCTGTGCGGTGACAGCATGTTGGTCGGTGAAGGTATCAATAGCCCGGTGCAACCGTATGCCCTGCTGCACATCGGGGGGGTATAACGCCAGCTGCTGCCGGCCTTTTACATAATCCGCGATCAGGTTGCCGGTGATCAGTGCCGGCTGATGAAAGGAGAGGTAAGCATGTGCCAGATAGTTCATAATAAAGCCTTTCTGATGATTTGACCAGACAAATGTAACGATTCGTTTTGCCACTGATAGTCAAGGCATGCCGGTTTTCACGTTGAACCACATTTCTCATCCACTTTAACACAATCTTAACACACGCCCATGCAACATTGGCAAGGTGGCACCAACAAACAGGCCATGGCTGCGGTACATACGCGGTTGTCCGCCACCGGCCAGCCGAACGTCCGATAGCGGATAGTTCAAATTATCTAGTGCCTCCACCAGTAAAGTATGGCTTGACCAACCATCCATTCCCGTCGTAGTTTTGAGTCATCAAAGCAAAAAACCAACACAAAAACATTTAAAAACCTCTTAATTTTTTTCCGCCATGAAAAAATTAATCCTTTTGATGAGTGCAGCATTACTGCTTAGTGCAGGCGCCCTCTTTGCAAATCCGTACGAAACTAAAGTTAACAGCAGAATAGAACATTCTTTTAGCGAGACTTTTGCCGGAGCCAGTGAAGTAAAATGGTATACCGATGATAACAAAACCTTCACAGCGAAATTTAACATGCGCAGCAGCAAGGTGACTGCCTTCTTCGATGATGCAGGAACACTGCTGGCCACTTCCCGCTACCTGGGCCCTGAACAGCTGCCACTGTCACTGACCTCCAGGCTCAATAAAAGATATCCGAACGACAGCATCTACTGCATCGTGGAATATGCTGCCAATGGTAATGTTGTTTACTTTATCACCCTTGAGGGAAAAGATACCTGGACCACTTTAAAAGCAGATGCGAGCGGCAGTACCAGTGTACAGAGCCGTCTCAAAAAAGCATAGTTTTAGTTGTGCTTTCCGTTTGATTGAAATGAACAGGTCTGTGGGCGCCGCCACGGACCTTTCTCTTTTATGGACCTCTCCCCTTTCGCCTTGGAAAATTATCTTAACTTTGCCAGCTGTTAAGGCTTTATGAGCCAGGCTGTTAATGTATAAATGATTAAATGACATGAATAAGGGACCCATTTCTCAATTTATCCAGCACCATTACCGCCACTTTAATGCTGCTGCATTGGTGGATGCTGCCAAAGGATATGAAACACATTTACTGGAAGGTGGTAAAATGATGGTAACATTGGCCGGTGCTATGAGTACGGCCGAGCTGGGCATTTCTTTCGCTGAAATGATCCGTCAGGGCAAAGTAGACATCATCTCCTGTACCGGCGCTAACCTGGAAGAGGATATTATGAACCTCGTGGCGCACACTCACTACAAAAGAGTGCCTAACTACCGTGACCTGAGCCCGCAGGAAGAATGGGACCTCCTGGAACAAGGCTTTAACCGTGTTACCGATACCTGCATCCCTGAAGAAGAGGCTTTCCGCCGCATCCAGAAACACATCCACAAAATCTGGAAAGACGCGGAAGATGCCGGTGAACGTTATTTCCCGCACGAGTTCATGTACAAACTGCTGCTGAGCGGTGTGATGAAAGAGAACTACGAAATCGATCCTAAAAACAGCTGGATGCTGGCCGCTGCTGAAAAAAATATTCCTATCATCGTTCCGGGATGGGAAGACAGCACCATGGGCAACATCTTCGCTTCCTACTGCATTAAAGGTGAGCTGAAAGCCTCTACCATGAAGAGCGGTATCGAATACATGATCTTCCTGTCTGACTGGTACCGTAAAAATTCCGGTGGTAAAGGCGTTGGCTTCTTCCAGATCGGTGGCGGTATTGCGGGCGACTTCCCCATCTGCGTAGTGCCAATGATGTACCAGGACCTGGAATGGACCGATGTTCCTTTCTGGAGCTATTTCTGCCAGATCTCCGACTCTACTACTTCCTACGGTTCTTATTCCGGCGCTGTTCCCAATGAAAAAATCACCTGGGGCAAACTGGATATACATACGCCTAAGTTCATCGTGGAATCAGATGCCACTATCGTAGCGCCGCTGATCTTCTCTTACGTGCTGGGCTGGTAGAATTATTTTGATATTTTTTTATTTAGGGATTTGATTATTTGGAATGTGTCCGGATAATTGAATCCCTGAATTTTTTCCTGTAAAAAGGGATAGCCTGCTGACAATTTAGCCCCGGGCTCAAATGAAAAAATCCGCTGCGATACCGTCTGCAAACAGCCGTCCGGCTTTGGTGAGCCGCAGCGTTTCTCCTTCTTGTACCATCCATCCTTTGGCTATCAGTGACTTACTCTCCCGTTGCAGGCGAAGGCTTTGGTCTGCGCCAAATTTTTCAGCGACCCATTCCAGGTGGCAGCCGGCGGAAGTCCGCAGGGAGGTCATAATGTATTCATTGAACTGCATCTCTTTGGTGAGACTTTCTGTTTCCGCTGGTACTTCGCCGGCGGTGATGCGTTTAATATAGGCAGTGTTATTGGCAATGTTCCACTGGCGGGAGTGGCCGTTGAAAGAGTGGGCCGAAGGGCCGATGCCCAGGTAAGACCGGCCTTGCCAGTAGCTGCTGTTATGCTGTGAGTGCCAGCCGGGCAAAGCGAAATTGGAGATTTCGTAGTGCTCGTAGCCGGCGGCTTCCAGCCACTGCATCAGTTGTTCAAAATGACGGGCTGCTTTATCGGGGTCAGTGGCTTCCATCTTTTTCTTACGGATAAAATGGTCGAGCGCCGTGCCGGGTTCCACGGTCAGCGCGTAACATGACAGGTGCGGCACGCCCAGTGCGATGGCCTGTTCCACGTTCTGCCTCCACCCTTCGTCGGTGAGCGTGGGGCCGCCATAGATCAGGTCTATGGTGATATTGCGGAATCCGAGTTGTTGCGCCTGGACAATACATTCCAGCGCCTGTTGGCTGTTATGGGCGCGGTTCATCCATTTCAGATCTGCTTCGTGGAAAGACTGTACCCCGATGCTGAGCCGGTTGATGCCGGCAGCGCGGAGAGACTGGAGCTTAACCAGGTCCAGGTCGTCAGGATTGGCTTCCAGTGTGATTTCCACGTCAGACGCCACGTCGAAGGTGCTGTACAGGCGGGCCAGCAGCAATTGCAGTTCTGCGGTGTCCAGTAAGCTGGGGGTTCCGCCACCGAAATAGATGGTGTCTATCCGTTCACCGCCGAGGTAGTCCTTTTGCAGGTCTATTTCCTGCAGGAGGCATTGCACCATCTCCGCTTTGCGGGCCAGTGAGGTGGAAAAATGGAAGTTGCAGTAGTAACAAGCCTGCTTACAGAAGGGAATATGTAAATAAATTCCGGCCATGGACGTTTTTTATAATAGCCTGCTGTTGCCGTATTACAGGTCAACTATGGACTATTTTAATATCTTTGCAAACAGCAAAATTACGTTTCAGTTTTGTTATGTGAACAGGACGGTGTTAATTGCCCCCTGGTTGGTGTGGTGAGGGGCACACGTTGAAATTGGAAAACCGATTAAAAGTCATTGCAAAATATTTTCCTGGTGCGCAACTGGTTATTGTTTCTATTTATTTTCAGCTACTTACCGATAATGGCACAAACAGCAGACAGTACTGCCGTGCCTGCCCCTGTCAAAAAGAAACCTGCGGCTGTCCGCACGGTGCCGGATTCACTTCGTCCGAAGCCGAAACCGAAGCCTGCTGCCGTGGCGTTGAAAAAAGATACGACACGGACCATCAGAAAAGATACGGTAAAGACCGCTGTGGTGCCAGCTACGGCTACAGTGCCGGTAGACACCAACGCTCACAAAACAGACAGCGCAGCGCTGGCGGCGGCGCCCAGGCCGAAGCCGGTATCTGAGTTTGACCTGTACATGAAGAAGCTGGCGCAGGAGAACATTTTTCTGAAGCCGGGAAGGCCTTCCTTTCGGGACACCAATCCCCTGCGGCCTTTTCGGAATATGGACTGGCTCGTGTATCTCGTAGGCGGTATATTATTGCTGCTGAGCATCATCCGGTTGTCGTACACCAAATATTTTGCGGACCTCTTCAGGGCTTTCCTAAACCCCACGCTGAGCCAGCGGCAGCTGAAGGACCAGCTGTCACAGGCGCCTTTCCCGAATATGCTGCTCAATACCTTTTTTGCGGTGTCGCTGGGGGTATATCTTTACCTGGTATTGTACCGGCAGCAGGTGTTTCCACAGGCGGAGCCGTGGTTGCTGATTCCCGGGCTGATCGTCCTGGTGGCAGTTGTGTATGGTATCAAATATGTGATGCTGCGTTTCTGTGGCTGGTTGTTTGGTAACAGCGAGCTGGCCGATGCCTATATTTTTATTTTGTACCTGATCAATAAGATCCTGGGGGTGCTACTGGTGCCGTTCCTGGTGGTGTTGGCTTTCTGTGACGTGGAAATAGCCCGTACTTTCCTCTATATTTCGATATTTTTTATAGTATTATTAGTTGTCTATCGGTATATTAGATCTTATTCTTTAGTTAGGCAATACCTATCCTTCAGTAAATTGCATTTTTTTCTTTACCTTTGCGCATTCGAAGTAGCGCCGGTGCTAATATTAACAAAGGTGCTGCTGAATATCTGGTTAACTGGTAATCCTTGATTATCGCCTATTGTTAACACAAGAGCATAAAAAAGTATGATTAAAGGCGGGCCAAAAAAAGATTTGCAAGGTAAACAAATTCAGTCAATCCTAATTTCTCAACCTAAGCCTGAAACAGAAAAGTCTCCCTATTTTGATCTGGCGAAGAAGTTCAATATAAAATTGGACTTTTATCCATTCATCAGGGTGGAAGGCTTACCCGCTAAGGAGTTTCGGAAACAGAAAATTGACATCCTGGCTTTCACGGCAGTAATTTTTACCAGTCGTAATGCGGTGGACCACTTTTTCCGGATCTGTGAAGAAATGAAGATTAAGGTATCGCAGGATTGCAAGTACTTTTGTATCACGGAAGCAGTTGCGCTATACCTGCAGAAATTCATTCTCTATCGTAAGCGGAAGGTGTTTTACGGAGCTGACGGTTCTACCAAAGGTGTACTGGAAGTGATGAACAAACACCGGGACAACGAGAAGTTTCTCTTCCCCAGTTCTGACAGCCAGAAAAAGGACATTGAGGAATGGTTGAAAACGAACAAATGTGAGTATGCCACAGCCACCCTTTATAAAACCGTTTCCAACGATGTAAAGGAGATACTGGGCAAGACGAACTACGACATGATCGTGTTTTTCAGTCCTTCCGGTGTGAGGTCTTTATTCGAGAACGTGCCTTCTTTTGAACAAAATGGTACGCGTATCGGGGCTTTCGGGCCTACTACTTCAGCTGCGGTGGAAGAAGCAGGTTTAAGACTGGATGTGAAAGCGCCGGCCCCGCAGGCACCCTCTATGGCTGCTGCACTGGACCAGTACCTCGCAGGTCTTTCCAAGAAATAAGCGAATAATGTGTGTCGCATAAATAGTTTACCAGGGATGGCAGTAGCCATCCCTGCTTTGTTACTGCTAAGCGGTCGCAGCAGCAGTTTTCTCCGGTTGTTATTATCTCCTCAAAAAATCTTTTCAGGAACTGGTAATTCTGTCAAAATCTTTTTATTCTTGTAGCGTGTATCGTTATCAATCAAAACTATCCCAGTTTCAATTATTTAAGCGGATTCCATGAATAAACTTGCGGGCGAAACCAGTCCTTATTTATTGCAGCACGCGCATAACCCGGTGGAGTGGTATCCCTGGGGAGAAGAGGCACTGGAGCGGGCCAGAACGGAAGACAAGCCTATTCTGGTGAGTATAGGGTACGCCGCTTGTCACTGGTGTCATGTGATGGAGCGGGAAAGCTTTGAGGATGCAGCAACCGCTGACATCATGAATACGTATTTCATCAATATCAAGATAGACAGGGAGGAAAGGCCGGACCTGGACCATATCTATATGGATGCGGTGCAGGCCATGACGGGCGCCGGCGGCTGGCCGCTGAACGTATTTCTTACGCCTGATAAAAAGCCGTTTTACGGCGGTACCTATTTCCCGCCGGTAAAGGCTTACAACCGGCCGTCGTGGAAAGATGTGCTGTTGTCGCTGGCAGATGCTTTTGCCAACAAACGGGAAGACATCGAAACACAGGCGGATAATCTGACACAACATATTGACCAGTCGAGCCAGTTTGGGCTTGATGCCGGTGTGAACTTCAATATACCAAGGGAGGAGCTGTTTACCCGCCAGCAATGTGATACCATCTGTGAAAACATGCTGCGGCAGGCAGACACGGTATGGGGCGGTTTTGGCCGGGCGCCTAAGTTCCCGCAGACTTTTACCATTGCGTACTTGCTGCGGTACCACCATGCGTTTAAGCATCCCGAAGCGCTGCAGCAGGCGTTGTTGTCGCTGGACAAAATGTTGCAGGGTGGCTTGTATGATCAGCTGGGCGGCGGTTTTGCCCGTTATTCCACTGATGAGAAATGGCTTGCGCCCCATTTCGAGAAGATGTTGTACGACAATGCTTTGCTGATAGATGTGTTGTGTGATGCGTGGCAATTGACCCGTAACAATGTATATGCACAGACTATAAAAGATACCCTGGCTTTTATTACCCGGGAGATGACATCGCCGGAGGGTGGTTTCTATGCTGCACTGGACGCGGATTCTGAAGGGGTGGAAGGGAAATTTTATACCTGGAGCAAAGCGGAGATACACCATGTGCTGGGAGAACAGGCAGGCCCTTTCTGTGAGTTTTATGATGTGACGGAGCATGGCAACTGGGAAGAGCAGAATATATTATGGATACAACAGCCGCTGGAGCAGTTTGCCGCTGAAAGAGGCTATGATCCGGCAGTATTGGGCGCTATGCTGAAAGGCTGCCGGGAGAAGCTGCTGGCGGTACGTGCCAGTCGTGTCCGTCCGGGGCTGGACGATAAGGCGCTGTTGGGCTGGAATGCCCTGATGGTACATGCCTGCTGCCGTGCTTTTGCGGCACTGGGCGATGAAACCTACCGGCAGATGGCGGTACGCAATATGGATTTCCTGCTGGCCAATTTCCGGCAAAACGATGGTACACAGGCGTTTTTTCATACCTGGAAAAACGGACAGGCCAAATACCCTGCTTTCCTGGACGATTATGCCTGCCTAATACGGGCGCTGATCGCCCTGCAGGAAATCACCGGTGATACCCGTTATCTGTACCAGGCGCATGATATCACGGCTTTTGTGAACGATCATTTTGGGGATGGTGGTCATCTTTTTTACTATACCATCGACGGGCAGAATGATGTGATTGTGCGGAAGAAAGAGGTGTATGACGGGGCAGTGCCCAGTGGTAATGCCATAATGGTGCAGAACCTTTGGTATCTTTCGATTGTTTTCGATAATAAAGATTGGGGAAACAAGGCCGTAGCGGCTTTGGCAGGTATTGCCCAGACGGTGGTCCGGTACCCTACTTCTTTCGGCGTGTGGGCGAGCCAGTTATTGCAGCTGGTAAAAGGCACTCCTGAAATAGCGGTTGTAGGAAAAGATTTCCGTGTGCGGATGCAGGAGGCGGGCAACTGGTTTATCCCTTTCCGGATTTTAATCGGCTCGGAAAAAAATCAGCCGGAAATTCCGCTGTTGCAGGACAGATACCGGGAAAACGATACATTAGTATATTTATGCAAGGATTACCATTGTATTAAGCCAGTGTTTTATATACAAGAAATTATTAATTTAATAGAATAATTATGTAACTTGCCCGTTATAAGGGTGGTTTATGTAAAATAAATGTTGGACCGGTGATATAATAAAATGTTAAAAAATACGTTTAAATTAGTTACCGAACCGACGTATGTGGAATTGAAAAAGTTGTGTAAAAGTTGACTACAAATTAAATTTTATTATTACATTTGCTATCTTTCATATAAACAAAGCGGGTGATAAATATGAGAAATGTGTTCCCTAGCATTCAGGCAAAAAACACCAGGCTGGTTATAGAAAAACATATTCTGATGAAAGCTACCCTTATGAAGCTTAATTATTTAAGAGGTCTGTTGGCACTTTTGCTGGTTTCCCTGCTGGCCAGCTGTGGCGGTAGTAAAGGCCCCAAAAACGCACAAGGGCAACTGATCGGCGTAAGCCCCAGACCAAAGTACACCCCCCCTGTACCCTATGGGATGGTTTATGTTCCCGCGGGAACATTTCACATGGGCCCCAGCGATGAGGATGTGAACTATGCCTACACAGCGCGTAACAAGTCTATCTCTATTTCCGGCTTCTATATGGATGCCACGGAGATTACGAACAACGAGTACCGCCAGTTTGTGCAATGGGTCCAGGACTCTATCGCCCACATTCTGTTAGGCCATGTTAAACAGGATGATGGACATGACATCATCGACTGGAAGCAGAAGATCAACTGGAAAGACAAAGCGACAGTGGAAAAACTGGACGCGATGATATACACAGAAGCTGACCGTCTGTACGGCCGCAAGGACGTGGACGTTGGAAAGCTGGTTTATCACCAGGAAACGTTCAACTGGGACAAAGCCAAGCTGAGGGAGAACTTCGGCAAGCCTCGTTCTACGTTCATCGTTAAGAAAGACGTGCCTATTTATCCGGACACGCTGTGCTGGATCAGGGACTTCTCCTATGCGTATAACGAACCGATGACCCGTATGTACTTCTGGCATCCGGCATTCGACAACTATCCGGTAGTAGGCGTTAACTGGCACCAGGCAACCGCTTTCTGCGAATGGAGAAGTAAATTCTGGGAAGATTACCGCAACTCTAAAAAATTATTCACGGAAGATAAATTCCAGCTGCCTTCTGAAGCACAGTGGGAATATGCTGCCCGTGGCGGCAGAGAGCAAACACCTTATCCCTGGGGTGGTTACTATATCCGCAATAAAAAAGGCTGTCTGCTGGCCAACTTCAAACCTGGCCGCGGTAACTATCCGGAAGACGGCGGTTTCTACACCGTACGCGCCGATGCTTACTGGCCCAACGATTACGGTCTGTATTGCATGGCCGGTAACGTAGCGGAATGGACTGCTGACATCTTCTATGAAAACGCCTATTCATTTACGTCCGATATGAACCCTTATCTCAGAATGGACGTGCCAGACGATGCGCCTTTGAAAATGAAGCGTAAAGCCATCAGAGGCGGCTCCTGGAAAGATGTGGGATACTTCCTGCAAACAGGTACCAGAACATATGAATATCAGGATAGTGCTAAATCGTATGTAGGTTTCAGATGTACGATCGCATTGAGCAGAAGGGCCAAACACAGATAATTAGATAATTGCTGATCCGTTAAACCAGAAAAGCCTTTATTTATGCACACATTAAGCAAATCACGGAGAAATAACTATTCCATACAGAGAACTTTAACACTTATCACTTTAACCAGTAAATTTTAACCTATGGCTATGAATCCTAACAAAGCTAAATGGCTGAACTTTTTCGTATGTATTGCCGCTTCTGTTGTAATTATCGGAGCGTTATTTAAACTGCAACACTGGCGGGGAGCGGATATCGCTTTGATTTTAGGTCTGAGCACTGAAGCGCTCATCTTCTTTGTATATGCTTTCGTTCCTGACTCCGGTGCCTCCCATGCTGAAGGCCAGGTAGTAGCCGTTGCCGGCAGCCCTGCTGTTGCTGGTCTCGACAAAATGCTGCAGGAAGCAGACATCACGCCTGCCAATCTGCAACGCCTGAGCGAAAACTTCCAGAAACTGGGCACTACCGTTGATAAAATGAGAGATATCAGCGACGTGGTAGCTGCTACCGGTGACTACACCCAGAAAACAAGAGAAGCTGCCGCTGCTATCGGTAATGTGGCTAACGCCTACACTACTGCTGCTTCCGCAGTATCTTCCTTCAATAGCGCCTCTGAGTCTACCAGAAGCTTCCACGAACAGATGCAGGGCATGACCAAAAACCTGGCTTCCCTCAACGCTATCTACGAACTGGAACTGCAAGACACCAACAACCACCTGAAAGCGATGAACAACTTCTACAGCAACCTGAACAAAGCTGCTTCCGCTATGAGTGGTAGTGTTGATGATGCTAAGAAGACTCAGGAGCAGATCACCATGCTGGCCAAAAACCTTAGCAACCTCAATACTGTTTATGGCAACATGCTGACTGCCATGAGCGGAACCAGATAAGTATTGCTTATAGTTTAATAAACCATTCATTAAATCTGCTAAAGAACTATGGCACTACCTAAAGATCCCAGGCAGAAGATGATCAACATTATGTACCTGGTCTTAACGGCCATGCTCGCGTTGAACGTCTCTGCTGAAATACTAAACGCTTTTAATATTGTAAATAACTCTATCGTTACTTCAAACGGCGCCCTCACTGATAAAAACAACTTCATTTATCAGCAGTTTGTGGAGCAAATGAAAGATAACGCCGAGAAAGTTGGTCCGCTGAAAGCTAAAGCTGAAGAAGTAAAAAAAGCCTCCGCTGAAGCATACAACTACGTGGAAAGCTTAAAAAATCTCATCATCACCGAAAGCGGTGGTAAAGACGAAACAGGCGAAATCAAATCCAAATCCGACCTGGACGCTCCTACCCGCGTGATGGAGAACATGAAAAAAGGCCCTGAACTGGAAGCCAAACTGATAGCCCTGCGCAAACAGTTGCTTACTTTCGTAGAACCTAAAGACCAGGCTAAATTTGCAAAAACTTTACCTCTGAAAATCGAAGTGGGAAAATCCGGCGGCGACGATCATGGTACCGGTCCTAAAACATGGACTACCTACCACTTCAACATGGTTCCTACCATCGCTGCGGTAACCATCCTGGGTAAATTCCAGAACGATATCAAAAACTCTGAGTCTGCCATCATCGACGACCTGTATCGTCAGATCAATGCGAAAGACTTTAAGTTTGATAAAATCAGGCCGTTCATCTCCCTGAACTCTAAAAACCTGATGTCAGGCCAAACGCTGACTGCTCAAATCGCAGTAGGCGCCTATAGCACTACCGTAAACCCAACTATCACAGTTAACGGTCAAACGATTACTGCTACTGAAGGTCTGGCTACCTACTCCCTGCCGGTGAGCGGCCTCGGTGAGAAAACCATCTCCGGTACTATCACCCTGCCTAACCCTGCTGGTGGCGAACCTATCACACAGTCTTTCACTGAAAGCTATAACGTAGGTGCTTCTACTACTTCCATCTCTGCCGACAAAATGAACGTACTGTACATTGGTCTGCAGAACCCGATCTCCATCTCTGCTGCAGGTGTACCTGCTGAAGCAGTGTCTGCTTCCATCAATGGTGGCACCATTACCAAACGCGGCTCCGGTGAATACACTGTAACCGTTAGCCAGCCTGGTAAAGCGGTGATCAACGTAGTAGCCAACATCGATGGTAAAGTAAAACAGCTGGGCCAGAAAGAATTCCGTGTAAAACGTGTTCCGGACCCTGTTCTGAAAGTAGGATTTAACAAAGGTGGCAGCATGAAAGCCGCTGACTTCAAAGTTCAGCTGGGCCTCGCTGCTGCTCTGGAAGACTTCGAATTCGAAGGTGTGAAATATGACGTAGTAGGTTACCGTATCGGTGTATCTGCCAAAGGCAAAGAATACCAGGAAGGTGAGGCCAACTCCGCTTATTTCCCTAACAACGTAGCCGCTTCTATCCGTGCACTGCGCCCGGGTGATGAAGTATACTTCGAAAACGTAAAAGTAAAAGGCCCTGATGGCATTGTACGTACAATGCCCAGCACAATATTCAAATTAAATTAACAGGTCATAAATTACTGAAATATGCGAGCAGTAATATTTAACAGAATTGGTTGGTGTACGATGTTGCTGGTAATGCTGGCAACAGCTGCGGAAGCACAAAGACGTGGTGGTACTACCCGCCGCAGAACAGCTACCGAAGCACCACAGACAGACCCGAACGCGCCGGTTGTAAACCCCGCTACCGGGAATGCTGTAACACCGCCTCCTCCTGCTCCTAACGCCGCGTCCCAACGCCCCGACGGTATCACCGCCCCGGTATCGGACACGCCGCGCAAATCATTGCGCGTAGATGGTGTGGTAGAGAGAAACCTCGCAAGAGAACGCGTTCCTATCGTATACGACTACATCCGCGAGGATGACCGTTTCTGGGAAAAACGTGTCTGGCAGGTGATCGATGTTCGGGAGAAAATCAACCTCCCCTTCCAATACAACGTGGAAGACGAAAGTGGCATTAACCAACTGTTTATTAATATTCTGCTGAACGCTATCAAGAATAAGGAAGTTGAAGCATTCAACCCTATCGATGACCGCTTCACCACTGTCATCCCGTATTCTGAAATCCAGAATAAGATTGCAGGTGAAGAAAGGACCGTACGCAGTATTGACCCGGTAACCGGCGAAGAGAAAATGGTGACCACCCGCGACGACTTTGACCCCCGTACTATCAGACAGTACAAAATCAAGGAAGTATGGGTGTTCGACAAAGAAGCTTCAGCCCTGAAAGTCCGTATCCTCGGTATCGCGCCAATGGTGTCCCGTATGAACGAAGATGGCAGCGTACGCGCTTCTATCCCCCTGTTCTGGGTGTATTATCCCGACCTGCGTCCAACCCTGGCCAAGTACGATGTGTACAACCAGAACAACGACGCTTCCACTATCAGCTGGGAAGACCTCTTCGAGATGCGTTTCTTCGGCAGCTATATTGTGAAGGAAAACAATACCTATAACCGCGAGATCAAAGACTACATTAAAGACGGTGTGATGCGTCTCCTCGAAGGCCAGTCCATCAAAGACCGCATCTTTAATAAGGAACAGGACCTCTGGCAATACTAATCAATCTGTCTTACGTACTTACGTATAAAAAGCAAAAGACCCGGCATCGTCCGGGTCTTTTGCTTTTTATACACAGTTATTTGTATTTTGTTGATCATGGAACTTCTGCGTAAAACAGCCTTCAGTATCATGCCCCTTCCGGAGAAAGAATGGGAGGCACTTTCTGCCTGCTGGACCCCGGTGACCTTTAAAAGAAAGGACATGGTCACCGTTGCCGGCGAAGTGGAGAAATATATCTACTTCGTGGAAGAAGGCGTGCAACGGCTGTTTAGCCTGGAAGACGACCGGGAAGTGACCATCCTGTTTACCTATACCGGCTCCTTCTCGGGAGTGATAGACTCCTTCCAGCTACAGCGCCCCTCCCCCTGGTACCTTGAAGCGCTGACGCCCAGCCGTATGTTGCGCATGTCATGGCCGGATTTTGACGGCCTTACCCGGCAATATCCACTGATCGACAGATGGGTGCGCCTCGGTTCCATAGCCGCTCTGGGCGGCATTCTGGAACGACACAAGGAAATCCTTTCCTATAGCGCCGAGCAGAAATTCAGGACACTGCTTACCCGCAGCCCGCATGTATTGCAGCTGATACCACAAAAATACCTCGCCTCTTACCTCGGCATAGACCCGGCCACTTTCAGCAAGCTGCTGAAATCAGTAAAGTTGTAAAATCTTGATCTGCGCCAACTTTTTCCGTTGGTCCCTAAAGTAGTTTTGCAGTAAATCTTTTGAATATGGCATCCGTTAACACCAACGTGCTTTTAAAACAACTTGGCAGACAGATCCTGGCAGCGCAGTATAAAGCAGAAGACCGTTTCGGTGGTCAGCCGGTGGAAGTATTATCTTACACGCCCCAGGCGGGAAAATGGAGCGCGCTTCAGTGCCTGGAACATCTGAATACCTATGGCCGGTTTTATCTTCCGGCATTAGATAATGCCATCACCGCCGCGGAACAAAACAACAGCCGGCCGCTGGAAACGTTTAAAAGCAGCTGGCTGGGCGCCTGGTTTACCAAACAGATGCAACCCACACCGGAAGGGAAACTCCGCTCCCGCATGAAATCTCCGAAAGGGCATCTGCCCTCCGTACAACCCGATGCCGGAATGGTACTCAGTGAATTTATCCAACAACAGGAAACGATGGAAGCACTGATGGACAGGGCGTCAAAAATCAATCTACAGCAGGCAAAGGTCGCTACCTCCCTCTCCAGTTTAATCAAACTGTCGGTGGGTGATACCTTCGGCTTTATGACAGCACATATCAACCGGCATGTATTGCAGGCGGAAAATATGGTCCGCAGTTGTCCGCAAAAAGTGGGAAAAGCGGTATAGCGTTAGCTTTTATGGAAATGGTCCCATACCAGTTTGGCTTTGGCGCCGCCAATTTCCTGCGCCAGGTCCTCTTCCGTAAGTTGTTTGATTTTGGCAACAGAGCGGAAGGTTTTCAGTAGCTGCGTGGCGGTTTGTTCCCCGATGCCTTTAATGGTTTCCAGTTCATTTTTAAAGGTGCCCTTGCTGCGTTTCTGACGGTGGAAAGTGATACCGAAACGGTGTACCTCATCGCGGACACGGCGTATCAGCTTCAGGCTTTCACTGTTGAATGGCAGTTTGATACTTTCTGAATCACCGGGGAAGAAAATCTCCTCCTCATTTTTTGCCAGGCCCACAACGGTCATGCTGCCAATCAGGTCCAGCTCACGGATGCTTTCCATGGCTGATCCCAGCTGTCCTTTACCACCATCAATGATGACAAGCTGCGGCAACGGCTGTTGTTCTGCCAGCAGGCGGGAATAACGCCGGTACACCACTTCTTTCATGGATGCGAAGTCGTTGATGCCCTGTACTGTTTTGATGTTAAAATGCCGGTAGTCTTTTTTGGACGCCACGCCGTCTTTGAATACCACGCAGGCTGATACGGGATAGGCACCCTGGAAGTTGGAGTTATCGAAACATTCGATGTGCTCCGGCAGCACCGGCAATTCCAGGTCGGCCTGCAGTTGATAGAGCACCTGTTTTCGCTCCATGTCACTCTTGCCTTCGAGATGGAGTATTTTTTTACGGTATAATTCTTCTTTGAAATAGTTCACGTTTTTCTCCGACAGGTCCAGTAACTTCTTTTTGTCACCTCCCTTGGGAACGGTAACCGTAATGCTGCTGTCCGGGTATTCTAACGGGAAAGGCACAACGATTTCAGTGGTGATGCTTTTGAATACGTCCCGCAGATAGGCGATCGCGTAGCTGAGCACTTCTTCGTCTCCTTCTTCCAGTTGTTTCTCCAGGGTGACGGTCTTGGTATCAGAGATAGTACCGTTAAGAATACGGAGATAGTTGACATATGCATGATTGCCATCGCTGATGATGGAAAACACGTCTACATTGCCCATGCGGGTATTGACAACGGTGGATTTGGCGGAATAGTCTTCCAGGCTGGCAATCTTTTTACGCATGATTTCTGCCTTTTCGAATTCCATCGCTGCAGCGTACTGCTGCATTTGGTCTTTGAAAAGGTTCACCACTGGCGACAGGTTGCCTTTCAGCACGTTTTTGACCTGTGCCAGTCCTTCGCGGTAGTCTTCCTCTGTTTGCAGTCCTTCACAGGGACCTTTACAGTTGCCCAGGTGATATTCGAGACATACCTTGAACTTTCCTTTTTTGATGTTCTGATCGCTGAGATTGAGATTACAGGTGCGTAGCGGAATATTGTACCGGATCACCTCGAGTATTTCGCGGACGCGGCCTACCGAGGTAAACGGCCCCAGGTAATCTGAACCGTCTTTAATCACATTGCGGGTAAAGAACACCCGTGGAAACGGTTCATGTTTGATGACGATATACGGATAGGTCTTATCATCTTTCAGGTTGATATTATACCGCGGCTGGAACTGTTTGATCAGTGAATTTTCCAGCAGAAAGGCGTCCTGCTCGGAGTCAACGATCGTAAACTCAATGTGGTGGATGTGTTCCACCAGTTTGCGTGTTTTAAAGTTGTCATGATTTTTAACGAAATAGGAGCTTACCCGTTTGCGGAGGCTTTTGGCTTTGCCTACATACAGCAGGGTGCCGTCCTTGTCGTAATATTTGTAGATACCGGCGTTGAGCGGTATAGTATGTGATATTTGCTGGAACTCTGTTGCGGTCATGTGTTACATCCTGTTTTTGGGTGTGACGGCTACATTGACTTCAATCTCTTTGGGTGCCAGAAAAGCTATTTTCTGGTAGGTGGCGATACGGATATTTTTATTCCGCTGATATAACAGGTCCTGCCTGAATTCGTATACCATATTAACGGTATAGCTGTGAACGTTAACCTGCTGTATGGTCCCGTTTTTATCCAGTTCCATGGTGATCTCAGAGGGGAATGTTTGTTTTCCTTTAGACTTATAGATCACTGATTTCCGGCCGGAGAAAGGATCATATAGGCTGGAGGTATCGTATTCGTCCCGCAGGGAAGGTTTGTTCAGGTCGTTATCGGCAAATGGTTTCAGCAGGTCTTTCACTGCAGTGCTGTCGGCCCCGTCGATATAGGCGGTATCGCTAACGCCGTTCAGGGTGACTGTTTTATGCAAACTGAAACTGCCGGTGCGGATGTGTTCCCGTTCTCCGTTGAAGTAGGCCGGTAGTGGCTCAAATTTGGCTGCGGCCGTTGTTTTTCCTGTTGTATTGTTGTCCTGATGGCAGGCTATAAAACCGAATATGGTTAATAGTACCGTCATGTAGCGGTAATGTCTCATACGGCAAAATTAGTACTTAAATGCGGGTCAGAAAAAATGCGCCGTAAAAACGGCGCATCGATGCATGAGCAAATCTGTCGAGAGCACTAAAAATATGAATATCAGTCCGTAGGACTGAGAAAAAATCAGAATGGTGATAGTTAAACGGGAGGGGTGAAAGAAAAGTTACACGTCATGAAAATAATTTTTTGATAAAAGTGCAAATAAAAAAAGCGATGACCGTCGGTCATCGCTTTGTAATATGATGGATTGTGGTGTACCACTACACCAGCAGGTTGCCGGTCATTTCCTTTGGAGCGGCGAGGCCCATGAAATGCAGGATGGTAGGAGCAATATCGCCCAGTTTACCATCTTTCACTTTACCCTGGAAGTCGTTGCTGATAATAAAGAAAGGAACGAGGTTCAGGGTATGTGCTGTATTGGGGGTACCGTCTTCATTCACCATATAGTCGGCGTTTCCGTGGTCTGCGGTGAGGAATACCGTGTAGTTGCTGGCCAATGCGGCAGTCACTACCCTGTTCACGCAGTGGTCTACGGTTTCCACCGCTTTTATGGCAGCGGAGAATACACCTGTATGGCCCACCATGTCCGCATTGGCGAAGTTGAGGGCAATAAAATCGGCGGATTTTTCCTGGAGCACCGGAACGATGGCGTCGGTTACTTCGTTGGCGCTCATTTCCGGTTTCAGGTCGTAGGTGGCCACTTTGGGCGATGGTATCATGATCCTGCGTTCGCCTTCAAATTCTTTCTCGCGTCCGCCGGAGAAGAAGAAGGAAACGTGCGGATATTTTTCTGTTTCTGCAATACGTACCTGCGTATAGCCGTCTTTGGCCAATACCTCCCCAAGTGTCATGTTGAGGTTATCGTTTTCAAAGATGACGTGTACGTTTTTATAGGTTTTATCGTATTCAGTCATGGTGGTGTAGTATACTTCCAGCGGTTTCATATTGAAATCGGGGAAGGCTTCCTGTGTCAGCACCTGCGTTATTTCGCGGCAGCGGTCAGTGCGGAAGTTGAAGCAGAGCACAGCATCACCGTTCTGGATAGTGGCGAGTGGTTTGCCGGCTTCATCTTCCACGATGATCGGTTTGATGAATTCGTCGGTCACACCTTCCGCGTAGGAGGCTTTCACGGCGGTGAACAGGTCGTGGGTGCCGGTGCCGGTACCGTGTACCAGTGCATCATAGGCCAGTTTTACGCGTTCCCAGCGTTTGTCCCTGTCCATTGCATAATAGCGGCCGGTCACGGAGGCTATTTTACCGGTAGACTTTTCCAGGTGTGCCTGCAGGTCTTCCAGGAAGCCCAATCCGCTTTTCGGGTCGGTATCGCGGCCGTCGGTAAAGGCGTGGATATATACTTTTTCCAGTCCATGTTCTTTGGCGATGGAAGTCAGTGCTTTGAGATGTTCTATATGCGAGTGTACGCCACCGTTGCTCACGAGGCCGATCAGGTGCAGCGCTTTGTTGTTGTTTTTGGCATGGGCCAGGGTGTCCAGCAGGACGGTGTTGCCGGCCAGTTCGCCGTCACGCGCAGCTACGTTGATTCTTTGCAGTTCCTGGTATACAATTCTGCCGGCCCCGATATTCAGGTGGCCTACTTCAGAGTTGCCCATCTGGCCGTCCGGTAAGCCTACGGCTTCTCCGCAGGTAACAAGGTGGCTGTGGGGATATTTGTTATACAGGCTGCTCACAAAGGGTGTCTGTGCGTTTGCAATAGCGTCGGAAGCAGGTACTTTACCCTCGCCCCATCCATCCATAATTACGAGAATGGCTCTTTTCTTTTCCATATCCTGTCTGGTTAAGGTTAATTAGTTTTTATTGATTTCAACTCGGGAGGTGAAAGTACTTATAATGCAGTTGAATACTTTCTAAATATTTTACAAAAATAAGGCTAATCCAAAAAATACAAATGCAAGGGCTGGTCATCATGCATTTTGCTATTTAGTTATTTAAAATAATTTGCATATTAATTTTGTCTTATTATTTATGTATTCATTGCTACCACGATGGTGTGATTTTGTTGAAACACAGCGTGTTTGGCATAGTTTTCGCATTTAATTTGTGTTGATTAAGTTACTTTCTAATAAAAAAACTGACAATGAAGAAGCTATTGATTGTGCTGATGGTGTTGTTGGGAGGAATTATTTCAGCATTTGCGCTATCAGCGGGCACGGATGAATCACTGGTGGCCGGACCGTTCGAAGATGTGGTGGGTGCCATCAAGCAAGGCGATGTAAGCAGCTTATCCCGTTACCTGGACAATAATGTCGAAATTAATATCAGCGGCAAAGCGAATTCTTATAGTAAAGCACAGGCAGAAATCATCCTCAAGGATTTTTTCTCCAAAAACCAGGTGAAGTCTTTTGAACTGGTACACCAGGGAGGGGAAGCCTCCAGGTTCGGTATCGGTAACCTGAGCACCAGCGGGGGCAATTACCGCCTTTCCTTTTTCCTGCAGAAAAAGGGAGGATCGATGGTCCTCAACGAATTAAGATTTGAGAATAAGTAACCTTGACCACATAAATTCATTGAAAAGGCCTAAGTGCTCCGCGATTAATTGCGGAGCACTTTTTATTTTTGCAGCGGTTTCACGCGAAGAAAAGTAAGAGAGCCAGGAAACGAAGCTCCGTGATCTTTGCGTGCTTTGCTTACTTAGCCCGCTTTGCGAGCTTAAATTATGCACCTATGTTAGATGAAGCAGCGCTGAACGCGTTTATCAGAAGCGCCCTGGCAGAAGATATCGGAAACGGGGACCACTCCACGCTGGCCTGTATCCCGCCTACTGCCAAAGGAAAAGCCGTACTGAAAATAAAAGAAAATGGCATCCTCGCCGGAATGGAAGTGGCTGCCGCCATCTTTAAATGGCTCGATATGCACGCCGTCTTCACCCCGTTCAAAAAAGACGGTGATGCCATGGTGGCCGGCGAAACGGCCTTTGAAATAGAAGCTGCCGTACATACCCTGCTGATGGGAGAAAGACTGGTGCTCAACTGCATGCAACGCATGAGCGGCATCGCTACGCTTACCCACCAATATGTGGAGCTGCTGAAAGGCTATCATACCCGTATCCTCGATACCCGTAAAACCACTCCCAATTTCCGCATGCTGGAAAAAGAAGCGGTTCGTATAGGCGGCGGCGTTAACCACCGCATGGGGCTCTATGATATGGTAATGCTGAAAGACAACCACATCGATTTTGCCGGTGGCATCACCGCCGCTGTCAATAAAACCGTGGCTTACCTGGCAGAACGTAAACTGCCGCTGAAAATAGAAGTCGAAACCCGTAATCTCGAAGACGTGAAAGAAGTGTTGGCAGTAGGACAGGTAGACAGGATCATGCTGGACAATTTCACCCCTGAACAAATTACCGCTGCGCTGGTGTTAATTAATGGAAAGGTGGAAACGGAAGCCTCCGGCGGCATCACGCTTGATACTATCCGCGCATATGCTGAAACCGGGGTGGACTTTATCTCCGTAGGAGCCATCATTCATCATGCTGTAAGCCTGGACCTGAGTTTGAAAGCGATTATATCTTAAAACAGTTTTTTTGAAGAAGATCCTTTTTATCATAAACCGCAAAGCGGGCACAGATCGTGAGAAACGACTGGAGGGGGCTATTACCAGACATTTCCCGGCAAATCAGTTTGAGGTGAGCATCACCCATCTGGCTTACCTGGGACATGGCGCTGACCTGGCCAGGGAAGCCGTGAAGAACGGGGTGGATACCGTAGTGGCCGTTGGTGGCGATGGGTCTATCAACGAAATCGCCCAGGGGCTTATTGACAGCGATACCGCGATGGCCATCCTGCCACTGGGCAGCGGCAATGGCCTGGCCCGCGCGCTGAAAATACCGCTCGATGTGGATAAGGCACTGCGGCTGATCGTGAACAATAAACAACGGCCCATCGATGTGGGATATGCCAACGAACATTTGTTCCTCAGCAACGCCGGCGTTGGTTTCGACGCGCTGATCGCGGAACAGTTCAAACATACAAAGAAACGCGGGCTGGTGGGGTACGCTAAACTGGTGCTTAAAAGCTTCAGCAGCTACAATCCCGAAGCCTATCACATCAGTATCGACGGCCGTCAGCTGAATGAAAAAGCATTTTTGCTCACGGTGGCCAATGGTAACCAGTTTGGCTATGAGTTTAAACTGGCGCCGGGCGCCAGCGTTTTTGACGGGCAGCTGGACCTCTGTATTATGCCGCCGGTGCGCTTTTATCATCTGCTGCCTGTTAGTTTACACTCGCTGATAGGCAACATCGATAAAACACGTTATCTTAAACATCTCACCGGAAAAGAAATTACGATCCGCAGCAATTCGCTGCAATACCTGCAGGTAGACGGTGATGCTGTGCCGATCAATGGTGATGGTACGGTGCGGTTGTCGGTAAAACCTGCCGCTATTAAAGTGGTCGTGAATGAATAACCTCTAAACTTTTTGTGCAATGAGCAAGAAAAAAAACAGCTCCGGCAATGGTATTGTATACTCTACGGACCCTAATTTTTCTTTTGAACCGGAACATACGGAAGAGCAGGAAACCCTCTCCCCTGCTGACCAGCAGCTGAGAGTAAAACTGGATACCAAACAACGTGGCGGCAAGGTGGTAACGCTCGTAGATGGTTTTGTAGGGAAAGATGAAGATATAGAGAAACTGGGTAAGGAGCTGAAAACAAAATGTGGTACCGGCGGTAGTGTGAAAGATGGTCAGATATTGGTCCAGGGCGACTACAAAGAGAAAGTGATTAAATGGCTGCAGGATTGGGGCTATAAAAAAACCAAATAATACCATTTGGCTATTTAGTTATTTAGATATTTAATTATTGATGAAAGCCTTGCCCGTAAGTCATCTTCAATGATTAAATATCTAAATAACTAAATAATCAAATGATTACCGGTTTACCAGTTTCAGTGCGCCTTCACTGTATCTGGAACCAGCGATGCCGTCTTTCAGGATGGCATTTATTTTTTCAAGGTCAGCGTCGGACAGCTGAACGTCAGCAGCAGCGGCATTTTCCTGTAAATATTTCCTGCGTTTGGTGCCGGGGATAGGTATGATATCTTCTCCCTGGGCGAGCAGCCATGCAAGAGAGAGCTGTGCGGAGGTGATCCCCTTCTCTTTTGCGAAGCTATCCAAAGCAGTAACGGTTTGCAGGTTCTGTTCGAAATTACCTTCCTGGAAGCGTGGCAGCGTTTTGCGGAAATCGTTATCTGCCAGTGTGGCCGTGTCTGTGATAGCGCCGGTGGTCATGCCCCTTCCCAGCGGGCTGTAGGCCACCAGGGAAATACCCAGTTCACGGGTGGTTTGCAGGATTTCTCCTTCCACATCCCTGGTAAATAAGGAATATTCACTTTGTAATGCAGCGATCGGATGTACGGCGTATGCTTTCCGGATGGAGGCGGCGCTGGCTTCAGAGAGGCCAAGGTAGCGTACTTTACCGGCTTTCACCAGATCGGCCATAGCACCTACGGTTTCTTCGATGGGCACGTTTTCGTCCACACGGTGTGTGTAATACAGATCGATCACATCCACGTTCAGTCTTTTCAGGCTGTCTTCAACCGCTTGTTTCATGTGTTTGGGAGAGCCGTCAAAATAATAGGAGCCGTCTTCCTTGAACCTGAAACCGAATTTGGTAGCGATGAATATTTTATCTCTTTTGGTAGCCAGTATTTTAGAGAGCAGGATTTCGTTGGCGCCCTGCCCGTACATATCTGCGGTATCGAGGAAGTTGATGCCCAATTCCAGCGCAAGTTCCAGCGTTTTGAGGGATTCTTCTTCGTTGGTATCACCGTAAGCAAAGGACATGCCCATGCAACCCAGTCCTATCGCGGATAATGATTCGCCTGTTTTTCCAAGTTGTCTGTACTGCATATAGTTAAATTTTTATGGTGTCAAAATTAGCCAGCGGTGAGGAGATGATGATTGTAGCAGGCAAAGTATTAATTGTAAAAATCAAAGTATTACTGTACCCGGTAGACGTGTGGTGACTGCCCGCTGTGGTTTTTAAAGAAATGGGTGAAGTTTCCCGGCTCTTCAAAGCCGAGGCACCACGCTATTTCCGCAATTTGCCAGTTAGTGTGGATCAATAGCAGCCGCGCTTCCAGCAGCAGGCGCATGCGGATATGCTCGCTCACGGTACGGCCGGTTGCCTGTTTTACGCAGGCATTCAGATGATTGGGATGCGTATTCAGCTGCACCGCAAATTCTTTCGCGGATTTCAGTTTCACCTGGTGATGATTGAATTCAATGGGGAACTGTTTCTCCAGCATATCGGTAAAGCGGTGGGCAAGCGTCTGGGCGGCAGTTTGCGGCCGTTGCGGCGCCTGCGCTTCTGTGGCCAGCCGTTTGCCTTCCAGCATCAGTAACCGCAGGTAGATGAGAATGGCTTCCTGCTTAAAGGCGGCATTTTCATGATATTCCTTTAATAATTGCCGGAAGATAGACTGAAGGTAATCGCTTTGCTGTTGATTGAGTTTGAATACCGCCCTGGCTCCAAGTTGTAACAGCGGATGATGCAGCAGGTCTTCGTGCGGCGCATGGACAGAGTCAAACAACAGATCGGTGAAAAGGCAGAAGTAACCTTCCTGGTCGTCTGATGTGGCCCGCCATGTTTTTACCTCATGTGGGTTCAGAAATAATAATGTCGGACCTTCTATCTCATAGCGGTCCTCTCCCATCGTGAATATACCGGTGCCTCTGCTGATAAAGCTGATTTTGTAGTAATCGCGCCTGCTGGCGGTCACTTCGTCCACGCAAGGGTGGTCTGACCGGTCATGTACGGCAAAGCTGCCTTTCAGCGGGGCTTTGGGTATCATGTGCGGGGAATACAGTTTTTCGGTGAAATCCTCCATTCTTTGGAGCAGAATGGCGGGGGTTTTTCGAGTAGACATATTCAAATGTAGTAGTTTCCCGATAAATTTTTTACGGTCACGTTGACTGACTATGTTAAGTTTTTATACGGGCTGATGGCTTCAAATCCTTTACAGTACCGGATAGTGTTTTTAAATGCAGCGTTGTTGCAAATTCATTTTTGATTTATTTCCGAAAATTTCACAATTTGTTAACGCCTTTATCAACCAAAATCTTGTTATCATCGATGCCCTTGATGATCCCTTGTAAAGAGCGTCCTGCCTTGCATAGCGGATAAGCAAGATACTAAAGTTACCTGCGGAATGACTGCGCTTTTCAAGACAGTTTTCCGCTTTTTTATTTTGCTGACAATTTTTATCCTGACCTTGCATTTGATCAATCAAAATCGTACTCCATGGAGCTGAACCAGCGTCGTACTTCCCTGTTATTGCTCTTGCTGTTTCTGGTATTTAAGATAGTGTTTCAGTATACGGTGGTGAATCCGGCGTATGACCTGCACCGCGATGAGTATTTGCATCTGGACATGGGATATCATCTGGCGGCGGGGTATTTATCGGTACCGCCTTTTACCGCTTTTAACTCCCTTCTGGTGCGATGGCTGGGCGGTGGTGAATTCTGGGTGCGGTTTTTCCCGGCATTGTACGGTGCGCTGACCATGGTGGTGATATGGCGGATGGTGTGTTTCCTGGGTGGGGGCTTGTATGCGCAGGCACTGGCGCTGACAGTGTTTGTTTGTTCGGCCTTTTCCCGCTTAAACGTGCTTTACCAGCCCAACTCCTTTGATGTGCTGACATGGGCATTGATATGCTGGCTGATGATGCGTTACCTGCAAAGCCAACAGGGGAAATGGTTATTATGGACAGGTGTAGTGGCCGGTATCGGACTGCTCAATAAATATACGGTAGCCGTGTTGCTGGCCGGATGGCTGGCAGCATTGCTGTTGTCATCCCACCGGCGCATATTTCGGGAGAGGGATTTGTACCTGGGAGCACTGATTGCCTTGGTATTGGCGGCACCCAACCTGATATGGCAGGTACAACAGGGTTTCCCGGTGCTGCATCATATGAATGAACTGGTGGCTACGCAGCTGGTGCATGTGGACCGGATGGATTTTGTGACAGACCAGTTTATCTTTTTCCTGGGCGGCGCTTTTTTGATAGTGGCGGCGTTTGCAGGGCTGCTGTTCTACTGGCCCTACCGGTTGTACCGCGTTGTTTTGCTGATGTATGTGCTGGTGATACTGCTGCTGGTGTATATGCGGGCAAAGAGTTACTACGCCCTGGGATTGTACCCGGTGTTGATCGCCTTTGGTTGTGCCTACTGGGAGCGTGTATTCCGGAACGGCTGGAACCGTTACCTGCGTGTATTATGGCTGGCCGTGGTAGTGGTGCCTTTTGTGTACCTGCTGAACGTTGTTTTCCCGGTGTTGGGACCTGACCAGGCGCGGGAGAAGGGGGCTAAGTTTGCCGCCCTGGGCATGCTGCGGTGGGAAGACGGAAAAAAACATGCTTTGCCGCAGGATTTTGCAGACATGCTTGGCTGGAAAGAAGCCGCTCAGCTGGTCATGCAGGCCTGGCAGCGCATACCGGAGCAGGCGCGGAAAAATACGCTGGTGATCTGTGATAATTATGGTCAGGCAGGGGCTGTCAACTACTTTAACCGCGGCCGCATGCCGGCAGCGGTATCTTTCAGTGCGGATTACGTGTATTGGTTTCCGAAACTGGACACGCTGCAATACATTGTGCTGCTTGGAAATGAGCCCTCCGAAGGTTATCGTCCGCTTATCGGGCGGATGGAGGTTGTGGGCACGGTGCAGGATGCACTTGCCCGGGAATATGGCGCCAGTGTTTACCTGTTGTCCGGCCTGTCGCCGCAGGTGCCTGTACTACTGAAGAAGGGAGTGCAGGAAAAGCAGCAGAGCTATCATTGGAAACAGGGAGAGCGAAGATAGTTTCCGGTGGCGGCCACTATCTCCTCTGTGCTACGTCCACTTCCGAAACCTGATTGCAAAGGGGGCAAAAACAGCAGCGTTGCGCAGGGAGCATGGCGGGCGCTGATTACCTACCGGTGGCAGCCGTTATTTGCTCAGCACAAACTCCACTTCCCCGAAGCCCAACTGCAGGATTTCACCGTCCCGTTCGAGACAGAGGTGCCCGTCTGGTAATACTCCCCGGATGACGCCCTGGAAAACGACGCCGTCTTTCCGGTACAGGCCGGGTTGCTGCCAGCGAAAGAGCTTTGAGGTATATTCTGCCAGGAGTGTATCAAGAGCGGACATTTGCAGTGTCCGGATACGGGCGTCCAGGCAGCTGCATAGTTCCCGGGCCATGGTGGCAGCGTCCCATGTTTTGCCGGTGATCTGCTTTAATGACACGGCGTTGGGAAGATCGTCCGGAAATTTTCCCTGGTTCAGGTTGAGCCCGATTCCGATAATGGCATAATGCCACATATTACCCCGCAATACATTTTCTATCAGGATGCCTCCTGCCTTTCTGTCACGCCAGTAAATATCATTCGGCCATTTGATAATGGTTTCGTCGCCGGCATAGGCAGCGAGGAAATCATGTGCGCCCAGGGCCACTGCCATGCTCAGCATGAATTGACGGGAAAGCGGCAACATGGCTGGTTGCAGCGCTACAGAGAGGGCGAGGATATCACCGGGACGGGCTATCCATTGTTTGCCACGGGTCCCTTTTCCTGCTGTCTGGTTGCTGGTAAACCAGGCTGTACCGGATGTCACCTGGCCCGAATTTACCTGCTCCATGGCATAGTTATTGGTGCTGTCAATTTCGTCTAAAATATAAAACGGGTGTCCTACCACATGAACCTTTTTTAGTCTTAAAACAGCCGGAAAAGTACTTCATTTTATTATTTTCTTAACATTTGTAGGCCCTGAAGCATGATATTTCTGCATGTTATATTAGTGCTTGTTTAGTAACTTTGACAATTAAAGTTTATTTTTAACAAAAACGAGATTTATTGGCACCCTTAACCGTTCTGAGCACGAGGAAAAAGGCCCAAACGCGCCTGACCAGAGAAAGTGAAATTTTTACCACCATCATAAAAGCCATACAGGAAAAGAAGGGGGAAAATATCGTATCCCTGGATTTACGCCAGATTCCTGAAGCCGTGGCCGATTTCTTTGTAATATGTGAAGCCAATTCCAATACCCAGGTAAGAGCTATCGCCGATTTTGTAGCACACGAAGTAGAACTGAAGCTAGGTGAAGCCCCTTATAAACACGAGGGTTTTACTGCTCAACAGTGGATACTGGTGGACTACGTAAATATTGTAGTGCATATTTTCCAGCCGGAAACAAGGAAGTTCTATAATCTCGAGGAAATGTGGAGTGACGCCGACAGGATGGACCACAACGATGACTGAACAAAACAGTCGTGAAAGTATTAATTATTATATAAATATTCTGATTGTAATAAACATCCGTAAAGGAGCGTAAGATTATGGAAAAAGGAGGCAATAACTTCAACAAGGGTTCAGAGAAATCTCCAAAGAAAGGACCGAAGTTCAATATATACTGGGTATATGCTTTTATTGGCATCGCCCTGCTCGCAATGAACTTCTTCCCTGATTTCAGACCCTCTACCAAAGAGATCAGCTTCCAGGAATTTCAGGTAAGTTATTTGAAACCTGGGGACGTAGATAAATTGGTCGTTGTTAACAAGAAATATGTAGAAGTCTACATAAAACAGGACAGTCTTAAACTGCCCAAATTCACGGAAGTGGCCAGAAGCCGTTTTGGCGGCGGCCTGAATCCGGGCCCTCACTACCGCTTCTCTATTGGTAGTGAAGAAAGCTTCAAAAAGGACATCGACAAAGCCCAGGAAGGGATACCGATGGAAAACCAGGTCAAAATCTCCTATGACGAACGTCAAAGCTGGTTTGAACCGATCTTCCAGCTGCTGTTGCCCATTATCCTGATTATTGGCCTGTGGGTATTGCTGATGCGTAAAATGGGCGGCCCTGCCGGCGGTAGCGGTGGCCCGGGAGGTATCTTCAATATCGGCAAGTCAAAAGCCACCTTGTTTGATAAAGGCACCCGCGTAAACATCACGTTCAACGATGTGGCCGGCCTTGACGAAGCGAAAGTGGAAGTGATGGAAATCGTGGACTTCCTGAAAAATCCGAAAAAATACACCTCCCTGGGTGGTAAAATACCAAAAGGAGCCCTGCTGGTAGGCCCTCCGGGTACTGGTAAAACCTTGCTGGCCAAAGCGATGGCAGGGGAAGCACAGGTACCTTTCTTCTCCATGTCCGGTTCCGATTTCGTGGAACTGTTCGTGGGCGTAGGCGCCAGCCGTGTACGTGACCTGTTCAAACAAGCCCGTGAAAAAGCGCCTTGTATCATCTTCATCGATGAAATCGACGCGATCGGTCGCGCCAGAGGTAAAAACGTTATGATGAGCAACGATGAAAGGGAAAACACCCTGAACCAGCTGCTCGTGGAAATGGACGGTTTCGGTACCGACAGCGGTATCATCATCCTGGCGGCCACTAACCGCCCGGACGTACTGGACAGCGCCCTGCTGCGCCCAGGCCGTTTCGACCGTCAGATCTCTATTGACAAACCAGACCTGGCCGGAAGAGAAACCATTTTCGAGGTGCACCTGAAGCCAATCAAAACATCCCCTAACCTGGATGTGAAGAAACTGGCCTCTATGACTCCCGGTTTTGCCGGCGCCGATATCGCCAACGTATGTAACGAAGCGGCCCTGATCGCTGCCCGTAAAGGCAAGACACAGGTGGAAATGGAAGACTTCAACGACGCCATTGACCGTGTGATCGGTGGCCTTGAGAAGAAAAACAAAATCATCTCCCCGGAAGAAAAAGAAGTCATCGCTTATCACGAAGCCGGGCATGCTATCTGCGGATGGTACCTCGAACACGCTAACCCGCTGGTAAAGGTGACTATCGTTCCCCGCGGCGTGGCTGCGCTGGGATACGCACAATACCTACCGAAAGAACAATACCTGTACAATACCGAACAACTGCTGGACGATATCTGCATGACCCTCGGCGGCCGTGCGGTAGAGGAACTGGTATTCGGTAAAATATCCACCGGCGCACAAAACGACCTGCAGGTAATTACCCGTATGGCCTACGCCATGGTGACCGTATACGGTATGAACGATAAGATTGGTAACGTGTCTTTCTATGATCCAAACAGCGATCAGTCTTTCACCAAACCATACTCTGAAGAGACATCCCGGATGATCGATGAAGAAGTACGGAAACTGATCGATGCGGCTTATGTAAGGACTAAAAACCTGCTGACAGAAAGAATGGAACAGGTGAAAACCCTCGCCAAGGAACTGCTGGAAAAAGAAGTTTTATACCAGTCCGACCTGGAAAGGCTGATCGGCAAACGTCCGTATGATGTGCCGAGAGAACATCACCTGGGCAAGGAAGGCATGACTACTGACGGCGTACATCCGACAGACATCATCAATCCTTCTCCTTCACCTGCTAATGCATAAATTTTGATATGAAGATTTCTCCTGCCAAGGAAAATATTCTGAAGAGAGTACGGAATGCGTTAAGCCAGCCTGTACAGTTGCCCTTCCCCAATTCGGAGGGCAACTCCTCTGTTTTCAAAACAGAGAACGAAGGGCTGGAGCTGAGGTTTGCAGAAGAATTTACCAGGTTACAGGGGAAATTTGTTTTCTGTACCAGCAAAGCGGAACTGCTCGAAAATCTGCGCCTGCTGTCAGATAATAAGGACTGGCGGAACGTATACTGCCAGACGCCTGCCCTGCTGAAAGTGATAGGTAAGAATGATCTGCCTACGCTGAACCAGGGTAATATACACGAAGCGGATGCAGCCATCACAGATTGCGAATACCTGGTGGCCCGCACCGGTACAGTAGTGCTCAGCGCCGCTCAACCCAGTGGAAGAGCGGTGCCGGTTTATGCGCCTGTTCACATTATGGTGGCTTATACCCACCAGCTGGTGTTTGACCTGAAAGACGCTTTCAGCAGACTGAAAGACAAATACGGCAACGACCTGCCTTCAGCAGTTTCTTTTGCTACAGGCCCGAGCCGCACGGCAGACATCGAAAAAACACTGGTAGTGGGCATCCACGGACCGAAAGAAGTATACGTATTTTTAGTAGACGAATAAATCATCAGCAATAGCCTTCCGCTTACAGGTTTTAACAGAACATCCCGTTCTCCTGAAACCATATGCGGAAGGCTATAATGTTTGAGAGATAACACAAATTGTCACATGGAAATTCCTTTACCAGCCAATAAGAAAATATACTTTGCTTCCGATTTTCACCTCGGGGCGCCCAACATGACCGTCAGCCGGGAGCGGGAGAAACTCATCGTGCAATGGCTGGAAATGGTGGAAAAAGATGCTGCGCATATCTTTCTGGTTGGAGACCTTTTCGATTTCTGGTTTGAATATAAACATGTGATCCCCAAAGGATATACCCGCCTGCTGGGCAAACTGGCGGACCTGACTGACAAAGGCATCGGGATATCCGTATTTATCGGCAACCATGATATGTGGATGGACGGCTACTTTGAAGACGAGCTGAACATCCCGGTTTATTATGAGCCTCAGGAATATACCATAAATGGTAAGAAGTTTTACATTGGCCATGGTGACGGGCTGGGGCCCGGCGACCATGGATACAAATTCCTCAAGAAGATTTTCCGCAATCCTGTATGCCGCTGGTTGTTTTCCTGTATTCATCCGGTAATGGGCATCTCACTGGCCAACTACTTTAGTCGCAAGAGCCGGGCCGCTACCGGCCAGGAACTGGAGCATTTTCTGGGAGAAGACCAGGAATGGCTGGCTATCTACAGTCGTGAAGTATTGCAGCGGGAGCATTTCGACTATTTTATTTTCGGTCACCGGCACCTGCCGCTGGACCTGAAGGTGGGGCCTGACAGCCGTTATATCAACCTCGGCGAATGGCTTAACTATACTTCCTACGCTGTGTTCGACGGTGCTTCCACCACGCTGGAGTTCTTTACCGAAGCGGGCGCGAAACTGGCACGGTCAGGCGTCAAGGATCTCGTGCAGGATAGGCGGTGAGTGTAATTCCGTAAAATCCGGCATATGCAGCCGGAGAAAATCCAGATAAGCGTATAATAACTTTCTTCTCTTTTCTTTTGCCATGCTGACTGCTGCCAGCTGCTGCACTTCGCTGCATTGAATCAGCCGGTCGGTGAGCTCACTGTATTCGGGGTCCAGATGGTCGGTATGGTGGGGCGGCAGATAGCAGAACGTTCCCTCCTGCAAGTCCAGGTAGGGCGTATATTCCGAGAAGTGGCCGTTGAGCCGGAAGCCCAGAAATTCCGCCAGTTTGAGGGTATAAAACAGGGGCAGGTTGGCAATAACCGCCGTGGGAGAACCATCCAGCAGTTGCAGCGTATTTTCCGTAAAATAGTACAGTTCGAGCTGTTGCTCCGGTTGCTTCAGGCTTTTCTGCAGCAGTTCGATGAGATACAGCGCAATCGTGTTTTTGACCACGTTGTAATGCAGGGAAGTATAGATATAGCCTAGTTTGAACTCGGAAATGCGGTGCAGGTTTTTGACTTCATGGTGATACACCACCATTTCGAGGATATTGCCGGGTTGGAGCAGGTTGCCTTTGGCCGCTTTGGGCTTGGAAGACCGGACACCATTAACGATATACGATTGCAGCCCGAACAGCTCCGTGAAAATGCCCACGATCACGCTCGTGTCGCCATATTTCACCGTACGTAATACTATGCCGCGTGTTTTGTGAAGCAACTGTCTCTGTTTTTAAGGATGCCGCAGGAATAAAGTTGCAATTTAGGGCAAACAAATGTAATTCATCTGCCGGCAACAGGTTAGCTAATGGGTATTTTAACTACCTTTACGCCATTTAACAAATTGAAAAATCCTTATGTGGCAACGTTTAGCCAGCTTTGTGCTAAAATTCCGACTAACGCTCCTACTCCTGTTATTGGTCGCCACCGGCGTCATGGCATTTTATGCCTCCAAGGTGCAGATGTCTTACGACTATGTGGCCACCATACCGCATGATAATCCGAAATTTCTGGAGTACCAGGAGTTTAAGAAGAAGTTTGGCGGAGATGGAAATATGCTGGTGCTGGGCGTACAGACCGATAAATTTTTTCAGGCAGACTTTTTCCGTGACTACCTGCAGCTGAATCATGATCTGAAGAAGATCAGCGCCGTGGAAAATATACTGAGCGTTCCGCTGGCCATCAACCTGGTAAAGAACGACAGTACACAGAAACTGGAAGCCGGCCTGCTGTTTAAGGACAGCAGTTACACACAGGCGCAGATAGACAGTTTAGCGGGTGTTTTCAGGACGCTGCTGTTTTACAGGGGATTACTCTATAATCCCGATACAAAGGCCTATATGATGGCCATTTATGTTAATAAGGACGTTTTTAATTCTCCTAAGCGTACCGCTGTTGTTGCAGAAATCAATAAACTGGCACAGGCCTTCCAGGACAAGCATCATACAGAAGTTCATTTAAGCGGCCTCCCCCTGATTCGTACAGTCATGGCCGTTAAGGTTGCGGATGAACTGAAACTTTTCCTGAAGATCTCTTTTCTGCTGACGGGCCTCATTCTCTTTTTATTTTTCCGTTCTTTCGGTGCGGTGCTGATGTCGATGGTGGTGGTAGCTATCGGCGTGGTGTGGTCTGTGGCCACTATCGTGCTGATGGGATACAAGATCACGCTGTTGACAGGTTTGATACCATCGCTGATTGTGGTGATCGGTATCCCCAATTGCGTGTACTTCCTCAGCAAGTACCATACAGAATATGCGAAGCATGGCAATAAGACGAAAGCGCTGGTGCGTATGATACAGCGGATGGGTATTGTGACGTTGTTTACCAATCTTACCGCCGCTATTGGTTTTGGCGTGTTTTGTTTTACCAACAGCGCTATCCTGAAAGAGTTCGGTGTGGTAGCGGGACTGAACATTATGTTCATCTTCCTGATCTCCTTTATTTTCCTGCCGTCTGTGTTGAGTTTCCTGCCTCCTCCGAAGACCAAACATACCAATTACCTGGAGAATGGTTTCCTGGGCTCGGTGCTGGATTTTCTTACCACGCTGGTGTTTAAATACCGTAAGCCGGTATACTTTGTTACCGGTGCGCTGGTGATTGCTGCATTGGTGGGCATGAGCCGGCTGAAATCTGTGGGGTATATGCTGGACGATATCCCGAAGACAGACAAACTGTATACTGATCTGAAGTTTTTTGAGAATAATTTTAAAGGGGTGATGCCTTTGGAGATTGCTGTGGACACCAAACGCAAGAACGGCGTGGTGAACCTGCAAACGCTCAACAAGCTGGATGAACTGACACAGCTGATTGCAGCGCAGCCTGATTTTGCGCGGCCTTTATCCGTAGTGGAAGGTATCAAGTTTGCGAAGCAGGCGTATTACAACGGCGACAGTTCCAACTATGCCGTGCCTAATACGTTTGATCTGGGTTTTCTGGCGCCTTATCTCCGGATGAAATCCGCCGGTACCGGTGCTAACGCTTCCGCCTCTACGTTTTCAAAACTGGTGGCTTCATTTATGGACAGTACCAGGCAGGTGGCGCGTGTGAGTGTGAATATGAAGGACGTGGGATCGCAACGGCTGCCTCAGCTGATGGACTCGCTGGAGCCGAAAGTGACTGCTATTTTTGACACTGCGCATTATAAAGTGACCTTCACCGGTACCAGCGTTATTTTCCAGGAAGGTACACGTTTCATTATCAACGGTTTAACAGAGAGTATCCTGTTGGCTTTTGTATTGATCATGGTATGTATGCTTTACCTGTTCCGTTCGTGGCGGATGTTGCTGATATCACTGATCCCGAATATTATTCCACTGGTAGTTACCGCGGGAATAATGGGATGGGTTGGCGTGGCCCTGAAGCCTTCCACAGTACTGGTGTTCAGCGTGGCCTTGGGTATAGCCATTGACGTAACCATCCGTTTTCTGGTGAATTTCAAGCAGGAGCTGCCGCATCATAATCTAGACATATCGGCCACGGTGAAGCAGACTATTCATGAAACGGGGCTGAGTATTATTTACACGTCGATGATCCTGTTTGCCGGGTTTATGATTTTCAGTTTCTCTGAATTCGGAGGTACCAAGGCGTTAGGATGGCTGACCTCCCTGACGCTGGTGGTAGCGATGATCACGAACCTGACTATTCTGCCGGCTTTGTTGTTGTGGATGGAGAAAGCTTTGTTAAAGAAAGCGAGGAAAAAAGAGTTGTGGAAACCACTGGATGAAGAGGAAGATATCGAGATGTCTAAACTGGGTGTAAACGACACCGAGTAAACTTTAAATAGGAAAGTGCAAAGCAGCAAGGATGCCGAAGTATTTTAAAAGCGGCGCCCTTGCTGCTTTGCGCTTTTTATGCACTATGCTAAACAAATTATTTTTTTTAGCTAAAATGGACAAAAAAAGGCCTTAAAATAATCTAGTGGGCAGCATTCAAATACCCTTATCACCGCTTGTATAAAAGCTGTGTTTATACCGGATAAAAAATAAGAGGTTTATAATGCCATTCTAACCACTAGTTCATGAAAAACAAGTACTTAAAAGGTGCTCACTTATCTGAGCGCAAGTTTAAGGAGATCCTGCGGCTGTTCGCCGACGATCTCACTGCGACGCAGATCGCGGATATCAGCGGAGTAAGCAGAGTAACGATCAACAGTTACCTGAAAAAGCTTAGAAACCAGATAGCCCGTTTTTGTGAGGCGCAGCATCCAGCGCCGGTTCCGGTCGTAGCCTACGACAACCGGCTGGTTGAAACCCAGACAGACCACGACGGCGATACGCTGGTGGCTGTCAAACCGGAAGTTGACCGCATCGTAAAGCCGGTCATTTTTGGTATCTGCAGAATTGCTGACCGGTTGCACACCGAAATTTTACCTGATGTAAGCAGACCTATGATCCACGCCGCCACCCGCGGCCGTTCCGTGTTGGAAACACTGGATACGACGGAGCGTTTGCGTCGGTTTAACGGGGTGGTGGACCTGGGCCAGTACCGTTTGTACCGACTGGGTAGTTCAACGACAGACACCGTTAACGGCGGACCGTTAATGGACGAAGTAGATGCATTCTGGGGACTTACCAAGCATCGCCTGGCCAAGTTCAAGGGATTGAACCGTAATACGGCTTATTTGCATCTGAAAGAATGTGAGTACAGGTTTAATCATCGTAATGAGGACCTGTACAGCGTGTTGCTGGAGTTGTTAAAAAACTACCCGCTCACCCTTTCCTGATAACTTATTTGTCCCACCAACCGGTGGGACAACATTTATTTCGATTTAGATTTTGATGATGAGTGCAGGTGGTACTCTTGCCGCTTGTTTATTTTCACATATATATAAATTTATTAAAAAATTAATAAGTTAACACTTTGTTAAAAAGATGTTATCTGAATGTTATAGCCAATTTTTCCAGCTTAATTTTTTGTTAATAAAAACTATATTTACAGCTGGTTGAAAATTTGTTAAGGAAACTGCTTATGGGAAAGAAGTTAACTACTTCTTAAAGCGATTTATTGAATAAATCGTAATAGAAGTAGTCGGTTTTTGCGATTATAATACTGTATTGTACCTGCCGGCTTTAGTTCTCCACAATTACATCAACTTTTATTTACGACAAGGAAACCAAAGGAAATTGAGACTAAAGGTCTCGATATAGATTAGTATTTATTGAAGGTTAAAAACTAGGAACAAAATCATGCTTATGAGGAAAGTATTATTTCTCCTCCTGGCCGTGCTCTGCGTGGTCGGTCAGGCTTTTGCGCAAAGTCGCAACCTAACGGGGAAAGTTACCGACGGGAAAGACGGATCTCCTATACCTGGCGCAACCATCCAGGTAAAAGGTACCACCAGAGGTACAGCCACCACTCCAGACGGCTCATTCAGCCTGCAGGTATCTGCAAACGATGTATTAGTAGTATCATTTATCGGCTTTGAAAGCAAGCAAGTGCCTGTTGGAAATGCCACCACACTCAAAATCGCCCTCTCTACAGACTCCAAGAGCCTGGACGAGGTGGTAGTAACCGGTTATACCCTGGAGAAAAAAGTTAACTCCACTATTGCCGCATCTACCATTACCGGTGCAAAGGTGAACAACATTTCCCTGCCTGATGTAAACCAGATGCTGCAGGGTAATGCTCCCGGTATTTCCGTGTCCACCAACTCCGGCCAGCCCGGCTCTAAAACTGAGGTAAGGGTACGTGGTATTGGTTCTGTGTCCGCCAGCAACAGCCCACTGTATGTACTGGACGGTATTATCATGTCCTCTGGTGATTTCACGCAGAACACACCTTCCCAGGACATCCTTTCCAGCCTGAACCCTGCCGACATTGAAAACATTACCATTCTGAAAGACGCGTCTGCAACAGCGCTCTACGGTTCCCGTGGTTCCAACGGTGTGGTGGTTATTACTACCAAAACCGGTAAAAAAGGCCAGAGCAGAATCAATTTCAATGGTAAATTTGGTTTCCAGAACCTGGCCAAAAGCATCCCGATGATGAACGCCACCGAGCTGCTGCAATATCAGCGCGATGGACTGGCCAACGTTTTAAATGCAGATGGCACCAGAAAATACTCTGATGCTGACATTAAAAAATTCCGTCCTGATCACCTGGCTGATTATAACACAGACTGGATGGACCTGGCTTTCCGTACAGGCAAGACCCAGTCCTACGGCATCAACGCCAGCGGCGGTAATGAAAAAACCACCTTCTACGCTTCCGGCGATTACTTCAAACAAGACGGTATCCTGATTGGCAGCAACTTTAGCCGCTATTCCGGTCGCCTGAACGTAGATCACAAGTTCAACGATAAATTTGATCTGAGCGTGAAAATGAGCGGTTCCTATACCGATCAGAACAGCGCCGGTCCAGGTAACTCCTACTCTTCTCCGCTGATGGGCGCCATCACACAGGTTCCCTGGATCCCTGCGAAAGACGAGAACGGTAATCCTTATATCGGTTATGTAGGCGGACAGCCTGGTTCTCCTACCTGGTCCGGTGTTGCCGACATTCCTGATGCATGGCGTCCAACCCTGCAGGGTGGTAACTTCCTGCACACTGTTGCCAACAACTACCGCAAGAACAACAATACACAAACGATCTTCAACGCAGCCCTGGGTTACAACATCATTGAAGGTCTGCGCTTTGTGGTAAAGGGTAATGCTGAACTCACCAACATCCGTGAGAAACAATGGACTGCGCCGAACTCCTACGATGGCCGCAACTATGGCGGTTATCTGTACAACGGCAGCACCAGCATTGGTCTGTATACTGCACAACAGTTGCTGACTTACAACTTCAGCATCAACAAAGATCATAACTTCCGCCTGTTGGCCGGTAATGAATATTCTTACCAGAACCGCAGTTATTTCCTGTATGCAAAGAATGGTTTCCCTGGTAATCAGTTGCAGGTGCCTGACGTAGGTGCTAACCTGTTTGATGGTGCCGGTAGCGAAAGCGGTTATGCTTTCCAGGGCCTGATCGGCAAAGCTGACTACGACTATAAATCCAAATACTTCCTGAGCGCCAGCTACAGAAGAGACGGTTCTTCCCGTTTCCCTAAAAATGCCCGCTACGGTAACTTCTACTCTGTAGGCGCTGCATGGCGTATTACGGAAGAAGAGTTTGCCAAAAACATCTCCTGGCTGAACGATCTGAAACTGCGCTCCAGCTATGGTATCATGGGTAACGCAGAAGGGCTGGGTAAATACTCTGACTTCCCTTTCCGCGGCCTGTACAGCCTTTCCGGTGCTTACCTGGGTGAAACAGCTGCATTCGCCAACCAGCCTGGTAATCCTAACCTGAGCTGGGAAAAACAAAACCTGTTCGACATCGGACTGGATTTCAGCGTGCTGAATCGTCGTTTATACGGTAGCATTGGTTTTTATGACAAACGTTCCTCTGCCCTGCTGATGGAACTGCCGCTGTCCATGACCACTGGTTTTGAAGCGATCAACATGAACGTTGGTAAAATGATGAACCAGGGCTTTGAAATAACTATCGGTGGTGTTCCGGTAGCTACTAAAAACTTTACCTGGACTTCCGACGTGAACTTCGCTACCCTGCGTAACAAAGTATTGAACCTGGGTGGCCAGCAGGCTATCCCTGCCGGTTCCAGACAACGTATTGAAGTGGGCAGACCCTTCGGTTCCTGGTACATGCCGGTATGGTACGGTGTAGATCCGCAAACTGGCAGCCCACTGTGGGTTGGCAACGACGGTAAACCTACCACCAGCTACACAGAAGCACAGAACAACAGACAGTTTGTAGGTCAAGCACTGCCTAAAATCACTGGCGGCTGGACCAACAAAATCAACTACAAGGAATTTGACCTGTCTATGCTGATCACTTTCAGCGCTGGCAACAAAGCCTACAACTCCAACCGCGCCAACCTGGAGAGTGACGGTTCCAACACCCGTAACCAGGCAAAAGACGCATTGGACCACTGGCAAAAGCCTGGTGATATCTCCGACAGACCAAAAGTAGTTTTCGGTAGCATCACTGGTAATCAGATTTCTTCCCGTTATCTGGAAGATGTTTCTTACGCCAGAATCAGAAACCTCACCCTGGGTTATACACTGCCCAAACGTCTGTTGGGTAACATGAAACTGCAGTCTCTGCGTGTTTATGCACAGGCTGAGAATCTGTACACCCTGACCAGCTACAAAGGATGGGACCCGGATATCAACACTAACCCGCTGCCTCCAACCAGCACTGCCTCCGTTGCTACTACCAACGCAGGTGTTGATTTCTATCGTTATCCTACTTCCCGCGTGTTCACATTTGGTATCAGTGTAGGATTGTAATTGAAGAAGTTGATTAACAAAAACCTTGGTTAAATTATGAAATATCCAAAACTTTCTATACTCGCGCTGACGGCCGCTACTGCGTTTTCCGCATGTAACTCCAAGCTGGACATCGCACCTTCCAATGCGTTGGATAATGAATCAGCAGTCACCGAAGCAAATGCCCGTATTCTGGCCAACGGCCTGTATGAGCGTGCCCAGGAGCTGGAATATTATGGTCGTGATTTCAACGTGGTAACTGATGTTACCGGCAACGATATGAAGATCACTGCCGCTAACTCCAACCGTTTCCTTTACGAGTTTCAGTATATCTTCACACCGCTTACTGCTTCCCAAAGCAAAACCTGGCTGAACGCTTATCGCGTGGCCAACCAGGCGAGCGTGATCATCGATAAGCTGCCAGAAACAGCTACCACGAAAGAGTACAAAGGTGAAGCATATTTTATGCGTGCACTGGCGCACTTTGACCTGGCGAGAAGATATACCCGTCCTTATTCCCAAATGAAGAATGATGCGACGAAAGCCAATACAGGTGTGCCGCTGGCCATAAAGGCGGTAGACAATCCGGCTACTTCCAAGCCTTCCCGTGCTACGCTGAAAGAAACGTACGATGCTATCATCAGCGATCTGAAAGCGGCAAAAAACCTGGCGCCTGATGCAGCTACCAAAACTGAAAAAGTTTTCCGTGGCTCTAAAGCTGCTGCCAGCGCATTGCTGACACGTGCTTACCTCTATGTCGGTGATACATCTAATGCCACTGATCCTAACTGGCAGGCTGTAATTGATGAAGCAACACCGCTCATTAATGCTTTCCCGCTGTGGAGCGACGCCAATTATCTGGCAAATTATACCACCAATAATCCTACTTCAGAGGATATCTTCTCCCTGCGTTTCCTGACACCGGAAAACAGAGGCGCTGATAACTTTGGTAATATCTACCTGCCCAATGATGGTACATCCACCAGCGGTTATGGAGACGTGCGCCTGAATCAGAACTTTATGTCCCTGCTGGAGGCTGCCGACTACCGCAACACGATAGTGAAAACATTCTCAGGCAACAACTACATGATGAAGTGGATTGGTAACGGTCTTGGTTTGACTGGCATGTCCAATGTGAAAGTGTTAAGAGTGAGTGAGGTGTTACTGAATCGTGCGGAAGCGTATATGCGTCAGGGCAACCTGCAACTCGCTGCCAACGACATCAGCAACCTGCGTCAGCACCGTGGATTATCAGCGTTTACTGCTTCTGACTTCAACAGCGTGAGAGCAGAGCTGATCAAACAGCGCAGACTGGAACTGGTAGGTGAAGGCTTTGGTGCTACCGATCTGTTCAGGTTCATGGGTAAACGCTCTATTGCCGACGCAGATGCATTACGTCAAAGTGAGATCCTGCCGACTAGTCAATATGTGGCATTTCCAATTCCACAGACGGAAATCGACGCTAACCCGAACATCGTACAGAATCCGGGTTACAACAAATAATTCACAGTACTTACTGTATAAAGGGGCGCCATCTGGCGCCCCTTTTTTATTTAAAACCATGTTTGGCATCCTGACAACCTTATTGTCGATATCCTCCCCATCTGTAAAAAAATTCTTTTATGCAGATTTCTTCTTATTCGCATAAAAAAAATGTATTTCTCAGGGCGTATTTTTCTCAACATTTCCAAATGTCTTCCTGTTATCTAGATGTTATTTAACGAATATTTATATCTATCTATATAGCAAAATATCTGAATCTGTCTGATATTATTTTAACCAATCCTGATAATATATCAGCTTTTTTTGTCGTAATTTAACTGAGTTAACTTCTATTTAGTCAATCAAAACCAAAATTGCTTATGAAAAAAGAGCTACTACTATGGCTGTTCGTGTGCAGCAGCGTTCTCAGCGCAGTAGCCCAGACACGAACGATTAGCGGAAAGGTTACGGATGCAAAAGATGGTTCTGCTCTTCCCGGCGTTACAGTCGTAATAAAGGGTACTACCAAAGGGGTTTTTACGTCCGGTGACGGTACTTACAAGCTAAATAATGTGGCCAGTGGTACAACACTCGTTTTTTCCTTTGTGGGATATCTTACTAAAGAGGTCCCTGTCGGTCCGGGCAATGAAGTTGACGTAGCCCTGGAAGCTGATAAAAAACAACTGGGAGAAGTGGTGGTAACCGCCGTAGGTTTGAAACGGAACGAAACCTCGTTAGGTTATTCGGTGTCCACGGTCAAACCCGATCAACTGGTACAAAAGTCGGAACCTGACATGCTGAAAGGCCTGCAGGGAAAGGTAGCCGGTGTAGACATCAGAACTTCACAAGGTACACCGGGCGCCGCTACCCGTATCAACATCCGCGGTAACACCTCCTTTTTTGGTAATAACGAACCTTTGATCGTAGTAGATGGGATTCCTTACAATAATGACCAGGTGACCACCTCCAGCCAGACATCGGGCGGCGGTGCCTACTCCAGCGGTCTTTCATCCCTCGACCCTAATGACATTGCTTCGATGACGGTGCTGAAAGGCGCCGCCGCGGCAGCACTTTACGGATCAAGGGCCTCCAACGGCGCGATCATTATCACTACCAAATCAGGCAGCGCCAATACCGGCAAACGGAAAACAGAAGTGACTTACTCCTCTTCCCTTTCCATGGAAAGAGTGGCCAATCTTCCCAAATACCAGAATGAATACGGTCCCGGTGCCAGCTTCAATTATCAGAATGCCAACGGCTCCTGGGGCCCCCGCTTCGGTACACTTGACTCAATACCTGTTTGGCCCGACTACCTGAAGGCTTTCCCGGATTTGTTCCCCGCCTCCGGCAACATGGCTTACCGCGCAGTTCCCAATAACGTAAAAGACCTGTTCCGCACTGGCTGGATCACAGAAAATTCTGTGGGAGTGAACGGTGGCAATGATAAATCGGCCCTTAGCGCCACTGCCTCCTATCTGAGCCAGGATGGCTACGTGCCTCACTCCTACTTCAACAGAGGTAATATGTCTATCGGTGGTGTGACCCGTCTCACAAACGGATTGACGGTAAACGCCAATTTCAGCTATAGTACCAGTAACCAGGGCGGCAGTATCTTTGGTGAGAACCAGGTGCCCGGCGCAGCTTCTTCTTTCGCGCGTAACCTCTTTCTGGGACGAAACTGGAACATCGCCGGCCTGCCTTTTGAAAATGCTGCCGGTAAACCGGTATCTACCAACAGCGCACAATATGATAACCCGCTCTGGGCTTTCGCCCATAATACTATTACCACCGCGACTGACCGGTATGTGGCTGGTTTAAAACTCAACTATGAAGTGTTGCCCTGGTTTAACCTCAGTTATCAGTTTGGGGTGAACCAAAATAATTTCCTTCGTAAAGAAGTAACGGACATCGGCTCCAGAGGTGCGGAAGGTAACGGACAGATCATACAACAGAACTACCGTTTCACAGAATTGGAATCCAACCTCATTGGTACGTTTACGCCTAAACTGAAAAATGAAGACTTCGGTTTGAAAATACTGGTAGGCCATAACGTTAACCAGCGTACGACAAAATCTCAGATCAATACGGGTAAAACCATCGTAGTGCCGGGTGTATACTCTCTGTTGAATACCAAAACAGTGATCCCGACAGAAGATATCTTCATGCAGCGCAGGTTGTGGGGTATTTTCGGAGAAGTGGACCTGGACTATAAGAAGTGGTTGTTCCTGACCCTGACAGGCAGAAACGACTGGTCTTCCACGCTGCCTTCCAGCAACCGTAGTTATTTCTATCCCAGCGTGGCGGCATCGTTTGTGTTTACCGATGCGCTTAAGATGGAAAGCAAAGTGCTGACCTTTGGTAAACTGCGTGCCAGCTGGGCCAAAGTGGGCAGGGATGCTGACCCTTACCAGTTATTCAATATTTTCAGGGTTAACCCCGCCTTCCTCGGGCAGTCCGGTGTGATGCAAGACCCTTCTGCGGGCAATCCTAATCTGAAACCGGAGTTCACACAGGACTTTGAAGTGGGAACCAACCTCGAGTTTTTTGAAAGAAGGATAACGTTAGATTTTGCGTGGTATACCCGGTTGTCTACTAACCAGATCGCACCGCTGTCCCTGCCACCTTCTTCCGGCTACGGACAAGTGATCGATAACTATGGAAAGCTGACCAACAAAGGTATTGAAGTGGACCTGAACGTAGTGCCTGTACGTAATGAGAACCTGACATGGAGCATACATGGTATTTTCACAAGAAACAGAAGTGTGGTGAAAGAGCTGAAGCCAGGCGTTACCCGCCTGTTGCTGGCTGGTGTGCTGGATGAAATATCCCCCTTCCTGGAAGCCGGCAAGCCATACGGCTACCTGCGCGGAAGTGCTAACGTACGTGATAAAGACGGCAGCCTGCTCATTGATCCCAGCAACGGTTACCTGATCAGAAGCCCTGAACAACGCATGGTAGGCGACCCTAACCCCGATTTCAAGGCAGGCCTGGGTACGACTCTAAACTATAAAGGATTTTTCCTGAATGCACTCTTCGATCTGACCAGAGGTGGTGATATCTATTCCGTTACTGTTAGCTCTCTGCTGGGGCGTGGTGTGACCAAAGACAACGGTGTTGAACAACGCGAAAATGTATACGTTATTCCGGGATACTATGGAGATGTGAATACAGGTACACCATTACTGGATGATAAAGGGAATAGAATTCCCAACCATACTGCGATTAGCCGTTTTGAAATGTTCTTTGGTGAAACTTTCGCTATCAACTCAGCGACGGAATGGAATGTGTATGATGCTACCGTGTACACCTTCCGTGAGTTGACACTGGGATATGATTTTCCAAAGAAGTGGTTCAGTAAAACGCCTATCGGTGCGTTGACACTGACATTGACAGGAAGAAACCTCTGGTATTATGCACCGGGTTTTCCCAAGTACACAAGATTCAATCCTGAAGTGGGCAGCTTTGGTTCTACCAACGTCCAGGGTATAGAATTGTCCGGTGCGCCTACTACCAGACGTTTTGGTGTAAACGTGAAAGTGACATTCTAGTTTATTACAAAAAATTGAACCGATGAAAAGACTAAGCAGTATAATTTTAGTTACGCTCGTTGTAGTGACGGGATGTACTAAGGGGTTTCTGGATATCAACAAAGATCCTAACAACCCTTCCACCGCATCATTGAGTTTACTACTGACAGGTGCGCAGCAGGGGTTGGCATATGATCTGGGTTTTACCAATGCTGCCCGTGGTGCGAATGGTCTTACGGAAGTGCTGGCGGTATACACTCACCAGATAGTGGTGAGGGAGAGCCAGGACCAGTACGGGGCCACTGGTATATCCACTGATCTTAACGGCGCCTGGTCGTCCTTTTACAGCGCGCAGGCGGTAAGTGGTCTCCCTGACTTTATCGGGATGCTGCAAAACGTGGATGTGCTGATTACGCAGGCTTCCGCCAACAATGCCCGGCATTATGCCGGTATTGCGAAGTTGCTGAAAGCGTATGGTTTCAGCCAGTTTGTGGATGCCTTTGCAGACGTTCCTTTTTCGGAGGCCAACCAGTTTGCTACTAAGGGTACCCGCTATCCGAAATATGACAAGGGCGCAGATATTTATAAGCAGTTGTTCCCGATGATTGACGAAGCCATTGCTGACCTACAAACAGCCAACGGTGTGTTGGAACCGGGTAAAGATGATTTGTACTATGGCGGAGATGTGAAAAAGTGGATTAAGTTTGCCAATACGCTCAAATTAAAATTGTACAACCAGGTGCGCCTGGTGCAGGACGTATCCGGACCGGTCAACCAGTTGATCAGTAGCGGTAACCTGTTCAGCCAGACGAGCGATGGGTTTATGATGAAGTATACAGCACAGGTAGCGCCCGATGACAGAAACCCGGGTTACAGTGAATACTATGCTACCCAGAAGACGCACTATATCAGTCCCTGGTTTTATGAAATCCTGAAAGGGTACAACCCCCGGTTGTTTACAGGTATTAAGGACCCTCGTATTCCGTATTATTTTTACAATCAAAACTCCAAGGCCGGCGGTTCCCAGAACCCCACAGAATATCGTGACTCTGCCTTTATCTCCATCTATTTCGGGTCTACCGGTACCAACAAAGGTGCTTCGCAGGATAACAGCATGACAGTATTCGGGCTGTATCCGGTGGGTGGTCGTTATGATGCCGGTGATGCAGTAGTGGTAAATGCTGGCAGTGGTACCGGTGCGGCGCCTTTAAGGATGCTTACTTATGCTGATGTGCTTTATATAGAAGCAGAGCTGATGAATGTTGGTCTTGTGGCCGGTGATGCCCGTAAGAAGCTGTCTGACGCGATCGATGAGTCCTTCAAGCAGGTGGATTTTGTTGCGAACCTTGCCAAAGGCGGACAAAATGTACCGACCATTGTAGGCACTGCTTCTACCACTTACCGGAATGCGGTGCTGGGCGTATATGATGCCAGGACTACCCCTAAAGACAAGCTGGAAATCATCATGACGGAAAAATGGATACAAGCCTTCGGGTTTAGCTGTGATACTTATTCAGATTACCGGCGTACTGGTTTCCCGGTATTATTTAATCCAAATGATCCGACGATGGCTCCTGGTGGTTTTGCGCAGCCTCCTATTTTAGGTAATCCCACACTGCCGCCTCCGCAGGCCAAGGTGCCGGTCGCCCTGGGCAGGAATTATCCGCTTTCGCTGCCATGGCCCAATGTTGATATACAGGTGAATCCCAATGCCCCTGCACAGAAGCAGCCGGATATCACACCCGTATTCTGGGATAAATAACATCCACATTCACGGATCCAAAAAAAGTAAGTATGAAGAATAAGATTATCTATATAACAATGTTGGCGGTTGGCGTGGTGATTTTTTATGCCTGTCGGAAGAATGATAACCCGAAGCTGCCGGATGGTGTTAGTAACCGTCAGGTGCCGCAGTTGACACAGGATAAAAGCAAAGCCGTGCTGATCCAGTCAGACAACCTGCCTGATTTTAGTACAGCCTTCAACGTGGCATTGTATTTTCCGACCGGCGTACAGCCTAAAGCCACAGATGTGGTGGTGGCGATGAATGGGAAATACAACAATGTGAAGGTGTTGCAGGGCGGCATTGGTTCGTTGCCCACCACGGTGACCATGACCGGAACGCAGCTGATGCAGCTGTTTGGTCTCGGCGCCAACAGTCTTAAGGCGGGCGATTATTTTGAAGTGACCACCAATTTTACCATGAATGACGGTACGCAGATACATGGGTTTGGAGATACGATTACTTTGTCAGACGGCACTAAACGTTACCTGCGTCCTTATGGCTCCGATGTGCTGAATTCAGCAGGTCTGATCCGGATACTGACCTATACGAAGGTGTGCCCGTTGACGGTAAAAACTTACCTGGGAAGTATGACGGTGGATGATCCTGGTGTTACAGAAAGCACTTATCCGGTGACCGTATCTGTTAATCAGGACAGCACGATATTTACCTTCACCGGTTGGGCAGGCCTTGCGGGAGTGCCTGTGACGGCCACATTTGACAAGGCCAGTTATAGGTTTACCATGGCTAAACAAAAGATCGCAGACCTTTTCCAGGGATATCATAATCTGACGGTTTCGGGCAATGGGCAGATCAACCCCTGCGATACCACTATTGTATTGAATGTTACCACTGAGGTGGATGAAGGAAGTTTCGGCAGTAATGTGACAACTTTATCCAAGCCTTGATAATAACAAAGAAAGCAATTAACAGGAGCGCGTCATCCGTAAGGGTGGCGCGTTTCGCGTTAATACACAGGTGGTTTAACTTATCAAGAATTATTTAGGCGCAAGCTAATTTGTTAAAAATATTACCTTCGCTTAGTAGAAAATATTTTTTTGTTTTTATATCTTGTGTCCGTTTTTAAACAAAAATTAACATTTTAAACAAAAATCAAAATCTGATTATTACCAAATCTGAATTCAAGGAAAGTATTAAATACCAAATCTGAATTAAGAATTAAAATTGAATTGTGTGATGTTGTAACCCGTTACTTACAGGCTTTGCTTATGATGCGTTAGAATCCTATGCTGTGGAGTAGTGTACCTAATGCCCAATGCGTGCAATTAGACAACTCGTGTACCACCTGCGTTTTCCCGGAATGATGTTAAGCACCTAGTAATCCAACGACCCTGTGTTTTAGGTTAACTGAAATATTTATCAAATCTAAATTGCTTATGAAAAGAGGACTACTCTTGTGGCTGCTCGTGGCCATTAGCGTCATGCATGCTGCTGCGCAGACGCGAACGATTACTGGTACAGTAAAAGATAGCAAGGGTAACTCCCCTATTCCGGGAGTTTCCGTGGCTGTTAAAGGTAAAGGTACCGGTACCTCCACCGGTCCGACCGGTACTTACAAGCTCCAGGTTGCTAACGGTACTACGTTGGTATTTTCATTCATCGGCTACACTTCCCAGGAAGTAGTAGTAGGCGATCAAAACGTAGTGGACATCACCCTGGAAGAGGATAAGAAACAACTCAACGAGGTGGTAGTGACCGCGTTGGGTATTACCAGGGAAAAGAAAAGCCTCGGTTATAACGTGCAGTCCGTGAAAGGTGAAGACCTGGTACGTGCTGGTGAGAACAACATTATCGAGTCACTGTCTTCCAAAGCTGCCGGTGTTCAGGTAATTGGTTCCGGTGGTACACCGGGTGCTTCTTCCAAAATCCTGATCCGTGGTAACTCTACCTTTACTGGTAATAACCAACCACTGATCGTTATTGACGGAGTACCTGTCGACAACTCCACAAACTCCACTGTATCACAGACTTATCCGTATAATGCCAACTTGCAGGGAGTGAACAACTCTAACCGCGCCTTGGACATCAACCCGGATGATATCGCTTCTGTGACTATTCTGAAAGGCCCCTCTGCAGCAGCGCTGTATGGTGCCCGTGCAGGTAACGGTGCCATTATTTACACTACTAAAAGAGGTAAAGCCGGTTCCGTGCACGTGACTTACGACTTTAACGCTGGCTTTGATAAAGTGAGCCAACTGCCTAAAGAGCAGCATATTTATGCGCAGGGCTCTATCAAAAATGGCGTGCCTGTTTATCTGCCTAACTTTACAACTACTGCTCCTGTTGTTGAAAGCTGGGGTCCTAAAATCAGCTCTCTGAACGGCGTTACAGCTCATGACAACACCAAGGACTTCTTCCAGACAGGTACTAACTTTACCCACAACGTATCTGCTACAGGTGGTAATGATGTTTCTACTTACCGTATCTCTCTGAGCCGTGCAGACCAGAAAGGTATCGTTCCTAATACCAACTTCTATCGTACGTCTGTTCGTGCTAACTTCGATACAAAGGTTACACAGCGCCTGAGCATGAATGCCTCTATGAGCTATGCTGCTACAGAAGGCACCAAAGCACAGAATGGGAGCAATACATCCGGTGTTATGCTGCCGCTGATGAGGACTCCGGCCAGCTTTGATCTGAAAGATTACCTCAAACCTGATGGTTCCAGCAAGAACTTCGTTAACAACTACGATAACCCTTACTGGACAACTGCGAACAACCCATTCCAGGATAAAGTTGACCGTTTCGTGGGTAACATCGGTGCTAACTACGAAATCAACAACTGGTTGAAAGCTACCTATAAACTGGGGGCTGACGTATACACAGACGGAAGAAAACAAATATTTGCTATCGGCTCTAACGGTTACCCTACCGGCCAGCTGGAAGAAAATACCATCAGGAACAGACAGTATTACTCTGACCTGATCCTTAGCGGTCATAAGGAATTTAACGAGAAATATTCCATTACTGCCAATGTTGGTGGTAACGTAACTCAAACGCAAACACAAAATCTGTATGGCCGCGGTACAGATCTCTCTATCCCAAATTATAACAATCTGGGTAATGCTTCTACGCTGTATTCAGACGAAGCTACAGTTCTCACTCGTAGCTCCGCACTGTTTTATGATGTACAGTTCGGCTACAAAAACATGCTTTTCATTGGTACTACCGGTCGTAATGAATGGTCCTCAACCTTCGGATTGCATAAGAACAACTTCTTCTATCCTTCTGTGAACGCATCATTTGTATTTACAGACCTGGTACCGAAGAATGACATCCTGACCTATGGTAAACTGAGAGGTGCTATCGCCCGCGGTGGTTTAGCTCCTGATCCATATACTTCCCTTACGTATTACGTGAAGCCTTACTTTGCTGACGGTTTTACAGATGGTAACTCCTTCCCCTTCCAGAAGCAGAATGGTTTCGTCTACAACAACGTCATTGGTAACGCGAACCTGAAACCACAGACCGCGGTTGAAAAAGAAATTGGTTTGGACCTGAAGTTTTTTGACGCCCGTTTGAATGTTGAAGCGACTTATTATCATAAGAAAACTTCTGACTTGCTGGTAAGAAGACCACTGGCGGGTTCTTCCGGGTTCCAGAAAATAGTGGACAACACCGGTGCTATGGTAAACAAAGGATGGGAAATTTCACTGTCTGGTGATGTGATTCGTTCAAGAGATTTCAACTGGAATATCAATATCAATTTTACAAGAAACAAAAACGAAGTATTGGAACTGGGTGAAGGTGTTTCTGAAATTGATGTTGAACCGGCGTTTACTTCTATCGGTTCCTTCGCTATCGTTGGCAAGCCTTACGGCGCCCTCTATGCTTCCAGGTGGAAACGTACTGACAAAGGAGAGTTGATTATCGGCTCAAATGGTCTGCCAATTGTTGATGCTCAAAACGGTAACATTGGTAATCCATTCCCAGACTGGACCGCAGGTGCAAGATCTACATTCAACTATAAAGGCATTACACTGGGTGTACTCTTCGATATCCGCCAGGGCGGTAAAATTTGGAATGGTACTATTGCCAGAATGCACCAATTGGGTAGAACTGAAGAATCTGCTGACAGGGAAAGAACTTATGTTATTCCTGGTGTGACCGATGATGGTACTGGTAAACTGATACCTAATACACAGGCAATTACTGCAGAGAAATATTTCAAATCATATCTGGGTGATGGTGCAGGTTCTGCGACAGAGAACGCCGTATATGATGGCTCCTGGGTACGTCTGAGAGAAGTATCCCTCTCTTATCGCTGGAATCTGAAAGGTCAGAAAATCATTCGTTTTATTGAACTGACAGGTACTGGCCGCAACCTGTGGTTGTCTACCAAGTATCCTGGTGTAGATCCTGAAACCAGCTTGACTGGTGCAGGTTCTAACCTGACTGGATTTGATTACTTTAATAACCCGGGTACCAAAAGCTACGCCATTGGTGTGAAACTGGGCTTATAATAAAGTAAGACTTGGCGATACTAATATTTGGTAATACTAATAACGAGATAATGAAAAAAATCATAATAGCACTCACATTGCCTTGCATCATGCTTTCTACTTCCTGCAGTAAGTTTGTTGACGGGTATGAAGTTTCTCCAAACAACCCAGTTAAAGCCACCGGTCCATTGGTGTTGTCCAGTGCCGAACTCGGGCTGATGTCTGTTTATGCAGGAACACCTGCACGTACGGCTGGAGTCCTGACCCAACAGTTGGGTGGTACAGCAGATCAGATGTTGGCTATTGATATGTACGATATCAAAGAAGGTGATGCCACCAACGACTGGAATAACATTTACAATAACGTTATTCAGCCTTGTAATGATATAGTTGCCCAGTATAGCGAGGGTAACCCGCATAACAAAGCGATGGCACTTGTTATAAAGGCAATGGGCCTTGGCGTTGCAACAGACATGTGGGGAGATGTTCCTGGCCAGGAAGGTGGTATGGGCAACATTAACGGTAACTTTTCACCGAAGTATGACGCCCAGAAAGACATCTATGCACAAATCCAGTCTCTGCTGGATGAGGCAATCGGTTTGCTGAAAACCGCCGGATCTGATGTTCGCGAAGTGGGCGCCAATGACCTTTTCTTTAAAGGAGATTTGGCCAAGTGGTTAAATACCGCTTATCTGCTGAAGGCAAGATATGCTATCCACCTGACCAAAAAGAATGCTAATGACGCCGCTACCAAAGCGTTGGATGCATTGTCCAATGTGACCAATGTTGGCGACCTGAGGGCAACTTACGGTGAGTCTTACAACGAAAACAACCAGTGGTTCCAGTTTAGCCAGGGTCGTGCTACTCTTCTCAGAATGGGTGAGAACCTGATCAATATGATGAAGGCCAGCAATGATCCACGTCTTAGCGTATACGCTGCGGTTGCACCCGGTGGAGGTTATGTTGGTGCTGCTCCTGGTTCTGAGAACCAGAATGCTTCCGAATTGGGAACTTACATGGCAGGTCAGACCTCTCCTATTACACTCGCAGGATATGTAGAAGCGTTGTTCATCAAAGCTGAAGCAAACCTCATCCTGGGTAAAACACAGGAAGCTGCTGATGCCTACAACACTGCTGTGCTCACACATGTTCAAAACGCAACAGGTAGCCCTGCTCCAGCTGCATTTGTAACTGCTTACGCCAGCGAAACTGCGGCATCTATCACGAAGGAAAAAATCATGAATCAGAAATATGTTGCGCTGTTCGCACAGATAGAAGCATATACTGACTGGCGCCGTACAGGCTTCCCAACACTCACGCCTAACCCGCATAATGTGTTGAACAAACCTGCTATTCCACGCCGCCTGCCTACTGACCAGAATGAACGCCTGTACAACAAAAACGCTGTTGTGACAAGTGATATCCTGAAACCAGTATGGTGGGATGAATAATCACCAACATCTCTTTTCATAAAGCTGACAGGCTGGCCATTATTGGTCAGCCTGTTTTTTTATCCTTCTGGTGATATTGTTGGTACTCCTGATATATCCCCCAAATACAAAGGGCTGGCCCGTTTAAGGACAGCCCTTTGCGTTGATCAATATAATCGGAAGATATTATTTCAATACTTCTTTCAATTTCGCTATCAGCTCATCGCCTCTGAGATTGCTGGCGATTACTTTACCCTGTGGATCGAGCAGGAAGTTGGTCGGGATAGCGTTGATACCATACAATGGCACTACGGAAGAGTCCCAGAACTTCAGGTCGCTCACATGGTTCCAGGCGAGGCCGTCTTTTGCGATGGCTGCGGTCCACTGGTCTTTGGTTTTGTCCAGTGATACGCCAAGCACCGTGAAGTTTTTGCCTTTGAACTGCTGGAAGGCTTTTACCACGTTAGGGTTTTCTTCGCGGCAGGGGCCACACCAGCTGGCCCAGAAATCGAGCAGCACATATTTGCCGCGCATGGATTTCAGGCTGATCATTTTCCCATTAGGATCAGGAAGCGTGAAATCAGGGGCTTCCATGCCTACTTTTACAGCGGTAGCTTCTTCGTCATCGCCGCCGGCTGCATCACCATTGGTCAACTGGTTGTTTTTTTCCAGCTCCGCGATTTTGTCGGTCATGCTTTTTACCAGCGTGTTTTTCGGGAAGCGGGTAGTTAAACCGGTGATGGTTTGTTTATGGGAGATGATTTCCTCCGGGTTTCTTACCTGGCTGATAGCAAATACGGCGTTGGCCGGATTTTTTGTTTTTTCAGCCATGGTGAAGAATTCCTGTTCGAAATCCTTTTCTTTTTTCTGGATAGCGGCCAGCTGTGGCTGGAATACGCTGTCGGGCACTTTGGCGCCGTGGAGGCTGTCCACTTTACGCATTTCTTCCGTCAGGGCGATGGACTGCTTGCTGATGTCCTGCAGGAACTGCTGCAGTTCGGAAGTAGCTTCAGAGCCGCTTACTTTCAGCGCTTCGAGGTTGTTGACGTCCCCTTCGAGTTTCATATCGCCGGCATCGAGCGAGAGCAGGATGAATTTGCCGTTATCAAAGCGGATGCGGTAGAGCCCTTGTTCCGGCACCATGCCTTTCAGGGTAAATTTACCGCTGGCATCTTTTACGCTGGTGGAATCCACCACTTTCAGGTTGTCCAGCGTCAGTTCCTCCAGTACTACAGGTCCGAGGGGGAGATTGGTAAAATGTCCCTCAATTTTAAACTCTCCCTTTTCCGTTTGTCCGGCACATCCGGCCAGGAAGGCGGCTACGGACATCCACAATAAGTATTTTTTCATGCTACTGATTTTTTATCGTTTTCTGAGCCTTTCAACTGTCAATATTAGCTAAATATCTTCAAAGCGGCCTATCCTTTCAGTTTTTCTGCCAGCAGCTCGTTGGTAAGCCGTGGGTCGGCCTTGCCTTTGGACAGTTTCATCACTTCTCCTACAAACAGCGACATCAGGCCTTTTTTACCACCGCGGAAGGCGGCTACCTTGTCGGGGTATTTGGCCAGCACCTCATCAATAATGGGGCTGATATTGTCGGCATTGGTGTCTTGCAGGAGATTGAGCCGGGTGGCGATCGCCAGCGGGTCTTCAGTGGTGGCGGTGATCATCTCCGGTAATATCCTGGAAGAGGCGATGGAGAAGCTTACTTTTCCGCTGTCGGTGAGGTGGATCAGCGCTGCCAGGGCTGCCGGGGGGACCGGGAACTGAGAGATGTCTGCCGAATGTTCGTTGAGCCATGATTTTACAGGGCCCAGCATCCAGTTGGCAGCGGCTTTATACTGTGTGGTGACCCCGGTGAGGCTTTCAAAATAATCTGCAGTGCCTTTGTCATCGCAGATTACACGGGCATCGTATTCCGGCAGTCCGTATGTTGTCGTATATTTTTGGACCAGTTCTTCCGGCAGGGCGGGCAAAGTGGCCCTGACAGCGGCAATAAACTCATCGGTGAGATGGAACGGCGCCAGGTCCGGCTCGGGGAAGTAACGATAGTCGTTCGCTTCTTCTTTGGAGCGCAGGGAGAAAGAGCTGCCGGTGGCTGCCTCGAAGCTTCTGGTTTCCTGTATCAGGGTGCCGCCGGCTTCCAGCAGGTCTATCTGTCTTTTTACTTCATTATCGATGGCCCGCTTCACGTTGCGGATAGAGTTCATGTTTTTTACTTCCACCTTGGTACCCAATGTGGTAGTGCCTTTGATGCGTACGGAGATATTGGCGTCGCAGCGCATGCTGCCTTCTTCCATGTTGCCGTCACATACGCCGAGGTAACGTACGAGCCGCCGCAGCTCGGTCAGGTAGGCGTAGGCTTCGTCGCTGGTATGCATATCAGGCTCGCTCACGATTTCCACGAGGGGCACGCCGGCGCGGTTGTAGTCCACGTAGCTGTTGGCCGGGTCCTGGTCGTGCAGCAGCTTACCGGCATCTTCCTCCAGGTGGATACGGTTGAGCTGAATCTGCCGGCTTCCGGCTTCTGTGACTACTGGTACATATCCCCCTTTGCAAATGGGGGCGGTATGCTGGGATACCTGGTACCCTTTGGGCAGATCGGGATAGAAGTAGTTCTTACGGGCGAAATAATTATCCTTTTCTATTTCGCAATGACAGGCGAGGCCCAGTTTAATGGCATATTCGGCTGCTTTGCGGTTCATCCGGGGCAAGGTGCCGGGATGTGCCAGGGAAATGGCGCTGATATGTGTATTGGGCGCCCCGCCGAAGGCAGCACTGTCACTGCAGAACAGTTTGCTGTCGGTGAGCAGCTGGGCATGCACTTCCAGCCCTATCACTGTTTCATATTTACTGTAGATATCGCTCATAATCCGTACTGATTATCGCAAATATATTCAAATAATGCTGGGTTTCCGACCTATTTCATGCCCGGAAATGCCTAACTTGAGACAGATAAAGGTTAAATTTTACCCTATGATCAGCAATGCCCAGATAAGTCAGCTGTACAATGCCCAGCATGATTATTTCGATTCCGGTGTTACCCGCCCCTATGCCTTCAGAAAAGCGATGCTGCAAAAACTGAAGAAAGCTATTCAGCGGTACGAGCCCCGTATCCTCGAAGCGTTAAAGCTGGACCTCAACAAACACCCGCTGGAAGCGTATAGCAGTGAAGTGGGATTCCTGTATGAAGAGATTGCTTATATAGCGGCCAATCTGAAACAGTGGATGGAGCCGGAAGTGGTGACTTCCCCTTTTGTGACGTACCCCAGCAGCAGCCGTGTATACCGCGAACCGTTGGGACTGACGCTGATCATAGCACCCTGGAATTATCCTTTTATGCTTCAACTGAGCCCGCTGGTAGGTGCTATCGCAGGGGGCAACTGCGCCATTCTGAAACCTTCTGAACTGGCGCCGCATACGGCGACGGTGATCGCCGGCCTGATCCAAGAGACATTTGACCCGGCTTATATTACAGTGGTGGAGGGAGACGGCAGTACTGTGATCCCGGCATTGATGGCTTTCCGCTTCGATCACGTGTTTTTTACCGGCAGCATTCCTGTGGGCAAAAAAATTATGGAGATGGCGGTGCCGCACCTCACACCGGTTACGCTGGAGCTGGGCGGCAAGTCCCCTTGTATCGTAGATGAAAAAGTGAATATAAAAGTGGCGGCTAAACGAATTGTCTGGTCCAAATTCTGGAACGCGGGACAAACCTGCGTGGCGCCGGATTACTTGTTGGTGCATCATAAAATAAAAGAAGAACTGACGGCGGCGCTGAAAGCTGCTATCGTGGAGTTTTTTGGAGAAGATCCTGCTGCCAGCAAGGATTACGCCCGGATGATCAATACCCGCCGCTTTGATGCCGTAGCTGCCTATCTGAAAGAAGGGCATGTGCTTTATGGGGGGCAGACAGACCGCGATCAGCGTTATATCGCCCCTACCCTGCTGGAAGACGTGGAATGGGACGATCAGGTAATGCAGGAGGAAATCTTCGGCCCGGTGTTGCCTATTCTGACCTTTGAAACCTTGCCGCAGGCGATCCAGGTGATTAAGAAAAACCCTTATCCGTTGGCGTTATATGTCTTCACCAAAAGCAAAAAAACAGAAAACGCACTGATAGAGCAGGTGCGCTTTGGCGGTGGTTGCGTCAATAATGCGTTGGTACACCTTACCAATCCTGAGCTGCCCTTTGGTGGTGCAGGCTTTAGTGGTATGGGACAGTATCATGGCCGGTATAGTTTCGAGACGTTCACCCATGCGAAAGGTATGCTGAAAACCGGTACCTGGCTGGACGTGCCGGTAAAATATCCTCCGTTTAAAAATAAACTCGGCCTGTTGAAGAAGATCATGAAATAAAGTTTTCCCCGGGGGGTGACGATATAAAAACGAAGAGGCTGACCACGCAGGTCAGCCTCTCGTCTGTATAATTAAACCCAAAAGAAAAGTCTTGTTTTAAAGGTCTGCCGTGTGCAGTTTTTTCGGGACCTTGATGTCAATGGTCTGTGTCTGACCATTTCGTTTAATCGTTGCCGTTATAGTTCCCTTGTCGCGGTTGGCGCGATAAAGTTCTGCCACGTCATGTGCCGATTTTACGGGGCTGCCGGCCATGTCCGTGATCAGGTCATTGACTTTGAAGCCTGCTTTTTCGGCGGGAGAACCGGGCGCCATATTGATCACCTGCGCACCGTTGTCGTCATCGGTGTCCTGCACCTGGATACCAAGTTTTACGCCGTCATCGGCCCTGTTAAAATCAAAGCCCAGGCCTTGTCTGTTACGGGGCATGGGAAATGTGAACAGTTCGCTCCTTCTGCGGGGTGCGTTGAAGATGCCGCCAAAAGAATCCTCTTTCCTCTCGTCCAGTGTAACGCTTGCTTTATTTTGTTTGCCATTGCGTGTATACGATACCGTTATTTTGTCGCCGGGTTTGAAACGGCCGATGGTTTCAAACAGCGCTTTGGGTTCGTTGATGACTTCATCATTGATTTTTGTGATGGCATCTCCTACTTTGATGCCTGCTTTGTCTGCAGGGCTGCCGGGGGCGACGGATTTCACGGTGGCGCCTACGGCAGTGGTTTTTTCGGTGATAACGCCCAGTACGGCTTTATTATCGGTAATGGGAAGTCCTTCGCCTTCATCTTCATCATTGTTAAAGAGTTGGATTTCATCACGGGAAGACCCGTTGTCAAAGCTGAAGTTGTTACCATTCATGGGGGTAATGCGCCGGCGGAAAACGGAGATGTCAGGATTGTTGTACTGGTCCATCTTTTGGCCGTCCAGCAGGATACTACCGTCTTTGATTTCCACGGTGACCTTTCCGCCTTTGTTGCTTTTGTTTTTGATGACGATTTCATCATACTCGCCCATTTTATCTTTTGCTGAAGCACCCGGACTTTGTGCGGTGGCTACGCTTACGGCGAGGCAACTGAAGCCTGCCAGGGTAAAATTTCTGAGTACGTTTTTCATATGCCAGTTTGATTTTTGAGTGTTACAAAATTAACCGGGGCAACAGGAAAGAAAAAGTTAAAACTGGCCGTCAGATGACGGCAGTCACCAGAGGAATTGTTAAAATTTGCCCCTGGGGCTAAGATAGTGCATAAAAAAGGCTGACCCAAAAAGGTCAGCCTTTTCCGTTGACAAGCGAAATATATTTATCCGATGATGGCTTTCACAGCAGCTATCACCTGGTCCAGTTTATCTGCTTCCTGTCCGCCTGCGGTGGCAAAGGATTTCTGGCCGCCACCACCGCCTTTGATCAGCGGGGCTACTTTTTCCTTGATGATTTTAGGTGCTTCCCAGCCTTTGGCTGCCACTAGTTCATCCGCGATACTGAGGGCCACGCTGGCTTTGCCGCCGATGTTGGCTGCAAACAGCAGCACATGGTTGGGGATATCGTTTTTCAGCTGGAGGGCCAGTTGTTTAAGGCCTTCCGCATTGCTAACGTTTACGACCTGTCCGAGGAAGTTGACGCCGTTGATGTCCTGGGCCTGATCACGCAGGCTGGCGGCGAGCTGGCGTACTTTTTCCAGTTCCAGGGCTTCCAGCTGTTTTTCAAGGGAAGACTTGTCCTGTACCAGTGTTTCCACTGTTTTTACCAGTTCTTTCGGATTTTTCAGCGTGTTCTTGATCTCTTTGAGCTGTTGCAGCTGTTCGTTCACAAAAGCTTCCGCTTTGGCGCCGGTAACGGCTTCCACGCGGCGTACGCCGGCAGCTACCGCACCTTCAGATACAAACTTGAACAGGCCCAGTTCGCCGGTAGAGGCTACGTGGGTACCGCCGCAGAGCTCTACGCTGTAAGCCGGGTCCATGACCACTACCCGTACCACGTCGCCGTATTTTTCACCGAAGAGCGCCATGGCGCCGAGCTTCAGGGCTTCTTCCTTGGGCAGTTCCCTGATCACCACCGGAATATTCTGGCGGATTTTTTCGTTGACGATCGCTTCGATCTGTGCCAGTTCTTCGTCGGTCACTTTAGCGAAGTGGGAGAAGTCAAAGCGCAGGTTCTCGGCGTTCACCAGGGAGCCTTTTTGTGCCACGTGCGTGCCTAACACCTGGCGCAGCGCGGCGTGCAGCAGGTGGGTAGCGGAGTGGTGACGGGCCGTATTATGACGTTTGTCTTTGGCGACGGTCGCTTTCACTTTCGCTGCCGGGTTAGCAGGCAGTTTATCGGTGAAGTGAATGATCAGGTTATTTTCTTTTTTGGTATCGGTAACATGTACGATCTCATCATCGAAGTGGAGGATGCCGGTATCGCCTACTTGTCCGCCGCTTTCCGCATAGAAAGGGGTCTGGCCCAGTACCAGCTGGAACTGCTCTTTTCCTTTGGCTTTTACGGTACGGTATTTCAGCAGTTTGGTGATGCTGTCCAGTTGTTCGTAGCCGATGAACACGGAATCCGGTGTTTCGTCGAGTATTACCCAGTCGCCGGCGTCTACGGCAGTAGCGGCGCGGGAGCGGTCTTTCTGCTGCTGCATGGCGGCGTCGAAGCCTGGCTCGTCTACCGTAAAACCTTTTTCAGAGGCGATGAGGGTGGTAAGGTCGAACGGAAATCCGTAAGTATCGTATAATTCGAAGGCGGTCTGGCCGTCAATGGCTTTGGTGGCCGCCTGTTGGTGCATAAAGTCTTCGATCCGGCGGATACCGCTGTCGAGGGTACGCAGGAAGTTGTTCTCTTCTTCAAACACTACTTTCTTCACAAAGTCCACCTGCTGTTGCAGTTCAGGGAACACGTGAGAGAACTGGGCAGCCAGTACCGGCACCAGGTCGTGCAGCAGCGGCTTCTTCACGTCCAGGAAGGAGAAGTAGTAACGGACTGCCCTGCGCAGGATGCGACGGATCACATAGCCGGCACCGGTATTGGAGGGCAGCTGACCGTCGGCAATGGTGAAGGAGATGGCGCGGATATGGTCGGCGATTACGCGGAAAGCCACATCTTTGCGGTTGTCGGTGCCTTCATATTTTTTGCCGGTGAGCTGTTCGGTGATATGGATGGTGCCCATGAACACGTCGGTGTCGTAGTTGGAGGTTTTACCCTGCAGCACGCGTACCAGGCGTTCGAAGCCCATGCCGGTGTCTACGTGTTTGGCAGGCAGCGGCTCGAGGGACTTGTCCTTCAGGCGGTTGAACTGCATGAACACGTTGTTCCATATTTCGATCACCTGGGGGTGGTCGGCATTGACCAGCGTTTTACCGTCTATGGCAGCCCTTTCGTTGTCGGGGCGGCAGTCTACGTGTATTTCGGAGCAGGGGCCACATGGACCGGTGTCTCCCATTTCCCAGAAGTTATCTTTTTTATTGCCCAGCAGGATACGGTCTTCCGGAACATGTTCTTTCCAGAAGTTAAAGGCTTCCTCGTCTTTAGGCAGGTTTTCGCTCGCATCTCCTTCAAAAACAGTGACATAGAGTTTGTCTTTCGGGATTTTGTACACTTCTGTCAGCAGTTCCCAGCTCCAGGCGATGGCTTCTTTCTTGAAGTAGTCGCCAAAGCTCCAGTTGCCGAGCATTTCGAACATGGTATGGTGGTAGGTATCGATACCTACTTCTTCCAGGTCGTTATGCTTGCCACTTACACGAAGACATTTTTGCGTGTCCGCCACCCGGGTATGGGCCGGCGTTTGGTTGCCCAGAAAGTAGTCTTTGAACTGGTTCATGCCCGCGTTGGTGAACATCAGGGTGGGATCGTTTTTGATCACTATAGGGGCAGAAGGAACGATCTGGTGTCCTTTTGACGCAAAAAAATCCAGGAATTGCTGTCTAATCTCAGATGCTGTCATAAATATGGATGCGAGTTAATATGTATTTTTGTTGCCATGTAATAGCGAAAAACAGGCGTTTCTGTATTGTGTTTCAAGCCATTATAAAGTAGTTAGAAAATTGACATTCAAAAGGTTGATGTTTTAATCTAATTACATTAGGTTTGTGCGCCTTATTTTCCGACGGTTTACAGGGAGTGCAAAAATATTGAAACCTGTATGATTATTCAAAACAGGTTGTGTTACCCGGCAAAAAAGTTAAGGTGGACAGAAAATATTGCAAAAACAGCCATCCGCTTGTTTGGACCTCATGAAAATAAAATTGCTGGAACAGCGTTCACTGCTGTAGGTCAGCGTAAAGTACACCCGGTGCATGAAGAAGGTTAAATATTTTTACAACACCCAAACATTAAAATATGAGAAGCTCGTAGTATCGCTGCGGGTGAAGATCCTGAGGATACTCGGGTTTGTGTCTGCTGCTATCGTTACCGGGGCGATCTTTCTGTCGGTGGCCTACCGGGTGGTGGATTCTCCGAAGGAAAAGTCGTTGCGCCGCGACCTGGAAGGGATGAAGGAAAAATATGAAGCTTTACAGGGGCGTATGAAAGAGGTGAAAGGGAAACTGGCCGAACTGGAAGAGCGGGACAACGAAATTTACCGGGTGATATTTGAGGCCTCTCCCATCCCCGACAGTGCCCGGGAAGGCAAAATCAACCGCGATGAAGAGGCTGCCCAGCTGCAATCCTTTGCCAGCAGCGAAATCATCGCTTCTACGGGCATCCTGCTGAAAGAGCTGACCAACCGTATTAAATCCCAGGAAAAATCTTACGACGAGATCGACAATCTCGTGAAAAATAAACAGCAGATGTTGGCTTCTATTCCGGCCATACAGCCGGTGGCCAACAAGGACCTGAAACACATCGCTTCCGGTTTTGGATATCGTATCGATCCGATCTATAAAACCATGAAGTACCATGCGGGCCTCGACTTTGCGGCGCCCAGCGGCACGCCTATCTATGCTACCGGTGACGGTACCGTGGAAGAAGCCAGCCTGAGCGACGTAGGGTACGGTAACCATGTGATCGTACGGCATGGATATGGTTATAAAACATTATATGGCCACATGTTCCGCATGAAGGTGAAGGCCGGCCAGTCCGTCAAACGTGGCGATGTACTGGGCTGGGTAGGCAGCACCGGTAAATCCACCGGTCCGCACTGCCACTATGAAGTCATTAAAAATGGCGAGAAAGTTGACCCGGTGTACTTCTTCTTTAATGACCTCACTCCCGAACAATTTGACCGCATGCTGAAGATGGCCAGGTCCGGTAACCAGTCCTTCGACTAATATCCGGCGTTGTTAGTGCTTAGGTTTTAACGTGTTGTAACAGGTAAATGATATTTTTCCGGAGGATAAAAGCTGCATGCTTGCCATGAAAAGCTTAACTTCATTCCCGTAAAGAATATTTTTCACCGTTTTTTACCATTTATGCAACAGTTAGACCTCTTTTCCACACCTGGAACTCCCCACCCGGTACCGGAGACTGCGGGAGGCACTGTCAAAGCAAAAGTGAAGAAGACCATAGTTGTACCCAGATTACCTGGTAAAAAGCGGGGACGTAAATCATTGAAAGAGGTATCGGAAGACCCAGACTTGATTATGGAGTTGGACAAATTAGTGCTGGACAAGCAATATTATTCAATCAGTGAGGTAGCTGCCATGTTCCGGGTAAATACTTCGCTGATACGTTATTGGGAAAATGAATTCGATATTCTTCAACCCAAAAAGAACAGAAAGGGGGACCGGCTGTTCCGTCAGGAAGACATCCAGCACCTCAAACTGATCTACCATTTGCTGCGGGAAAGAAAATATACCATCGAAGGCGCCAAACAAAAATTGAAGGAAGATCTCAAACTGGCCGCCCGGAATTTCGAAATGGTACAGGCTTTGCTGAAGGTACGTGGTTTTTTAACCGAACTGAAAGATCAATTATAAAAACATGATTATGCGCTTGAAAACATTACTCCTGGGAGGCGGCCTGCTTTTTTCAACAATGGCCTGGGCACAGAATGGAAACGATAAAGTGATGAAAGGCAAAATTGAAATGAAGTCCCTGATGCAGGACCAGTCTACCGATTGGTTTTATAAAGGGGTGAACAGCTATCAGCCCAACGACAATATGCTCAACTACATCAAGGCCAATCGCACCAACTACAACCTGGTGGTGGTAATGGGCACCTGGGACGAAACCAGCCGCAAAGTGGTCCCTGAACTGTATAAAGTAATGATTACTGCCGGCAGCCCGGAAGACCAGGTACTGATGTTTGGCGCTGACCAGAAAATGCAGACAGATGCTCCTACTGACTATAAAGTGAAAAAACTGCCTACCGTGATCGTTTTCCGCGATGGCAGTGAAGTAGGCCGTATCGTAGGCTCTCCGAAAGAATCTATCGAAGGGGACCTGTCCCGCATCCTGCTGAACAGCTCCAAGAAGGAAAAAGAATAGCCCACTAAAGAACTTCTTCGTGAAAAGGCCCGTTGATGCTGCATCAACGGGCCTTTCTCATTCAGGATTTTGATATTTGGAGACTGCGAAAGCTGTTTAAATATCCGGATGTCCCAAACTACATATCTGAATTGCTGAAGGTGACATTTGTGGAGGTGGTAGGCAGTTTCACCTCATTGGCGGCCAGCAATCGAATTATGGACAGGTTCACGTTTTCCCGGAGAGACGCATATTGTGCGCCATCAATGATATAGGTATTGAAGATGACCTGTACGACGTAGGTGTCTTTTGTGAAATCGTGCAGGTTTACGGTGAAGCCAGGCAGTATATTGGAATTGTTTTTCAGCAGGCTGCGGATGTCGTCCAGTACCTTCATCAGCTTGTCAACAGGCGTTTCCGAGCCCATTTCGATGCGCATGGCCACCCGTTGCTGGGTGCGGAGCGACAGGTTGTCGAGGATGCTGTCTACCATTTTTTTATTGGGAACCGTCACGAAAGTCTTTTCCAGCGTGCGGATACGGGTGCTGCGCAGCCCGATCTTCTCTACGGTGCCCTGCCAGGAGTCAACCTTTACACTGTCGCCCACCCGGAATGGTTTGTCGAAGAAGATGATGAAGGAGCCGATCAGGTTTTCGATGCTCTCTTTGGCGGCGAGGGCAAGGGCTGCCGCACCGATACCAAGGCCGGCGATGATCTTCTCTACCAGCGACGGGCCGAAAAGTATCCGGATAAAGGCGATCGCCCCCATAATAAAGACAATGGCCTTGAAGAAATCACGGAAGAAGATGATAAACTGATTGTCCGTTTTGTCTTCTGTAAGTTCCGCCTTCTTTTCCAGTACCAGCGCAATGAAGTCGATCAGGCGCAACATGATCCAGATAATGCTCATGCTGAAAGCCAGTGACAGCAGGGTGTCTGTGATGTCCTTCAGCGTGGCTTTGTTGTACACATGTACGTTGAGCACCGTAGGAAAGGTAAACCGGTCGATGGTCAGCATAAAAGTGACCAGCAACAGGAAGTACTCCAGTGGCCGCAGCAGCAGGTTAATAAAGTCTTTTTCCTCTATCTGGGGCGACCAGTGGCGCACCAGGCGGAACAGGATGGTAGCCATCCCTTTAGACACATAACGTTTTACAAAAGATACGAAGAGCAGTACGCCAATCAGGATGAGATAGTCCCTTACGGGATTGTCCAGGAATACCTGGTTCAGGAAATCATTCATATGGTTAATTCTAAATAATACGTTTGGTGTTATCGGCAATCAATACTACGCCCGGCTGCATCCCTGCTCCGAAGCTGCCGTAGCGGCTTTCAATGCCCAGTGCTTTGGCGCCGTTGCTGGTGCCCCAGCGTAACAGCTCTGCCAGCGGTATGTCCGGGTAACGGGCCTGTATGGTCTTTATTTCTTCCCAGACTGACAGCTGATGGTTGGAAGCCAGGCTGTCAGTACCCAGTGCGATATTACATCCTGCTTCCCGGAACAGGGGAATATCGGGCAACCGGTCTTCAATATACAAATTGGCCTGCGGACAAAAGCACCACCAGGTTTCCACTGGCTGCTGCAGGGCGAACCGGATGTCGGCTGCCGAGGTATAAGTATTGTGCACCAGCAGGATTTTGTTGTGGGCAAACCGGGGAAGATAGGCTTCCAGGCTGTTGGTGCCGGCTGCCCGGAAGCTGCCGGCGTCCATCCCGAAATGAGCATAGAACCGGAGGAAATCGCCGGTTTTGGTGTTGTAGAGTTCATTTTCCGCCTCACATTCCTGGTTGTGGATGCTGACCGGCGTATTATGCGGCGTTTGGGCCAGCAGGCCGAAAAGCGCGCTGCTGACAGAGTAGGGCGCATGTGGTACAATGGAGGCGCTATGGCCGGTTATCTCCCGGAAAGCCTGTAATACCTCGAGGCTGTATTGATAGCGGGAGGAGGCGCTTACTTCCGCCACGCCCATGCATTCCACGAAGGTATGGTAGTAAAGGCGCTGGTGGCGTTTTTGGGCCACTGTAGCGGGACTGTTGCTGATATCCCCCACCGCCGCAATGCCGGCTTCCCACATGGCTTGTTCCGCTTCCGCGATGGCGGTAGCCTGATCTGTGCCACTGTTGCGGTTTTCCATCACCCGGGTAAGGAAAGCGGGCAGCCCTGTTTTTTCAGGGATCACTCCTTTCATGTGTGAAAGCTCCAGGTGACAATGGGTATTTACAAATCCCGGGCAGAGGATGCCGTCCAGTTCCCGGACATCGCCGCCGGCGGTGTTTTCCGCTACAATGCCCGCCACTGCGCCATCTTCGTTCAATATCAGCACCTGTCCGGGCCCCAGAAACCGCTGGCCGTCGAATATATCTTTTCCTTTTAATTTGATCTGTTTCAACAACCTGATATTTAATTAAATGAATGGTGTTAATTTTGCAACCCGATTAGTGGTATCACCTGCCGTCTTTCAGGAAGGGGTACTCAAAAGTCAAAGATAATTATGATAGACAAACTCGAAGCGATAAAAGGCCGTTTTGAACAGGTTGCGCTGGCGCTGACCAACCCGGAGGTAGTAAGCGACAACAAAAAATTTGGCCAGCTTAGCAAGGAATACCGGCAGCTGGAAAAAATCGTGAAGGCATATGATGCCTACCGGAAGCTGCTGGACAATATTGCCTTCAACAAGGAAGTGCTGGACAGTGGCGACGAAGAGATGCGCGAACTGGCCAAAGCCGAAACGGAAGCGCTGCAGGAGCAGAAGGTAGAGCAGGAAGAGCTGATCCGTAACCTGCTGATCCCTAAAGATCCTCAGGACGAGAAAAACGCCATCCTTGAGATACGTGCCGGTACCGGTGGTGATGAGGCCAGCCTCTTTGCCGGTGACCTGATGCGCATGTACCTGCGCTTCTGCGAAACCAAGGGCTGGAGCACCAACCTGCTGAATGAGACCCCTGGTTCTGCCGGTGGTTTTAAAGAGGTGGTAATAGAAGTCAGTGGTGACGATGTATATGGCACCCTGAAGTTTGAATCCGGCGTACACCGCGTACAGCGTGTGCCTGCCACAGAAGCCGCCGGCCGTGTGCATACCTCCGCTGCTACCGTGGCGGTGCTGCCCGAAGCCGAAGAGGTGGACGTGGACGTTCGTGAAGCCGATATTAAAATGGATACTTTCCGTTCTTCCGGCGCTGGTGGCCAGCACGTAAATAAAACCGAGTCAGCGGTAAGGCTTACCCACATCCCTACCGGCGTGGTAGTGGAATGCCAGGAAGGCCGTAGCCAGCACTCCAACCGCGAAATCGCCATGAAAATGCTGCGTACCCGTATCTATGAGGCCGCAGTCCGCAAACATGAGGACGCTATCGCTTCCCAGCGTAAAAGCCTTGTGTCTACCGGCGACCGTTCCGCGAAAATCCGTACCTATAACTATCCGCAGGGCCGTGTTACAGACCATCGTATAGGCATGACCGTTTACAATCTCGACGCTTTCATGAATGGCGAAATCAAGGACATGGTGGATGCCCTCCAGTTTGCCGAGAACGCCGAGAAACTGAAACAGGGTAGCTAATCACGCCACTGCTATTAATTAAGATGATGATACAGGGAGCGTACAGCCTTTGCAGGCGGTAGGCTCCCTGAATGTTTCCTTACAGGGTTTAAATCCGTGTTAATCCTCCCCCATCTTGTTTTTTCCTGCTGAAATAATCTTACATTTAGTTTATACCACAATATTTTCTTCCACAAAATCATATCAGAATGTTAGAGCAATTAATGGAACTTGTTCGGGAACATGCGCAGAGCACTGTTGTCAATAATCCCGCTGTGCCCAATGAACAGAACGAGGCAGTAATCGGTGCTGCCACAGAATCTATTGCCAGCGGCCTGCAACAGGAACTGGCCAATGGTAATACCGAAGGCGTATTGTCTTTACTGGGCGGCCAGTCTGCTACCGGCGCTACGCAGGACAATCCTGTAGTGGGCAATATCTCCAATAATTTTGTAGGTACCCTGCTCGAGAAATTCAATCTGGACAAAGGAACTGCCACGCAGCTGGCAGCGTCCCTGATCCCGACGGTACTGGGTTCTCTGGTGAACAAAACCAATGATCCGTCCAACAGCAATTTCAACCTCAATAACATTTTCAGCTCTCTGACAGGTGGCGCCGCCAATGGTATCGACCTGCAGGGTGTACTGGGCAAGCTGTCCGGCGGCCTGGACAAAAACGGCGACGGCAAGGTGGACCTCAGCGATCTGACCAGCCTCTTTTCCAATGGCGCTCAGCAGCAACAGGGCGGCAATGATGCCGGCGGTGGCATCGGCGGCATGCTGAAAAACCTTTTGGGTTAATTCGTTGTTTACTCTCCTGATGTATTCATAACGACAAAAACACAAGTATATCGTATATAATTATTTGATTATAGATTGATTGCTTGTGTTTTTTTTAATGTTTGTTCAGATTTAGATTTCAACCAGTTGTAAATGTTAAAATGAAACTGGCAAAGTATTTGTTTCCCACTTTTCGACTTACATTTGTCATCCTGAACCATATATAATAACCTTCATGTTTAAAATTACTAAGATGAAAAGACTCAATGTTCTGGTAGCCCTGGTTTTATCAGTAACCATGTTGTTTAGCTGTAGCACCTGGCAGAGCATGGACAATACTAAAAAAGGCGCTGCTATTGGCGTGGGCGGTGGCGCTGCTGCCGGTGCCATTATTGGTAAAGCGGCCGGTAACACAGCTCTGGGCGCTATTATTGGTGCCGCTCTTGGTGGTGCTGGTGGTGCGCTGATCGGTAAGAAAATGGACAAACAGGCACAGGAAATCAAAAATGAAGTGCCGAACGCTACGGTTGAACGTGTGGATGAGGGTATTAACGTGACATTTGATGCGGGCGTACTGTTTGGTTTTGATAAATCTGACCTGTCCCCTGCTGCACAGGAAAGCGTACAGCAACTGGCAAAAATCCTGAACAAATACCCTGACACCTACGTACGTGTGGAAGGTCACACGGATGACAGAGGTACAGATGCTTACAACATGGGCTTGTCTGAAAGAAGGACCAACACAGTAGTAAACTATCTGAAAACACAGGGCGTTGCTGCAAACCGTATCCAGGGCTTCTGGTATGGTAAGAGCCAGCCTAAAGTACCAAACGATTCAGATGCTAACCGCGCTAAAAACCGTCGTGTTGAGTTTTCCATCTTCGCTAACGACAAGATGAAACAAGACGCTAAGAGAGAAGCAGGTCAGCAATAAAGATATTTAATACACATATTTCTCATAAGCAGATATACATTCCCCCCTGGTTGCAGGGGGGATTTTTTATTTAGACTGCTTCAGAAAGAGATAACGAAAGAGCTTAAACACAAAGACGCCTGCAATAGCGCCCAGTGTATCGGCTGCCACATCGTACATATCAAAGCTGCGCCCGATGGCCCAGTATTTCTGAATCAGCTCAATAACAAATCCGTAAAAAGCCGCCAGTACCACAAAAAGGAATAACATGCCGGAAGACAGCTGTTTTCGCTGCCAGTATACGCCCAGGCTCAGGAAAAACACAATGCCGCCGAAAAGGCCGAAGTGAACGAACTTATCGAAATGGACTTTTTCAAAAAAAGAGTTCGTGGGGATATCCTTACCTGGCAGGGTACACACTATCAGGATCAAGATGATCCAAGCGGTGGCAGGAATATAGTATTTCCAGATTTTCATGGTCCGGTAAATCGATTAACGTTATCCAAAAAAAAGACAACAGGACGGCGGAACACGCATCCTGTTGTCTAATGCTATATAAAATTTTAGTTGGCGTAATTGTGTTAGTCGATCAGCTTCTGGTATTGATCGGCAGTCAGCAGCGCATTAACGTCAGCAGGGTTGGAAACGGTCAGTTTAACCATCCAGCCTTCGCCATATGGGTCGGAGTTTACCAGTTCCGGCTCATCGTTCAGGTCAGGGTTTACTTCGCTGATGGTACCAGCAACAGGCAGGAACAGGTCAGAAACAGTTTTTACTGCTTCAACGGTACCGAATACTTCTTCGGCGGCCAAAGTCTTACCTACTGTAGGAATATCAACAAAGACGATATCGCCTAATTCGCGTTGAGCAAACTCGGTAATGCCGATTGTAGCAACGTTACCTTCTAATAAAATCCATTCGTGATCCTTGGTGTAACGCAGGTTTGACGGAAAATTCATAATTAGTTTGGTTTTGAGCCGTAAAAGTACTGAATCCTTTAGTATTTACGTTTTTTTTGACTTTGATATTTTGATGAACCTTTTTTAAAAGAACAGCCACTTTTTAATGACCCTTATCTTCATGGGAACATTCTCCAGTGGCCTGTTGAGGCTATCGGTTTTCACGGCGGCGATTTTATCGATCACCTCCATGCCTTTAATAACCTGGCCAAATACTGTATAGTTTTGGTCAAGATGTGGGGAACCACCTTCTGTTTTGTACACCTCTCTTTGATCTACCGGGATTTTGCGGCCGCCCAGCCTTGTCTTCTCCAGTTTGTCCAGTTGTTCGTCGGTGAAGATTTTGCCTTGTACGATGTAGAACTGGCACCCGGAGGAAGCTTTGGTGGGATTATCGTCACGGGCCGCGGCCAATGCTCCTTTGCGGTGGAACAGGTCCAGCTGGAATTCAGGAGGGATCGTATATCCTACATCGCCTTCACCGAGCGGGGCGCCGGGTTTGGCATGTTTGGAGTCCGGATCGCCACCCTGGATCATAAACTGTTTGATAACACGATGGAACAGGGTGCTATCATAGAAATGTTGCCTGCTCAGCTTCAGGAAATTGTCCCGGTGTTTGGGCGTTTGGTCCCACAGGCGTATGATCATGGTGCCATAGGGGGTAATGACCTTCACTTTCCTGTTTTTGGCCATGGCCATAGCGGTGATGGCCATCAGTAAGGTACAAAGGAGTACAGTTTTTTTCATACCGGTGGATTATGCTTCCTCTTCGTCGGAGAAATACTCAATGATATGTTCTTTCAGAAATGCTTCCTGTTCTTCCAGGTTGAATTTAGGAACGGGCTGCAGTTCTTTGAAATGGGGCCATCCGTCTTTGTCGTAGCCATCCATTTCGTAGTAACCGCTTTTGCTGAGCAGGGTACAAACGGCCACGTGCATCAGGTCCTGCTTCTGTTCCTTCGTGTATTTCTTCTTCAGATGATTGATTTCGTTAACGCCGATGAGGAACAGGATAGCCTCCATATTGGGCTTTTTCCCGAACCTGGCCGTCAGCATATCTTCTACGGGTTTCCACCGCTTCTCAAGATCGTCCATGATATTGCCTTTTTTTGGGTCAGTGTTTGCTGTTAAGTGGCTCATAGCCATGGCAAATGTACGTTATACGGAAAAATATTATATAAATATGCGGGAGCTTTCTTAATTTGGGCATCCCCGTTAGGCTGGTTTACATGGGGATGAGCCACAGTGGCAAGTTTAACAGCACTTTAACGGCCATTTCACATATTGATAAGTTTTATTTGACAAGAGAATGTTTATTTTAGCACACTTGAAAAACTAACAGCATGGAAAATACATCGTCCGATATCCGGCAACTGAATGAAAAAATTCACCAGGCCAGCGCTTTTGTGGACCTCCTGAACATGGAGCTGGGCAAGGTAATTGTGGGGCAGCGTTACATGGTGGAAAGATTGCTCATCGGCTTGCTGGCACAGGGTCACGTTTTACTTGAAGGTGTACCTGGCCTGGCAAAAACCTTGTCTATCAAATCTCTGTCATCAGCCATCAATGCTAAGTTCAGCCGTATCCAGTTTACGCCTGACCTGTTACCGGCCGACGTAGTGGGTACCATGATCTACAACCAGCAGAAAAATGAGTTTGTAGTACGTAAAGGGCCTATTTTCGCCAACTTCATCCTGGCGGACGAGATCAACCGTGCCCCTGCTAAAGTACAGAGCGCCCTGCTGGAAGCCATGCAGGAAAGACAGATCACCATCGGTGATAATACCTTCAAACTGGATGACCCCTTCCTGGTACTGGCTACCCAGAACCCGATAGAACAGGAAGGTACCTATACCCTGCCGGAAGCGCAGGTAGACCGTTTCATGCTGAAAGTGGTGATCGGTTATCCTACCAAGGAAGAAGAAAGACACATCATCCGCCAGAACCTGAACCCAGAGGCCTCCACGCCTATCCGTGCGGTAATACAGCCGACTGATATCATGGAAGCGCGTAAGCTGGTGCGGGAAGTGTACATGGATGAGAAAATCGAAAAATATATTATCGATATCGTATTCGCTACCCGTAACCCGGAAGAATACAAACTGCAGAAGCTGAAGCCACTCATTTCCTATGGCGGTTCTCCAAGGGCCAGTATCAACCTGGCGCTGGCAGCCAAAGCTTATGCCTTTATGAAACGCAGAGGATATGTGATCCCGGAAGACGTACGCAGCATCTGCTTCGACGTAATGCGCCACCGTGTGGGGCTCACCTATGAGGCAGAAGCCGAAAACGTGACCAGCGAAAACATCCTCAGCGAAATACTCAATGCCGTAGAAGTGCCATAATCGTTTATCATGTTGGACACTGCCGAAATACTCAAAAAGGTAAGACAGATTGAAATCAAGACCAAAGGTCTTACCAACCACATCTTTGCAGGCGAATACCATAGCGCTTTCAAAGGCCGTGGCATGTCGTTCAGCGAGGTGAGGGACTATCACTTCGGGGACGATGTACGGTCTATCGACTGGAACGTGACCGCACGTTTCAATCATCCGTTTGTGAAGGTTTTTGAAGAAGAAAGAGAGCTGACGGTAATGCTGCTGGTAGATATGAGCGAAAGCTCCTCCTTCGGCACCCGGAAGCGCGACAAGCGGGACCTGATCACTGAGCTGTGCGCCGTACTGGCTTTTTCGGCTATCAAAAACAATGATAAGGTAGGCGTTATCTTCTTCAGCGACGGGATGGAAAAATATATCCCTCCCAAAAAAGGTAAGTCACATATCCTGTTCATTATCCGTGAACTGCTATCGTTCACGCCTAAACGAAAAGGTACCAATATCAAGGAAACGCTTCGCTTTTTTAACAATGCCGCCAAAAAACGCAGCATTGTGTTTATGCTGAGCGATTTCCTGTCCGGCGAATACCAGGACGCCCTCAACATTGCGGCCAAAAGGCACGATATGGTGGGTATCCAGGTGTACGACCAGCGCGACCGGGAGCTGCCCCCTGTAGGGCTTATCCAGGTGGCCGACGCCGAAACCGGCGCCACACAGTGGGTGGATACCGCCGACCGCCGGGTAAGGCAATACTATGAACACCAGTTTGCACAACATGCGCAATATTGCAAAAATGCCTTTATGAAAAGCGGCGCAGAGCTGATGACTATCCGTACCGATGAAGACTATGTAAAAGCACTGCAGACATTTTTCCTGAACAGGGCATAAGTTAATAAGGAGAGCAAATTCAGACATGTATAAACAGCAAGTGATAAGACGTATACTTTTATCTTTCTTTATTGGGTTGTTGTTCCCACTCGGCCTGCTGGCGCAGAATACCCTCGAAGTGACTGCCAAAGCGGACAGCAGCAGCATCCGGATCGGCGAGCAGGTGAAAGTGCACCTGAAGGCCACCGTGCCCGCAGCTGTTTTCAACAAGCCCGAATTCAGGCTGCTGTTTCCCATTGTGCCGGATTCCATGGACCATTTCGAAGTGGTGACCCGCTCCAATCCGGACACGCTGACTCAGCAGGACATGAAGGTGTTGCAGCAAACGCTCACCATCACCAGTTTTGACTCCGGTCACTGGGAATTTCCTCCCCTGAAATTTGAAGTATATGGCGCCACCGGCGCCAACAGTGTAGATACGTTGTTCAGCCAGCCGCTGGCCTTCGATGTCAATACTGTGGCCGTAGATACCACCAAGGCATTTAAACCGATCAAAACGGTACAGGCAGTTCCCTGGAACATCTGGGATTACTGGTTGTACATGGCCATCGGTGCTGCCGTAGTGCTCATTGCATTGGGCCTGTGGCTGTATTTCCGTAAACGCCCGGAAAAGAAGCCGGAAGTGAAACTGCCGCTGGTAACACCTTACGACCTGGCCCGGCAACAGCTGAAGTCACTGAAAGAGGAACAGCTGTGGCAGCAAGGCGATATCAAACAGTATTATACCCGTTTGACAGATATTTTGCGCACCTATTTTGAACACCAGTTTGGTATTGCTGCTTTGGAGCAGACTTCAGAAGAGCTGTTGAAGAACATCAAGCCGGTGACCAAACTGAACCAGCAACGGGATAAATTACGCTCCCTGCTGGCCATTGCGGACCTTGCCAAGTTTGCCAAATTACAGCCTACTGCCGATGAGCATGAAGACTGTATGCACAAAGCGGAAGAGATCCTGGAATGGACAAGGCCCAAAGAGGAGCCGGCAGCGCAAACGCCCGCTGCTCCGGATGAGAAGCTGCAACCAGGCGCGTAATTAGTCATTTAACTGAATTTAAGTAATGGATTTTTCAGCGTGGAAAAATATTGAATTTGCCTACCCGGTTTTCTTCTGGCTTTTATTGCTGATACCGGTGATGATATACTGGCGCATTGCCCGGCGGAAGAAATCGCAGGGCGTGATGAAGGTATCATCTGTGGCCGGTCTGAGAGGACTGCCCGTATCCTGGAAGGTGCGTTTCCGGCCGGTTTTGCTGGCCCTGCGTATCCTGGCCTATGCCGCGCTGGTAACGGCACTGGCCCGTCCGCAGACATCCAATACTTCTGAAAATATTGACAGTGAAGGGATCGACATCGTCATGGCGATCGATATATCCGGTAGTATGCTGGCAGAAGACCTGCAGCCCAACAGGATGGAAGCCGCCAAAAAAGTAGCGATGGACTTCGTGGACAAACGTATCAGCGACCGTATCGGCCTGGTAGTGTTTTCCGGCGAAAGCTTCACCCAGTGTCCTATCACAACAGATCATGCCGTGTTGAAAAACCAGATCATGCAGGTGAAAAGCGGTATGTTGCAGGACGGTACCGCCATTGGGATGGGCCTCGCTACTTCCGTGGACCGTCTGCGTAGCAGTCACGCTAAAAGCAAAGTGATCATCCTGCTGACAGACGGTGTGAACAACACCGGCCTGGTAGACCCGCTCACTGCGCTGGAGATAGCCAAAGCCTTTAAGATAAGGGTATACACCATTGGGGTGGGCACACAGGGCAAAGCGCCCTTCCCGATGCCGATGGCCGACGGCAGCGTGCAGATGGTGATGCAGGACGTACAGATCGATGAACCGCTGATGAAGAAAATCTCCAAAGAGACAGGCGGCAAGTACTTCCGTGCCACCAACACCACCGACCTGAAGAATATCTACTCAGAGATCGATCAACTGGAAAAAACGAAAGTGGAAATTACTTCCTATAAACGGTACGCAGAGCATTTCTTCCCGCTGGCCATGCTGGCGCTGGCCTGTATCCTGCTGGAGGTAGTGCTGCGTTATTCCGTATTCAGAAGTTTACCATAAGTTATTATAACAGACACAAAGCAGCAAAGGCACCAGGGATCTCCCCGGTGCCTTTGCTGCTTTGCAGAAACAAGTTACCTTTGGGGATATAAATTTCCGGACTATTGCAAGCAACAGTATACAAATCAACAGGCAGCTGGTATGTGGTGAAAACCACCACAGGTGAAATATTTCAGGCAAGGATGAAAGGTATCTTCAAAAAAAATGATGATATCACGTCCACCAATCCTATTGCCGTGGGCGATGTTGTGGAGATTGTGCCTGATGACAGCGATGCCAACGCCAAAAATGCCATGATCACAGAAATTGGCGGGCGCCGGAATTACATTGTGCGCAGTTCTCCGCATGGGCGTAACAAAAAACACATTATTGCCGCCAACCTGGACCAGGCGATGTTGATTTGTACCATCCGCGAGCCTCGCACCTCATTGGGTTTTATAGACCGTTTTTTGGTTACCGCAGCAGCCTACCATATTCCAGCGGTACTGGTGTTCAATAAAAAAGATATTTACCGCGCAAAGGAAATGGAGCTGTTTGAAGCCATCGAAGCGCTGTACACGGGGATCGGTTATCCGGTGAAGTTAATTTCCGCTACCGGGATGGAAGGCATAGAAGAAATCAGGGCGATGCTGAAAGACAAGACCACCCTGATGTCCGGCCATTCCGGCGTAGGTAAGTCCTCCCTGATCAATGACCTGGTGCCGGGGCTGGACTTGCGTACCACCGCGGTCAGCGGCTGGAGCGGCAAGGGGTTGCATACCACCACTTTTGCGGAGATGTATGACCTGCCCGGCGGTGGATGCCTGATAGACACCCCCGGTGTGCGTGAATTTGGTATCGTGGACATGGAGAAATCGGAACTGTCCCACTATTTCCTTGAAATGCAGCCTTACCTGTCCCAATGCCAGTTCAATAACTGTTTGCATATCAACGAGCCCGGTTGTGCCGTCAAGGAGGCCGTAGAAGCCGGGGAGATTGACCCTGAGCGTTATGTGAGCTATGCCACGATCCTCGAATCCATTGAGGAGGAACAGTACTAGTTATTTTTTAGGCTTACTGAGTTCGTCCAGAACTTTCTCTGCGCCCCAGTTGCGTTTAGGCAGGGGGCATCCTTTCTTTTGTGTACGGCAGGCCATGAGGGTGATGGCAGCGAGCAGGGCAAGGGCGATTATTTTGCGCATAGTATGGTTTTACTAGAATAAACGCATTTGTTTGCCTGCTTTGCGGTTGGACCGCTGTAAATCTTTTTTGTTGTAGCTGGTGGCGGGGCACCCGTATTTCTGCGAAGAGCAGCCTGGCAGTACAATGACGGCCAAAAGGAGCAGGCAAATAAACGTTTTCATAGAGGGATATTTGCCTGCAATATAATGAATTTTTATAAAGCGTTAGGATTGCTTCTCTCCTTCCTGGTACCAGGAAGCGTACATGTTATAGTTGCCGGAGATGCGGTTGATTTCCCCTTTGATAAGGGCCATATCGATGTCTTTCACTTTTTTAGCGGGAACGCCGGCCCAGATGGTGCCTGGCTCCACATGCGTGCCTGCCAGTATCACTGCGCCCGCAGCGATGATGCTGTTGCTGCTGATATGAGCGCCGTCCATCACGATAGCGCCCATGCCTATCAGTACGTCGTTGTCTACCGTACAGCCGTGCAGGATAGCATTATGGCCGATGGACACATTATTGCCCACAATGGTTTTGGACTTCTCATAAGTGCAGTGGATCACGGCGCCGTCCTGTACGTTCACATTTTCGCCGAGGCGGATGCTGTTCACATCGCCGCGAACGACGGCGTTGAACCATACGGTACAGCCTTTGCCCATCTCTACATCGCCGATAATGGTGGCATTGGGTGCGATAAAGCAGCCGTCAGCAATCTTCGGAGTAAATCCTCTTAAGGGTATAATATGAGACATAACTGATAGTTTTAATCTGAATGTTACAAAGATAACAATTACTAATTAGCCGTTGTTTTCTACCTTCGCAGAGAATGTAAGAGATATGAACAACAGGCAACTTTTTTTGCAGCACGTAGCGCAAACATCAGATGCGCCGCTGGCATTGGAGATCGTTAAAGCGGAAGGCATGTACATGTGGGATGTCAATGGCAGGAAGTATCTGGACCTGATTGCCGGCATCAGCGTATGTAACATGGGTCATTGTCACCCTGCCGTGGTGAAAGCTATCCAGGAACAGGCGCAGCAATATATGCACCTGCTTGTATACGGGGAATTCGTACAGTCGCCACAGGTAGCTTATGCTAAAGCGCTGACCGAACACCTCCCTGAAAACCTCGACTGTGTATACTTCACCAACTCCGGCGCCGAAGCAGTGGAAGGTGCCATGAAACTGGCCAAACGTTTCACCGGCAGAACAGAGATCGCGGCCTTTAACCGCAGCTACCACGGCTCTACGCAGGGGGCGCTCAGCATCCTCGGTGATGAATACTGGCGCAACGCATACCGCCCGCTGCTTCCCGGCATACAACACCTCGAATATAACAATTACGCTTCGCTGGAACTGATCACCCATAACACGGCGGCTGTATTCGCAGAAAGCATACAGGGAGAAGGCGGCGTGATCGTTCCCCAACTGGAATGGATACACGCTTTGCGCGCTAAGTGCAATGAAACAGGTGCCCTGTTGATACTCGACGAAGTGCAATGTGGCCTCGGCCGCAATGGAACGCTCTGGGCTTTTGAACAACTGGGCATTGTCCCTGATATACTGTTGCTCGGTAAGGCTTTGGGCGGCGGTATGCCACTAGGCGCGTTCATCTCTTCCCATACCATCATGTGGAGCCTCACCAACAACCCGGTACTGGGGCATATCACTACCTTCGGCGGACATCCGGTGAACTGCGCCGCAGGCCTGGCCGGTTTCAACGCACTGCTGGAATCGCAGGTGATCAAAGATGTGAAAGCCAAAGGAGAACTGTTCCGCCAACATTTGCAACATCCGGCCATTAGAGCGGTACGCTCACTGGGACTGATGATGGCAGTGGAACTGGAAAGTTTTGAAGTCAACAAAAAAACGATTGATTACTGTATAGCGAACGGTGTGCTCACTGACTGGTTCCTTTTTGCGCCGGAATGTATGCGCATCGCTCCACCGCTGATTATTACGGAAGAAGAGATTGTGCAGGCGTGTAGGGTGATTTGTGAAGGGTTGGATAGATTATAAAATGTAATTGATTTAAATACAAACGCCTCTACGAAAAAAGAATTTTTGTAGAGGCGTTTTTGTTTGATACTACAATGTATCAGGCATATAAATGATATAGTATCTATAATTAGATTTTTTATTGTTCATTTTTGCCTAGCAACTTTAATGTCTTCTGATACAGGTAATTCCCAAAATTCAGGAACATCCAATTCATCGATCCCATTATAAGACCGAAAGAGGGAATCATAAGAATCGCAATGAGTGCCCCTTTAAACCCATAATAAGGTTGATCATTAAAATATACAGGTACCAGATTAAAGAATGTTAGAAAGATAAAAAGCAACATAAGCGGCAATACAGCAAAGGTGCATGACCAGAAAAGACTCTTAAATGAAAAGCGGACATTTGACATAACTGTTATTTGTATTCTCTGAAAGGTTTGAATCAGTTATAACGACTAAAGTAATATCAATTACACGTAGTATAAGGATTTGCACACTGCGTTTCCGGCGGTATCCAGCCAATATACAGCTTCCCTTTCTGCCAAAGTGAAATCTTTACCCAGTTGGACTTACACGCAGATACCTGGACCAATTGATTGGTCCACTCAGGAATAGTAGATTTATTCGACTTCTTACTGGGCTCACTATAAATAGCGATGTTCCCTGAATAGGATGTAAGATAGGTGCCAATCTGCGCAGATTTTTTTATCCAGCCTTTTGATACGCCGCCTTTAACGAGGGAATACCTGGCAGTTACCTTAAACAGGCTGTCGTTGTCTTCTTTCAGGCGAAAGACAATGAAGTCTTCGTACCGGAAATTGTGTTCTACATATTTGGTGATGTTGCCTTTGTCATCGTATAATTCGGTCTTCCCGCTGAAGTTCGGGTCCATGAGCACGAGGCAGTCGCAGGTGTTGGTTTCCTGTGCATGGATACAAAGAGATAGAAGCTGAAGGCAGCAATACAGACAGAAGGTTAATATCGTTTTCATAAAGTTGTAGGGTGCTGTTGTTAACTATTCAGCCGGGTCATGTCCATCACTACCTGTCGGGCAAACACTTCCAGTTTAGCTTCTTCCAGAAATTCAAGTTGATAATAATACTCTCCTTTGGAAGTCATTTCATGATGATTGTTATTCATTTCAAAGTGGCTGCGATAAAAGAGCGTGAGTATGCTTCTGGGTTGCGTGGGATTGATACTGCAGCTTCCTAACCGGGCATCAACGAACGTAATAACAATCCTGTCATCATCGTTGGTGAACCGCAGTTCCAGCTTTTTGGCCATCAGGCTGTAGGTAATGCGGATGCATTTAAAATCGTTGTGCAGGTCGTAATACATGTCGCCTATCTCGCCGGACAGCAGCGTATCGAACAAGACGGTATGTGTTACGTCTTTTTTCATCAGAACTGCAATTTAAAGCTGCCAAATACGCCGAATTTCTTATTGGCCGGTTCATCTGGCAATACATCCGGAGCTACGCGCCAGATGAAGTCCACCCGCAGGAATTTAAAGATGTTTTCGATGCCGGTGCCAACTTCCAGGTAAGGGTTGCCTTCGAGTGTACGGAAAGGATAGCCGTTATAGAGGTTGAGTTTTTTATTTGGTTCTGACAGAGAGCCCACTACCCCTTTGGCGGTCCAGAACTGGCGCCATTTCAACTTCTTGATGAGTGGTATATATCCGAAGATACCGTTGCCGATGGTATGTTCCACGTTGAAACCAACATATTGATCGCTGAGGAATTCGAAGCGGTTCATCATGTTGAAGGCGTATTTGTTGTAGTAGTAGATCTCGTTGCCCGGATGTACTTCGAGGGAAGTGTAAGGCACGGTGCCGAAGATCTTGCCACCAAAAACGTTATAGTACAGGGAGCCGAAAGGAGGCAGCTTCACATAGTCAGACACGCTGAGGGATACACGCTGATATTGCTGGCCGCTGTTGGCGATACCCGGGATACCGACAGCGTACTTCAATTCCGTGATGGGGTATTTGCTGCCAAGGCTGATCCGGTAGTAGTTGCCTTCCAGGAATTGTTCATGAAAAGCCCAGCGGAGCTTCAGTTCCACTTCTGTGGTGGTGAGCGGGTCGCGGTTACTGATGGTTTTGGGAAAGAACTCAGCGGTTGGCAATGGCTCGTATGGCCTGGCCTGTTTATGGAGCAGCGTTATCTGGTGAGAGAAGCCGCTGTAATATTCTTTAAAGAATTCCAGCCGTTGTTCCTGTATCATGAGGAACTTCTGCGGGATACCGTTTTTGCGGATGGCGAGGGTGAAAATGTTGTCGGTGCCTACTTCATCGTAGTAGTGGGAGCCGTTGTCAAGGTCTTTCGTGTAGGCGCCGTAGAGATACATGCGCGGATGTCTTTTCAGCAGCCAGAGGGCGGACATTTTTCCTTTATAGACGTTGTCCTTGAAGCCGTAGGCCAGGTATCCGTAGAGGTAGATGTCTTTGTTGAACTTGGGCGTGGTGCCCAGGTCGAGCCGCAAACGGAACCCTTCCAGCCGGTTTTGCGAAAACAGGTAATAGTAAGGTCCCCACTCTATGGGGCCGAACGGTTTATAGCCTGTTGCCAGGAAGCGGATGGTATTGGAGTATTTCTGGAAGAGCGGCATCCGTTGGAGGGTGTCGATCATTTTGTAGATACCCATCTCATTTTTGCTGAGACTGTCCGGGCGGTTGTCCTGCCAGAAAGATTCTTTGCGGATGCGCGCGCTGTCGAGCACTACGACAGCCTCCGGGTATTTTTTGTCACTGAAAATGTTGGTGGCGGCAGTATCGTTCGTGATCACATTATCGTAGGTGGTGCTTTTGCGGCCGATAAAATCGAATGTTTTACCGGGTTTGGGGCTGGGTGCCCAGAAGTCGGCCACGAACTTGTCTTTATAAAGGAACCAGGTGCTGTCGTGCAGCTGCCGGAATTCCTGCACCATGCTCACGCGGCGGACAAAGTTGATGTTGGCATCTTTCGGTACAGAAAGGGTGGCTTTCATGACGGCGTAGGTAGTGTCATGTACCCAGATGTCGCCGATGAACGTGTTCTCTCCTTTTCGTTTAGGCGTAAAGTTGAGTTTGATGAACCGCTGGCTGCTGATGTACTGTGTATCGGCTATTTTATAGTCGTAGTAGAAGGCGCCGTTGTGGTGTATCGGGCTGACGAACTGTTTATCGAATACCGGAATGAAATTGTTGTAGACATTGATATTTTGGTACATGCCACCGAGGAATTTCGTCACGCTTTCGTTGTCGATGCCGGAGGTACGGGCGGCTTTGATGACTTCTTTTGTTTTCCGGGGAGATGATTGAAAATAATAATCCGACAGGGATTCGGTCAGGAAGATAGGGAGGAATGGTTTATCTTCTGATGTGCTGTCGATATTATCGAGGATGAAAGCAAATGGTTTGGTGAACCTGTTTCTGGACAGTTTTTCCTTGTTCAGGTTTTTCATGTCCAGTTCCAGTTTATTGTAAACTTCGTATTTATAATTATCGAGCCGGTTGTAATTATTTTCCGGTTTGTGTTTAACGATCTGTTTAAGGAGGATGAGGGCGAAGTTAACGTTGGCTTTTATTTCGTATGTTTTGAGGGAGAGATCTGAGCGGGTGACTTCAAAGTTGATGGTTTGCTCGTTCAGGGTACGGTTGACCGGCATTTTAAGAATGGTATATCCCATTACCCTGACCAGTAAGGAATCTGACGGGATAACATTTAACTCAAATAAAAATTTTCCTTCGGCATTGCTGACCATACCAGTTTGTGTGTGATCAAACTGAAGGGTGGCGAAGGGAATGATTTCCTGCGAGTGCGCATCTCTCACTGTTCCACTGACCTTATATTGCTGCGCCATCAATTCTGTACACCAAACGCTTATGCCTATTAGGACCGCTATAATTCTTTTCCAACCAAACATATCTGACAACAAACTTAGAGTATTTAACGCTAACCTGTATAGTTGCTTTCCTGAAGGTAACGCAGTTATGACGAAAAAAATATATTTTGAAATACCGGAAATTATTTTAGCTTTGTATTGCAAAGTGCTTTTTAGTATGACAGACGACCAACAACATTTGCAGACGTTAACAGACATCAAGCGTATCATGGAGCGCAGCAGCCGGTTTATTTCACTGAGCGGGCTGAGTGGCGTGTCTGCGGGGCTGTGCGCCCTGGTGGGTGCCTGGCTGGCGCGTGTTTGGCTGGTGGCGTATTATGAGCGTTGGGACAGCACGGGCGTATATAACGATGCCGACTATGCGGACCTGAAGGTTAAACTGATTACCACTGCCTTGGTGGTAATGGTGGCAGCGGTAAGCGGAGGGCTCTTTTTCACGTGGCGCCGGGCGAAGAAAAACAATCTTCCCATATGGGACGTGACAAGCCGTAAAGTACTGATCAATGTGTGTATTCCGCTGGCAGCCGGTGGCGCTTTTGCGGCGGGGATATTGTACAACCATATGGAAACGCTGGTGGCGCCTACCTGTCTGGTATTCTATGGCCTCGCGCTGGTGAATGCCAGTAAGTATACCCTGCCGGAATTACGTTATCTGGGCATCCTGGAAATCCTGCTTGGTATCGCTAATCTTTTTCTTTTGCGTAAAGGGCTTTATTTTTGGGCAGTGGGTTTTGGCGTGTTACACATCGTTTATGGTATCGTAATGTGGTGGAAATATGAGAGAAAGGGAAGCTTTCAATAATTAGCATGAATCCGATCGGTAATTTAAACAAGATATTTGAGAGCCGCATCCGACTGGGTGTAATGAGTGTGCTGATGGTAAATAATGAGGTCAATTTTAATGACCTTAAGCAGATGCTGGAAGTCACTGATGGTAATCTGGCCTCTCATCTCAATACCCTGGAGGAAAACGGCTACATCAAGGTATACAAAGGGTTTATTGGCCGCAAAACCAATACCACCTACGCTATTACCACTGCCGGGGAAAAAGCCTTCAAAGGCCATCTGGCGGCCCTTGAACACATGATCAAATTCACTAAATAATTTTTTTTGTCTTTTTACTTTGAAACACAAAGTGCTTTTTAAAAAATCATACCATGGAAGTTCCCGAAAACAACCTCAACACCTCCTTTTTTAGTCGTTACGCTTACGCCTTCAAAGCGATTGTCATTGTCATCATGATGATGGTATTACTGATCCCGGCCAGCATGATCACCGACGTCATCCGCGAACGCCAGGACAGGCAGTCCTCTGCTGTGGAAGAAGTCAGCAGCCGCTGGGGATACGAACAACATATTACCGACCCTATTCTGGCCATTCCCTATACCGTTGCCGGTTCCGCCAACGCCAATTACGTGTACCTGTTACCGGAACAATTAAAAATCAATGGAGAATTGTTGCCCCAAAAACTTAAAAGAGGCATCTTCAGCGTGGCCGTCTACGACGCCAAAATGCAGCTGAGTGGCTCCTTCAGCCCTGCCGCCATCTACAAATCAGGCGTACCGCCATCCGCCCTGAAATGGGACCAGGCATCCGTTATCATGGGCATCACCGACCTGCGTGGCATAGACAACCAGGTTAAAATGGTCTGGAACGGGAAAACATTCCCTTTCAGCCCCGGCGTGGTCAATACTGACCTGTTTAAAAGTGGCATCCAGTCCCCGGTATCGCTGGCCTCCGGCGATACCGCGGCCCTCGCCGGCACCTTCTCCCTGGAACTGGGCGTAAAAGGCTCAGGCAGGATCAGCTTCTCCCCCGTGGGTAAAACCACTACGGTACATACCAGCTCCAGCTGGCCCGACCCCAGCTTTGACGGCGCCTTCCCGCCGAAAGACCGCCGCGTGGACGCCAAAGGCTTTAGCGCTGCCTGGGAAATACAAGACCTCAACCGCGAATATCCCCAGAGCTGGGCCGGCAATAAATACGATATCCACAGCGCGGATTTCGGCATCAAATTCTTTATGCCGGCTGAAAGCTACCAGCAGTCCATCAGAGCGGTGAAATACGCTATCCTCGTCATCGGGCTTACCTTTATTATCTTCTATTTTATTGAACTCTCCCAACGCCGCGCCATTCATCCATTACAGTACGCCCTTGTAGGCCTCGCCCTCTGTATTTTCTATACCCTGCTGATATCCATATCAGAACAGCTTAACTTTACACTGGCCTACCTGATTGCCAGCGGTCTCACCATAGGCCTGATATCACTGTATGTGGCCAGCGCCTATAAAAGCGGCCGTATCGCTGCAGGCATTGGTGGTACCTTGCTGTTGTTGTACGGTTTTATCTATGTGATTATCAGCGCGGAAGACCAGGCCCTCCTGATGGGCAGCATTGGTCTCTTCCTGACACTGGCTGCCATCATGTATTTCAGCAGGACCATCAAATGGGACAAATTATCCGAAAAATCAACAGTACAATAAAATATGAGGAAAGATTCTTATTTCAGCAAACGGGTGGCCAGTTTCGGATATGCTTTCAGCGGGATAGCGGCTTTTCTTCGCAGTGAACCCCACGCGCGCATCCACCTGGTGGCCACTATCGTGGTAACGGCAGCCGGCTGTTGGTATAAGCTTTCCAGGATGGAATGGATATTGCTGATCATTACCATCGCGATGGTCTGGGTCACAGAAATGCTGAACACCGTCATCGAAAAAATCATGGACCACCTGTCGCCCGACTATCATCCACGTGTAAAGTGGATCAAGGACGTGGCGGCAGGTGCCGTGCTCATCGCGGCTATCGCCGCCGCCGGCATCGGCGCCCTGATATTTATCCCCCATATCCTGTCAACGGTTAATCATTAAAAAAACATTTGAACCATGCGACTGAAAGGCATCTTCCGTTTGATCCGGCAGCGGGTTGCGAAAAACCAGCAGCGATATACGCTGTACTTTTCCATTCTGTTTAGCCTGGCACTGTTGTGCTATCGTATATACCATTCCGGTACTTACCTGCGTGTATCTTTGGTGTGGAATCTTTTCCTGGCCTACGTGCCCTTTGCTATTACCCGCTGGATGGAAAAACATCCCGCGGAAATCAACAACCGCCTTACCTGGTACGGCTGTTTCGTCGCCTGGTTGTTATTCATTCCAAACGCTCCCTATATCCTCACGGACCTGTTCCATCTCTTCGATGGCGGTGTACCGCTCTGGTTCGACCTGTTCGTGATATTCTCCTTTGCCTGGAACGGTATGATGCTGGGCTACATGTCTATCCGCAGCATGGAACACCTCTGGAGCGCCCGCCATACCCGCTGGCCGGCCTGGCTGTTTACCTTCCCGGTAATGTTCCTCTGTGGCATGGGGGTATATATTGGCCGCTATCTTCGTTATAACAGCTGGGACCTGGTAAAAGACCCGCTGACGCTTCTGGGGGATATGAGAGACATTGTCCTGCATCCGGTGGAAAACCGCAGCGCCTGGGCTTTCACGATCTGCATGGGCGTCTTCCTCAGCCTGATGTATCCGCTGGTAAAAAAACAAAGCATTTAGGGTTTGTTGATTTACGATTTTGAAATTTCGGGATCATAACAGCGAAGTATAAAAGAAGTATAAATAAAAGAGAAGACCGAAGCAATCGCTTCGGTCTTCTCTTTTATGCGCTTGGGGCAATCCCCGAAATTCCAAAATCGTAAATTAAAAAATCCCTAAATCAGAAGTCCACGCCCATACCGAAATACCAGATCGGGCTGCCACGGAAGAACGCTACCATCGGCCAACCGGCATCTACACGAAGGAAGTAGCCGGCAATGGTAGTACGCGCACCGAAGCCATAACCGCCAATGAACGGACCAAGGAAACCTTCTTTGATACGGGTGGTCACCAGTCCGTTATCATCGTTGTAGCTGGTATAATTAGCGTCTTTAAAGCTCAGTTTCTCATTCCAGGCGGTACCAATGTCCATGAAGGTGGTTACCTGGAAGTTGCGCAGGAAAGCAGAGTTGATCGGTTTCTCGATGAAGGTGGCGAATACCGGCAGACGTAATTCTGTATTGAGCAGCATCACGTTGTTACCGTTTTTCGCATTCTGTTTGTAGCCACGCAGGTTTTCCGCCAGGGTCTGGAATGCGTAGTTGGCGCTCATATTCACCGGCGTATTGGTGTTGATCTGCGGGTTCAGCCAGTTGTCGATACCACCGAGGTAGTACAGCAGTTTGCGGGTACCCCAGGACATATCCAGTGAAAAGCGGGTAGCCCAGATGAAGTTGCGGTATATTTTCTCGTAGTGTCTAACGTCAACGCCCATATTATAGGTGAACCGTCCGCCGTTGGCAGGTGAATTCGGGTTGAAGATCTCATTCAGGCCGCCATTGGTCAGCTGGGAATTGATCTCTCCATAGACCTTGTAGCGGGTACCGTTCCATATGTTGATGGCCGGATTGATGGTATTGTCATATACATATTCCAGTCGGCCGATCGCATAACTTTCGCTGTAGTTTTTGCTCAGCAGTGACGGTTTCTCCACAGCCTGCGCCACCAGCTTATCGGTACGGTAACCAACAGTCAGGCGGATGCTGCGTACCTGGTCAAACGGATAACGTGCTTCTACCTGGTACAGGTTGGTGATGAACTTGGCGGGGGCACGGAATTGTCCCAGCGTAGAGTCGTTCACGATAACGTCGTTGTTTTTGTCCACTTTACGGTAGTAGGTGAACTTATAATCGAAGCGTTTCTTCAGGTAATTGGCCGTGAAGAAATACTCGGAACCCTGCAGGGAAGACGGAATACGGAACCCGCCGTTAAACTTCAGGTCCTCAAACAGATCGCTGACGCCTATACGAATTAACCCGTTCACAGGATCAGTCAGGCGGATCGGGCCAGACGGAGGACCGGTAAACGGCTGGTATTTGTTGATCAGGATAGAGTTGTCCAGCTGCAACACCAGGTAGTCCGATGCGAATTTGAACTTATAAGGGAAGAGCTTCGCTTTTTTCAGCACCGGTTCTTCTTTTTTCTTCTCGAATAGGCCCGGGATGGATGAAGATGGTGTGGTACCGGACACATTGTTATTGTTATTATTATTAGCATGACTGGTGGTATCCGCCGGATCATTGCCAAACTCGTTCTGGAAGAAGTTGGTATGCGGCGTGGTGTCTTTTGGGGCTGCCTGTTCAGAATAGGTAGGCAGGCCTAAACGAAGGCTGTCGGCATGCATTTCCGCCCGGCGGAAGTTGGTGGGACGGGCGTTTACATTTCTTTTCTTCAGCACGTTGGTGTCTACCTTCAGTTTCATGAGCCGTTTGATACCGGCATAGCCTACCACTTCGGATACTTCGCCCTGCTCGCCGGTGATGCGGGATTCCTGGATACCGTACGGATAGTTGGATATCGGGAAAGTGTAGGTAGAGTCCATGGTGATGGCCACCGCCTGTACAGAGTCCGGAGCAGTGGTGCCATAGGCTGCCAGCGTGGAGTCCAGCTCCTCCTTGTCCGGGTTATGGAGTATTTCCGAGCCTACGAAGAAAAGCGAGTCCACTCCGGCATTTTTTGATTTGAAGAAGCCGGCATAACGGTTACGGATACCGTTGGCATCTGACACAAAGGTGAAGTGCGTAGTGTTATACTGCATGGGCAGTCTGGCATCGCCATACTTCAGGTCGGTGAGCTGTGTGATCTGTTTTTCGCTGCTTTTGTTCCAGTTGTCCACCATGAAGATGTTGAACGGCCTGTTAGGCAGGGTGGTGTCGCTGCCTCTTCCTTTGGGCACGGGCCTGTTGGAAGAGTAGATGATACCGCTTTTGCCCGGGAAGGCGGCGAAAGACGGGTCGAGGTCGTCGTATACGTCGTTGGTGATCTGGTCAGTTTTGGAATTGCTGATGCTGTAGGTGAAGATGTCGGTATGTCCGTTTTTGATGGCAGACAGCAGGAGGGTATTTTCCTGTACCGGCATGTATTTGAAGTCCACCACACGGTCAAACTGCGGCAGGTCCTGACGTAGGGTCGTTTTCGTGATGAGGTCGTAGACCATCAGTTTGGTCTTGCCTTCATGCTCATATACGACGGCGAGGCGGTTACCTTTGGTATTCCAGGCCATCAGCGGATAGTTAGGGTCCACCTGGTTGGCCAGCTGCATGACGCCACTGCGCAGGAGCACTTTGGGTTTGTTCCAGCCCAGCTGTATTTGTACGCGGTAGACGCCTTTTTTGAATTCTACCACGGCATATGAGTTGTTTTTAGGATTGGGATTGAAGCGGTAGTAATCGGATTTACCGATTTCCTGTGCAACAATAGTGCGGCCTTTGGCAGATGTTTTACGTCTGCGGTTATCTTCAGCAAAACGTTTCTGGTAAAAAACGAAGAAGTCCTGGGTGGCTTTTTTGGGTGTCTGGTTGAGCACCTGCTCGAAGCCTTTTTTCAGCCCCCTGTTGATACGGGTGATGTACATCAGGTAAGGAACGGCATCTTTGCCATATTTGCTTTCCACATAGTACCAGAAAGCTTGTCCGGCCAGCAGTGGTTTATCATAGGCCAGTTGGTTGAAGCTGTTGTATTTACCGGAGAGCAGCACGGACTTCAGTTCTTCATCGAGCTTGGCGGTCCAGTTTTCGGCCGCGTAGGCGATAAAGCCGTCGGTAAACCATTTCGGGAAGTCTATCAGGGCGGCGTTGCCGGCAAATTCGCCGATGTCTTCACCAAAGAGAAGGGTTTCCAGCAGAATGCGGGCTATTCCCTGGCGGATCTGGCGGTGCAGGTTTTCGTGGTTGCCATCGTAGTAAACGATCATTTTATTGCCTACCAGCTTAGTAACGCCTCCGGTGTTCTGCCAGTCAACACCGATGCCGATATTGGACTGTTTCATCTCTCCGAAGCTGTTATAGACCACAATATTGATGCGCTGGCGGGGATTCGACTCCATGAACTGTTCTATCGAAGGTAATTCCTTTTCGGCTACCTGGACAACGTACTTGCCCAGTTCCAGCCCGTTCTGGCTGAAATAGGTGTTGAAATGCCGGCTTTGGTAATATCTCCACTTAAAATTCTTGAACTGAACACGATTTTGGCCGAATTCAACGGTATTGGTCTGGGCTTGTGTAACGAATGTTCCAAGTAATAGGGCACCGAATAATAACCTGGTAATAAATCTGTTCATACAGAAAGTATTGATAATATTGTGATCTGTTTTAAAATTAGCTAAAAATCAGGTAACATGATCGAAATCCAACAATTCACTTTTGGTCCTCTCCAGGAAAACACCTACCTGCTTATTAACGGAAAAAGGGAATGTATAATTATAGACCCGGGTTGTTATTTTCAGGACGAAAGAAAAGAATTATTACAATATATACAAACGGAACACCTAAATGTTACAAGATTGCTGAACACTCACTGCCACTTTGATCACATCTTCGGTAACAAACTGGTATCGCAAACCTATGGCTTAAAACCGGAGTTTCATGAGAAAGAACAGGTGGTGATGGACAATTCCCAGGCAGTGGGTGCCATGTATAACCTGCCGTTCGACCCCTCTCCCATGCCTGGGCGTTATATCGTGGAAGGAGAAAAGATTCCCTTTGGCGCTCATGAACTGGATGTGCTTTTCACACCAGGCCACTCGCCCGGAAGTATCTCCTTTTACTGCGCTGACCAGCAGTTTGTGATTGGAGGCGATGTGCTGTTTTACCAGAGCATCGGCCGTACAGACCTGCCAGGCGGCAATCATGCCACCCTGCTGAACAGTATCCGTGAGAAGCTGTTTGTATTGCCGGATGAAACCCGGGTGTTCCCTGGGCACGGTCCCGCCACTACGATTGGGTTTGAGAAGAAATACAATCCTTTCCTGGTATAGGAACTTGCCTATTTAATGTATTTCCCGATAAACGGCATCCGGGCGAACTCCTTTTTCTCCATCCGGAAGATAAACCATGCATAGGCTCCAAACAACAAGGTGGCCACTGCAAGGGATAAAGGCTTCATGGCATAGATATCGCCGGGGGAAAGCACTTTGGCATTCAGCCAGCTGAACACATAGTAGGTAAGCACGGCCAGCCCGATGTAGGTGATCAGTTTAGGGAGATGGTAAGGTATCGGGTAATAACGCTGCCCCCATACGTAGCAGACCACCATCTGCACGAAATAGCAGACCATGGTGGCCAGTGCGGCCCCATAGTAGCCCATTACGGGTATCCACCAGTAATTAAGAAGGAAAGCCAGTACAGCCGTGATCAGGGTGATGATGGCACCGGTCTTGGTACGGTCGGTGAGTTTGAACCAGATAGTCAGGTTGTAATAAATGCCGAGGAACATGTTCGCCAGCAGCAGCACGGGCACTATCCGCATGCCCTGGTAGTAGAAGGGCACCCGCAGGAATATCTTCCAGACATTGAGGTACAGGCTTACAAAGAGGAACATGAAGCAGAGCATCACTACAAACAGCTTCATAATCCTGGCATATACCTTTTGAGGGTCTCGACTTTCCGCCTGCTTAAAGAAGAAAGGCTCCGCCCCTAACCGGAACGCCTGTATGAACATGGTGATCAGTATGGCGAGCTTGTAGTTGGCGCTGTACAGGGCGATGATCTCTTTTTTGGCCTCCATATTGTTGCCGGGAAGGAACTGTGGCAGGAACCAGGCCCTGTCAAAGGTCTCGTTGACCATGCCGGCCATGCCTACAATGATCAGCGGCAGGGCGTAATGGAGCATCTTTTTCCAGAGCGCGGGGTCAAACTTCCATTCTATCTGCCGTATTTGCGGCAGGAACAGCACCAGGGTGACCGCGCTGCCCAGCATATTACTGAGGTAGATATATCCCGTTTGGTCGCTGCCGTTATGCAGGCCCGGTACCCACTGATGACCGGCTGCAGCCAGTTTGGGGCAGATGACCAGGAAAAAGATATTGAAAAAGATAGTAGTCAGGATACCGGCTACCCGGATGGCGGCATACCGCACCGGGCGGCCTTCCAGCCGCAACTGCGCAAAGGGGATGGCTGTCAGCGCGTCAAAGGCCATGAGCAGCACGATGTAGGTGTAAAACGCCGGATGCCCGGTAAGCCCGGCCAGTTCCCCGGTGTACGAATTGATCACCGGCCCCCGTAGCAGCAACAGCAGGATAGTGATGGATATCGTGGATATCAGCAGGGATATGGTGGACGTGCCCAGCACATGGGATTTGTTTTCCTGTTTGGCAAACCTGAAAAAGGCCGTCTCCATACCATAAGTGAGCACAATATTGGCGAAAGGGATATAGGCATATACGTTAGACATCTCCCCGAAGGAGGCCCTGCTTAAAATGCCGAGGTAAAAAGGCGTCAGGAAATAATTGAGCAGCTTGCTCACAATATTACTCAACCCGTAATAAACCGTCTGTCCTGCCAGTTTCTTGATGCTCAAACCCTAAAAATTTTATGCAAAATACAATTGCCGTTATTCAAAATTGCCTCTCCGCAGCTGTTTTTTCTCAGACAACCGCTTCTTGAACTGTATCCTTTTTTCAACTACCGCCTTGGGTATTTTGGTGGCTATTCTTTTCTTGCGGGGGACCAGTGCTTTGTTGACCAGGTCATTTATTTTGAAAATAACCTCCTGTTTGTTGCCCAGCTGGGTACGGGCCGTCTGTGATCTTACCTGTAGGATGCCTTCCGAATTGATACGGTTGGCCAGCTTCTCATGGAGCAGTTGTTTCTGCTCAGGGGTTAACAAGGCGGAGGCTTCAATGTTAAAAGCACCTTCCACCATGGTTTCCACCTTGTTCACATGCTGTCCGCCGGAACCGCCGCTGCGGGCCGTTCGGAAGGTGAGCTCAGGTGTAACATTAATGTTCATTGTATGATTCTTTTTTGTAATGCAAATTTACGTTAATTGGCCGGCAAAATCAATTCCGCGGCCGAAAGTCCCGGGTTGTAACGTTGAAAACAACGAAAAGGAGTTTCCGAAGGTAAGCATAATGGATGGCACATCACAAAAAGCCAGGACTGCCTGTGGCTGACTGGCTGAAATGAACAGTAGGAAAAAGATCACCGGGAAAAAGGAATGAGATAAGCGTCAGTGCTGTCTTTTTTAAGTGGTACAGCGTTATCCCCGACGGTAACGCCGGTAAGTTCGGAGGAACAGGCAACCTGCCTGAATACCATATTTATTTTCAACTGCACGACCTTGCCGGTTTGGCCAACTTCAAGCACCATGTTTGGCGCGGCAGGTCCCTGGAGATAGGTAACGCTGTTACGACGGGTGGCCTTTTCCACCCAGAAGCCGGATTGGCCATTGGGCCGGATAAATCGTACACTGTCAAGCGGAATAGTGGCTCCCGGGCCGGTGACGAGATCTGCGCCGGTTTGCGGATCGGTCAACCGGAACGGGAAACCGATGGCCGCCTTCAGGGTAGCAATGTCATTGCTGTTACAGGGAGTTTTGTCCTTACGGCTGCAGCTGCCTGCCAGCAGGGCGACTAACAGGATACCTGGTAAAATACGTGGCATAAACAATAGATTTTGGTATCTGTTAAGCGTACAAAAGCAGGAAATGTTACCGTGGTTTGTCTTAATTTTCCGCCTGATTAAAACAGGAATTTGATATGAGAGCAGTTATACAGCGGGTATCCGAAGCATCTGTCACAGTGGATGGCGTTATCACCGGCCAGATCGGGCAGGGCCTGCTGGTTTTGCTGGGCATTGAAGATGCTGACGGCCCGGAAGATATCCAGTGGCTGAGCAGCAAGATCGTCAACCTGCGCATTTTCAACGATGATGCCGGCGTAATGAACGTTTCCGTAAAAGACATGCATGCTGACATACTGCTGGTCAGCCAGTTTACCCTGCACGCTTCTACGAAAAAAGGCAACAGGCCTTCGTATATCCGTGCCAGTAAACCGGACGTGGCCATCCCCCTGTATGAAAAAATGATCGTACAGCTGGAGCAGGACCTTGGGACCACCATCCAGCGCGGCATCTTTGGCGCTGATATGAAAGTAGCGCTGCTCAACGATGGGCCGGTCACTATTATTATAGACACCCACCAGCGGGAATAACATAAAACCATTATGCCTGCAATCCGTTATCTTTAAACACTACAATTCATTATCCATGACTATACAGGAAGCACAGGAAAAAATCGACAACTGGATCAACACTACCGGGGTACGCTATTTCAGTGAGCTGACCAATATGGCCATCCTCACGGAAGAAGTAGGTGAAGTGGCCCGTGTAATGGCCAGGCAGTTTGGCGACCAGTCTGCTAAAGACAGTGACAAAAAAAGGGAACTGGCCGATGAACTGGCCGATGTCATGTGGGTGGTGTTATGTATTGCCAATCAAACCGGCATAGACATGACCGTGGCACTGGAGAAAAACTTCGACAAAAAAAATATCCGGGACGCTACCCGGCATACCAACAATCCTAAACTGAAATAATCACCCGCACTACGCCTATGCCACAGGAAGCAAATGCCTATGCATGCTTTTTGCTTCCTGTGGGTAAAAACCTGCAGCATGAATAAAACAATGGGAAAAATACAACTGTACTGGACGGTGCTAAAGGCGTCCGGCAGTGCTTTTATAGACGATAAAGTGCTGAAACTCAGCGCCGCGCTGGCTTATTATACTATCTTCTCCGTAGCTCCCATGCTCATTATCATCATCTTCTTCTGTGACCTGTTCCTTGGAAAGGAAGCGGTGGAAGGCAGTATATATGGCCAGATACAAGGCCTGGTTGGTAGCGAGGCGGCCATCCAGATACAATCCATGATCCGCAACGCTACCCTGTCCAACGATATGAGCTGGGCCACCATGGTGGGTTTTGTGACACTGATCATTGGCGCCACCGGTGTGTTTGCAGAAATACAGGATTCTATCAATTTTATCTGGGGACTGAAATCGAAGCCCAAGAAAAACGGCCTGCTGCGTATGCTCATCAACAGATTGTTGTCTTTTTCGCTGGTAGTCAGCATGGGCTTTATTTTGCTGGTATCGCTGGCTGTCAATGGCCTGGTGGAGCTGTTTCAGAATGTACTGACACAGCTTATCCCTACTAAATTGACCACCACCCTCATCGTATATGTGGCCAACCTGGTAGTGCCTTTCCTGGTGATCACCACCCTGTTTGCCATCATCTTCAAGGTCTTGCCCGATGCGCGGATCAAATGGAAAGACGTGCGGGTGGGCGCTGTGGCGACGGCCGTGCTGTTTATGATCGGTAAATTCGCCATCGGCTACTACCTGGGAGCCAGCAAGGTCAGCTCTACCTATGGGGCGGCAGGTTCTGTGGTCATTATCCTGTTATGGGTATACTATTCCGCAGCCATCCTGTATTTCGGAGCGGTTTTTACCCGCCAATACATAAAGCACTCCGGAAGAGAGATCTACCCCAATGATTATGCTGTCTGGGTAAAACAAATAGAAGTACCTCATGAGCCCCCAGCCCCCGTTGATGCGGTGGAAGAGGGGTAAAAATATTTATCTTAGTTAGATATATATAATAAAATAATTACAATCATATTTTCAAAATTGGCATTTATCTTTGCGCGACTATGTCTACAGATCAGAATAAATTCCAGGCGATCATATCGCACTGTAAAGAATACGGTTTTGTTTTTCAGTCCAGCGAAATATACGATGGGCTCAGCGCGGTGTACGACTACGGTCAGTACGGTTCCGAGCTGAAAAAAAATATTAAGGACTACTGGTGGAAAAGCATGACCCAGCTGCACGAGAACATCGTGGGGATTGATGCGGCCATCTTTATGCACCCTACCACCTGGAAGGCGTCCGGTCACGTGGACAACTTCAGCGATCCCATGATCGACAACAAGGACAGCAAAAAACGCTACCGGGTAGACCACCTGATTGAAGCGTATGCTGAAACGCTGCCTGAAGCAGAAGGCAACGCCGTGCTGGCCCAAATGGACGAGCTCCTGAAAGAAAATGACTTCGCAGGCCTGAAAACCCTGATCGAAGAGAAAAAGATAAGCTGCACTGTCAGCGGGACATCCAACTGGACAGACGTCCGTCAGTTTAACCTGATGTTCTCCACCCAGCTGGGCAGTGTTACTGACGAAGCCAGCGAAATATACCTGCGTCCGGAAACTGCACAGGGTATCTTCGTGAATTTCCTCAACGTGCAGAAAACCGGCAGGATGAAAGTGCCTTTCGGCATCGCGCAGATTGGTAAAGCCTTCCGTAATGAAATCGTTGCCCGTCAGTTCATTTTCCGTATGCGTGAATTTGAACAGATGGAAATGCAGTTCTTCGTACGCCCTGGCACACAGAAAGAATGGTATGAGAAATGGAAAGAAGAAAGGATGCAATGGCACCTGAGCCTCGGCACCGATCCTTCCAAATACCGTTTCAAAGACCACGTGAAACTGGCGCACTACGCCGATGCCGCTGTGGACATCGAATTCGACTTCCCGATTGGCTTTAAGGAAGTGGAAGGTATCCACTCCCGTACTGACTTCGACCTGAAACAACACCAGGAATACAGCAAGAAAAAAATCCAGTATTTCGATACGGAAATAAACCAGAACTACGTGCCTTACGTGATAGAAACCTCTATCGGTCTGGATCGTATGTTCCTGCTGACAGTCTGCAACGCTTACGAAGAGCAGGACCTCAGCACACCGGAAAAGCAGGACAGCCGCGTGGTACTGAAGTTCCCCGCGAAACTGGCGCCTATCAAACTGGCGGTGTTCCCGCTGACCAAAAAAGATGGTCTGCCGGAAGTCGCGCAATTACTCGTAAATGAGTGTAAACAACATTTCCATTGCTACTACGAGGAAAAAGATAGTATTGGCAAACGTTACCGCCGTCAGGACGCCATCGGTACGCCTTTCTGCGTGACCATTGACCACCAGACCAAAGAAGACGGAACCGTTACCATCCGTTACCGTGACTCCATGGAGCAGGAACGCGTTCCGCTCACAGAAGTGAAAAACATTGTTCTGAGCAAGATCATGTAACATATCAGGGGCCACAGCCGTTTAATTCGTATATCCCTTACCCCTATGCATATACGAACTGTAACGACTGTGGCCCTTTTGTTTTGCAGTATTTCCCTTTCTGCCCAAAACACGCCCCGGGACTCCACCCTTCATTCCCGCCCCCGCAAAGAACAACCGGTTTATTTGCCTAAGAAATGGCCGCATGTCGTGTATGGCACGCTGTTCGGGCCTGCCTGCGGTATTGGCGTTAACTATGATACGCGTTTTAATGGAAAAAGAACTGGTTGGGGAATGCGCGTAGGCGCCGGTATCGTGCCTCGTTATGAGGAAACATGGTACTCTCATAAACGTGTCCCGGCGGGAAGAACAATCCGGGACAGTACAATTACACACGGCTTTTCCGTTCCCGACCGCCCCACTCTCTTTGGAGGTATTAATTATGTGTTCGCCCTGCCTGATCCGGACAGGAACTGCCTGGAAGTGGGTGGTGGTATGACTTACATGTTTGGCGACTCGCTTTGGTTTGAAGAAGGGGCTTCGGATCGCACTATTCTGGGGTGGTTGTCAATCGGAGGCCGGCGGCATTTTATCAATAAACATTTTATATTCAGGATAGGAGCTATGCTGATGTTTTCTTCCAATCAGGTAACCCCTAATATGGACACAGGTTTCGGCTATTGTTTCTAAGCTTTATCCGTACAGCTCAAGATGTATGTCATGGCGGTCGTACCCCATAGCGGTGATGCGCTGCCGTGCCTCATCTATCATGGCTTTCCAGCCGCAAAGGTAGAAGTTGGCGGGCCGTTTGTCGCCGGCGAGGATTTCCTCGTAGATGCTGTGTACGTAGCCTTTTTTGCCGGCCCAGTCTTCCTGGCGGCTCAGCGTGGGGATGTAATGAAAGCGTGGCATGTCCTTGTCCAGCTGCCGCATTTCATCAGCGTACAGCAGGTCCTGTTCGTACCGGCAGCCAAAAATCAGATGGATATTGGGATGTGGCAGCTGATGCAGCTGTATATGATGCACCATGGAACGGAACGGCGCTATGCCAGTACCGGTGCAGATCAGGAACAGGTCTTTTTCCATGTCTGCCGGCAGGGTGAACATGCCCAGCGGGCCTCTTACCTGTAAGGTGCTCCCCTCTTTGATCTCATTGAAAAGATAGGTGCTGCCAACACCTCCCTCCAGCAGCACGATCACCAGTTCAAATTCATTGGTGCCGTCCGGATGGGATGCAATGGAATAACTGCGCCAGCGCTTGTTTTTCTTTTCATGAATGGGAAGGTCCAGGGTGACAAACTGCCCTGGCTTGAAATCAAATCGTTCCAGCTCTGGTATACGTATCCAGAAACGCCTTGTATTGGGTGTTTCATCTAACAGCCGGGTGACGATGCCTGTATACCAGATCTCCTGCATGGAAAAAGGAATTTGGTGTCACTGAATATAACAAAACATTTTGAATTTTATCATTTGAATATTTGGCCAGTGTGCCATTGGCTCTTTTGCTGTTACGAAAAACAAATAATTAAATCTCTAAATAACCAAATAAACAAATGTTCGTATCTTTGCAACCTTCATGAATTTACAGGCTGTATTACAATTATTTCAACGTGATGCCCGCCTGCAGACGCTGGTGAAGGGGATTCAAACACCCGCCCCACAATACTTTCAGCTTTCTTCCCTGAGTGGGAGTGCAATAAATTTTGTGGCAGTATCAGTCTGGGCCAATGCAGAAGCGAACCATCTCTTTATTCTGAATGATAAAGAGGAGGCAGCCTATTTCCAGAACGATCTGGAAGAACTCAGCCAAGCGCTGGATATTTTCTATTTCCCCGATTCCTTTAAAAAAACCGGACAGTTCCAGGAGTTCAACAGCAGCCACAGTATGTTGCGTACGGAAGCGCTGATGAAATTTTCCGGAGACAGTATCCGTAAAAAAGTACTGGTCACCTATCCCGAAGCACTCTGGGAGAAAGTGGCCGGCAGCAAGGCCTTCAGCTCCAATATGGTGCAGCTGAAAGTAGGAGACGTGCTGAAAGTGGACCCGCTGCTGGAGAAGCTGATAGGCTGGGGGTTTGAACATACCGACTTTGTATATGAGCCAGGCCAGTATGCCCTGAGAGGTGGTATCCTGGATATCTATTCTTTCGGCAACGAAAAGCCGTACCGTATTGAACTGTTTGGGGAAGATATCGACTCTATCCGCCTGTTTGACCCGGAATCACAGCTTAGCGAACGCAAGCTGACACAGGTGACGCTCATCGCTAATATGGACACCCACACGGTAGACCATCTGAAAACGTCACTCGTGGAATTCCTGCCCGCCAATACCGTAGTATGGATGAAAGACCCTGCTTACATCCAGGGCGTGGTGGAACAGATGGAACAACGGCTCGATGACTGGCTGCTGACCGGTCAGAAAGTGAAGGTGAACGATGACGAAGACATGGCGCTCAGCAGCGATGACTTCGTAAAAGCCGCTCCCCTCATGGAACAGCTGCTAGAGAAAACGACCGTGGTTTTCGGTAATAAAGAATACCTCACGGAGAAAGGCATAGCATCAACGACCATCGCCTTTGATACACAGGAACAGCCCGTCTTCAACAGACAGTTCGATCTCCTGATCAAAGACCTCGCGCAACATAACAACAACAAATATTCTCTCTTTATATTCGCTGATAACCCGCGCCAGCTCGAACGTTTGCGCAGTATCTTCGAAGACCTGAAGGCAGACTTTGTCTTCTTCCCCATACCGGTGGCCATCAGCCACGGGTTCATTGATCATTCCCTGAAACTTGCCTGTTACACGGACCACCAGATCTTCCAGCGTTTTCACAAATCAAGGGTAAAACAAGCCTACAACAAAAACAAGGCGATTACCATGAAAACCTTGCGGGAGCTGCAACCCGGCGATTACGTAACACACATCGACCATGGCGTGGGCGTGTACAGCGGTTTGCAAAAGATCGAATCCGGTGGCAAAATGCAGGAAGCTATCCGCATCATTTACAAAAACAACGACCTGTTGTATGTAAATATCAACTCCCTGCACAAAATCAGCAAATACACCGGCAAAGAGGGCGTGGAGCCGAGAGTCAACAAACTCGGCAGCGACGCGTGGGACAAGCTGAAAGAAAAAGCCAAAACACAGGTCAAGGACATAGCCAAAGACCTGATCAAACTATACGCCGTGCGTAAAGCCCAGCAGGGTTTTGCACACGCACCGGACACCTATCTGCAAACAGAACTGGAAGCCTCCTTCCTGTATGAAGATACGCCGGACCAAAGTAAAGCTACCGCCGATGTGAAAAGGGACATGGAAGGCCCCGCCCCCATGGACCGTCTCGTATGTGGCGACGTAGGCTTCGGTAAAACAGAAGTCGCTATCCGCGCCGCTTTCAAATCCATCGTGGACGGGAAACAGGCTGCCGTACTGGTGCCTACTACCATCCTCGCGTTCCAGCACTATAAAACGTTCTCCGAGCGCCTGAAAGATTTCCCCTGCACGGTGGACTATCTTAACAGGTTCAAATCTTCCAAAGAGAAAAAAGAAACGCTTAAAAAGCTGGAGGAAGGCAAGATCGACATCATCATTGGTACACACGCCCTGTTGAGCAAAGACGTGAAGTTTAAGGACCTGGGCGTGCTGGTGGTGGATGAAGAACAGAAATTCGGCGTATCTGCCAAAGAAAAACTGAAACAGCTGAAACATAACGTGGATACCCTCACCCTAACGGCAACGCCTATACCAAGAACGTTGCAGTTTTCGTTGATGGGTGCCCGTGACCTTTCCATTATCAATACGCCGCCGCCTAACCGGCAGCCTATTGAAACGGAAGTACAGGTCTTCAATCAGGATGCTATCCGCGACGCCATTTATTATGAAACGGAAAGAGGCGGGCAGGTGTACTTTGTGCATAACCGCGTAAAAGGCCTGGCGGAAATGTCTTCACTGATACAGGGCCTTTGCCCTGATCTGGCAATTGCTACGGCCCATGGCCAGCTCGAAGGCCATCAGCTGGAAGAAGTCATTCTCGATTTCATTGACCGCAAATACGATGTGCTGGTATGTACCAATATCGTGGAAAGCGGCGTGGACATCCCCAATGCCAATACCATTATCATCAATAATGCGCACCACTTCGGGCTGAGCGATCTGCACCAGCTCCGTGGCCGTGTAGGACGCAGTAACAAGAAGGCTTTCTGTTACCTGCTGGCGCCTCCCATGAGCACACTCACGGCCGACAGCCGTAAGCGCCTGCAAACCCTTGAACAGCACAGTGAGCTGGGCAGCGGCTTCCAGATCGCTATGCGCGACCTCGACATCCGTGGCGCTGGTAACCTGCTCGGTGGCGAACAAAGCGGTTTCATGGCGGAAATAGGCTTCGATATGTACCAGAAGATCCTGGACGAAGCTATCCGCGAACTGAAACAAAACGAATTCCGCGATCTCTTTAAAGAACAACTGGAAGAGAAAAAAGACTTCGTCAATGACTGTACAATCGATACTGACCTCGAAATACTGATCCCGGATACTTATATAGAAAGTATCCAGGAACGTCTGAACCTATACCAGGAACTGGACAACACCACAGACGATGGCAGGTTACAACAGTTTGAACATGAACTGACAGACCGCTTCGGCCCCATGCCCGACCCAGTAAAAGACCTGCTCACCATGATACGCTGCCGCTGGATGGCTATTCAGCTGGGCTTCGAGAAAATGATGCTCAAAGAAGAAAACCTCCGCTGCTACTTTATCAATAACCCCGACTCCCCCTATTTTGAATCACCTACGTTCAACCATATATTAACGTATATACAAACCCGTACCAACAACGCCAAACTTAAACAGGTAGGCAAAAACTTTATGCTGGTGGTAAACCGTATCCGTAATATGAACGATCTCTATGCTTTCCTCAAAGGCATAACCGACAGCCGCAAATAATTTTCTGTAACTTTTTTATTGCATAATCGTTTCATTCATAATATGAAACGAATGATTTAATTCGACTATATGATGCCGTTGAAAAATTTTTTCCCCTGCTTTTGTGGAAACACGGTTTTGTACTGCATCATGAGGGTGTAATAAACATCGAAAACAATTTTTTTAAATAAGAAAAACAAAGACACATGAAAAAGGTAATGTTATTAGCCGCCGGATTATTCTTCGCTCTGAGCACTTTTGCCCAACAGGCTGACAATAAACAGGTAAAGAAAATTGAAGTAACTGGTTCTGCTGAAATAGAAATCACACCTGATGAGTTAAACCTGGACATCGCCCTGAGAGAATATTTAAAAGGGAAAACAAAAGTGGACATCACCACCCTGGAAAAACAACTGGTGAAAGCCATCGCTGATGCTGGATTACCTAAAGAAACCCTCACCATCGAAAACGTGAACGGCTTTAACAACGAGTTCTTCCTGCGTAAGAAAAAAGATCCGGTTGAATTTATGACCCGCAAGCAATATCGCCTGAAACTGACCAGACTGGATAAAATCAACGATATCCTGGGCGCTATAGACGCGGAAGGTGTGGAAAGCACCCGCATCGCTTCTTATACTTCCAGCAAAATGGACCAGTACCGTAAGGAAGTAAAAATCAAAGCCATAAAAGCGGCTAAAGAGAAAGCGGAATATATGCTGGCAGCTATCGGTAACAGCATCGACGGTATCCTCGAAGTACAGGAAATCAGCACCGATAACTATACTGATTACCGTCCGCAGATCATGTCCAACGCAATGTTCAAATCTGCTGATGCAGTAGGTGGTGGCGCTCCTGAAATTGATTTCAAATCCATCAAAGTTCGCGCTGAAGTAAGAACAGTATTTACCATCAAATAACCTACATCATAAAAATGAAAAAGCCGCAGGAGTTAATTCCTGCGGCTTTTTTTATGTTGTTATCTGAACTTAGAAGCTGTATCTCAGGCCCAGCTGCATCTGGTGACGGGAACCAAAGAAGTCTTTGGAGTAAGGAGATCCCGGATTTTCCAGTTTCAGAACAGGGTAGTTGTTTACTACTTTTCCTGTTGGTGTAGCACCTACGCTGGCCATGGAATTGAAGGTGTTCGGTGAGAAGTACTGAATACCCCAGTCTTTGTTGATCAGGTTGGTCACGTTCACGATATCGTAAGTGAGGGTGAGGGTGTGCATGGTTTTACCGGCTTTGAAGTTGAAATCCTGGCTAAAGCGGAAGTCAGCCTGTGTGTTCCATGGTGTGCGGCCACCGTTACGCTCTGTGAACTGGCCTTTGCGACCGCTCAGGTATTTGTCAGCGTTGATGTAGTTCATGAACTCAGTTGCTTGTTGAACAGCCGTTTTGCCGTTAACATCAGCAAAGAAGTTGGTTGCTTCTGCTACATCTTTCGGGATGTAAGCAAGGCTCACCTGCTGAGGAGTTCCCTGTACGGTAGCGTTTACGAAACCATATGTATAAGGTAAACCGGAAGAAGTGTTAAAGAACAGGGAGAAGTTGGAAACCCATTTGTTTTTGGCATCCCAGCCGTGTTTATAACCAACAGTAGCTACGATACGGTTGCGAATGTCGAAGTTGGAGTAAGCCAGTGCCGGATTGTTCGGGTTCAGCGCCTGGTTCAGCTGCCAGTTAGACTCCATGGAGTTACGGATGCCGTTGGTGATGTCTTTAGCTTGTCCGTAAGTGTAGGCTGCCATAAAGCTCAGGCCAAACGGGAAGGATTTGGACACCTGGGCAGTGATGCTGTAGCGGTAACCCTGATCGGTGTTGGACAACAGGTAAGCATTCGTATATAACGGATTGATTTTGGCACCAGACCAGATAGGCTGTTGTTTATTCACATCATATGCATAGTAGGTGGGATTGTCGACCAGGTTGATCTGTTGGAACATCAGGTCTTTGATAACTTTGGTATAGATACCTTCGATGCTGAATTTCCACTGGTCACGGGTGTTGTATTCCAGCGCGAGGCTGCTTCTCCATACCTGAGGCATTTTGAAGTTATTGTCGATCAGGTCCACCTGGGTAGCACCGGAAGCATCGTTTACTTTAGCACCGTTCTGAGCTGCGAAGTCGGCGATACCGTTGGCAGAAGGTTTTGCTGCAGGGATCGGGCCGTTTACGAAAGGTTTGGTAGAACGCTGGTCGTATGCACCATAAGTTACACCGTTGTTGTAGTAAGCATAACCTAACCATGCGAAAGGAATACGGCCGGTGAAGAGACCAGTACCACCGCGCAGTACAAGGCTGTTGTCACCTTTGATATCATAGTTGAAACCTAAGCGCGGAGAGATCTGCACATTGTTCAGGAAGTTGTTTCTGATATCCTGAGGTTTGGTGTACGTATAGGTGTTACCGTAGTTTGCATCAACAGGCGCTTTGGTGGTTTTGTCGCTCAAAGGCTGTTTGTTCGGGATACCGGTATAGTCTAAACGGATACCCGGAGTGATTTTGAAGCGATCAGTCAGCTGGATTTCATCCTGACCGTACAGGCTCAGCAGGTTCACTTTGAACTGTGCCGGAGGATTGGCCATGATGTTATCGCGGGAGTTGTTGGCGTAGTTATAGTTGCCACGTACGCGGGTAGGCATGTTAGCGAGGAAAGAGTCAACGCTGTTGTAGTCGATACGACCGTTCCAGGAGTTTACGAAACCATAAGTGATGTTGTAAAACTCGTTGTGGGTGCCTACAGTGATGGTATGGTTGCCTTTGAAGATGGTTACGTTATCAGTTACTTCAAAGGTTTTTTGTTTCATGTTGAAGATACTGGCTTCACGGTCAGTACCGAGGAAGATGGTGGAACCGGCGGTACGGCCTTTGATCTGGATCTGCGGAGTAGCAGGATCAGACAGCGGGTCTCTGTAGTCATGAACGCTGGAGTAACCCAGGATCAGGCTGTTGGAGAGGGAGCTGTTGAAGTTGCTTTTCAGTTCAGCAACAGTAGAAGACTGGTTGTTCACCTGTTTGAAGTCGATGCCTTTGAAACGGAAGTTCTGTTGGTCACGTTCCAGGTTGGTAGCTTCGGAGGTGATGGTATTGTTACGGAGAGACAGGTGATGTTTGTCGTTGATGTGCCAGTCCAGTCTGTTGAAGAATTTGTTGGAATTGGAGTAGATGCTGGTGTTACCGGCAGTTCCGATATCCACGCCATAGGATTTCATTACAGCGGTGATGTCAGCAGCGTCTTTTTCAGTGAGGATGCCACCGCCATCAGCAGAACCTGCGGCGAGGATCACCGGGTCTACACGACGGGTGATTTCTTCGTTGGTGAAGAAGAACAATTTGTTTTTGATGATAGGGAAACCTACACGGGCGCCTGCCTGGTATTCATGGAAGTCGCTGGGCAGTTTGGAACCGTCGCCGGCGTTGTTTTTACCAATCATAGAGGCGTTACGGCCATAACCGTAGATGGAACCGTGTACTTCATTGGTACCGCTGCGGGTAACAGCGTTCACGCTACCACCGAGGAAGTTACCAACTTTTACGTCGAAGGGAGCCAGTAATACCTGTACGTCCTGGATCGCATCGAGAGACACGGGGTTGGTACGGGTGCTGCTGCCTGGCTGACCGCTTGTAGAGCTCTGACCGCCAAGGGAAGGGCTGAAGCCGATCGCGTCGTTGTTGATCGCGCCGTCTACAGTCACGTTATTATAACGGTAGTTGGTACCGAGGAATGAGTTGTTATTGCTCTGTGGCGTTACTTTAGTGAGGTCTTGCAGGCTGCGGCTCAGGCTGGGGATGCTTTTGATCTGCTCCTGTCCTATTTTGGTGCCGCCGGTTTTGCTGCCGGTGTTGCCGGTAACCACGATTTCGCTCAGCGCGGTGGATTCTTCCTGTAATTTAAAGTTGAAGTTGATAGTACCCAGTGCCAGGTTCACATTTTCTTTTACTTCTTTTTTATAACCGATGAAAGAAACGGTAATAGTATAAGGACCGCCCGGATTAAGGTTGGGTACAATATAACGACCGTCGCTGTTGGTCTGTGTACCGTTTTTAGTGCCGGTGGCGGTGTTTAATACTACCACTGTTACACCGGGGATAGCCTGACCAGCAGGATCGGCTACTTTACCTGAGATGATAGAGGTGGTGATCTGCGCTTGTGTGTTGTTAAAACATAAAACGACCAGAATGCTCGCTAAAAGCGTGACAAATGATTTCATAAAGCCTGTAAGTATTTACAGGTGCAAAACAACTACTCCAAAGCAACCAGAATGTTAACTCATCATTACCAAATTGTTAAGGACTACTTAAAATGATCTTAAAATAACCTTGTTAATCTGCAATTAAGGTAATTAAATATCAGGTTTAAGAATTTGTATGAAAACAATGTTAACAATCAACAAAGTAGGTGTCAGGACAAAATTGTTTAACAGTTCTTAAACAATAATTTTGTTAAGACAACCCATATGACTATACGAAAATAACGTATTCCTGTGCCTGTTATCTACGAAAAAACCCCGCCTCAAAAGACAGGGTTTCTCTTGTTTTTTTAAACGGTTTCTGCTTAAAAATAGACTTTGAAAGTCCCGTCCGTTAAAGGTTTTTCTATTTCACCACTAATTAAAGTGCCGGAGAAGGTACCCTCCGCTTGTTTACTATTAATGCTTTCAAGTTTGATGGAGATGGCTTTGGTAATGTAGCCCTCTTCTTTTTGCTGAATATCCATCAGCGTCATTTCACCAGCGCTTTGATCATACTGTCCGGCCTGAAGGCCATTGGGGAAAGTGATCATCAGTTCCATATGTTTGGTGAAATTGTTGGTGACACCATCTATTATCAGCGTCTTTTTGCCGGCAATAACGGTATCGGAAATATAACCCTGTGTAGAGTTGGAATGGTAGGTAACATCCCCTACCCGGAAAGTGAAAGTGCCCTCAGGCGTTGCTTCTTTCTTTTTGGAACAGCCAGCAAGTCCTGCTCCTGTAATAATCGCGACAACGGCCCATACGAAGATTTTCAAACGCATATGTTTTGTTATTTAATGCTGTCCTGTATTTGTGCCGCTGCATAAGGAAAACCGGGGAATTGGCCGGCAGAAATGCTGCCGCCAGCCATTCAAGTTGGAATAGGTGTACCGGTTAATATACGGGCATAGGGATAAATTCAGGTGCAATATATGTAATAAAAATTAAATTAAATAAAATGTTAATAAATAAATAGAGTGCAGGCAGTGGGAAGGAAGGCGGCAAAGTCAATATTAACAATATTTTTGTAGGGTAATTCCGTATTATTACTGCTCGGGATTTATCATTATTAAAAGCACATTATGTCATCGGAAGTAGTCAAACAATTACAGGAAGCCGTGCAGTTTTCACCGGAGAATGTGCCGTTGCGCTTACATCTGGCCCAGGTGCTGTTACAGGATTATGAATATGTGCAGGCAGAAGAACAGTACCGTAAAGTGCTGGAACTGTCGCCGGACCATACCGCCGCCCAGCTCGGACTGGCCCGTACCTTTTATCATCAGCAAAAATATTCTGCCGCTATAGTTGTACTGGAACAACTGGAACATCATGAGCCGGACCATTTCGATGCGCTCCTGCTCCACTGCCGCATACTGGTAAAGGAAAACTCCCTCCAGTCGGCAAAGGAGATTTATCAGCATCTGTTGCAGCTCAATCCCGGCTTCCGCGACGAAGCCCTCGATGCCCAGTTCCGCCTGCCGCAACAACAGCCGGCCACCTCCTACGAGGAAGACGACTCTATGGAAGATCCGGATAAAGTCTTCACGCTGGAGAAACCGGATATGAACTTCTCCGACGTAGGCGGCATGGAAAGAGAAAAGCAGGAAATAGACCTGAAAATCATCAAACCGCTGCAATTCCCCGACCTCTATAAAGCCTATGGCAAAAAAGCAGGCGGCGGTATCTTGCTGTACGGCCCTCCGGGCTGCGGTAAAACTTATCTGGCCAAAGCCACAGCCGGACAAATACAGGCGGAATTCATCAACGTAGGCATACACGATGTTCTGGACATGTGGATCGGCAACAGTGAAAAGAACCTGCATGCGCTCTTCGAACTGGCCCGCCAACGCAAACCCTGCGTGCTTTTCTTCGATGAAGTGGACGCGCTCGGCGCTAACCGCACTTCTATGCGCAACAGCGGTGCCAGTCACCTGATCAATCAGTTCCTGGCAGAGATGGACGGTATCGCGGCAAACAATGAAAATGTGCTGATCATCGGCGCTACCAATGCGCCCTGGAGCCTCGACCCGGCTTTCCGCCGCCCCGGCCGGTTTGACCGCATCATCTTTGTGGCGCCACCCGATACAGATGGCCGCGAATCCATCCTGAAGCTGCAACTGCGCAACAAACCCGTATCGGACGTGGATTATAAAGCCCTCGCGAAAGCAACGGCCGGCTATTCCGGCGCCGACCTGAAGGCGATCGTGGACCTCGCCGTGGAAGACAAGCTCCTCGAAGCATTACAGAAAGGAGTGCCACAACCTATATCACAAAAAGAACTGGTGAAAGCCATCAAAACACATAAGGCTACCACACGGGAATGGTTCAACACTGCCCGCAACTATGCCTTGTATTCCAACGAGGCCGGCCTGTATGACGATGTGCTGAAATACCTGGATATAAAGAAATAACTATGGCTGTACTCATTCAGCGTGCCCAGTTACTGCTGCAACAAGGGCGTTACCAGGATGCGCTGACCACCCTGAAACAACATCTCAGCACCAGCGCCAATGACATCGACGCCCTTTTCCTGCTGGCTATCTGTTACCTCGAAATGGGCAAGACAGAAGAGGGGGAACAGGTAGTCAACAATGCGCTGAGCTTTGCTCCGGACGACGACCGGTTCCTGTACCTGAAAGCACGGCTGGCACTTAATAAAAACCAGTACAACGAAGCGTTGCTGGCTATCAGTGAGGCGGTCGCCATTCATCCCTACCAGGCTGATTACTTCGGCATGTGGAGCCAGATACTGCTGTTTAAAAAGGACTACCAGGGCGCCCTGCAAAAAGCACAGGAAGGACTGGCCATAGACCCGGAGAACCTGGTGTGTCTCAACCTGCGGTCCAATGCGCTGTTTAACCTGGGCAAAAAAGAGGAGGCATTTTCCAATTTGCACGAAGCGCTGGAACATAATCCGGAAAATGCCTATACCCATGCTAATCTCGGCTGGAAATGGCTGGAGGCCGGCGATCACCGGAAAGCCCTGGAACATTTCAGGGAATCGCTGAAACTGGACCCCAACCAGCAATGGGCCAAGAGCGGCATGGTACAGGCAATGAAAGCCCGTTACTGGCTGTACCGCCAGTTCCTGAACTATGCTTTTTTTATGGGAAGGCAAAAGGCGGGCATGCAGTGGCTGATCATTGTCGGCATCTTTATTTTCACACAGATCGCCAGCAAAGTGTTCTTTCCGTTATATGTGTTGCTGGCACTGGCGGCATTGTCCACATGGCTGATAGTACCGGTGAGTAACCTGTTCCTGCGGCTGAACCCTTACGGTCGTTACGCGTTAACACCGCAGCAGATCAGGGTTTCCACCATGGTAGGCTGCCTGCTGCTGGTGGCGTTGTTGGCTGCAGCTGCCTACTGGATCACGGCCATTCCCGGCTTGCTGGCTGTCGCTATCTGTTCCGGTGTATTGCTGTTGCCGGTTTCCAGCATGTATGCGCCGGAGTCAAAAAAGAACAAAAAAATCTTCCGTATTTATACCCTGGTATTGGCGGTTATAGGGCTGTTGGGCATCACCTTCGCATTTATCACCAACGATTATGCTAATATATTCGTGGCCGTTATGCTGATCGGTGTGTTCCTGTATCAGTTGCTGGCCAACTATATTATCTCCAGGGAATAGCCATAATAATATATAAAAAGAGAACGCCCATTGATAATAGTATCAATGGGCGTTCTCTTTTTATACTGATAATGAACTTATGCGTCGATTTTCGCGTATTTCGCGTGTGATTCGATGAATGCTCTGCGCGGCGGTACTTCGTCGCCCATCAGCATGCTGAATACGCGGTCTGCTTCAGCGGCGCTTTCGATGGTCACCTGCTTCAGCGTACGTTTTTCCGGGTCCATGGTAGTGTCCCACAGCTGTTCTGCGTTCATCTCACCAAGACCTTTATAACGCTGGATGTTTACGCTGTCTTCTTTACCACCGGCGGCCAGTTGAATGGTAGCGGCTTTACGCTGCTCCTCTGTCCAGGCGTAGATTTGTTCCTTGCCTTTTTTAACGAGGTACAACGGTGGTTGTGCTATGTATACATAACCCTGTTCCACCATGGCTTTCATGTAACGGAATACGAAGGTGAGGATCAGGGTGGCGATGTGGCTACCGTCCACGTCCGCATCCGTCATGATGATCAGCTTGTGATAGCGGAGTTTGGACAGGTTCAGCGCTTTATCGTCTTCTTCGGTGCCGATGGTTACGCCCAGGGCAGTGAAGATATTCTTGATCTCATTGTCTTCGTAGATCTTGTGTTCCATGGCTTTTTCCACGTTGAGGATTTTACCACGGAGCGGCAGGATGGCCTGGAAGTTACGGTTACGGCCTTGTTTGGCAGTACCACCCGCCGAGTCACCTTCGACGAGGAACAGTTCGCACTTCATAGGGTCATTGTCGGAGCAGTCTGCCAGTTTGCCTGGAAGGCCGCTGCCGGTCATCACGCTTTTACGTTGCACCAGCTGGCGGGCTTTACGGGCCGCTTCGCGGGCCTGTGCTGCCAGCACCACCTTATTGATCACCAGTTTGGCTTCGCGTGGATGTTCTTCGAGGAAGGCATCCAGTACGGCAGCTACGGAGCTGTCCACCACGCCCATCACATCGGAGTTGCCGAGTTTGGTTTTGGTCTGGCCTTCAAACTGTGGTTCCGGCACTTTTACGCTGATGATAGCGCTGAGGCCTTCACGGAAGTCGTCACCAGTCACTTCCACTTTTGATTTCTCAAACAGTTTGTTTTTATCGCCATAGGCTTTAAACACACGGGTGATGGCGCGGCGGAAACCGGCCACGTGCGTACCGCCTTCAATGGTGTTGATATTATTAACGTAGGAGAAGATATTCTCACTGAAGGCTTCGTTATATACCAGAGCCACTTCCACGGCTACGTTGGATTCCGCGTCGTGGGCTTCTACGTAGATGGGCTCAGGCAGCAGCGGCGCACGGCGACCGTTTTTATCCAGCATCTGGATAAATTCGAGGATACCGCCTTCGCTATAGAAAGTTTCAGTGAAGATGTTGCCTTCTTCGTCTTTTTCACGTTCGTCAGACAGAACGATACGGATCTTACGGTTCAGGTAAGCCAGTTCCCTTAAACGGCCGGCCAGGATTTCCCGGTTGTAGGTCGTTTCCTTGAATATTTCGTCATCCGGTTGGAAGTGTACAGTAGTACCGGTAGTTTCGCTTACGCCGATTTCCCGTACAGCATATTGGGGGATACCGCGGTGGTATTCCTGTTCAAACAGCTTACCTTCAGTTTGTACGGTCACATGCAGGCGGCTGCTCAGTGCGTTCACGCAGCTGACACCCACCCCGTGCAGACCGCCGGACACTTTATAGGTGTTTTTATCAAATTTACCGCCGGCATGGAGCACGGTCATTACCACTTCCAGGGCGGAACGTCCTTCTTTGGGGTGAATGCCGGTGGGGATACCACGGCCGTCATCCTTTACCCGGATAGAGTTATCCTCGCAGATCGTTACTTCGATATTTTTGCAGTAGCCAGCCAGGGCCTCGTCGATGGAGTTATCAACTACCTCATATACCAGGTGGTGAAGTCCTTTGATGCCAATGTCGCCAATATACATGGCCGGACGCTTGCGCACCGCTTCCAGTCCTTCCAATACCTGAATACTCCCCGCATCATATCCGTTGCTGGGGCTGGTTGCTTGCACTAATTCTTCGCTCATATGTTGGTGTAAAATCGTTTAGAAACAAAATCGGTAGACAATCATGCAAAAATACGAAAAAAACGCCTGATTTCCATAAAAGAATAGCTGTTTTTGAGAGGGATGGACACCACTTTTTTGCCCCTATAATTTTCCGGCCCCGGCGGTCTCCTTCACCCCGGTAAATAATGTTTTCCACACCAGGTTAAAAAATGACTTCTGAACATCCCGTACATGGGTCACATTGGCCACCCGGACCTTCTCCCCCGGGAGGGGATTACCGTCTTTTATGACCATCACATTTGCCACAAAACTCATCAACCCTTTACGGCTGTAGTTTTTATGGTCCTTGTCCTGCTTCAGGATGGCTATTTTCAGGTTGTCATACAACATGGTAACGCTGCCGGCGGCTTTGCGCTCGTCACCCCGGATATTGAAATTCAGGTCCCGGATGTTGCACGACCGTATCTCTATCATGCCCAGGGGCCGGGTTACACTGTTCAGTTCCTTGCCGTTCATATTTTTCAACTGTCCGGACACGGCGAACTGGCCCGCCGGATTGTTGAGCGTAAAGTCAAAATGGGCCCTCAGCTTGCCGCTTTGCATGAAAATAGCGTCAAAATCGGCCATACAATGCTTATTCCGGGCCACCATGGAGTCAATATTGGTGATGTTAGTCAGCCTGGCATGGACATGATTAAAGTTGATCTGGCCCACGTGCCTGGAAACAGGGCTTAACTCGGCATATTGCAGTTCCACATTGTTGCCGGTAAGGGTATCGATTTTTATGGGCAGATGCAGCTTTTGCAGCACCTGGTTGGGGAACTGCCCCAGTTTATCACCCGGCGGCATTGGTAAGGTCCGGTCCCGGTAAATATGCAGCCGGCCATTGCCGATGTTGATACGCCGGGCCCATACCTGCTGCTCCTGCAGTAACAGCCGCGGGTCCAGTTCCTGTACTTTTATATCATTGAACTGCAGCTCATAACGGTCCTGCTGCACACCGCCAGTCTGCTGCTGAAACTGCGTTTTATCGTATCGGGGCTGTAGCTCAAACTGGCCGATGTTCAGCGTCCTTTCGGCCGCATCGTAACGGATACTACGCACATACATCCAGTAAAGGCTGTCGCGGGTGCGGTTCATATAGTCCCGCATGCCGATTTCATAGTTACGGGCATACAGGTAACGGGTAGGATCGTTCAAAGCTACAGAATCAATCAAAAAATCGTTTACCCCTACCCGTAGGTTATGGAACTGGTGTATCACACGGGAGGAATCTTTCCGGGTAAACACATATTTAAAATTGGTGCTGTCCAGCTGTAAATGCCCGATGAAGATGGATTTCATTTTGGAAGATATGTCCTCATAGGCTGTCCGGGGCCGGGTGGTGTCCCTGACGGTGCTGTTCTGGTCCATCACAATACTGGGGCCGGTCACTATCAGCTCTCCGGCGCTCAGCTCTTTTCTGGTGAAATACCGCCACGGTTTAAAGTAACGCAGTTGTAGTTTTTCCACACTGATGAGGTAGGTGTTTTCCGGCGCACGGTGGGCTGCCAGCATGCGCCTGTATACCGCTGAGTCCAGCGTCATGGCGGCTTTGTCCACTGTCAGACTGCCGGAAAGCACATTAAGATGCAGCTCTTTGAATTGTACGGTATACAGACTGTCTGACAGGTCCGTTACATAACCAGATAGTTCCTTGCGTAACAGCTTGGTCCAGTGTTGGTTAAGATACCAGCCTGTACATAATACCAATACCAGCAGTATAGACAATACGGTCAAAATAATCCTGATGATCCGGGGTAATTTCCTTTTCCTGTGTTCCATCTGTTATGAATAAACGAAATTTATACCAATTGATTGCTGCCACACTGCTCCAGATATGTAAAAGTTATTCCTTATGTTAGGAATGCTTTGTAAGTGTATTGTCAAAATGTATTTGATTAAAATTGGAAGTGTTAAATTTGTCCCGGTTTTAAAACATCAGGTAAAGTGAAAGAAATTCAGGAAATACTGGCATTAGCCATCCCGCAGCCCGCCATGAGCGACCAGCTACAGCTGGCGGAGCAGGATAGCGTGACTGTCCCGGATTGCCTGGACTTTACATTGCAGCGCTTTGTTTATGACAAGCCGCTACCGGTGGAAGACGTAGCCATGGTGGTATACCAGCCGGCTAAAAGAGGGCAGTCCGCCGCAATAGAACTTCGCTATTGTGTGGCCGGCAGCAAATATTGTAAAAATCCCGCCTGCACTGACCAGTTATGTGCAGAAGGCAACAAAGAAGCCTGTAAAGACAAGGTCCCTTCGGTAGACCTTATCACCGTCAGGTTCCAGCCAGCGTTTATTCAGTCGCTTCAGAAAAATACCACCTCGTTCTCCCTCTTTGAGAACCAGGCCCGCAAACCTTTCGTGAAAACCATCCAGCCCTGCACCAAATCCAAATCAGTGCTGGAAACGATGGTACATCATGACTATGAAGGAATGCTGAAAAACATCTTCCTGCAAAGCCGCGCCCTGGACTTACTGCTGTACAGTTCAGACCAGTTCATGCAGAACGATCCCGACGAACGCTACGGCTGCCGCTTCCTCACACACCTGGAAGACCGGGAGAAAATTGAAAAAGCAAGAAGTATCTTACTGGAACAACTGGATTCCCCTATCACCATCCGCGATCTGGCCCGCAAAGTAGCCATGAATGAATGTTACCTGAAAAAAGGCTTTAAAGCCATGTATGGTACCACCATCTATGACTATTTCCAGAAAGAAAGGATGGAAAAGGCCAAAGGCCTGTTGTACGAAAAAGGCATGTCCGTGTCTGAAGTGGCTATGCTCATGGGTTATTCCTGCATATCCCACTTTTCCACTGCCTTTAAAAAACATACAGGATTAAAACCGTGTGAGTTGTTACTTCGTTGATTATCAATTAGAAAGAGTTTATATAAATGCTGATGGTCCTTCGCCATCAGCATTTTTTTTGCAATTTCCCGCTTTGATCATTTCTTTTCCCGAATTGAAAACTGCAGCCGGAAATATCGCTGTTACTTTGTACCTGTTAAAACGACGGACAGATATCCATCTGTGAACCTTCAAAGCTTCCTTATTAGATTTGACCATGGGAAGAAACTTTTCTGGTGATTACATTGAGTAAAGCCATAAATTTTAGACTTGCGTTTTTTTGTCAAACACCAGGGGAACACAAGTTATTGCCAGAGAAGTTTTTACCAGATTTTATAAAGTCGCCTCACCTCCGTGGGGCGACTTTTAAATTTTCAGCAATGGGCAATCGCTTCGGCATATTCCACCTCATAAGTAGCCCCGTAAGTGCTTTTGTATTCTTTCAAAAATGATGCGTACAGATGGCGCGCCGCCGCATGCTGCCGCAGTGCTACCAATGCCCTGCATTTGTGACGCACAGCCTCTTCATGCAAAGAGTCGGCATGCAACATACAATCACATACTTCCAGTACAAATGCCGGAGCGGCATCGGGGTTTTCTTCCAGGAAATGACCCAGCAGCTCAATATTATGGGAGGCAATATCGGCCTTAAATTTATCCAGCCAGGGATATTCGGTGCCTTGCAGGAACGGTCCCCGCTTCAATAGCGCTGTCAATGCACTGATATTACCGGAACCCTCCTGTAACAACTGATAATAATGGTCCAGGTCTGTCTGTACAGCCGGCTCTTCAAACCGGAAAATCCAGCGTTCATTGTCTTTCGCCAGCGTATAGGCACCTGTTTTATCAAGTATGTTTTTTAGTTTGACAAGATTAACCGAACGGTTGTTTTTTGCGTCTTTTACAGACCTGCCCGGCCACAGCACCTCATTGATTTCTTCAGACGAAATACCACCCCTGCCAGGCAATGAGTGCAGATATAACAACAGAAACAGCTCTTTCAGCAAAGGACTGAAAGCGCGGGTGATGTCATTACCGTCTTTGTCGGTAACCGTAAAATGGCCAAACAACAGCACACCGGAATGATGGCCCGCGGCGACAGGAGCTGCAGCGGGTATGATGATAGTTGTAGCTGTAACTGGCGGTGGGGCAACAGGTGCGGGCGCTGTCGCTTTCCTGCGGTTCAGTGCTGCAATGCCAAGCGCCAGTAAAAACAGCGCAATCACCACGCCTATCGCTATCATAATTCTGACAAGATACAATGGCGCCGGTCTGTCGGCCGGTGCCTGGGCGCCGAGGCCATAAGGCGAAAACAGCAAAGTATGAATACGTACCTGCGTGGTATTGTTTTTCAGGGAAAACAACGTCACTACCGTCAGTTCATCATTTTCGGGTGTATAGAAGAGCCTCGCGGCCGACCGTATATCGTAAAAATCAAACGGTACAGGAGTGGCCATCGCGGTGTATACCGGTTCTTTCAAGGAGCCCCTGATCAGCTGAAGGGAAGAGTTCATCCGGTCGTTGGCAAAAGTCAGGGCATAATATTCCTGTTGCGCTGTATTCAGGATCATATTGCCGGCAAAGGCAAACTGTTCTTCCGGCTCTTTCAACCGGTAGATGGAGCGGAAGGTGCGGCGCTTTACATCAAACAATACCAGGTCGTACAGGTTATGCGGATTCAGTAGCTGATCGCCGGTAGTGCTGCCGTAACCCCCAAGTATATACGCAGTATCGCCGGCTTCGTTGTGCCCCAGCGCAGCCAGGTACCGGGGCGTGAAAGTGTCCCCTGTCATGGCCACCTGCTCCCACTGATGGCGTGAGGGCGTATAGCGGTGTACTTCGTTTTTATACCTGAAATCGCCATAACCACCTATGATATAAACACTGCTGTCATACGCGGAAAAAAAGAGATTGGAATGCCAATAGCTGGTGACGTTCTGTGGATTTAATGCTTTATCCCATGTGTGCCGGCCGGTATCACATACCGCTACCTGCTGGCTGTCGGCCATCAGCTGGTAAAGCTGTTTGTCTGCCGGATTAAAAACAGCGTGTAGCCCTTGGGGTGATATATGAGGGACCTGTGCCTGTGCCACTGTTTGATGGGTGTAACAGGAATAGCGGTAAAGGCTGTCATTGCTGGTGATATAAATAGTACCGGTTGCGGCGTCCATCGCTATGCCGGCGTTTCCTTTTACAATAAAGGAATCGGCTTTATGCCAGGTAGTAAATGCAGGCCGCATCCACACCGGATTTTTGACCTGCGCTGTTTGCCCGGTGACGAGATCTTTGTCGGTAAAGCCATCAGTCTGGTCCAGTGGCCAGTGATGCTGTAACCTGTTGCCGGCAAACAGCCGTATATCTTTCAGCCGCATGGGTGGCAGGTCAAACGTCCGGAAGGCCTTGCGGTAATTGGCGCCGAAGCAGATCCGGAGCATGCTGCCGGAAATAACGGGACTGCGTGCAATGCCTACCTGTTTCCCATTGACGGTAACGGCTAACGTATGTGCTTCATTGTTACCGTCCAGCCGGATGGTGTTCCATTGGTGAAACAGGCTGTCAGGGCCGATAGAGAAGGTAATGCCGGAAAATGAGTTGCCCGTGACCACATAAAATGCTTTTGTGCGGACATTATATATCAGGTCGATATTCTGGCGCTTTTCATCGGTTATCCTGAACACATAGCCGAAGTACGATCGGAAAAAAGGCTGGAAGGAAAGATCGAAAGACAGGCTGTAACTGCCTTTCACCTGGACAGGTTTTTCCGGTGTAAGGTCCAGTGAAGTGCGATCTTCCTGGGCAATGTTTTTACTGGCGAATGCCAGGCCATACCCCTCCTGTGCCTTGCCGGCTACAACAAGTGATATTAATATGATCAAAAAGACTATATATCTGTACATAGGCTACCTTACAAATCCTGTAAGTCTTTTTTTCATTTGTTCTAATAAGAAGCGGGACAGACCGGCTTTCTATAACGTGGCAAATTAAAATCTAATCGCTAGAAATTTCTGATATGGAAGTTAACTTTGCTTTAAGAAACTTCTCTAGTGTTAATTTAATAGATAAAACACGCATTTCATAATTTAATCGCTGCTTTTTTTCTGTTAATAACGGCCGTTAATCCCCAATTAATCCGCCTGTTAACCCGCTCTTTCTTACTTGCAGCGTGATAATTAACTCCTGTTCATCAAATTACAGAATGTCACCATGAAAAGATGGTTATACATGCTATTGCTGTTGTCTTATGCTTACGGCAGTTCGGCACAAACCCTTCCGCTGAAGGGAAGGGTGCTGGATGAAAGTGGGCAGCCATTGCCGGGTGTAACGGTAAAAGTGCTGGGCACCTCGTCCGGTACCAGTACCAACCCGCAAGGCGATTTTTCATTAAATGCCCCGGCCGGCTCCCGGCTGATTTTCAGTTTCGTCGGTTATCGCCCGGATACTGTGGCGGCAGGCAATCAAACCTTTATTCAGGTTGCGCTGAAAACCAATGTGTCCTCCCTGAGTGACGTGGTGGTAGTGGGTTATGGCACCCAGAAAAAAGTAAACCTGACAGGTGCTGTTACCCAGGTATCCGCCAAAGCATTGGAAAACCGTCCGTTGCCTAACCTGAGCCAGGGACTGCAGGGCGTAGTGCCCAACCTGAACCTCGTGCCGGGCGATGGTAAGCCCACACAGGCCCCGGCCTATAATGTCCGTGGTATCACTTCCATCGGACAGGGGGGAAACGCACTGGTACTGATCGATGGCGTGGAAGGCGACCCGAGCATGCTCAATCCTGCTGACGTGACCAGCGTTACTGTCCTTAAAGACGCGGCTTCTGCCGCTATCTATGGTGCGCGTGGCGCCTTCGGTGTGGTACTGTTCACCACCAAAACACCGGCAAAAGACAAATTAAGCGTTACCTACTCCACCAACTACTCCCTGAAAAAACCTACTACAGTACCTAATGTAGTGACGGACGGTTATGAATACGCTAAAAACTTCAATGAAGCCTGGACTGCCTGGAATGATTATTCCCAGGTGCCCCAGAATATCAATAAAACACAACCTTTCTCACAGGCCTATCTGGCCGCGCTGAAAGAACGTGCTGAAAATCCCGCTCTGCCCAAGACTATCGTCAATGCTGCGGGCAACTATGAATATTATGGTAATACCGACTGGTATGGCTTATTGTATAAAAACCACACCAGCGCTGCAGAACATAACCTCTCCGTTTCGGGTAGCAGCGGTAAAGCCAGTTATTATATTACCGGCAGGTATTATGGTCAGGACGGACTGTTCCGTTTTAATTCTGATGATTACAAGATGTACAACCTGCGTGCAAAAGGAAATATTCAGCTGTTCCCTTTCCTGAACATCTACAACAGCACCGAGTTTTCCAGCAGAGACTACCACAATCCGCTCAACGTGGGCGAAGGCGGCGGCATCTGGCGTAACCTGGCAGATGAAGGCCATCCGTCTTCCATGCTCTTCAATCCTGATGGCACCCTCACCTACACAGCTGCCTATACGGTAGGCGATTTCTTCTACGGTAAAAATGGTGTAGACCTCAACAAGCAGGTGTTCAGAAATACGACCGGATTTTCAGCAGACATCTATAAAGACAAGCTGCGACTGAAAGGCGACTTCACCGTGCAGAACACTGCCGATAACCAGAAGCGTTTACGCGTTCCCGTTCCCTATAGCAATGCGCCGGGAGCTATCGCTTATGTAGGTCTTGGTTATAATGATCTCATGATGAGCAATTATAACACGCTTTATCTGGCCTCTAATATTTATACAGAATATGAAACCCGCTTTGGCACCGACCATTATTTCAAGGCAATGGCAGGTTTCAACTACGAGCAGTCCACCTATAAAGGTTTTTCCACTACCCGCAACGGCCTCGTGTACAGCGATGCTAAAGACCTGAATCTGGCACTGGGCACCAATATAGCCACCGCCGGCGGTTATGAGCGCTGGGCTATTATGGGTGAATTTTTCCGGTTGAACTATTCCTATAAAGACCGTTACCTGCTGGAAGTGAATGGCCGCTACGACGGCTCGTCGAAATTTCCTTCCAGCCAGCGGTATGCTTTCTTCCCTTCTGTTTCCGGCGGCTGGCGCCTTTCCAAAGAAGCCTTTTGGCATATTCCGGAAACAGCGGTTTCTGATCTGAAAATCAGGGGGTCTTATGGTTCTCTCGGTAATGGTAATATCAAATCATATGCTTTCCAGGAGAAGCTGGAGATCAAACAATCCGGCAGAGTAATCAATGGCGTGCGCCCGCAACAGACGTCACAGCCGGTGGTATTGCCTGACGGCCTCACCTGGGAAACATCCACAACGCGCAACCTCGGCCTGGACCTCGCCGCACTGAACAGCCGCCTCACTTTTACCGGTGACGTATATACGCGGATTACTAAAAATATGTTTACCGTTGGCCAGACATTGCCTGCCGTTTTTGGTACGGATGTGCCTAAAGGCAACTATGCCGATCTCAAAACCAACGGATGGGAAATAGCCCTCGGCTGGCGCGATCAGTTCAACGTGGCCTCCAAACCGCTGCACTACAGCGTTAACGCCACACTGGCCGACTACAGCGCTACCATCACCAAATACAATAATACCAACAATAAACTGACCGACTGGTATGCCGGTAAGAAAGTGGGTGAAATATGGGGTTATGTAAATGATGGCTATTGGACCAAAGACAATGTGGCCGCAGCTGCGAAGGCACAAGCGCTTTTTAAAGCTTCCAACTCCGGCCAGTGGCTGCCTGGTGATATCAGATTCAAAGACCTCAACGGCGACGGTATCATTAACAACGGCGCTAATACCTTAAGCGATCATGGTGATATGACCATCATCGGCGACTCGCTGCCACACTATACCTATGGCATCAACCTCAGCGCCGACTGGAACAATATCTTCTTCAGCGTTTTCTTTCAGGGTGTTGGAAAACAAGACTGGTGGCCAGGTGCAGAGTCAGATGTTTTCTGGGGACAGTACAACAGGCCTTACAACTATATGCCTAAATCCCAGATCGGCAACATCTGGTCTGAAGATAATCAAGATGCTTACTTCCCGCGCTACCGTGGTTATGTGGCCCAGAATGGCGCCGGAGAGCTGAAAGCACAACAATCAAAGTACCTGCAGAATGTGGCTTATATCCGTCTGAAAAATATACAGATCGGCTACAATCTGCCTAAGGCGCTGATTTCAAGGGCGAAGCTCAATGCCGCAAGAGTATTCCTCTCTGCTGAAAACCTCTGGTCCTGGTCGCCGATGTACCGCATCACCCGTGACCTCGATGTGGAAAGCATTGGCCGCTCCGACACTGTCACCGATTCCGGCAACTCCGGTAACGGGAACAACTATCCCATCCTCAAAAGTTTCACGCTGGGAATTAGTGTCACGCTTTGATCATCATTGCTAAACGAAAAAAGGATAAACTATGCAACAATATAAAAACGCACTTTCCAAAAGGCTTACATGGCTGGGGATAGTGCTGACGGCCTGGGTGCTTACCGGAAGTTGCTCCAAAAACCTGGACCAGGCGCCGGTAGATACTGCCACTAAAGACGCCATCTTCGGCAGTGAAGATGGGATGAAGCTTTATTCCAACTCCTTCTACGATGTGTTGCCAGGCATCAACGATATCTATAAGACGGATAATATGGCAGACTACAGCGCTGTCAATGCCGTCCCTGATTTCCTGCGCCAGGGAGCTTATACCTCCAGAACGGCCACTGGCTGGGATTGGAAGAACCTGCGCAACATCAACTATTTCATCGCCAACTGCAACAACCCGAAGGTGCCACAGGCTGTGAAAAACAATTACGTCGGACTGGCCCGCTTCTTTCGTGCGTGGTTTTATTTCGACAAGGTAAAACGTTTCGGTGATGTGCCCTGGATTGGAAAGCCGTTTGAAGTGAACGATAACAACCTGTATGCCGGCCGTGACCCGCGGACCCTCATTATGGACTCTGTCGTGGCTGATCTGGACTTCGCTGCCGCCAACATCACACTGGCCAATGATCCTACCTGCAGCCAGATCACCAAAAATGTGGTGCTCGGGTTTAAGTCAAGAGTATGTCTGTTTGAAGGTACTTTCCGCAGGTATCAAACTTCCTACAACCTGATGGCGACGGCGCCTGACTGGCTGAAAGCTGCTGCTGCCGCTGCAAAAACCGTTATGGACAGCAAGGCGTTTTCCCTGAACCAGGGTGGCGGCGTTGCCCAGTCCTATCGTCAGCTGTTTATCAGCAATGCGCCGGTGGCGGCCGAAATCATGCTGGCCAATATCGCCAGCGCCAGCCTCGGCGTATTCAACGATGCCAACTGGTGGTATACCAGCTCTACCTATGGCGCCCGCCTGAGCTTTACACGGAAATTCATCAATACATATCTGAATATCGATGGTACGCCGTTTACCAATACTGACCGGTACGATACCCTGCCTTTCTTCAAAGAAACACAGAACCGCGATAAACGTTTGCAGCAAACTATTCGTATGAGCGGCTATACCAGGACCAGCAACGGGGCTACCATCGCTGCACCTCCGGTATTTTCGTACGTGTATACAGGTTATATGCCTATCAAGTGGAGCCTGGATGATACCTTTTATGACAACGGCGGCAATAATACGAACGCTATCACCCTGATGCGTTATGCTGAAATACTGCTCAACTATGCAGAGGCACAAGCTGAACTGGGGCTGCTCTCAGATGATGACTGGAGCAAAACGGTAGGTGCGTTGCGCGCCCGCGCCGGCGTCACCAGCGGTACTGCTGCAAAACCGGTTATCGTGGACGCCTATATGAAAAACAACTACTTCCCTGAAATCACCGATCCGGCCCTGATGGAGATCAGAAGGGAAAGAGGTATCGAGCTGGTGCTGGAAGGCTTCCGCTTCTATGATCTGGTAAGGTGGAAAAAAGGCGAGTTGCTGGCCCAGTCCTGGAACGGTATGTATGTGCCTGCCCTTGATGTGCCGATGGACCTCAACGGCGATGGCGTAAATGATGTGTGTTTCTACAAAACATTACCGGCTAACCAGCAGAAAGGCGTCACCTATATCAACGTGTCTCCCGTCGCCAATAATGTGACAAACCCGCAGCAGCTTGCCAATGGCAACTCCGGTGAAATTCACTGGCTGGACAATGTGCCGAAGGAGTGGAAAGATTATAAGTACCTTTATCCGGTGCCCTACACAGACCTTCAGCTGAATCCCAAACTGGGACAAAATCCTGGCTGGGTGGAATAATTGACCATTTAAAAAGACGCTCATGAAAAAAGTTGTTTGCCTGCTCTTTGCAGGGTTGTTGTGGTTGTCAAATACGGTAACGGGCCAACGAATTAATGTGGCCACTTATAATATGCGCAACGATAACAACAAAGAAGATTCTCTGCATGGAAATGGCTGGGGACAAAGATTTCCGGTTATAGCTTCCATGATAAGGTTTCACGATTTTGATATTTTCGGAACACAGGAATGCCTGTACCATCAGTTGGTAAATATCAAAGACAGCCTGCCGGAATTTGATTTTATCGGCATCGGCCGTGATGACGGAAAACAGGGCGGCGAACATTCCGCAATCTTCTACAAAACCGGTCGCTTTCAGTTGCTGCGACATGGCGATTTCTGGTTGTCAACCATTACCGACAAGCCTAATAAGGGGTGGGACGCTGTATTGCCCAGAATATGCTCCTGGGGCGAGTTTAAAGATAGGTCCACAGGTTTTGTGTTTTATTTCTTTAACCTCCACATGGACCATGTTGGCGTGGTGGCCCGTGCGGAAAGTGCCAAACTGGTGCTGGCAAAGGTGAAGGAGATTGCAGGCGACAAACCGGCGTTGCTGACGGGAGACTTCAATGTGGACCAGCATAGCGAGTCCTATGGCGTTATCCAAAACTCCGGTGTAATGAAAGATGCCTATGAGATAACGGCGATACGTTATGCATTGAACGGAACATTCAATTCATTTAAGTCAGATAGCAAAACTGACAGTCGTATTGATCACATCTTTCTGACAAAACAGTTTAAGGTAAGCCGTTATGGCATACTGACAGACACCTATCGCAGCAAACGTCCTGAAGAGCAGGCTGCGGACGCCGCTAATTTTCCAAAAGAAGTGAAGCTTTCGAAATACATAGCCAGAGAGCCTTCCGATCATTTTCCGGTAATGGCCGTGCTGGAATACGGCAAATAACCCGCTTTAACTGTCATAACGGGCCCGCCTACACGGCGGGCCCTGTTTGTGTAACCGGCAACTTATGCAAAAGCAATTGTTTTTTTTGTCGCTGGTAGCCTTGTTTTTCCTTGCCGGCTGTGAAACGCCGCCGGAAGAATATATGGACCCTGCTATCGGCAATGTATCCACGTTATTACAACCCACCCGGCCGGTTATGCAATTGCCCAACGAGATGGTCCGCGTATATCCGTTGAGGAGAGATTATACCGATGATCAGATTACCGGTTTTCCTTTACAGGTAGCGTCGCATCATGAGGGGGCGCTATTTATCATGAAGCCGTCTTCCCGCCCGTTATCTCCCGCCGAATGGCAACGCCGCTGTACCTATGATCCTGTGTTGGAGGTGATACGTCCCTGGTATTACAGCACTGTGCTTATAGAAGACAGTATCCGTGTGGAGTTTGCACCTGGTAGTAAAACCGGTGTTTACCGGTTTACATTTCCCCAGGATGCTGATCGAAAATTATTGTTTGCTACTCCCCTGAATTTTTCGGGGAATACTTTTACTGCCAGGACAATTTTTCATGCAGATGTTCCGGTGTACGTATATGGCAGATTTAATACAGCCATAACGGCAGGCTTCGTTTCGGATAGCTTGTATTTCGTGCGGTTTCCGGAAAGAAACGAACATGCGGTTGTAATGCAATACGCTGTTTCCTATGTCAGTGCAGAACAGGCCAAACAAAATTTTCAGCGGGAAATGGCTGGCCGTGATATGGCCGCTGTGATAGCGGAAGGCCGGCGCCGCTGGCATGAAGTGGCCAGCCAAATTCAGGTGGAAGGTGGAACACAGGCGCAGCGCAGGTCATTTTACACCGCGCTGTATCGTTGTCATGAACGGATGGTGAATATCACGGAAGATACGCTTTACTATAGCGGTTACAATAAAAAAGTCAATGTGGCCCGGCGTCCTTTTTATGTAGATGACGCCACCTGGGATACTTATCAGGCGCTGCATCCTTTGCGGATGGTGCTGCATCCGGAGCAGGAAGAAGATATGCTGGACGCTTATGTGACCATGTATGAACAAAGTGGCTGGATGCCTGCATTTCCGCGGTTGTATGGAGATCATCCTTGTATGAATGGTTTTCACAGCACCATTATTTTTCTGGATGCCTTACGCAAAGGATTAAAAATACCACGGTTGGCAGTCGCCTATGAAGGCATGAAAAAAAATGCGATGGAAGCAACGATGCTACCCTGGCGTAATGGCCACAGTGGACCACTCGACAGCTTTTACCAGGCAAAGGGTTATTATCCGGCCCTGCGTCCCGGCGATACAGAAGCAGTGGCAGCAGTACATCCGTTTGAAAAACGCCAGGCAGTGGCCGTCACTTTAGGGCACAGTTATGATGACTGGGCATTATCACAACTTTCAGGGGAACTGCATCTTCATGACGATAGTCTTTTGTTTGCCGCACGCGCCGAAAATTTCCGGCGGTTGTGGCATGACAGCGCCGGCTTTTTTCTTCCGAAAGACAGTGCCGGGCGCTGGATTGGCATCGATCCAGCGTGGGATGGCGGCCCCGGTGGCCGTGACTACTATGATGAGAATAATGGCTGGACTTATCTCTGGGCAGTGCAGCATAACATCCCGGCATTGGTCCGGCTGATGGGAGGAGAAAAGGCTTTTGAAAAAAGGCTGGACGAGCTGTTCCATACAGTACCGGCGATGCCGCGGTATATGTTCTGGCATCGCTTTCCGGACGCTACCGGGTTAGTAGGGCAATTTTCCATGGGTAATGAACCGGGATTTCACATTCCTTACCTGTACAATTACGTAGGGGCGGCATGGAAAACGCAGCGGCGGGTGCGTATGCTGCTGGACCTATGGTTTAAGGACAATGTTTTTGGCATTCCCGGAGATGAAGATGGTGGTGGGATGAGCGCGTTTGTGGTGTTTTCGTCTTTAGGCTTTTATCCGGTCACGGCCGGAGTGCCTGTTTATGCCATTGGAAGTCCGGTGTTCAGCAAGGCCAGTATCCGGTTACCGGGCGGTAAGCGGTTCACGATTGTAGCGCGTCATTGTTCAGTGAAGAATCAATACATTCAGAAAGCCTGGTTAAACGGGGAAGGGTTGTATGCGCCTTTTTTCACGCATCAGCAGCTGATGGACGGCGGTACGTTGTTACTGGAGATGGGGCCGTTGCCGGAGAAGCGCTGGGGCGCAAGTATCCATGCGCCTCGTTGCAGTGATGGAAAATGAAAAACCCCGCCCAAAAGAGCAGGGTCTGTCCTATTTATCCCTATACCTATGAAATACGTGTTTAATTATTCAGTGACGGTGCCTGCTTCGTTCAACAACACTGCTTTATCTGCACCATTGTCCTGAATGTTTACTTTGTAGTAAGCAGCTACATCTGCTCTCTCAATTTTCCAGCCATCTTTTATGGTGGCTGCCGGATATTTTGATTTCAGTGTACCAGCCACTGATTCCGGCAGGGTCTGTGCATCGTATGCGCTTCTGGTGGCAATCCATTTGCCGTCGGCGTCATACTCTGCAAGAGTCTGTATGTTGTCTTTGTGGAAACTTACGCTCCAGTGGCCAGCACTTGTCTTAGTCCACTTGGCGTCTGTAGTTCCGGCAAAGGTCTGATCAAAAGAACTTTTAACCGCTGCGGGTGCTTCCACCTTTTTAGCAACTGTTTTTGCTTTCTTAACTGATTTTTTTTGCTGTGCAAAAGTTGTGCCGGAAGTGATCAATACTGCACAAAAAATTAACGTCAACTTTTTCATAAATCAAGATATGGTTTATCCGCGTTGGGTTAAAATTACTGACTTAGGTTTTTCTAATTCTTCCTGGCAAAGAGCTAAAACAATGCCAAAAACGTAAAATAAATACTCTTTATTGTAAATTACTAAAAAATTTACGAAAAAAATTTCAAAACCCCCGTTTTTGGAAAAGTTGCCCCTTTAGGTGCCATCGTATTTTCTTAACTTCGCACAATTTTAATCAATTATTGTCTAAATAACATCAAAGGGCGGGGAATTGTTTTATGTCCAGCAAATATCAGGAATATAACCAGCTGAATTTACCTCAGATAGAGAAAGATATATTACAGCAATGGGAGCTTCACCAGGCTTTTGAGAAAAGCGTGGAAGTACGGGATGGCGCTACGCCATTTGTATTTTATGAAGGTCCTCCCAGCGCTAATGGTTTGCCAGGTATTCACCATGTGATTTCACGTACCCTGAAAGATCTGGTGTGCCGCTACAAGACCATGAAAGGTTTCCAGGTGAAACGCAAGGGCGGATGGGATACCCATGGCCTGCCGGTGGAACTGGGCGTGGAAAAGACCCTGGGAATTACCAAAGAAGACATTGGTAAAAAAATCTCTGTTGCGGATTATAACGAGACCTGCCGTAAAGAAGTACTGAAATATAAAGACAAGTGGGATGACCTTACCCTGAAGATGGGCTATTGGGTGGATCTGAAAGACCCTTACATCACATTTGACAACAAATACATCGAATCCCTCTGGTGGAGTTTACAGACACTGTACAAAAAAGGCCTGTTATACAAAAGTGTAAGCATCCAGCCCTACTCTCCTGCTGCAGGAACCGGCCTCAGCTCCCATGAGCTGAACCAGCCCGGAACTTACAAAGATGTGAAGGACACGACGGTGGTAGCTATGTTCAAGGCAAAAAACGCGGAAAACTCCAAATTCCTGTTTGATGCTGCGGGTTCAGAAGAGGTTTTCTTCCTGGCCTGGACCACCACACCCTGGACGTTGCCTTCCAACCTCGGTCTTACTGTCGGCGCCAACATTCAGTATGTACTGGTGAGCACTTTCAACCAGTATACCCATCTGCCGGTAAATGTAGTGATGGCAAAAGACCTGCTGGGCAAATATTTCAAGGCAGAAGGCGAAAACGCTGACTTTGACGCTTACAAGGAAGGCGATAAAGTGATTCCCTGGAAAATACTGGCCAGCTTTAAAGGCAGCCAGCTGGAAAATATCCGCTACGAGCAACTGTTGCCCTATACGCAGCCAGAAGAAGGTGATCCGTTCCGTGTGATCATCGGCGACTTTGTGACCACTGAAGATGGTACCGGTATCGTGCATACGGCTCCTGCTTTTGGCGCGGACGATAACCGCGTTGGTAAAAAATACGGTATCGGCATCCTGACGCTGGTGGACCGCGAAGGAAAATTTACCGACAACGTAGGAGAATTTTCCGGCAGATATGTAAAAAATTATAAAGACGACCCGGATTACAAAGATGTGGACGTGGATATCGCGGTGAAGCTGAAGAAAGAAAACCGGGCCTTCAAAGTTGAAAAATACGAGCATACCTATCCTCACTGCTGGCGTACTGACAAGCCGGTATTGTACTACCCGCTGGATGCCTGGTTCATCAAAACCACAGCGCTGAAAGACCGGATGGTAGAGCTGAACAAGACCATCAACTGGAAACCGGCCTTTACCGGTACCGGTCGTTTCGGCAACTGGCTGGAGAACATGGTGGACTGGAACCTGAGCCGCAGCCGCTATTGGGGCACGCCATTGCCTATATGGCGCACAGAAGACGGCAGTGAAGAAATATGCATTGGCGGTATTGAGGAACTGAATGCTGAAATCCGGAAGGCAAATGAAGTGCTGGGTGGCGACGTAAACAAGTCCTATCTGCATGAAGGTATCCTTGATCTGCATAAACCCTATGTGGACGATATCGTGCTGGTAAGCCCTTCAGGCAAACCAATGCGCCGGGAACCGGACCTGATAGACGTTTGGTTTGACAGTGGCGCCATGCCTTATGCACAATGGCATTATCCGTTTGAAAACAAGGAACTGCTGGACAAAGGGGAAGCATTCCCTGCTGATTTCATTGCAGAAGGAGTGGACCAGACCCGTGGCTGGTTCTACACCCTGCACGCCCTTGGTGTGATGTTGTTTGATAGTGTTGCGTATAAAACAGTGGTTTCCAATGGTTTAGTGCTGGATAAGAACGGCCAGAAGATGAGTAAACGCCTGGGCAACGTCGTGAATCCGTTTGAAACAATTGAGCAATATGGTGCAGATGCCACCCGCTGGTACCTGATCACCAACGCTTCCCCCTGGGACAGCCTCAAATTTGACGTAAAAGGCATCGGAGAAGCGCAACGCAAGCTCTTCGGTACTTTATATAATACATATAACTTCTTTGCTATGTATGCTAATCTTGATAAGTTTACATACAAGGAAGCATACATACCCTTACGGGAGCGTCCGGAAATTGACCGCTGGATCATCTCTGTACTGAACTCCCTCATCAGGGACGTGACCAGTTCCTTTGATGACTATGAGCCTACCCAGGCGGGCAGGGCTATTGAATCCTTTGTGGACGAACACCTGAGCAACTGGTACGTGCGTTTGTGCCGTCGCCGGTTCTGGAAAGGAGATTATGGCCATGACAAAATCAGTGCTTACCAGACATTGTACGAATGTTTGGAAAAAATTACACAATTGATGGCCCCGGTTTCCCCATTCTTCACAGACTGGATGTTTAACAACCTGAACCGTGTAAGTGGACGCTTTAACGCGCAATCCATCCACCATACTGATTTCCCTGTGTCTGATGCCGCTGCCATTGACAGCGATCTAGAAGAAAGAATGCAGTTGGCCCAGGATATTTCCTCACTGGTATTATCCTTGCGTAAGAAGGTGAACATCAAGGTAAGGCAACCTCTTCAAAAGATACTGATACCTGTGTCCGGTAATCATATGAAAGACCAGGTGGAAAAAGTGGAAGATCTTATAAAAAGTGAGGTAAATGTCAAAGGGATTGATTATCTTACCGAAACGGGAGGTTTTATCAAGAAAAAGATTAAACCGAACTTTAAGTCGCTCGGTAGCAAAATGGGCGCGAAGATGAAAACCGTAGCTGCAGCCATTGGCGCGTTCACGGATACAGATATTGCTACCATCGAGCGCGATGGCCATTTCAACCTGGCTGTTGAAGGCGAGCAATTGCAGATACAACTCTCTGATGTTGAAATAATTTCCGAAGATATTCCTGGATGGACAGTCGCGAATAAAGGTGCTTTAACGGTAGCGCTGGATATCACTATTACTGACCAGTTACAGGACGAAGGAAATGCGCGCGAGCTGGTAAATCGTATACAGAAAATCCGGAAGGACAGTGGTTTCGAACTGACTGACAGAATTGACGTTACGGTAGAGAGCGTAGACTCGCTCAAATCGGCGATTATAAACTATAATGACTATATTTGCACGGAAATTTTGGCAGATAGCTTGGATTTAGTGGAGCAATTACAGGGCGGAACAGAAATAGAGGTGAATGACCTTAAATTTAATGTATTAGTTAACAAAAAAAGCTAATCCCCCATGGCAACAAAAAAGAAGGTTGCTAGTAAATCGACCCAAAAGGTAGTTCAGGTGAAGAAGGCAGCAGCGAAGGCGACAACTGCAAAGAAAGCCGCCAAACCTGCTCCGGCTAAGAAAGCTGCGTCTGCCGCTCCTAAAAAAGTGGCCGCCGCCAAAAAAGCCGCCGCCAAGCCCGCTAAACCCGCAGCAAAAAAAGCCGTGGTAGCTAAAGCTGCAACAAAGAAAACCGCAGCTACCCCAAAAACCGTAATTAAAAAGGCTCCAGCCGCAAAAAACAGTAAAACATCGTCCGTCCCGAAAGTTGCTGTACCTGCAAAGAAGACCGTTAAAAAAGAGCCTGCTGTAAAGCAGCAAGTGGTCACTAAAAGTGTTGCCGCTGAAAAAGAGAAACCATTAATTTCTAAGTCAGAAGAAAAAGAACTTAAAACAATGGCAGTAAAGAAAGCAGATACAAAGGAACAAGTTGCTAAGGTGAAAGAATCCACTAAGAAAGCAGCGGAAAAACCTGCAGTAAAAGCAGAAAAATCAGCAAAATCCGAGAAAACCGAAAAACCCGAGAAAACAGAAAAACCGGAAAAAGCTGAAAAAGCCGAAAAAGCAGAGAAAAAAGGTGGAAAGCCTTCCCTGGTCGCTTATCAGCCTGAATTTACCAAATCAGTGCTGGACCAGCCCGAAGCAACTTCAGGTCCCCTTTTCAGATATAGTGATGCAGACCTGCAGGAGTTCAGGGAACTGATCCAGAAAAAACTGGAGTTCGCTAAAAAAGAACTGGTTTATCTGCAAGGCCTCATTACCCGCAAAGACGAAGCAGGTACCGATGATACTGAAAACAAATACATGAGCATGGAAGATGGCAGCGGCTCCCAGGAAAGGGAACAGCTGAACCAGATGGCCAGCCGTCAGATCCAGTTCATCGACCACCTGGAAAAAGCTATGATGCGTATCGAAAATAAAACCTACGGCATCTGTCGCGTGACCGGCAAGCTGATAGATAAAGCACGCCTCCGTGCCGTACCACATGCTACGCTGAGCATTGAAGCCAAACTGGCAAAAAGCAAATAAAAGATATCACCATAAACGAAAAACGGGATTTGAACTATCAAATCCCGTTTTTCGTTTATGGTTCACTGTCATGATTTAACAGTCCGCTTTCTGCCGGTTGCGCAGCTGCCGCATCGCGAAATACACCAGGCCCGCACCTGCCAGTCCAACAAGGCTGCCAATACCAATATTGCGCGCCTGCTTCTTACTGATGGCAGGCAACCTGAATTTTTTAGAAGGGCTCGCCGGCGCAATATCCAGCAATGGCGCCAGTGACAAGCCGGTAATAATTTTGTCGGCAACCTTTTCTACATATGCCCGTTGGTACTGTGGACAAAACGCAACACCGATACCCGCTTCTGTCAACAGTTGGGTGTCCTGCTTACCATCTCCCACATAAATGATATTCTGTGAATGGATATTGTACTGCTCTGCAACATAAGGCAACACAGCACTCTTACAATATTCACCGTTTCTCAGAAAATAATCCGGCACTGTTAATTCACCGGTAGCCACGCTGTTGACTAAATGTAATTTATTGGCCAATACGAAGTCCATTCCCAGCTGATTTTTAATATGCCTTGCTACCATGCCAAAACCATCTGTGATAAGGCCACAGGCATATCCCCGCTTCTTCAGTTCCTGTATTACTTCCCGGATGCCTGGTACCAGCGGAATAGCATCGGCTACTTCCAGCAGTTCTGCAATATTGCGGCCTTCAAAAAGGGCGGCAGTTTGCTCCAGGCGCGTGAGCGCGTCCGTTTCAGTAGCCATAATGCGCTGCAGTTCTTCTTCCTGATCAAATGCAATAGCTGCCCATTGAAGATAGTTCTGCGTGAAAACAGCGTGGTCCAGATTAAAGATGACCATCTTCTGCAACTTGTCGATAGACTCAAGAATGGAGTACTCCATCTGTTCCCTGATCAGGTTGATGTTGCCCAGTGTTTCCAGGTTTTCCTGCGGAATATTTTCTGCTTTACGTAAAATAGTTCTGGATACTTCGCGCGACATTTTGCTTAGCTGCTCCCAGGTCTGCATCGCGTTTTCCACCTTGCCGATATTGGCTTCCACAATGCGGGCGCCCAACTGGTGCATGTCTATCAGTAAACCGATGTCCACGCCATAATCATTTTCAAACTGTACTTTGGACAACATGGACTTACGCCCGGCGATCATGCCGCTGAGCGGCTGCTGGAAATGAGCGAGGTCCGGATAAAGAATACTCAGCAGTGGCTTGGCCACTAATTGTGTGACCCTGCCTGCCTGCCTTTCAAAGTAGGATTTAACGAAGTCAGCTTCGTCGCGCTCGATAGGATCAGTTAATAAGTCTACAATATTATCAGGATAAGTAAGAATATCTCCGTCAACATAGGCAATAATCTCGTGCTTGGCAGCCATCATACCTTCCCGCATGGAAATCCCCTTTCCCCGCTGGCTGCTGGTAATTACCCGTACCTGCTCTTTCATGGCCTCTTCCACCGTATTGTCGGTGGAATTATCGTCTACCACAATAATTTCAATTTTGCGGTTGGTCTTCTTTACGGTCTTTATTACCTGGCGTATGGTAGCCCCTTCGTTTAATACAGGAATTACGATAGATATCATAGGAGTTCGCTATGTTAAAAGGTTAAAGAAATAAGCAAGCTGCAAAGAGCTGGTTGGCATATCAGGACGGGTATAACAAAAACAGTACCAAAAGAAACGGGGAGATGCAGGCCAGATAATGATTTGGGGATTTTTTGATTTACGGATTTTTTGATTTCGCAGATTTTGATTTTATGATTTAACAACTTGATCTACGCTATTACATCACAAAATCGAAAATCCGTAAATCAAAAAAACCGTAAATGAAATTATTTAAACTCCTGCATTTCCACCAGTTTGTGGTAGATGCCTTCGCGGGAAAGCAGGTCGTCATGTGTGCCGCGTTCTTTTATTTCACCCTGGTCCATTACCACAATTTCATTGGCATGCTGAATGGTGCTCAAACGGTGTGCGATAACAATAGTGGTGCGGTTTTGCATGAGTTTGTCAAGCGCGGACTGTACCAGTTTTTCTGATTCGGTATCGAGTGCGGAAGTGGCTTCATCGAGGATCAGTATTGGCGGATTTTTAAAAATCGCTCTCGCGATGGTAAGGCGCTGACGCTGTCCGCCACTGAGTTTGAGGCCGCGATCGCCGATAGAGGTCTCATATCCGTTTTCCAGTTGTTCGATGAACTCATGTGCATTGGCAATCTTCGCCGCGCGGATCACCGCTTCGCGGTCTGCTTCCGGATGACCGAAAGCGATGTTGTTGAACACTGTATCATTAAACAATACAGCTTCCTGTGAGACAACGCCAATGAGTGCACGAAGATCGTTCAGTCGAAGGTCGCGTACATCGGTGCCGTCTATACGAATTTCACCTTCGTTGACATCATAAAAGCGGGGTAACACATCCGCCATCGTGGATTTTCCGGCGCCGCTGCGGCCCACCAGCGCGGTCACCTGGCCTTTGCGGATCGTCAGGTTGATATCTTTCAAAACATATTGCTGATCGTATTTGAAAGAAACATTGTTGTATTCAATTTTGTCGTTGAATGCGCTGACAGGCTGCGCATTGCTTTTTTCCTGCACGGCTACCGGCGAGTCCAGGATGCCGAAGATGCGCTCGCTGGCCACTATGCCACGTTGCATCGTAGTGATAGCGGTGGAAATATTTTTTGCCGGCTGCAGGATCTGTGAATAGAAAACCAGATAGGTCATGAAAGTGGCGCCAGTCAACAGATCGCTGCCATGCAACACCATAGTGCCACCATAGATCAACAGTACCACCACTACCATGACACCCAGTATTTCTGATACCGGTGAAGCCAGCTCACGCTGGTTGAACATGGCTTTGCTCACTGTAATAAAGCGATGGTTGACATCTCCGAATTTTTTCTGCATGAAAGGTGCCGCGGTGAATGATTGTATGATGCGGATACCGCCCAGTGTTTCCTCTGTCACATTCAGGATTTTGCCAAGCAGCTCCTGGCTGAACCAGCCTTTTTGTTTCAGCTTTTTAGAGATATAGGAAATCAGCAGTCCGGAGATCGGAAAAAATACGATAGTAAAAAGCGTCAGTTTCACGGAGAGATAGAAAAGAACAGCGAAGTAACCAATGATGATGAACGGATCACGTAACAGGATCTGAACAGAGCTCACCACGGAGACTTCCACCTCCTGCACATCGTTGGTCATCACAGACAAAAGGTCGCCTTTCTGTTTTTCACTGTAATAGCCCAGTGACTGTTCTGTGTATTTTTTATACAGGTTGGTCCGTAAACGGGAAAGCATGGTCATCTTCATCCGGGTCACCACACGGGTGCTCATATAGCGGCCCATGTTGGCTACGGTAACGCAAACGCCGATCACGGCACAGACAAAGTACAGTGCGCTTTCTTTAGATCCGCTGGTGTTGATAAAATAATAAAAGTAATAATTGAACAGGTCAATGAAGTACTTGATAGTGAAGGAAAACACAGGATGGTTAACTACCTGCGGCTCAGTCGTCACCTGGTCGAATATCACGTTCAGCAGCGGGATCAGCATGGCGAAGTTGACCATGCCGAAAACGATACCGATGATAGTATAAATAACATATTCCGGAACATAATGATGCAAGGGAGTAGCATATCCCAGTAATCGCTTGAAAGTCTTCATGCCTGATGCTTGCGTTTTTATTAGCATGCAAAAATAGCATAATTAAGTGACCACCTGCCTGTAAATAGGCCCAATCTTTCCCGGAAATGGTTAATTTCGCGTATAACGGGGCTGTTCGCGGTGGTCCCCGGTTGACGGTATTATATCATAAATATATTATTATTGTGCATATGTGCTGTTTTGTTAACGATTAAAATTGAATGCAATGCAGGAAACTAAAAGGCAAAAGCAAATAGGACAATTAATACAGGAGCAGCTGAGCGACGTGTTTCAGCGGATGGGGTTTAATGTAGTGGAAGGAGGCATGATTTCCATTGCTGCTGTTAAAATGACGCCTGACCTGCTGGAAGCGAAGGTATATCTGAGCATGTTTCAGATAAAATCTCCCAACGAGATGATGGACCGCATAAAAGACAGGATGGGGGAAATTAAAAAAGCACTGGGATTACGGGTGGGCAAGCAATTGCGCCGGATGCCGGAATTGACTTTTTTCCTGGACGACACCCTGGACTATGTTTTCAAAATGGAAGAACTTTTCAAGAAAATCAAAGAAGACGATTCTCACATTAAAGGAGACAACCAATAATCAATTACGAATTACGAATGACAAATGGAGGCCTTTACGTTGGCCCCATGCTGTTAGTGACTTCATCATTCGTAATTCGTAATTTGTAATTTGTAATTCAGAAAAGTATGGTTTGGCAGTTTGCTTCCCGTTACTTCAGGGCTAAAAAATCCACTAACGCCATCAACATCATTGCCTGGGTAAGTGTGGCTGCCATTGCGATAGGTACCGGAGCGCTGATTGTTATCCTCAGCGTGTTCAACGGGTTTGAAGGTTTGGTGAAATCCCTGTATTCCTCTTTTTATCCGGCTATTAAAATAGTGCCTGCCAGTGGAAAAACGCTGTTGCTTACGCCGGCACAGTTACAGGCTATCGGGCGTACCTCCGGTGTGGCCGCTTACTCCGAAGTGGTAGAGGAAAAAGCTGTGCTTCGCTACGGGGACGAGCCTACGATTGCGGTGCTGAAAGGAGTGGATAGCAACTACAACCGGGTGACGGACGTGAAGGGCAATATCGTCCGCGGGCGTTTTGATATAGGAGACGACGCAGCTTACCGAGCTGTATTGGGACTGGAGCTGGAAGGCGCGCTGGGCGTGGACGTAGAGCATAGCATGGTGCCGGTGACGGTATACGTGCCTCGCCGGAACGTAAATGCATTTGTGACGCCCGAAGACGCGCTGAACAACGGCGTGCTTTATCCGGCCGGCACTTTTGCCATTCAGCAGGAGTTCAACAGCAAATACGTCATCACGCATATCAATTTCCTGCGTAGTCTGCTGGAACTGAAGCCTGACGAGATGTCCGCGCTGGAGGTGGCCGCGGCGCCGGGAGTAAACCAGAATGAACTGAAAGACAGGCTGCAGCGCCAATTAGGGACATCTTACAAAGTGCAGACCCGGTATGAACAGAACCAGTCCCTATATGCGATCATGCAGACAGAAAAGTGGGCCGTGTATGTGATTCTCAGTTTCATTATGATTATCGCTGCTTTCAATATGATCGGGTCGTTATATATGCTGGTCATAGAAAAAGAGAAGGATATCACGATCCTGAAGGCAATGGGTGCGCGTAAGTCGCTGATAATGAGAATATTTCTTACGGAAGGACTAATTATTGCCGGTATTGGCACCTTGCTGGGGTTTGTGCTGGGGGGAGGCTTTTGCCTGATACAGCAGCATTTCGGGATTATCCGGCTGGAGGGCACTTCGTTCCTGGTGGACGCCTATCCGGTGAGCATGCATCTGGCTGATTTCGGGCTGGTGCTGGTGACTATTCTGATCATAGGACTGGCGGCCAGCTGGTACCCTGCACGCAGGGCGGCGGTGGAAGCTATTTCCCTGAAAGCCACCTGATAACATTTACGAATTTAGATATTTTGATATTTATAAAAAGGAAGCGGGACTTTAAGGTTAAAGTCCCGCTTCCTTTTATAAAAAATATTTTAATGTTTAGACAAATGTCTGAATATTAAAATATGTAAATCCCAGGATGTTTAGTAGTCGCCGAGTGTTTCCGGCAGTTGGGCCAGTGCTTTAGCCAGCTGTTCATCGCTCGGGGCGATACCATGCCATTCGTGGTGACCTTCCATGAAATCAACACCCTGTCCCATCACTGTTTTCATGATGATGGCGATAGGTTTGCCCTGGCCGGTAAGGCCTTTGGCTTTTTCCAGTGTAGCAACGGTATCATCCATGTCGTTGCCGTTCATGTGAAGGACGGTCCATCCGAAAGCTTCGAATTTAGCGCCTACATCGCCGAGGCCGGCCACGTCGTCGGTAGTGCCGTCAATCTGCTGACCGTTGAGGTCCACAGTAATGATCAGGTTGTCCACTTTGTGGTGTGGCGCAAACAGCACAGATTCCCAGATTTGTCCTTCTTCCAGTTCACCGTCGCCGTGCAGGCAGAAAACGATGCCCTTATCGTTGTTCAGCTTTTTGCTCAAAGCTGCGCCAATGGCTACGCTCATGCCCTGTCCGAGGGAGCCGGAGGCCATGCGTATGCCTGGGAGATGTTCGTGCGTGGTAGGGTGTCCCTGGAGGCGAGAGTTCAGTTTTCTGAAAGTAGCGAGCTCCTGTACCGGAAAGTAACCGGAACGGGCCAACGCACTATAGAAAACAGGGGAAATGTGTCCATTAGAGAGAAAAAACAGGTCCTGGTCACGGCCGTCCATGTCAAAAGGTTGGGGAGTATGCTTTAACACCTTGAAGTACAAGGCTGTAAAGAAGTCTGCGCAACCTAATGAACCACCGGGGTGGCCACTTTGAACGCCATGTACCATTCGTACAATATCTCTTCTGATCTGGCTGGCAATATCCTGAAGCTGTGGCATGATAGTTGAGTGATTTTGTGCCGCAAAACTAATTGATTTCTTAGATTTTGTGACGTTGAATGTTTGTTTTTGCGGTCTCAAAGTATTAAAAATCCCGATTTTTTTAGTGTTTCTTTTACATATTTGATTGAAATAAATATCTTTGCAAAACTTAAGCCCCACTAATGGAGAATGTTTTAATTGCTACCGTCCTGAGTTTTGTGGTAACCTATTTTTCTATTCCGATACTTATCAGAGTAGCGGAGTTAAAACACTTGTACGACGAACCAGACGAGAGAAAAACGCATAAGCAACGCATACCGACACTCGGGGGAATTGGCTTTTTCTCCGGGTTCATCATTGCTGCGACCGTATGTGTTCCCGCTTTACAGAATTCGCCGTTTCAGTATATGATGGCGGCTTTTTTCATCATTTTCATGGTGGGCATGAAAGATGACATCGTGGGATTGTCTCCGCTTAAGAAACTGATTGGTCAGCTCGTTGCCTCTTTTGCCATTATTTACCTGGGTAATTTGCAGATAACCAGTATGTATGGCTTTATGGGCATTACCACCCTTCCTTCCAACATCAGCCTGATGTTGACTTACTTCTACTTTGTTGTCGTGATCAATGCTTTCAACCTGATTGACGGGGTGGACGGGCATGCCGGCAGCATAGGTTTGCTGGTGAGCGCAGTGCTGGGCGCATATTTTCTCCATGTGGGTGAAATCACCTACGCAGTGTTGGGCTTTGCGCTGGCAGGTGGATTGGCCAGCTTCCTGATTTATAATATCTCCCCCGCCCGCATTTTTATGGGCGATACAGGTTCCCTGATGATTGGCCTGGTGAATGCCGTACTGGTGCTTAAATTCATTGAGGTGGCGGGCAACCCGACCAGCAAAATGCCGATTGACGCCACGCCGGCGGTAGCTATCGCCATCCTGATCGTGCCGCTTTTTGATACGTTGAGGGTGTTTTCCGTACGCATGCTCCAGGGCCGCTCTCCCTTTTCAGCGGACCGCAACCATATTCACCACTATTTACTGGACCTGCGACTGGACCACAGACAAACAACCCTGGTATCTGTGAGCGTAAACGCAGTCTTTATTGCAGGGGCTTATCTCCTTCAGGGATTGGGCACTACCGTGCTGACGATCGCTGTAGTGGGCGCAGCTACTACTTTTACTGGTGTCCTGTACCTGGCCCGTAAAAGAAAACAGGCCGTCAAAGTTGCTGTTACCACTATTACACAGCCCGCTGCCCAGAACGCTGCCGCGCCTAAAATACTGCGGGTTACCACTGGAGGCGTATTACAGGATAAATAGCCGGAAAACTGTTATATCCATTCTGTTAGCCATTCTTGTATCCGTTACTTTGATGATTAAAAGAAAACCTGTAGGTTTGCAGGCACTTAACTATTTATGTTATGCAAGATGATCTAACGCTTATCCTGGATGATGCAGCGGACTCGATGAAAAAAGCCATCGGGCACCTGGAACAGGAACTCACTAAAGTAAGGGCCGGTAAAGCCAATCCTCAGATATTGGACGGTATTACTGTAGACTACTATGGTGCTCCCACTCCACTTGCCCAGGTAGCCAATGTCAGCATCGCTGACGCTCGTACCCTGACCATTCAGCCCTGGGAAAAAAATATGTTGCAACCTATCGAAAGGGCCATTATTGCAGCTAATATCGGCATCAATCCTCAGAATGACGGTATCATCATCCGTTTGTTCCTGCCACCGCTGACGGAGGAAAGAAGAAAGGAATTCGTGAAAAGAGTAAACTCTGAAGGAGAACAAGCTAAGGTTGCCATCCGGAACATCCGCCGCGACGCGATCGAAGGCATCAAAAAACTGCAGAAAGACGGATTGAGCGAAGATACCGCTAAAGATGCGGAAGCAGATATCCAGGCTGTGACCGATAAACACATCGTGCTTATCGATAAACACTGCGAAGCAAAAGAAAAGGAAATTATGGCCATCTAATTGCGCCATTTAATCATTTGGTCATTTAATCATTTAAATGATTAAATAAACAAATGAATAAATGAACAGCGGAGAGACTTGCACATCGTGTGTCTCTCCGCTGTCCGTTTTATCAGGAGGCTGTTTTGGCCCGGTTAACTAAATACACGCCCAGCAGGATAATTCCCATACATACCACCTGAATCCAGGTGACCGTTTCATGAGCCAGCAATCCCCAGCCGATAGCGACTACCGGTAACGCATAAGTGACCATAGACGCAAACATGGAACCGGCACGGCGGATCAGCAGGTAAAATAACACGGCCGCCACCCCGGTGCCCATTACCCCCAGCACAAGACCGGCAGACAACGAGCGCCACGGCGCGTGGTCTGTCGCAAACTGAGGAAAAAAGTCACTGAAGAGCAACACCGGAAATGTAGCCAGTCCACAGAAAAACATGGCAATAGATCCCAACTGCAATGAACCAAACCCTTTCAGATAATGATGTACCAGGCTGATGTTGGTACCATAACTGACCGTGGCGGCCACCACCAGCAGGCTGTAATACCAGTGCCCGTTGGTATTGATCCCCTTGGAACTGAAAAGCAGCACAACTCCCAGTAAACCCACACATACCCCTAGCAGCTGCGCTTTTTTAATCGGGCTTTTGAATATAATCAGCCCCGTTAGCAACGCCATCAGTGGTGTCAGCGAATTTAAAATGCCCGCGAGCGAACTGTCTATCTCAGTTTCCGCCAGACAGAAAAGAAAAGCCGGAAGCCCGTTGCCCAGGATACCGGAAAGAATGATCACCGGCAGCTTGTTGACCGGCGTTTGCCGGATAGCTTTGGGCAGAAAAGGCAATAACGCCACCCCCGCCGCTACCAGGCGCAAACTGGCCACCTGCCAGGGCGTAAAAGATTCCAGTCCGATTTTCATTAAAATGAACGAGCTGCCCCAGGTCAGTGACAGCAGTAGAAAAACGCCCCAGTGGGCAAATTTGTGGTTCAAAGTGGCATTTTTTAAGAATACAAAATTGAGAATATAAGTCTATTACGCAAAATATAAATCGTTTGGGATGCAACACTTCTGAATTGATTTTGTTAAATTCATTGGTAAGAATGTAAATCCATGAGTAAAATCAAGTTGTCTGCCATTAGTACTACCGCACCCAAAAAACTGGACAAAGAAAAAATCAAAGTCGCCACGCGGGAAATTTTAGAAGAACTGGATGAGTTGCAAAACCTGTTATATGCCCAGCACAAGCACTGTGTATTGATGGTGATCCAGGGAATGGACGCCAGCGGGAAAGACGGGGTGATTAAAAATGTGACCGGCACCCTAAACCCGCAAGGTTGTACCGTGCACTCGTTTAAAGCACCTACTCCCGAAGAAGCGGACCACGATTTCCTCTGGCGTGTCCATAAACAGGCCCCCGGCAAAGGAATCATACAGGTGTTTAACCGCTCGCACTATGAAGATATTCTGATACAGCGGGTGCATAAGTGGATTGACGAAAAAACTGCCCGTAAAAGGATGACAGCCATCAACGATTTCGAAAAGCTGCTGACCGTGCATAACAACACGCACATCCTGAAATTCTATCTGCATGTGTCCAGGGAAGCACAACAGCAACGGCTGACCGAACGTACGGAAGACCCAAGGAAGATGTGGAAATATAACGAGAACGACCTCGCAGAAGCTAAATTATGGGACCAGTACATGGATGCATATGAAGACGCTTTTAGGTACTGTAATGATGTCCCCTGGATAATTGTACCGGCTGATCATAACTGGTATAAGGAATATATCGTGGCACTAACGCTCAGGGATACACTGAAATCACTCAATATGAAATATCCCCGATTGAAGAAATAATGGATTAATAATTAAGCAGTTCTGTGATTAAACACTATTTTCGTCGTCTTATTTTAACCAAATTAAAACCTTGCATTTATGTCATTCATCAAAGAGTTTAAGGAATTTGCCATGAAAGGCAATGTAATGGACCTGGCCGTAGGTGTGATCATTGGTGCTGCCTTCGGAAAGATCGTTACATCACTGGTAGACAATATCATCATGCCTTTAGTTGGAGTGGTAACTGGTGGTGTGAATTTCACTGACAAATTCGCCTACCTGGACACCAGCAAGGGGACTAATTTTCCTTCACTGGCCGCTGCAAAAGCTGCCGGCGCCAACGTATTCGCCTATGGCGCATTTATTCAGAGCGTGATCGATTTCCTGATCATCGCATTCTGTATTTTCCTGCTGGTGAAGTTTATGAATAAACTGACCAACAAACAAGCTCCGGGCCCGGCAGAACCTACCGCCCAGGAAAAACTGCTCATGGAAATCCGTGATGAACTGAAAAAAAGATAAACTCTCTTTATATCACTGCACAGTGCCCCGTTGCTCTCCCTGGTGGAGGATGGCAGGGTACTGTGTTTATATGTTAATCTAAAAAACACTAATTGATGAGAAAATTTGCTTTGTCCATTGCCTGTTGTTTGCTGGCTTTTACGGCAGTACAGGCACAAAACGACTGGATAAAGAGCCAGCGGGATGAAACCGCGAAAAAAATCAAGAAAGATGATAAAGACACAACGGTTAAGATCTGGAAGAAGGGTGTTAACCTGAATGTGAACATCAACCAGGGCTCACTGAGCAATTGGGCCGCCGGTGGTGATAATTTCACTTTCTCGCTGGGATCTACCGTATATGCGTACGCGTTCTATAAGAATGGCCGGCGTGCATGGGACAACGTTGCTGACCTGGCTTATGGTTTTATCAACACCACCAGTCTCGGCGCCCGCAAAGCAGATGACCGCATCGACCTTACTTCCAAATACGGATATGATATTGGCAGACACTGGTATATAAGCATGTTGGGCAACCTCAGGACACAGTTCACCAATGGTTATCTGTATCCTGCTGACACTACGCCACAATTATCTTCCCGGTTTTTTGCCCCCGCCTATGTGCTGTTGTCTCCTGGTTTTGATTATAAACCTGTACCTGAATTTTCACTGTTCCTCTCTCCTGCCACTTCCCGTTTTGTATTTGTGATGGACGATTACCTGGCAAGCCAGGGTGCGTATGGCGTAGACACCGGAAAACATTTTAAGTATGAAATTGGCGCGTACCTGTCTGCCAATTACATGAAAACAGTGGCTAAAAATATTACATACAAGGGCCGGCTGGACCTGTTCTCCAATTATCTCAACAATCCGCAGAATATCGTGGTGTTCTTTACCAACGCATTGGAACTGAAGGTGAACAAGTACATTGCAGCTACGCTTAATGTAGATATGATATATGATGATAATGTAAAGGTGTTTGAAAATAAACAAACTGGTGTAATGGGACCCCGACTGCAGGTCAAGCAGATATTGGGGATAGGCTTTGCCGCCAAGTTCTGATTAGCCGGAATTTTGTTATTTTTGATATTATGCAGAGGCGCAAAGGCGCAAGGCATCAAAAGTCTTTGCTGCTTTGCGCCTTTGTACTTAAAACATCATCAACGTGAGTGAACAGGTTTCCTATAAAATAAAACTCCCGCAGTTTGAGGGTCCTTTTGACCTCCTGTTGTTCTTTATAGAACGCGATGAGCTGGATATCTACAATATTCCGATCAATACCATCACGCAGGAATTCCTCGACTATATTCATCATATAGAATCGCTGAATATTGAGCTGGCAAGCGAGTTTATCCTCTTTGTGTCTACTCTGATGCGGATTAAGGCGAAAATGCTGTTGCCCCGCAAGGAACTGGACGAACAGGGAAATGAAATTGACCCGCGGATGGAGCTGATAGACAAGATCCTGGAATATAAACGATATAAGCAGGCAGCCGCGGAACTCGCCGAAATGGAGGCTGAGCGGATGCTGCATATCAAAAGAGGTAATATTGCTAAGGAACTGGCCGAGATTGGCGAGGTGACCAGTGAAGGAACGGAGATACAGACACTCACCCTCTTTAAACTGGCCCAGACTTTTGAGAAGGTAATGCAGCGCATGAAAGCGCGCGACCATAAGCCCCAACACGTGGTGTACAAATATGACTACACCATGGAGGGCTCGAGGATGTATATGGAAGAGCTGGCCAGGTCCGAACGGACTTTGTCCTTTGAAAAAATATTCGACCACTGCAAAGACAGGGTACATGCCATTTTCCTTTTCCTGAGCATGCTGGAGCTGGTACAGATGAAGCACCTGGGCATTATGGTGGGAGAAGGCAGAAACAACTTTATTATTGAATACATTGATCCGGAAAACAGGGAGGAAGAACCTGCCGGAACATTGATAGATGGTTAACAGATGGGTGAGAAACGTGACAATATCGGTATCATTTCTTTGCCGGCGTACGCGCAGGCAGATCCAAGTTTCGTAGTGTCCAGCATCTGCGAGCTGGGCGAGAACTTCTTTGATCAGGCAGGCGTGCCGCACCGGCATGACTTCTACACTGTTTACTGGATCAAAAGAGGTTCGCTGTTACATACCATTGATACTGTTACGCACGAAGTAAAAAAGAATACCCTCTTTTTCCTGGCTCCCGGCCAGGTACATAAGCTCCAGATGAGCGAAAGAATCGACGGATATATGATCGCCTTCCAGGAGGCTTTTATGTGCCTGAAAGACCAGTCGCAGGTGTCTGGTATCAATTCCGGACTTTTCTTTAATGACCGGTTTAGCAGCGTTATCACGCTGGACCCCGAGCAATCCACTGATATTGAGTCTATTGTTCGCCTGATGCTGAAGGAGCTCAACACCCGTGAACCGGAATACGAAACGGCGCTGCATGGCCTGCTACGCTACTTCCTGGTGCTGGTGTCCCGTATTAAGGGCCAGAGCGTTGCTATTCCGGCGGAACAACATGCGGTGCACAACAGTTCCATCTTCCTGAAATTCAAAAATCTGATCGAGGAAAAATACCGTGAACTGAAAACCGTCTCCGATTATGCCGGCCTGCTCCATATAAAACCTGTACTGCTCAACGAAATCAGTAAGCAATTGTCCGGTATTACCGCAGGAGAGCATATCCGTAACAGGGTCATCCTGGAAGCCCAGCGTTATCTTTATAATACAGACCTTACCGCCAAAGAAATCGCCTATAAGCTGGGATTTGACGATCCTCATTATTTCAGCCGCTTTTTTAAGAAATATACCTCCCAAAGCCCTTCCGAGTTTAAGGAAGCCTCCCGCTCTGTGAGCCACCAGCCTTAATTTGAACCGTTCAGGTAAAAAAGTCCATCAAGGAAGACGTTTTATCCATTCCGCATAGATGTTGTAACATGTATTTTTGTGTTGTCTTTTAAAGGAGGCAATTATGAAAAATGCAAAACATGTAAGTCAGATTTTAATAGCGCCTGCTCCCCATATGGTGGGTGACGGATTCAGGGTGCATAGCGTACTGCCCGGCGGTACCCGTTCCCAGAACAACCCTGTCAGCCCTTTTATCCTGATGGACTACGGCGCACCCAGTTACTTCCCGCCTACCAACAGACCCCGTGGCGTGGACCAGCACCCGCACAAAGGATTTGAAACTGTAACCGTGGTATACCAGGGAGAACTGGAACACCGCGATTCTACTGGCAGTCATGGTAAACTGGCTCCTGGCGACGTACAGTGGATGACCGCAGCGGCAGGTATCGTGCACGAAGAAAAACACGAAACCGAATTCAGCAAAAGAGGCGGTAAAGTAGAGATGGCCCAACTGTGGGTAAATCTGCCGAAAGCCTATAAAAACAGCAAGCCTGGTTATCAGAACCTTACCAAAGCGGAGATACCTGTGGTGAAAGTAAGTGAAGAAGGATATGTAAGAGTGATTGCAGGAGAATATAATGATGTTAAAGGCGCAGCTAAAACCTTCTCACCTGTAAACGTACTGGACGTACAGCTGAAAAAAGGCGATAAAATAGAAGTGGCTTTCCCGGCACATTTCAATACCATAGCGGTTGTGATGCGGGGAGAAGCAGACATCAACGGTAGCGCCGTCAAAGGTGTGGAAACCGTGCTCTTTGAGCATGATGGCACTGATATCACCATTACTGCTGTTGCAGACACCAGCATGTTGCTGTTGAGCGGTGAGCCCATCAATGAACCGATCGTGGCGTATGGTCCTTTTGTGATGAACACACCAGAGGAAATAAATGAAGCCATCAACGACTACAACGCCGGTAAAATGGGCTTCCTGAATTAATCCTGAACAACAAACACATCTATTTATAAAACTAAAACAAAAACATACTTGTATGACAACCTGGAAAATTGATCCCACTCATAGTGATGTACAGTTTAAAGTAAAACACCTGATGATCACTACCGTTACCGGCCAGTTCGGTACGTTCGATGCTACTATGCAAACGGAAGGCAACGATTTCAGTTCCGCGAACATCACCTTCAGCGCTGACATCAACAGCGTTACCACACAGAACGCACAACGTGACCAGCACCTGCTGGCAGGCGATTTCTTTGATGCGGCACAGTATCCCAAACTGCAGTTCGTTTCCAAAGAAGTGAAAAAAATTGATGACGAAACCTATAAACTGATCGGTGATCTGACTATCCGCGACAACACCCGTCCGGTAGAACTGAACGTGGAATTCGGTGGCGAAGTAGTAGACCCGTGGGGACAAACAAAAGCAGGCTTTGAGCTGAGCGGTAAAATCAACCGTAAAGACTTTGGTCTTACATTTAACGCTACCACAGAAACAGGCGGCGTGCTGCTGAGTGACGAAGTGAAACTGCTGGCCAGCGTACAAATGATCAAACAAGCATAAAAGAACGACGATGGATATTATACAAAAACTGGAATGGCGTTATGCCGTGAAGAAATTTGACCCGGTGAAGAAGCTGACTGCCGCCCAGTTGGACAGGATCACTACAGCTACCCGGTTGTCAGCATCCTCTTATGGGCTTCAGCCTTATAAGATGCTGATCATAGAGAACCCTGCCATCAGGGAAAAACTGAAGGCGGCCTCCTGGAACCAGTCACAGGTTACAGATGCCTCGCATCTGGTGGTGTTTGCCCGGGTACGCGACCTGAACGAGTCCCACGTAGACGATTATACGAATAATATAGCCGCCACGCGTAATATCAATCCGGAAGACCTTGCCGGTTTTGCGGGAATAATGAAAGGCACCGTGAACCGCCTGGATGCAGCGGCTGCCGCCGTATGGACCTCCAAGCAGGCTTACCTGGCACTGGGCACGCTGCTGACAGCCGCCGCAGCCGAAGGAATCGACGCTTGTCCGATGGAAGGCTTTGACGCGAATCAATATGACGAAATTTTGGGTTTAAAGGATAAAGGACTGGCTACTGTAGTGACAGCAGCCATTGGTTTCAGAGCGGAAGACGATGCGATGCAACATGCGAAGAAAGTAAGAAAACCAATTGCTGAATTAGTGGAAGTTATTTAACTGTGACAGACAGGATTACAGTGGATTTACCTGATGAGCGAAGTTCGGTAAGAAGAATTAAAAGATGATTGCGATAACCTGGCAGGAAACCTGCCGGGTTATCTTTTTTTAGATCATGATAATCCTGTTTATTTTTGTAATTTGGGGCCTCTACGCAGAGTAATCACCTCAAATTATTTAAAGTATAATAACATGAAAAGATTTGCAACAGCCAATTGGCAAGGCACTGGTAAAGAAGGTAAAGGTACCGTTAGTTCCCAGTCAACCGTGTTGAACAATACCCAATACTCCTACAGCAGCCGTTTTGAGGAAGGTGTAGGTACTAATCCGGAAGAACTGATAGCAGCTGCTCATGCCGGCTGTTTCACCATGAAACTGAGCTTTGTGATCTCTGGTGCCGGTTTAACTCCTGGTAACATCGACACCAAATGCACCATTACCCTGGAAAACGGCGCTATTACCTCCAGCCACCTGGAAGTGAAAGCCAGCGTTCCGGGCCTGGATGCCGCCAAATTTGCGGAAATGGCTGCCGATGCGAAAGCCAACTGCCCTATCAGCAAACTGCTGAACACCAATATTACCATGGATGCCGTACTGGTATAACCATCGTTCAATACATTTTATGGGAAGTGCAGCGGTGTCTCCGCTGCACTTTTTTTTGTCCACGTTTTTCAACAGATGATCCATTCTGTTCCCTTCACTTTATACCGACCTTTGTACTGTACAAAAACAAGGAGAACAATAGTTATGAAAAAGATTATACAGCGTGCAGATGACAGAGGTTATGCCAATCATGGCTGGTTGAAAAGCCATCATTCTTTCAGCTTTGCTAATTATTATAATCCTGATAAAATTCACTTCGGCGCTTTGCGTGTATTGAATGATGACCAGGTAAAAGGTGGTATGGGCTTCGGCGCACATCCCCACGATAATATGGAGATCGTTTCCATTGTGCTGGACGGTAGCCTGGAGCACCGTGACAATACCGGTACAAGGGGCGTGATCAGAAAAAACGATGTGCAGGTAATGAGTGCCGGCAGCGGTATCGTACACTCTGAATTTAACGCATCCAAAACAGATGACGTGAGCTTCCTGCAGATATGGGTATTTCCCAAAGAAAGAAATATTGCACCGCGTTATGATCAACGTACCTTTGATCCTGCTGACCGCCACAATGCTTTGCAGTTGGTAGTTGCGCCGGATGGCGCACAAAATGCGCTGAGCCTTCACCAGGATGCGTGGTTCTCACTGGGTGATTTTGAAGCAGGGCAAAAAATAGACCTGACACCCAAACAACAAGGCGCAGGCAGTTATCTGTTCCTTCTCAGCGGGGAAATAAAAGTAGCGGATGAAGTGCTGCAAACACGCGACGCCATTGGGTTATCTGATTACGAAAAGGTAACCGTGGAAGTGCTGGAACCGGCAACGTTTTTGCTGATAGATGTTCCCATGCTGAACTGATCTTCCGCTTCGTTAGATATTCTTATATATGCAAGTGACCGCCGGAAGGGCGGTCACTTGTTTTTTATTTTTGTTAAACCTGTGCACCGGGGTTGTATTCCCCGCACAAAGCTTTTATATTACCGTTCAACAGACGACTATCAAGATGTTATTAGCAACAGACTTAGACGGAACATTTCTGGCCGGCTCCGCGGCAGACAAAGATCAGCTATACGAGCTGGTCCGCAGCAGAGAAGACATACAACTGGTTTTTGTAACGGGAAGGGGTATACGTAGTGTATTGACTTTATTGGAAGATACGCGCCTTCCCCGTCCGGAGTATATCATTTGTGATGTGGGCGCCACTGTTACGCATCTGGCTTCGCTGGTATCGGTAGAGCCGGTGCAGTCCGATATTGCCAGATTGTGGCCAGGAGATCAGGTGCGGGAGCAACTGAAATCGGTGAAGGGATTATTGCACCAGGACGCGCAGCAGCAGTACCGTTGCTCCTATTATTATGACGATGCCACTGATATTGACACTGCGCGGGAAGTAGCCGAATCGCTGCACTGTGATCTGTTATTATCTGCCGGGAAATACCTGGATATTCTTCCCCGTGGCGTGAACAAAGGGAATACGCTGCAACAATTGTTAGGAGTGCTGGCATTGCCTCATCATGAGGTGTTGGTGGCCGGTGATTCCATGAATGATTTCTCCATGTATGAAATGGGATTTAAGGGCGTGGTAGTTGGTGGCGCTGAGCCGGAACTGCTTGCCCGTACGGAGGGAATGCCTAATGTGCTGCAAGCGGGCCGCAGCGGTACAGGTGGTATTTTAGAAGCCATGGCATGGTTTCCGGAGTTCGGCAGATATTTATAAACAATACCCGGAGAACGTTAAAAGTTGTGCCGGCGGCATTGAAAAAGGTCGTACCTTAGAAGTGGATCTTTGTTAATAGCAACGGGATGTAAACTGTTAAGTGGATATTGAAAAAAATGCTTGGGTAATGATGAATCATTATTGTTAATGGCTAAATCAATACACCATGGAAATTACAACTCAGCCAACTGATCTGACAGAGCAGATCAATTCCTGGAAGGAAGAAGTAAATGAAGTAAGAGAAGATGCAAAACTGATGCGGGAGCGCCTGGAACAAATAGCCCTCGGTTCTGCGCCCCGGGAAGTAATGACAAGAGTGGAACATTTTGAGAACCGTTTGTTAAGACAGCGGGAAGTTGCCGACGAAATGTTTCATGATCTTAAACAATGCGCCAAAAAGCTCTCGGCCGCGCAGCCACCAACAGTTATCCACGACGACCGGCCCATCTGTGACTATGATACCATGTCCCACCGTATGGAGATTTTTCAGAAATTATTTGTAGAGCTGAAAGAAGATTTCAACCAGTTTATGAATAGTGAACTGTAGCCGGTATTATTCAATATTTTTCACCTTGTGTTCTATTTTGTGAATGATTTCATCCAGTTGCCGGGTGGATTGGTGCAGCCATTCCATCAGCCTGGAATTGAGATGCACATCCTGGTTGCTTTTATCAAACAGGTTGGTGATGCTAAGGATAGACACCACTGGCCTGCGTATTTCATGTGAATTGATCCAGGCTATTTCCCGCAGGGTTTTATTTTGTTTTTCGAGGCGTACCGCCTGTTTCACGTATTGGTCTATATCCTGTACGATGCCTATCATGCGGGTGGGCCGGTCGTTTTCATAGATAATGAACGCCCGGTCCACCACATATTTAAAAGTGCCATCAGAGCAGCGGAAGCGGTATTGCTGTGACCAGGAATTGCTTTTGTTTTGCAGGCAGGTATCGAGGGAGGCCATGACTGCGGGGCCGTCGGCCGGATGGACATTGGATTTCCACCAGTCATACAGGTCGGTATCCGGCTGGGTGGGATGTTGAAACATGCTTTCGAGCCCGTGTTTCCAGAGCACCTCATTGGTGATGAGGTTGCGGTCGTAGAGCGCATCATTGGTGGCCTGTGCCAGCAGTTCGTACCGGATGCCGAGCTGATGGGCCTCTTTGGCGGCGCGTACCTGTTCATCGACATCTTTGGCCATGATAAAACGGGCTTCCCTTCCCTGATAGTAGGCCGTATGGGCATAGATCTCCACAAAGAAATTCTCCCCGTTTTTACGGCGGTGTTTCCAGATACCCCGGTATTCAGCTCCGTTACAGCGGTCACGGACATTTTCCATTAACGCATCAAGCTCTTCATTTTCCCGTATGTCCTTGATCGTGAGAGCAAGGAATTCCTGCCGTGTATAGCCGTATTTTTTACAGGCGGCTTCATTCACAAACAGGAAACGAAGGGTGTCTTTCTCGTAGATCCACATCGGGATCGGGTGATTAATGTACAGATTTTCGAACTGGGAAACCGGTTGTTTGCGTATAAGCGTAACGGTTAACAGCAGAAAGGCGCTGCAGAGTACAGTTTCATTGAGTATAAGCCAGGTTTTTTGAGTAGATGATTCGCTTCCGGTGAGGAGATAAGCATTGATAACAATGATTACAAAAAGCAAACACAAACCTGCAATCTTAATCGGGGAGCGTTGCATTTCTCGAATTTGCTAAAATTTAATGAAAATTCGCGCATGTAAAAAATAATAATCAGAGCGATATGATTAATAAAACTATTTACATTCTGGTTATTTATAATTCGATATTGATTTTATCGCTGGCGGGATAACCCACGCAGGTAAGGATAAGCCCTTCTGCCAGCTCTTTGTCGGTCAGCACCTCATTGACAGACATCCAGACTTTCCCGCTGGTACATTGTGCGGTACAGGAACCGCATACACCACCTTTGCAGCTGTATGGCAGCGGCACATCATGTTCCAGCGCGTAGCTGAGGATCGTTTGATTGGCGGGTACAGACAATGTATATGTTTCGTTGCGCAGCTGGATGTTCACTTCACGAGGCGTATCGTCAGTGGGAATGGTAGTATGGGCCAGTTTGGCCTCTGTGGTGATCACGAAGTTTTCTTTATGCAGCTGTGTGTCCCTGAAGCCCATAAAATGCAGGGTGAGCAGGATCATGCGCATATATTCCGGTGGGCCGCAGAGGAAAAATTGTGCGGTGTCCTTATGGTACAGCAGGTGTTCATTGACCAGCAGCTCCAGCAGTATGTTATTGAGCCGGCGATAAGCGTGGTGGCTGTCCGGGTCGTTGCTGAAGAGAAAAAGGATTTTAAGCTGTGGATGCTGTTGTTCCAGTGTCTGCAGCTGTTCGTAGAAGATAGTCCTTTCAGGCGTGCTGTTGCTGTAAATAAGGGTGATTTTAGACGCCGGTTCATCCCTGAGCATTTGTTTGAGCAGGGAGAACACCGGGGTAATACCGCTGCCGGCGGCGAGCAGGAAGATGTCGCGTTCTTCTGGCGAGGGTTCAAAGGTAAACCTGCCGGAAGGTTCGAGGGCGGTCAGGATATCGCCGGTTTTCCAGGTGTGCAGCAGGTGGCGGGATATCTCTCCGTTTTCCTTTTCCCGGATGGTAACGGCCATAACCGGGTCTATTCCGGGCGTGGTGCTGAGGGAGTAGGAACGGCGATGTTCTTTATGATTGAGCTGAATGACAAATGTGAGGAATTGTCCGGCCTGATATACTACAGGCTCCGGGATGGTATTTTCGAGGTAGTAGGTCTTGGTGCCGGGCGTTTCTTCTTTTATGCCAACAATCTTTAGTTGCAAATACATGCTACGAAATTACGAATTACAAATTACGAATTACGAATTAGAGGGCTTCTTTATAGAGCGGTTATTGTGTAACCAGTCTAAAAGGAAGCCCTCTAATTCGTAATTCGTAATTGATTTATACGGTAACGGTGATTTTTTCCCGCAGCATTTCCCTGGTGGCACGGGCGATGCCGGATGGATCGTAGCCGCATTCGCGGTACAGTTCTTCCGGTTTGCCATGTTCGATGATTTTATCGGGGATACCGAGCATTTTCACCTGGGCGTTATAGTTGTGTTTTGCCATGAATTCCAGTACAGCGCTGCCAACACCGCCGATGATGGCGCCGTCTTCCACGGTGATCACTTTGTTGAAGTTGCTGAACACTTCGTGCAGCATGGCTTCGTCCAGTGGTTTTACAAAGCGGAGGTCGTAGTGGGCAGGTTGCAGGCCATCGCTGATCAGTTCTTTGCAGGCTTCAGTAACGAAGTTGCCTACATGTCCGAAGGACAGGATAGCGATTTCCTTGCCGTCACGGATTTTGCGGCCGGTACCGGCTTTGATGGCTTTGAACGGCGTACGCCATTCAGGCATCACGCCCTGTCCGCGTGGGTAGCGGATCACATATGGATGGGTATTTTCTTCCAGTTGGGCGCTGTACATCAGGTTACGCAGCTCTTCTTCGTTCATGGGAGCGCTGATGATCACGTTGGGGATACTGCGCATATAGGCAATATCGTAGGCGCCATGGTGAGTGGGGCCGTCTTCTCCTACCAGGCCTGCCCTGTCGAGGCAGAATACAACCGGCAGGTTTTGGATGGCCACATCGTGTACGGCCTGATCGAAGGCGCGCTGGAAGAAGGAAGAATAGATGTTACAGAACACACGCATGCCCTGGGTGGCCATACCGGCGGAGAGGGTAACAGCGTGTTGTTCGCAGATACCTACGTCGAATGCACGGTCCGGCATTTTCTCCATCATGAATTTGAGGGAGGAGCCGGAAGGCATGGCTGGTGTGATACCGATGATTTTTTCGTTCTTTTCTGCCAGTTCGATCATCGTATGGCCGAAAACGTCCTGGTATTTGGGCGGCTGTGGCCTGTCGACCGGTTTTTTGAAAATTTCACCGGTGATTTTGTCGAACAGACCGGGCGCATGCCAGGTGGTTTGGTCCTTTTCTGCGAGGGCATAGCCTTTACCTTTGGTGGTAACGATATGCAGCAGTTTAGGGCCGGGAATATCTTTCAGGTCCTGAAGGGTATCGGCCAGTTTGGTAATATTATGGCCGTCAATAGGACCGAAGTACCGCAATTGGAGTGATTCGAAGAGGTTGGAGGATTTAGACACCACGCCTTTGAGGGAGGCTTCCAGTTTGGAGGCCATTTCGCGGGTGAAGCGTTTGCCAACCGGCAGTTTGCCGAGCAGGTGCCACACATCGTCACGCAGCTTGTTGTAGGTAGGCGATGTGGTGATATCTGTCAGGTATTCCTTGAGCGCGCCCACATTGGGATCGATGGACATGCAGTTATCGTTGAGGATAATCAGCACGTTGGCATTGGCCACCCCTGCGTGGTTGAGGGCTTCAAAAGCCATACCGGCCGTCATGGCGCCATCGCCGATAACGGCAATGTGCTGGCGGTCAAATTCTCCTTTGTAATGGGAGGCCATGGCCATGCCCAATGCAGCAGAGATGGAGGTAGAGGAGTGCCCTACGCCGAAGGTATCATATTCGCTTTCGTCTCTTTTGGGAAACCCGCTGATGCCTTTGTACTTCCGGTTGGTCGGAAAGGCTTCGCGTCGGCCGGTAAGGATTTTATGTCCATAAGCCTGGTGTCCTACGTCCCATACCAGCTGGTCATAAGGAGTATTAAAGACATAATGCAGGGCTACTGAGAGCTCCACAACACCCAGGCTGGCGGCAAAGTGGCCACCATGCACACTTACTACGTCAATAATGTATTGACGCAGTTCCTCACACACCTGATGCAGCTGATCTTTGCTCAGCTTTCTCAAATCCGCTGGGGAGTTTATCTGGCTTAAAAGTGAACCGGCCGTGATATTCATACTGTTTTGATGGTTCAGGGTTTAATTAAAAACAAAACTACTAAAAAATATGGGTTATCCGGCGACATTTGGCGGGAAAAACCCCGTATTCCCTGTTAATCCGCCATTCGGTACAGGGGATTCGCCATTTACCGGTTCTGATTCGCCATTTATAACATTTAGGTTTCGGTGGGCAGGGGCATAAGGTATTTTTGGAATACTGGGGAAGTTTACTAATTTGATTTAATGCTTAAACAAGTATCCAAATATTGGTGGGGGCAATTGTTGGGATGGTCTGTATATTTTCTGGTCAACGTATTTTTCAACTTCACCCTGAATAAACCAAATCTGCACGCAGCGGTGATCTATATGATCATCTTCACTATGTGCGGCATTGCTTCTACCCACTTGTTCAGGACGCTTTTAAACAAGTTCAGGGGCTGGGGTAGCTATAACTTTGAAAAGCAATTGGTTATATTTTTGGTGCTGGTAGTCAGTACGAGCCTGGTATGGTACTTCGTGTACAACCTGGTACTGGATTATATGGTGGGCAATCGCCCGAAGGGCAAAAACTTCCTGTTGAACCTTGTTGACAGGGGCTATCTGGCCTCTTTTGCCATTTCTTTCATCTGGTGGGTGATTTATTTCATCTGGCACTATGTGGACCGTAACCGGACGACCCAGGTGGACCGGCTCAAACTGGAGTCCACGGTAAAGGAACTGGAGCTGAAAACCATTAAAGCACAGCTGAACCCTCACTTTATCTTTAATGCGCTGAACAGCATCCGGGCGCTGGTGGATGAGAATCCGCAGCGGGCCAGAACGGCGATCACAGAACTGTCCAATATCCTTCGCAGTTCCATGGCTATCGAAAAGGTAGAGACCGTTAGCCTGGAAAATGAATTAAACATTGTAAAAGATTACCTTGCACTGGAACATATCCGGTTTGAGGAGCGGTTACAGGTGCGGTACGAAATAGATCCGGACACGCTGGAGCTTCAGGTACCGCCAATGATGTTGCAGACTCTGGTGGAAAACGCCATTAAGCATGGTATTTCCAGGATGGTAAGCGGTGGAACGGTGTTTATTGCCTCCCGGTTGAATGGCATGGAGCATGAAATCACTATTGAAAATACCGGGCAACTGGTAGAAAAGAATGTGGTAAACGGCCATGGTTTTGGATTAGAGAGCACCCGGCAACGGTTAAGCCTTTTATTCGGAAACAGGGCTACTTTTGATATCAGAAATAAAAACGAGGCAACGGTGGAGGCCCGCGTGGTGATGCCGTTACTCTGATTCACTTGTTATTCGGAAACCGCTATAGCAGGGCATTGAGCCGGGCTATGGCTTTAAATGTTGATAAAAAAATTGTCATCAACCAAACTTCATATTGCCAATGAAAAAAGCATTGATAATAGATGATGAACGCCTGGCCAGGAGTGAACTGAAAAAATTGCTGGCAGACCACCCGGAGATAGTGGTGGTGGGCGAAGCAGTGAACGCGAAGGATGGTATAGAAAAGATAGAGAATCTGCATCCCGACCTGCTGTTTTTAGATATTCAGATGCCTGACAAAACAGGGTTTGATCTGCTGGCCGAGCTGGAAAAATCGCCCCAGGTGATTTTTACGACCGCCTATGACGAATATGCCCTGAAAGCATTTGAATACAACGCGCTGGATTATTTGTTGAAGCCTGTAGAGCCCAAACGCCTGGCTGACGCCATTCACAAGCTGCATCAGCAGGACGAAAAGGACCGGCTGGCCGCTTCCGGAGGGATACGTACCCTTTTATCGGAGAATGACCAGGTGTTTGTGAAAGACGGCGACCGCTGCTGGTTTGTAAAGCTGCAGGAGATCCGGCTGTTTGAGAGCGTGGGCAACTATGCGCGGGTCTATTTTGAAGGCAACAAGCCGCTGATCCTGAAATCGCTCAACGCCCTCGAGGAGCGGCTGGACGAGCGGGTGTTTTTCCGTGCCAACCGCAAGCATATCGTTAACCTGCGGATGATTGAAAAAATTGACACTTACTTCAACGGCGGGTTACTGCTGGAGATGAAAGGGGGCGAAAAGATCGAGGTCAGCCGCCGTCAGGCTGTTAAGTTCAAGGAGATGATGAGCCTTTAGAATTTTGATATTTAACTATAAAAAAAGCAGCGGAGATTACCATAGGGCGATCTCCGCTGCTTTTTTATCTAAATAATTAAATGACTAAATGGTGATGGGTGCTGTAGAATGCACGGCATCTGCCAGTTCCTTGATCAGGGAGAGATCATTTTCGATGGCATTGCCTACCACGATGATATCGGCGCCGGCTTTGCAGTTCCGGTAAGCTTTTTCAGCGTCGCGGATACCGCCGCCCACGATGATGGGCACTTCCACCTGGCTGGCTACCCTGCTGATCATGGTTTCGGTGATGGGGTTACGGGCGCCGCTGCCGGCATCCATATAGATCACTTTCATGCCCAGCATCTCTCCTGCCATGGCGGTACACATCGCAATATCCGCCTTGTCGGCAGGAATAGGAGTGGCATTGCTGATGTAGGAAACAGTGGTAGGAGCACCTCCGTCAATGACCATATAGCCGGTGGAAATCACTTCCAGCTGGCTTTTTTTAACAGCAGCAGCGGATACTACGTGCTGGCCGATCAATAACTCAGGGTTCCTGCCTGAAATCATGGAAAGATAAAGGAGTGCGTCTGCATATCTCGAAACCTGCGAAGGGCTTCCTGGAAACAAAATAACAGGAATATCGCAACTGGCTTTCAATTGTTGCACGCATTCATCCAGATGATTGGTGATGACCAGGCTACCGCCAAGGAAGATATAATCAACTTTGGCAGCGGTGCATTTTGCCGCAAGTTCAATGATGCCAGCAGGAGTCACCTTGTCCGGATCAATTAAAACCGCGAATGCTTTTTCTTTCCTAGCCTTTCTTTCGATGAACGAAGTGTATATTTTATTGTACATCAATAGCGCATTGTTCCGGTTGTCGCAAATGTATAATTTTTTTATTAATAACCCACAATGCTAAATAAATATGCATGCAATTCATTTTCTATTCATGAACTGCATGATATCTAATGGCATTTTCAAGATGCATCCACCCGGGCAAATCACTGTTAGCGACAAATTTTAAGCCGGATTTTTTGGTGTAAGTCTGCTTTATAACAATCCTGCCCCGAAAGTGTTGATTCAATTATCCACAAGTTGTGCAAAATAATCCAGCTGCCCGAGACTTTTAAAAACTAATTTTAGTTCACCCCCCTTTCACATATTCTTTTTAATCCTGGAAAAAACTTTTGGATATGAAAAATCCAGCAAGCAGCAAGCGTGGCATGGCCTTCTCCCGGTACTTTACCAAAGAAGGGATGCGTCCGTATGAACAGTTTGAGTATGACCTGCGCTCTTCGGTGATCCGTAACCCCGGTGGCGACGTGGTGTTTGAAATGAACAATGTAGAGGTGCCTCAGCGATGGTCGCAGATTGCGACCGATATCCTGGCGCAAAAGTATTTCCGTAAGGCCGGCGTGCCCCAGGAAGATGGCAGCACAGGCCGGGAAACGTCGGTCAAACAGGTGGTGCATCGTATGGCCAATTGCTGGCGGGCCTGGGGTGAGCGTTATGGCTACTTCGCCTCTCAGGAAGATGCGCAGGTGTTTTACGAGGAACTGGTGTACAGCATGCTGAACCAGGCTTGTGTGCCTAACTCCCCACAATGGTTCAATACCGGCCTGTATGAAAGCTATGGTATCAAAGGAAAGCCACAGGGGCATTATTACGTAGAACAAAATACCGGCCGGCTGGAGAAGTCTACGTCCGCCTATGAGCGGCCCCAGCCCCATGCCTGTTTTATTCTCAGTGTGGATGACGACCTGGTGGGTGATGGCGGCATCATGGACCTCTGGATGAGGGAAGCCCGGATTTTCAAGTATGGCTCCGGCGTAGGCACCAATTTCTCTCACATCCGGGGAGAAGGTGAAAAACTGAGCGGCGGCGGCACTTCCAGCGGTCTGATGAGCTTTCTTAAAATCGGCGATCGCGCCGCAGGCGCTATTAAGTCGGGCGGCACCACCCGCCGGGCAGCCAAAATGGTATGCCTGGACCTGGACCATCCGGAGGTGCTGGACTTTATCAACTGGAAAGTGGAGGAAGAGAAAAAGGTGGCAGCCCTGATAGCCGCCGGTTATTCATCCGATTATGAAGGAGAGGCTTACCGGACCGTGTCCGGACAGAACTCCAACAATTCCGTTCGCATCCCCAACAGCTTCTTCAGGCAGTTGGCGGTTGACGGCGACTGGGACCTCATAGCGCGTACTACCGGTAAGGCCGTAAAGACCATCAAAGCCCGTGACCTGTGGGACCAGATAGCTTATGCTGCCTGGCGTTGCGCCGATCCGGGCACGCAGTACGACACCACCATCAATGAGTGGCATACCTGTCCGAAAGGTGGCCGTATCAATGCTTCCAATCCCTGCTCCGAATATATGTTCCTTGACAATACCGCATGTAACCTGGCATCGGTGAACCTGCGGCGGTTTTTTGACGAAGAAAAAGGGCTGTTTGATGTACCGGGATTTGAATATACCGTCAGGCTGTGGACCACAGTACTGGAGATTTCTGTGCTGATGGCCCAGTTCCCTTCCAAAGAGGTGGCGCAGCTGAGTTATGACTACCGGACGCTGGGGTTGGGATACGCCAATCTGGGCTCCATGCTGATGGTCAGTGGTATTGCGTATGACAGTGAAGAAGCGCGCGGTATTGCGGGCGCCATTACCGCTATTATGACGGGAGTGGCTTATCAGACTTCCGCAGAGCTGGCGTCACATCTGGGCGCTTTCCCGCGGTTTGCAGAAAACCGGGAAGATATGTTACGGGTAATGCGTAACCACCGGGCCGCAGCCTATGATGCCGCAGAAGCATACGAAGGGCTCGAAATTTCGCCGCGGGGCATCAACGCGCGGTATTGCCCCGATTACCTCCTGAAAGCCGCTACAAGGGCCTGGGATGAAGCTGTGCAGGCCGGTGAGAAATATGGCTACCGTAACGCACAAACGACCGTGATTGCCCCTACCGGTACTATCGGCCTGGTAATGGACTGTGATACGACGGGCGTGGAACCTGATTTCGCGCTGGTAAAATTCAAGAAGTTGTCTGGTGGCGGATACTTTAAGATCATCAATCAGTCCATTCCGACAGCATTGCACAATCTCGGGTATCAGCCCAATGAGATCAAGGCGATCGTGGACTATGCGAAGGGCACGGGTTCTTTTGCCGGGGCGCCTTACATCAATCATCAGTCACTCAGCGAAAAGGGGTTCATTGCCGAAGAGCTGAAAAAGCTGGACACGTCGGTATCTTCTTCGTTTGACATCTCTTTTGTGTTTAACGTATATACGCTCGGGGAGGCTTGTCTGCAGCGGCTGGGATTTGTGCCGGAGCAGTACTTTAATCTTGATTTCAGCCTGCTGCATGCCCTTGGATTCCAGGATGCTGAAATAGAAGCGGCCAACGACTATGTATGTGGCACCATGACGGTAGAGGGGGCTCCTTACCTTCAGGAAGCGCATTTGCCGGTGTTTGACTGTGCCAATAAATGTGGCAAACACGGACAGCGTTATATTCATCCGCACGGGCATATCCGGATGATGGCGGCTGCACAGCCTTTTATTTCCGGTGCTATTTCCAAAACCATTAACCTGCCGCATGAAGCGGAGGTGCATGAGATAGCAGATGCGTATATGCTAAGCTGGGAGCTGGGCCTGAAGGCCTGTGCGCTTTACCGTGATGGCAGCAAACTTAGCCAGCCGTTGAGCAATAAGACCGATAAAAAGAAAAAAGCTGATACAGCAGCCACCATAACAGCTACCGCTGTGCAGTTGCCCGATCTTGAGCAGGCCACGATTGATGAGTTGCTGGAGGAAGTGAACAGGCGTATGATGGCCAGCAAAGACACCACGTTGAAGCGGCAGTTGTCACGCATTGTAGAGCGGAAAACACTTCCGTCCAAACGGGGCGGATTTACGCAGAAAGCGAAAGTTGGCGGGCAGGCTATTTTCCTGCGTACCGGTGAATACAATGATGGCACGCTGGGAGAAATATTCATTGATCTGGCAAAAGAAGGATCTACTTTGCGGAGTATGATGAACTGCTTTGCCATAGCGGTTTCTGTGGGATTGCAATATGGTGTTCCACTGGAAGAATTTGTAGACAAGTTTGTGTTTACGCGGTTTGAGCCTGCGGGGATGGTGGACCATCCTAATATTAAATCCGCCACGTCGCTGGTGGACTATGTTTTCCGGGTGTTGGGCTATGAGTACCTGGGGCGTACAGACCTTGTACATGTGCTGGACGCGCCGGGAAACACAGGAGAAGAGGATGAAGATGAACCGATGGATACGCCCTCTTTATCCGGTATGCGGGTAACCGTTGGTAGCGGTCAACCGGCGAATGCTTCCAAAACGCCCAAGCAGCAAGCGGTTGCGGCACATCAAAGCGAAAGCGGCACGCAGGATTATTTGCGCAGCATGCAGCGTGATGCCCCTGCCTGTAACGTTTGCGGACATATCACGGTAAGATCCGGCACATGTTACAAATGCCTCAATTGCGGTAACAGCATGGGTTGTAGCTGATTCGGTGTTGCAACTCTTGTTAACGAGATGTTATTGTGCCTTTAAAATTTCAAAGAAAAATAACATGCACTTATCTTTGTATTCAAATAGGGTTTTCATAGGATAGTAACAAATTGAGGGCGCTTTTCTAGGCGCCCTTACTTTTTTTTAAAACCCAGATTTAAGCATCGTTTTCCGGTCACTTTCTCTTCGCTTCTCCCAATGGAGGTATAATCTCACATTTTATTTTATCTAATTTAAAGGCGTTTATTTTCCATTTCTGAGATTTTTTGATCTCATATTAAAAATTATTTAATTTTTAGACATCTTCTTCTGTCACGATATAATTTTATTATATTTGTTATTGTATTAATTTTTATTATGGTTACTGTCCTATGAAAAACCAAATATTCCTACACCGCATGACTCATCATGCACTGTAAATGACTCTCGAAAGCAATGGTTCGTCCATTGCTTTTGTTTTTTCAGGGGGTATGCGTGGTTATACGTATTTTTTTTCTGGATTAGAAATCTCGGAATATTAATGTATTTTTAAGACTCGAAAAATTTGGATACCTTATGACAAAGCTGTTGTTAATGCTGTTGGTAGTTTTGGCCGCAGCCACATCAGCAAATGCCAACACTGTTCATGGTAATGGCAACGGTAACGGAGACAACGCCACTACCGGTTGCAAGAACGGGGACAACAATGGAGATAAAAACGGGGATAACAACGATAACCGTAATAATGCCAGGAATAATGATAAGCCCAAGCCTGTAAGGGTTGAAGAGTTTGTGTTATTATTCCCCCGGGTAGAGACGGGAGAGAAAGTAGATGAAGCAGAGTTGGAAAAAGCTATTGTGGACCTATACAAATGGTATTTACAAAACGAAACAAAAATAAACACCAACGACTTCCTGAAAGGAAGTGGTAAGGAGCCGGCGTTCCCTTTCAAAGTGGACCCGAAAACCTTGCAACAGTATTTCCTTTTCATCAAGAAAAACTTTCCGGGCTTCAACGAGGAATCTCTTTCCACCCTGAAGCGTAACCGTAAGAAAGAAGCACCTGTTACTGTACGTGATGAAATGGATAATCCTATGTCGATTTCCGTAAACAGATAAAAATCGTTTTGCCAGGCGCCTAATGCAGTTAGAGTTTAGTTATAACAAGGGAGATGTATTGCACGCATTACGCTATCATTTTATGCATCGGGGAGAAATAAAGGTGTTCCGCAACACCCTTATTATTCTGCTGCTGGCCACTATTGCCGGCTATGCCTTCAACCTGGTGACTCCTGGCACCCTCTCCGGCATCACCATCATGGTTATTCTGCTTGGGCTCGTTTTCTGGTACCTCCTCCCCATCTCCATCTATAACAAAGCTGCCACCTTCAAGGATGATATCCATCTGCGCTACTCTGAAGAAGGCATCCAGATATCTACCCGTTCGAGTGACCACCTGCGTTCCATCAGCTGGAACAACTTCTCCAAAGTGGTGGAAACCAAAAAATTTTTCTTTCTCTATCGCGATAAAAAGACCTTTTTCCTGATTCCCATCAGTGCTTTTAAAACGGAGGACGCTTACCAGGGATTTAAGGAGATGGTAGAACCACTCAATAAGTAATTGATTATCACGTCTCTCTAAAAAAATCGGATAAGATTTTACATGTTGATGATCAGCTATCTACATTTAAAACCTTACCCGATATCTTTCTGATAAACTATCGTCAGATACTTATCATCCTGTTAATCATCGTATCAATAGTTACAGTTGCTGGAAAACCGCGAAGTGCAATATGTGGTTCATATTTCGCGCGCCATTGCCTCCCTGGACAAACTGGTTCATATACCCGATGTCGGCTTTGAGGGAACCGCTGAGTTTATAGCCAAAAGCGGCCAGAAAGCGGTTCTGGTCAAAGAAGAGGTTGCTGATGTCATTTCCCCATAAATTCAGGAATATTTCGTCCTGCAAGGCTACATAAAAGCGTGTGGCCTGCTGCTGGTGCCTTATATTGAGCTGGGTACGGTTGAAATAACGAAAACGGTTGCCGTATTTCCAGTCGCCGATAGCGTGGGCGGCATCAGGGCTGTTTGGCTGGGCCACCCAGCGCTGTTCCAGCCGGAAGCGGTGCGTCATGTCTATTTTCGGCGCTTTATAGATGTATTGTTCGAAAAGGCGGTGCTCCGGCAGCCAGGTATTGCTGACATTGTTATAGGTGGGCACAAAGGCATAACCCAATAATACCTGATGTTGTGGCGTAATGGCATATTGCAGCCCTCCCCTCATCAATAGCTGTCCTTTGTTGCTGATACCGTCGCGAATACGCCCCTGTATATCAAACGGGACAGACCAGCGCTGATTGATTTTTACATTCCCAAAATAAGTGTACCAGTGTTGATAGGCATGCGTGGTCTCTTGGGCCGTAGCATAGCGTGACAGGGCTATTACGGCCAGTAATAACAGTACTTTCTTCATAAAATCGCTTAAAACTTATTATAGGGGGGCTTAAAGATAACGCAGAATCGTTTACGAATTTGCTGATTTTGATATTTTAAGAGAGGGTGTCTTTATTTATGGCAGGTTGCAGGTGGCGGGAGACAAAAAAGGCGCCCGCAAAAGCAGGCGCCGGCTGATTGTTTTAGTTGAGTGAGTATTTCGTTAGAATTTGTTAAACCACAGTTTGGTGCCTTTCTGGTCGCCACCGATGGCCTGTGCTGCTTCAGTGTAAGCAGCCTGGTTTTGGGCCTGTTCAGTGACCAGGTAAGTAAGGCGGTAAGGCACGAATGGTGCTGACTGGTCCATGCTGCCTGAAACCGGTGCAATAAAAAATGCCTGACCGCCCGGTTTTTTGAAATTGAGCCTTGTGCGCTCGTACCAGCCCTGGAAACCTTGCGGATACAATGCCAGCCATTTCTGGGTACCGATCACATTGCGCCAGTCGGCCGCATCGTAAGGTACTCCTCCTACAAACTTATCAACCACAGCGTCGGTGATACCGGTGTTGTTGGTCAGTTTTTTCCAGTATTCAACAGAGGCCCTGATACCGTTGGTGTAGTGGGTAGAAGCCTCTCCTACGGTCATGCCGCGGGCAGCCGCTTCCGCCAGGATGAATTCCACTTCGGCGTAGTTCATCAGGATACCAGGCATGGTAGCGCTGTAGATCTGTATGCCGGGGTAGGAAAAGTGACCCGGGGAAGGCCTGGCGGCATCAGCGCTGGCCCAGCCATATGGCATGCCTTTCAGCGTTTTATCATCTTTGGAGGGACGTGCATAAATAGGCAGCCGGGGATCGCCGGTTGCCTGCATGTAATCCACCAGGGTGGCGCTGACGAAGAAGTCTGGTATTTCCCTTTCAGAATCGTTGAACGGGAATTTATTAGGCGCTGCATTCAGGTATACGAACTGCGCATTATCGTCATTGCTGGTAAATGCCTGCTGATAGTGGGCTTCGATGATCTGTTTGGCTTTGGCGCCATCGGCATCGGCCATGCGCATGGCTATACGGAGCATCAGCGAGTGTGCCAGTTTGGCCCATTTGTCGGCGCTGCCGTTGTAGATTACATCGCCGGTGGCGGTGACGCCTTTATTGGCGTCGAACACGGCGATCTGTGCCTGAAGCGTATCAAGAAGATGGCCATAGATGCTTTTGGCATCATCATACTTCGGTTTAAGGTTGCCTGCGTCTAGCTGGAAAGTGGAAGAGTAAGGCACATTGCCATAAGCGTCGGCCAGTATCTGGTATATCCAGCAGGAAGATACGCGGGCGATGGCTGTTTGCACGGCCAGCTGCGGCGTTGCCGGCAGGGTGGCGTTTTGCCGCACGATCGTTTCCAGGTTGTTCAGCGAAATACGATAAAGGTTGTTCCACATGGTGGAGTTGTTACCTTCATCCAGTTTGTAGCGGCTGTCATCTGTCCGGGAATTGGCAGACCAGTACTGGGCGTAGTGCATGGCAATGTACCCGTTCTGCAGACCGCTGTACAGTACGTCCATTGCGGCTTTTTGCGCGCCGGCCAGTAAGTACTGCGGTTCCGCAGTAGTGGGTTTGGTTGGGTCGTGATTGATATCGTCAAGCTTTTTACAACCGGTGAACGCCATGGCGGCCAGCAGCAGTAAAGCGGAACTATATTTCAGGATCTTGTTGGTCATCTTCACAAATTTTAGAATGATACATTCAGGTTTAAACCATAGGAGCGCAGCGAAGGCAGTGCTCCACCTTCAATCCCCTGTATATTGGAAGAGGAGTTGATGATGCTGGCCGGATCGACGTTAGGCGCGTTGGACTTGATCAGCCACAGGTTACGGCCATACAGGGAGAGGCGGGCACTTTGGGCGCCGATTCTCCGGTACCATGATTCCGGCAGGTTATAACCAATTTTAGCTTCTCTCAGGTAGATATAGCTGGCATCGTACATATTGGCCCGGCTGATAACGTTACCGCCGTTGGCAGCGAAGTGGTCCTGGGCGGTAATGTTAACCGTGTTAGGACGGCCGTCTGCAGTTACGCCCGGCACTACGATGCCGTTTTCGCGGATATTGTTTTCCACGGTGGTCTGTAACAGGCCGGATTTCTCTCCGTACAGGTTAGTATAGGAGAAGAAGCTGCCGCCATGCTGGAAGTCGACCAATGCTGACAGGTAGATGCCTTTGTAAGTGAAGGTGTTGGTGACACCGCCTACATAATCCGGATAGGCGTTACCAAGCGGAACACTGGTAGTGGTGGGAACATAGTGGCCTTTTTCATCCACAACCCGCTGTCCGTTCAGGTACGTGTAGTCGGTACCGATGAGCGTGCCCAGCGGTTGCCCTACCATGGCCACTACAGAAACTTTCTGTGTACGGCGGTCGGTGCCGATGAGATACACAGGAAGGTTGGTATTGTACTGGTCGATGTTCATGCTGAGCAACTTATTGCGGTTGCGGGCCAGGTTGGCGTTGATATCCCAGCGGAAGCCGTTTTTCAGGCGGATGGGGTTCAGGTTAAGGCCAATTTCAATACCCTTGTTTTCCACTTCACCACCGTTGGCATATGCCGTAGTATAACCGGTGGCGGCCGGCAGGGACAGATAGATCAGCTGATCTTTGGTCCGGCGGCGATAGTAGGTAAAGTCAACGCCTATACGGTTGTCGAGGAATTTCAGTTCCACCCCGGTTTCTATTTCGGTAGTGCGTTCAGGCTTCAGGTCTCTGGTGTATTTGGTATTGGAAGCCTGTGTAGCCGGATAGTTGCCAAAAGGCGGCAGGAACTCGTAGGTGTCGTAGATCCTGTATGGATCGGCGTCATTACCTACGGCAGCGAGGCTTCCTCTTACCTTACCGAAGGTCAGCCATTTCCAGTCTTTCAGCAGATCGGAGAACACGAAAGAAAGGGATGCTGACGGGTAGAAGTATTGATTGTTGCCACTTAACAGCGTAGAGCTCCAGTCGCTGCGGCCGGTAAGGTCGAGGAACAGCATGTTCTTATAACCCAGGTTGGCGGTAGCGAAAACGGAGTTGATCTGTTTTTCGGCGAAATCGTCGATGATCTTAGCTGGTTGTACAGAGTTGTTCAGGTTGTATACGTTCTTTACCAGCAGGCCTTGTTGGGTGCTACCGCCGGTGGTGGTCCACTTGCGGTGCATGATATTGCCGCCTACTGTGGCATTCAGCTGGAATTCCTTACCGAAGTCTTTTTTAATATCGGCAGTCACCTGATAGTTCATTTCACGGGAAGTGCGTACCCTTTTGATATAGCCGCCTATGAGATAATCTTTAGCTGTTCTTTCTTCTTCAAGGGTATTATAGTCGTCCATGAATACGCGGCCGGTGAAGGACAGCCATTTGGTAGCGTCGATGTCTACGCCGGCGTAACCGAAGAGGCGGTTACGGCTGTCAGTTTCATAGTCCATATAACGGTTCCAGTAGGGGCCGTTGCTGAACTGTACAGCAGGATCGCTCCATGACTTACGGTTCCAGGTGATCTGTGATCCGTCGCTGTACTGGTAGTTTTTTTCTTTTTCGATATCGAGCTGGCGTTGTCCGAACATGGTAAACTGAAGGGCCGGGTTAGGGCCGGTAAAACCGGTACCTGGGCGGCCTTTGGCTTTCAGTCCTACGTAGTTCATGGAAGCCACTGCCCTAACACCTTTGGTGACTTCGTAGTTACCGTTGAAGGACAGGTTGTTACGGCTGGTGGTAGCATTGGGCAGCACAAAGGTCTGGTTCATGTTACCGTAAGACAGGCGGAAACCGCCTTTATCGTTACTACCGGCCATGGATATATTATTAGTGAGCGTAAAGCCGGTGCGGTAGAAATCCTTCACATTATTGGGATGTGCTTCCCATGGAGCGGTCTGACCGAAGAGCGGGTTGCCCTTGTCTTTGTCCCATGACCAGTAGTGGCGTACGAGGCGGCCATCCAGGCGCGGGCCCCAGGAGGCATCTTCGTAGTACTGTGGCATGAGGTCATAGCGGCCTTTACCGTTATTATCGTCGTATGCAGCGCTTTGTTCGTTAAGGAAAGCTTCCGGGTGCTGGTTATAATAGAGCGTATCGAAGCGTGGGCTAGCACCGCCACCATACATGTTTTGGTAGGTAGGCAGTTTGTACACCTGATCGATCTGGGCATTGAGGCTGTAGGTTACGCCGATGCCTTTTTCCACGTCCGGGCGTTTTTTGGTGGTGATGAGCATAACGCCGTTAGCGCCGCGGCTTCCGTAGAGGGCTGTTGCGGCTGCGCCTTTCAGCACGGAGATGTTTTCGATGTCTTCCGGGTTGATGTCCTGGAGGGGGCTGCCGAAGTCGTAGCCACCGCCGCCGTTGAGCTGTCCGGGATCGTTGGTGCTGTTGTTCTGCATGGGCACACCATCTATCACGAAGAAGGCGTTGTTATCGCCGAGGATGGATTTTACGCCACGGATGGTGATTTTAGAGGAGCCTCCCATGGAGCCGGTGTTGGTATTGATTTGTACGCCGGGTACTTTACCGGTGAGGGCATTGACGAAGTTCACTTCTTTCGCTTCCTGTACCGCGTTGCCGGCTACTTCCTGCATGGCATAACCTACGGAGCGTGGGTTTTTCTTGATACCGAGGGCGGTAACTACCACTTCTCCCAATACTTTTTTGTTGGCATTTACAGGGGTAAGGGTGATGGTCAGCGGTTCTTTTTTCTCCACGATGATCGTCTGGTCTCCGAACGTTGGTGAAGTTATCGTGATGGTGTCGTTTTGTTTGGCTTTGATGGCGAATTTACCATCCGGATCGGACTGGGCGTTAGTGCCGGCGGTCTTGTTACGGATGAGGGCACCGGGAACGGGCGTAGCTTTATCGTCCTTTACGAGGCCGTTGAGCGTGAACTGTCCGATCTCCTTTTTGATGGTGGCATCATCGGGCGGAAGGATCAGTCCTGTATCTTGTTTCGGTTTTGCGGAATCTTGTTTGGGTGCCGAAGTATCCTGTGCGGGTTTCGCAGTGCCTTGAGCAGGTTTACTGGTATCCTGTGTGGGTTTCACGGAATCCTGCGCGGGTTTTTTGGTGGTATCCTGCCTGGGTTTGGCGGCAGTGTCGGCAGCAGCTGGCTTGATAACAACCGGAACGGTAGTATCCGCAGGCTGCTGCAGGACGGTGAGATACCTTTCGGGTTTCGTGTATGCGCTGCTGGGAGTATAGCAGAAAAAGGCATAGCACAGCCCCGACCAGGCTAGTACATGGCTTCTCATTGTATAGTGCTTGATTTGGTTACAAATTTTTTGTGCAGCTCTTGCAGACTGCTTATTGTTATCTGGACAATACATATCAAATAACAATACAATCGAAAGCCCTTTTACAATGGGCTTAAATTGATTTTATCAGGTTTTTCCTCATTTCGTAGTGTGGAATGCCCACTGCTGTAAACTCTTCTCCACAGATTTCGCAGCCGGTTGCCGATAACATCCCGTTGCCATGCTGCGCGCGTGCATCGTTAGCATTCCGAACCCCTTGTTCACTGCTGTTGTTTCTGTAAACCCGATAGTTGCAACTATCGTGGTCGATTATACGAAAATCCAGCATTCAGTCTTTTTCGGTTATGTGTGACACAAAGCTATCATGCGGTCAGGGAGCATATGCTACAGTCGTCCTCACTCTTGGGGGGTAAAACAAATAGCCTGCCAAGCGGCAGGCTGAAAATAAGTATGAGGGCTGATTTACGATGTTTAGCTTTTGGCGTTGATGGCGTTCACGATAAGTTGGGCGACGGATTTGACCTGGAGAAACTCATCCTGGATAAGCAGTGCGTTGGGATGTGTGTCGGTACAGACGATGCCTTTGATGATGCCACTGTCTTTGATTTTCTGGAATCCGTTGCCTGCGAAGATGCCGTGTGTGGTAATGACATAGATATCGCGTGCGCCGGCATCGCGGTAGGCTTCTGCGGCGTGGAGCAGGGAGCCGCCGGTGCGGATCATGTCATCATAAATGATCACAATTTTATCTTTCACATCGGCGCTGATAGCAGTGATAGCGGTTTCTTCGCCGGATATACGACGTTTGAAGACAAATGCTGCCTGCACGTGAAAGTCGTTGGCCAGCGACTCCACCCATTTTGCCCTGCCGGCATCTGTGCTGGCCAGTACAAACGGTTGGCCGCCAGCCAGTTCCAGGGCGGCTTCCCTTACAAAGTCTTTCGCGTAAAGATGAACGGGGCGGATATCATTTTCAAAATACCAGGTGATACCGTCCACATGCAGGTCTATCAGCATGACGCGGTTGCCCCGTGAGGTATTGGGAAGGGAAGAGAAAAGTACGGCCCTTGTTTTGGCTTTAACGATTTCACCATATTTGACTGCCCTTTCCATGGTAGAATATCCGAAGAAAGGGATGACTATGGTCAGGGAGTGGGCGCCCAGTTGTATGCAGCCGCTGGCCAGGTCGTACAATTCGAGTGTTGCCTTATCGTCGATGGTGCCGCCTATGAGGACCACCTCTTTGTTGCTGATTTCGCTGACGATGCGGTGATAATGTTCTCCGTCCGGAAAATCGCGGATTTCGAGTTCTCCGTTTTCCCAGGGAGCATCTGGCATTGACAGGATACGGTCTTTCAGATATTGATAGTGCTGTGTCGCAAAAATGATCTTCTGTGGCATGATAATGGTGAATTGAAGTAAAAATAAGCTATTTATAAGCTTGATAATTAATATTTTTGCGGCCGAGCACTGTCGCATGCCCGCTTTTTTAACTTTTCATTTGCGGGTGGAACGTTAAATTTGACAGATTAGTACGTCCAATGATTCGTTTTTTAGCATATATCGGAGCACTGTTTTTCTTCTTTTTCATATGCCAACAGCATACATCTGCCCAGGTAAGATTGTCTGGTATGGTGGCTGACCAGGAGACCAAAACGGGATTGCCATTTGTTTCCATCGTTAACAAGAGAACGATGACGGGTACTCTCAGTAGTGAGAGTGGACGTTATTATATAGAGGCTTTGCCGGGCGATACCCTGGAGTTCTCCATGCTGAGCTATGCCCAGCGCCAGATCGTAACACCGGGAATGTCCACCACACAGGACGTTTATTTGCAGAGACGGCTGTTTGAGCTGCAGGGAGTGAACGTAAAAGGGATCAACCACACCAAGGACTCCCTGGCCATGCGGCAGGAATACGGCCGTTATTTCAATTACAAGAAGCCGGGGGCCATGGACGTGTTAAAAACGTTGCCAGCCAATCCGATTACAGCATTGACTTACCTCGTGCCCAGCAAAACACGCAAGCGGAAGGAACAGTTCCGTGAACAGTTGGTATACTGGGAGAAGGAAAAGTATATAGATTACCGTTACTCCCCTGAGCTGGTGGCAAAGATGACCAAGCTGCAGTCGCCGGAACTTGATTCTTTTATGCATAAATACCGTCCCGGCTATCAGTTTTTGAATGATGCTTCCGAATATGATCTGCTGTTGTTTATTAAGCAGTCGTTTGAAGACTATCAAAAAGCAAAAGCCAACAAACAATAGACAATCATCTTCCTGTATAAAAATAAAGGCCCGGAACAGCGATGTCCCGGGCTTTTTTGTGTGCTTATATTACCAAATTGTTAACCTGCAAAACAGACTAGGAACATCTTATTTCCCGGACGTACTCTCTGTGTAAATACCCTGAGCAGGGACCGGGATTATGGATAAACAGTTACTGGACAAGTATTTTAAAGGGCAATGCACAACACAGGAAGCAGCCGCAGTTGAAAACTGGCTTGCTTCGGCAGACACGATGCTGCTGGACGAGTTTATGATGGGGAAATGGGAGGAAGCCAATGCGCCTGTTGTGATGAAACCCCGTGTACACCCGTTCTGGTATGGTGCCGCTGCGGCAGCCGTGATCGGTATCATTGTTTCCATCGCCTTTTTCTGGCAGCACCGTACCGGCGCGCGCCCTGTTGCCGTGAAATGGGACACCCTGCATAATACCAGCGACAACATACAATTGTTCACCATGGAGGATGGCAGTGAAGTCTGGCTCAATACACATTCGTCTATCATTTATCAGAACAGGTATAACAAGGAATCGAGGGAGTTATGGCTGCATGGTGAAGCTTATTTCAAGGTAACCCAAGACGAGCAGCGGCCTTTTCTGGTGCATACCGGCCGCCTGACCACCACTGTACTTGGTACGGTATTTAACATTGCCACTTCCAATATGGCCGATGGCAGTATTCAGATCAGCCTGTTGGAAGGGAAGGTGGCAGTGAGCAAACCAGATGCATTCAACGAAGTATTGTTGCCCGGTCAGATGTTGAACTATACAGATGGCAGACAGCCCCAGCTGACAAACTTCGAGAAGAGCGATGTGCTGGACTGGAAAAAAGGGAAAATTTATTTTAACCACACCCAACTGGCAGATGCATTGGCCCGGTTACAACAGCGCTATGGATGCAGGATTGTTCTGGACGATCCGTCGTTGGGCAAAAAGAAAATTTCAGGTGAATTCAGCCGGGATATGTCTTTGGAAAAAATACTATCCACATTAGGTTATGTACATGATATCTCATTCGTACGGATTAACGACACCACATACCAAACACAGAGTAAGTAGCTAACTACATCCATTTAAAATAAAGAATACATTATGCAAAAATCTACCTACAGATTTTGTACAGGGGAAAGTATGTCATGTCGTGTGATGATCCTGTTGTTTTTTTTCGTTCCACTATCGCCTATGCTGATATTAGCACAGGCTTACAAGTCCCTTACCGACAAGGTACAATTGCAGCTGGGCAAAACCAATGCTGCCGCTGTTGTGAAAGCGTTGCAACAACAAACACCTTATACCTTTATTTATGATCCGGAGTATCTACAACAGTGCACCGTTAGTGAAGCACGGTTTCCGGGTACGCCGCTGGGAGAAGTATTGAGCTATATCGATCAACATACGCCACTGGACGTGGAACTGACCGGAAATCATGTGATAGCACTGCGCAAAGGCAGTGTGGTTACACCGGCAGTACAGACCAATGGCCGCATCCGCGGGAAAGTGGTGGATGCTAAAAATGAACCGCTGCCGGGCGTTACAGTAGCAGCGCAGGGCGGGCAAGGCACCATCACGGCTGTAGATGGCAGTTATGAGCTGGTGTTGAATCCTGGTACGTACAGCCTTAGCTTCAGCTTTGTTTCCTATGAGACCAGGAAAGTGACAGATATCGCTGTAAAAGAAAAAGACATTATTCCGCTGAACGTAGTGCTGAAAAACAGCGGTTCCCGCCTGAAAGAAGTGACCGTGACCGGTAACTACCGCAAGGCTTCTATCGAAGGTCTGTATGCGCTGCAAAAGAATAACGCCGCTATTACCGATGGTATCAGTGCAGAACAAATTGCGCGTACACCGGATAAAAATATTGGTGAGGTATTAAAGAGAGTGAGCGGTCTGGCTACTATGGACAATAAATACGTGGTGGTGCGCGGGCTGAGTGAACGTTATAACCAGGCAGTGCTGAACGGGCAGATCATGCCCAGCACAGAGCTGAACAGAAAGAATTTCAGCTTTGATATTATTCCTTCCAATATAGTGGAAAATATTACGGTGATAAAGACCATCACACCTGACCGCAGCGCGGAATTTGGGGGTGGCCTGGTAGAAGTGAATACACTGGACATTCCTGCTGAAAATTTTCTGAACCTGTCTGTTGGCGGCAGTTATAATGATAAGACAACAGGAAAGGATTTTTTGTCCCTGCCATTGAGTGGCAGCGAGTATCGTGGCAGTGCGGCGAAACACCGTTATCTGTTTGGCACACTGGACTGGAAGGACAGATTTGATGCGGTTGATTATTATAATAAAGAAGGGAAAAACGCGGCTTTGTTTAACAACAACTGGGCGGTAACAAAATTTAAAGCACCGGTATCTCCCAACTTTCAGGCATCATTTGGTCATGTGCTGCGCGGTAATGCCGGCCAGCAATGGGGACTGGTGGCCGCTGCCAGTTATCGCAATACATTATCTACACAGGATATTGTGCTGGGAAGGGAAGGTTTTGCAGAAGTGGAGGGTAATCAGGGGCAGCGTGATTTATTGTTCAAAGGGCAGCGTTATGGCTTTGTCACCAATCTGGGAGGCATGCTGGGTATCGGCTATCGGAATGAAAAAAGCCGGATAGGTTTTCAATCACTCTATCTGCGAACGCTGGACCAGCAACTGATATTCGGTACAGGCCAGAACGGAAAGTTTGGTTCTGACAATACGTTGGGATTGTTTGATCTTGCTATGCAAACGTCTTTGTGGCAAAACCAGCTGAGAGGAGAACATGCCATCGGCCGCAACGGTGTTCGTTTGAAATGGAGCGGCAGTTACCTGAAACTGGACCGGCAGAAACCAGACAATCACATGATGCTGGCTGACTACAAGCAGGCGGATGGCGCAGACAAAAATGAGTACAACATTTCTACCGTTAGCAGCAATTTTTCGGAAGGCGCTCTGAGATGGTGGAGCCGTGCCCTGGAAAACAACTATAACTGGGATGTCGCGATATCTGTTCCCTTTAAGTTCGATGCCGGCAACGTAAAGTTTGATAATACTTTTAAAGGCGGTTATGCCGGATGGAGTAAAGACAGGTTGTTCTTTGTGCTTAACACCATGTCAAAATTCGATAATAAGGACGCCAATTATTTCCCCCTGACTAAGGCATTCACACCAGAGAACAATGTGCGGGTGGACATGAGCACATTTGGCGACAACTTCAAGCGCCGGTCAGCTTCTTTGCATGCTTTGTTCGCCATGTTCGACAACAGGATCGGTGAGAAATGGAGATTAGTGTGGGGATTGAGAGCGGAGTATTATAACCTGAACAAAGTAAATGACAATATTGACTCTATTTTCCGGAAGTACAAACGTGAACCAGGTAAAGAATATGATTATTCAGATTTGCTGAGCAGAGAACCTAATTGGCGTTTTTTCCCTTCCGCCAATCTTACTTACTCGCTTACACCGTCCATGAACCTGCGGCTAGCTTATTCAGAAAGTATTATCCGTCCGGACCTGCGCGAGCTGTCTATTTTCCAGGAGTATGATTTTGAATTAGGTGGTGAGTATGGTTCTGGGTTGTTAAGGTCGACGACTATTAAACATCTCGACTTCCGGTATGAGTGGTATCCTGGCCCTGGTGAAGTGCTTTCGGCATCTTTTTTCTATAAGGACCTTGCTTACCCAATGGAGATTTACCAGAAGGATTTGCTTAACAGTTTTGAGTTGAATAACAGTAAGTCGGCGAAGAATTATGGTGTGGAACTGGAGGTGAGAAAGTCGCTTGCTTTTACCCGGGTGCCGGTGCTGCGTAATATAACGCTGTATGGCAACTTCACTTATCTGGATGCGACTGTTAAGCGGATGACGTTGAATACAGGCCTTTTTGATCCTGCCAATCCGATGAAGGTGATGATAAAGGAAACGGTAGGGGAAGAAGAAAAGCGTCCTCAAATGGGAGCCAGCAATTTTATGTTAAACGCCGGGATTTACTACGACATGAACCCGGTATCAGTAAGTCTGGCTTATAATTCTGTTACCAATCGTGTTTTCCTGCCGAACCTTACCTATGCCTATTCCCTGATGGAGCGCCCTTTGCAGTCGCTGGACGCGCAGATTGGTTTCCGTTTCCTGAAGCAGCGGGCAGAGCTGAAGCTGAACTTGGGAAACCTGCTTAATAGTTATTCGGTGATTTACCGGAATCAGTTTTCTGCGGAAGAATCCAATGCTATTAAGGGAGGAAAGGCACCAAGTAAATCTGATATGAAATATAGCGAAGGAAATGATCTGATTAATTTCAAATCCATGCCTGGCCGGACTTACAGTGCAACGTTTACGTACAAGTTTTAATATTTAAACGTAGAATCCGATGAAAAAGAAGTTTTTACCAATGACCTTTGTGTCCGTTGCAGCGCTATTGAGCTTAATGGCGGGAACATCCTGTAAGAAGGAAAGCAACGTATCCAGGCAGGACCGTGTAGTAGTAGCCGGCGGTCCATCCGGTGTTTCCGGTACCTGTGGGGACAGTACCATAAAAGGGGTGATTACTTCCAATATTGTCCTGAAAAGCTGTAAGGTTTACAATTTGGATGGACTTGTATATGTGGCCAATAATGCGGTGATGACTATCGAACCGGGAACCGTTGTCAAAGGTGTTAAGGGGATCCCGCCAGAGGCCACTAATCCTGGCACGCCGGGAGGAGGATTGATCGTTACCAAAGGTTCAAAACTGATTGCGGACGGTACGGCAGCAGATCCGATTATTTTTACTTCGGGCGATGTTGCACCTAAGTCGGGAGACTGGGCGGGAGTGGCTATAATAGGCCGGGCTACCAGCAATCACCTTTCGGCGGTGTCTTTGCCTGGTATTGGGGGTGTTCCTATGGCAGACATTAGCTATGGAGGTCCTTCCAACAATGTTCCGAATGATAATAGCGGTATTCTGCGATATGTAAGAATAGAATACGCCGGTTACGAATTATCTCCCGATAATTCTCTGAGTGGTCTGACATTAGCTGGGGTTGGCAATGGTACAACGCTGGATTTTATCGAGGTATACAAATCCAGGACGGATGCTTTTGGGATTTCCGGAGGCACCTTCAATGCATCTCATCTGTTGGCCATTGATCCACTGGACGATATGTTCGATATTTCTGATGGTTATACCGGTACAATTACTTATGCACTTGGAATATCTGACCCCAGCCGTGCCGACAAAAGCCAGTCGAATGGCTTTGAATGTGACAACAACTACAATGGAGATGCGATAACTCCTTATACCCACCCTATATTGAACTATGTTACTATTATTGGCCAGCGTGACGCCACTGCCGCCGGCATCACGAACGGGCTGCCTTCCGGAACCGGTAAATACGGACGTGCCGCCCATATAAGAAGAAATGCCGAGTTTACCATTAACAACAGCATTTTTATAGGGTATTGGTACGGAATTTCTCTGGACAGGCAGAGACCTGCTGCTGGTGATAACTCCCAAACCAAATATACGAACGGGACTTCAACACTGACGAGCAACTATGTACATGCGTACGTATACCCATATGCTACGGAAATTAATTATGCTTCCTTTGGGGCATTTACTCCGCTGGGAGTAACCAACAGAGGTTATGTTAATGCTGATCCGAACATGAATATAAAACTTGGTGCTCCATTTTCTGCAACGCGTATCATCCGTAACTATATTCCACAGGTGTTGTCACCTGCCCGTCTTGTAGGTGCTTTCCCCACGGGGCAAACCACTTGGGCGGATGGTTGGACCGTGCTTTAATTGTTTATTCATATCATGTATAAATTCTAACGCTTTCGCGCGCGTATACCCGAAAAATATATCCTGATCAGGTATTCATCATTCATTCCGTATTCATTTGTTTTAAACTTTAAAAAGTAAAAATCCCATGAACAAAAAACCCTTAGCGGTAACCCTCGTGTCTGCAGCGACTGTGCTCGGCATGCTGTTAGGTACATCCTGCAAAAAAGACAACAACGTAGTAAACAATGACCGCGCAGTAGTAGCCGGTGGTCCTTCCGGCGCTTCCGGTACTTGTGGCGACAGCACCATCACTGGTGTGATCACTGCTAATATCACCCTGAAAAGCTGCAAAATTTACAAACTGGATGGTCTGGTATATGTAGCTAACAACGCTGTAGTAACTGTTGAACCCGGAACCGTGATCAAAGGTATCAAAGGTATTCCTCCGAGCGGCACTAATCCTGGTACTCCGGGTGGTGGCCTGATCGTTACCCGCGGTGCGAAACTGATTGCTGACGGTACAGCTTCTGATCCGATCATCTTTACTTCCAATGAAGCCGCTCCTCAGTCAGGTGATTGGGGTGGCGTGGTAGTGCTGGGGAATGCACCAACCAACCACACTGCTGCAGTAACTGTAGAAGGTATCACTGGCACTCCTCCTGCTGATGCTACTTACGGTGGCCCGGCCAACAACATTCCTACAGACAACTCCGGTATTCTGCGTTATGTAAGAATTGAGTACGCTGGTTATGAGCTGGCTCCGGACAATGAGCTGAACGGTCTTACACTGGCTGGTGTTGGTAGCGGCACTATCCTCGATTACGTTGAAGTGTACAAATCCAAAGATGACGCTTTCGAATTCTTTGGTGGTACTGTAAACGCTTCTCACCTGCTGGCTATCGATGCGCTGGATGATATGTTTGATACTGACAACGGTTATTCCGGTACTATCACTTACGCACTGGGCGTATCTGATCCTAACCGCGCTGACAAGAGCCAGTCTAACGGCTTCGAAAGTGACAACAACGCTAACGGTGATCCGTTTACTCCTTACACCCATCCTACTTACAACTACATCACTATCATCGGCCAGCCTACTGCAGCTGCTGCATCCATTACTAACGGTCTGCCTTCCGGTACCGGTAAATATGGCCGCGCTGCTCATTTGAGAAGAAATGCTGAGTTTGCGATCAATAACTCTATCTTCCTGGGCTTCAACTACGGTATCTCCCTGGATACGCAGAAACCTGCTTCCGGTGCTAATACCAAAACCAAGTATGATGCGGGTACTTCTACGCTGACTAACAACTACGTACATGCGTATCTGTTACCTTACTCTACTGAGATCAACTTTACCTCCTTTACTGCATTTACTCCTGTGGGTACTACCAATAAAGGTTACACTACTACTGACCCGAACTTCAACATCAAGTTGAACGCTCCGTTCGGCAGCACACGTGCAATCAACAACTACATTCCTGGTACCCTGTCTCCTGCTAAAGCTGCTGGTGCTTTCCCTACCGGAAACACTACCTGGGCTAACGGCTGGACTATTCTGTAATCATTTTTATCCATCATCACGTATAGAGGGTTTTCCTCTATACGTGATGATCATCTTTTTTCTGTTAATTATTTGAATATGTATCTGTTTTTTAAGCGTTTGCCGCTTCTTTTAACTGTTGTGACATTCCTGGCTTCCTGTCGTAAGGGAGAACTGCCGGAGGAACATTATTTTGGCAAAGTCAATGTTAAGTTGCTGAATCTTCCCAATACTCCTAAAATCATGATGTATTTTGATGGAAAGCAATTGGATACCATTGATGTACGGGGAGAAGGCAGTCTGTTTGTACTTCCCGCCGGTAAGCAGGGCAAATTGAGCGCCTATGATGCCGGTAAACAGCAGTTGCTTGCAGATACACTTATTACAGTTGCGGCCAATGGCCTGCAGCGGTTTAAATTTGCCTATAGTGCGGAATTGGGACTGAAAGGTTTTGTGGGTGCAGGTGGCGGTGGTTCAGTACCCGTTGATTCATTTGATATCCAGATATTCAATAATTTAAGCGCCTCCTTCTATTCCCTCGAAAAATATGACCTGGCATTTATTTATGCTGATCCGGATTCCGGAGAACTGCTCGATTATCCACTTGTTGTAAAAGGATGGACGAGAAAGTCATTGACAGCTGTTCTCAGGATGAGGGCGGTGAATACTAACGGAAACACCTATACGTTTGCCGCCAAGTTACTGGACCCTGCTACAGGGCAGGTGGTTTTACAGCCTGACGGTTCTGAGTTCTTTATTCTCACAGGTGCGGAACTGGCTGGTAAATCCAACATTACTACCATATTTGATGATAGTAACGGATCTATCCTGACTAACGAAATTAACCTCTGATTTTTATGCATCCCGCGAGCAAATATGTAACCCGTCTTATCCCCTACTGCTGGTATGGTTTGAGTAGCTTATCTGTTATCACTGCGGGTTGCAAAAAAAATGACGTGATAAATCCTGCGGCTGCGCAGGAAATTAAAATGGAAATCATCCCTGTGACCGACACCATACGGCAGGTTATTACTTCCAATATGTTACTGACGGCCAACCATCCCTGGTATATTGATGGTTGGGTGTACGTGGCGAACGAAGCGACCCTGCGGATGGAAGCCGGTACAGTGGTCAACATACTGCCCACCGCGGTAAACAAACAAGACGGCCGTCATAGCGGCGGATTAGTCATTACCCGGGGGGCGCATATCCTGGCTGAAGGTACAACAACACTGCCTATCCGGATAACAGTGGAAAGGGCTCCGGACCAGGGACCCTGCGGCCTGCTGATATTAGGCCGTGCCCCTGTCAGAAAAGGATATACTCCTTTCCGGGACCTGACCTTTGGCGGCAATCTGCCGGAAGACAGTTCCGGTGTGATCAGGCATTTGCACCTGCATTATACTCCTGCTGTGGGCAAAGGTTTCCGGGGCGGACTGCTACTGCTGGGAGCGGGCAGCAGAACAATTACAGAAGCGATCGTGACGCACGCTTTACCCGTTGCCGGGTCAGGCCTGAAAAGCGGGAAGCTGCGTTGAGACGTGTTTAAAATAATATGGAAAACCCTGTTTTACTGATTATTCTCCATTAAGTTTCATTTTTGTTAACCCCTCTCTTTCTCTTATCTCGGGATGATCACCATACTGTTAGCAGCCGCTTGTCGACCGGCATCATAGAAATGACGATGGCTGTTGTTACTTTCGGCAGCTGCTCTTACATTACCTGCAATTACTGACAGTGCTTTAGCTACCAGCGGATCATTGGCATCTCCCAATGGAAGTAATGGTTGTTGGCTCATTTCGTCTACCGCATATTGAGGTGCGATGCCATGCGTATAATTGCCATTACCATCGGCATTAGACAGCCGGTAGGTCAGTGGCTGGACCACCCAGGGAATACGGCGGGGGCTGCGCATGTCTTTTATCAGTACAGCACCTTTGTCTTTACCCACGGTGGTTTCTCCTATCTGTATCACTTTCGTATAGGGCTTCAGGTTATTTACCAGCAGTTCAGCAGCAGACACCGTCTGGCTGCCGGTCAACAGAAAAATGCGCGGAAGGTGCAGCCGCGCGGAGGTCAGTGTCGAGAAGCTGATGGGATCAGCATTTTCCGGAACGGACAGCGCGGTGGCAAAGCTGAGTGTCCGTGAACCGAGGCGGTTGTTGCCGCTGTATTGCACAAAGACGCTTTGGTCTGTTACGTCCGGCGCTATCAGTGCTGTAAGCATGGCCGCGGCGGCGAGGCTACCACCGGTATTGTAGCGGATGTCGATGATCAGTTCCGTTATTCCCTGACTTTTGAAGTTCCTGAATACATCCAGCAGGCTGGTGTTGTATGCGTCTATAAAAGCGTTGTAAAACAAATAACCTGTTTTGCGGGTGGCACCGTTTATTAACGTGGACGTATATACGGGATTGGGAGTTACCGGTCTGCCTTGCAGTAATACAGCTGTATTTTCGGTAATCGTAGTACCGCTGACGGTAGCGGGCGTGATAGTGCCGGTGGTAGCTGTCCGTAGCTGTTCGCTAAGCGTTGCGGCATTAGCGGCAGTGAGGCTGGTTCCATTGATGCGGGTAAAATAACTGCCTCTTTTCAGTCCTGCTGCTGCGGCGTAAGACCCGGGCACTACCAGTTTGATAACGCCGATAACACCTTCCGGCCGTTGTGGCCAGTTGATAATACTATAGTCGATACCGTATTTGCTACGGATATCAGTGGCATAGGTGGCCGGATCTTCAGGATTGTACAGCAGGGAGAACCTGTCTTCAGTATACTTGATGCCGGTAAAAAAAGCTACTGTTTCCAGGGAGGTGTTGGGATTGGCTGGCAGCTGATCATTCCACAAATAGAAGTAACGCATACTGTCCAGTACCCAGTTGTTGATTTCCTGTTGCGTGACGGGTCCTGTTGGCACAGGCGGCATGTCGTCCTTTTTACTGCAGGCGGTCATCAGCACGATACTGCCAAGGAAAAACGAACAGGAAAAGAGTCGCATGGCGGTGTTGTTTTCAGGGTGAGCAGTGTCAGCTATGATTGCTGCCGAAATGACTGGTCAGTTCTTTCCGGATATATTGAAGGGCTGCAGTCAGATGGTTTTTTACCGTGGCAGGGGAAATGGATAATTGCTGGCCTATCTCCCGGTGGCTATAGCCCAGGCTTCTGCTGAGCATATATACGTTCCGCCGTTGTTCCGGCATATTTTCCACCAGCTGGTGTACATGTGTGGTGAGTTCTTTTTGGAGCAACAGTTTTTCTCCGCTGTGGGCGGTTTCAATGGCCTGGTTGTCCGCTACTTTCGCCATCGCTTTTTTTTCGCGGTAAAGTTTGCGGGTTTCGTCGATGACCAGGTTTTTAACATACACGAACAATAAAGGAAATACGTCCTGCCCTTCCTTTAGCTGGTGCATGTTTTCCCAGAGGCGAACAAAGCATAACTGGGTGATTTCCTGCGCTCTGTTGGCATCGCCTGTCAACTTGAACGCAAACCGGTATACTTTTAAATTGTTCTCCTCAAATATCTTCTCAAATTGTTCTTTAGGCGGGCTATCAGACATAGTTCGAGGTTGTTGCATTATCCGGATATAAATATAAGCCGGCTATGTTACAGGAATGTTAAGGCCCGGATATTTCTTTTCGGCAGTGACGCAAAGTAACACACATAACAAAGCCCGGAAATATTCCGGGCTTTGTTATGAATTATTTGACAGTAAAGTGCCGTTATTGAAGCAGTGAACCGTTGAGCCGCTGCAGTTCTGTTTCAGCAAGTTTGGTATTGTAACGGGCCTGTATCAGCCGGTAGTTGGAGTCTTCAAGGCTTTGCTGCGCCTGTTTTACTTCAATGGTGGTAGACACGCCCTGCTTAAAACGTTCCAGCGCCACCATCATATTTTCTTCTGCCAGCTGGTTGTTTTCTTCTTCCAGCTCTAGTGCTTTCTTGTAATATTCGTAATCCTTGAAGGCATTGTTCAGGGAAAGGTCTACCTGTGACTTGACATTATCGAGCGTTAGGCTCTGGTAATCAAAATCGATCCGGGCGTTTTTCACCTGTCGTTTTACATTGAAACCATTGAAGATGGGAATGGCAGCGGTAAGGCCATAGTTGAACACGCCGTTGCGGTTGAACCGGGGGCTGAACGCATTGGAGGCGGCATTGGAGGTATTGCGGTTATAGTTATAACCGGAATTAAAAGTAACTACCGGGAAATAATCCGCACGGCGTTCTTTGATGGTCAGCGCGGAGATATTGATATTCTGCTGCTGTACTTTGATGGCGGTATTGTTATTAGCGACATTCTGTTGCAGGGTCACGAAAGACATGCCGGTATTGAGGGGGATGGAATCCGGCACATCGTAGCCTGTAGCGCCGGCAGGTACGGCCATCAGCTGGTTCAACAGCGCTTTGCTTTGTTCGATGAGCGTTATTTGTCGCAGCAGCAACGCTTTTTGTGCATTGTAGTCTACTTTGGACTGCAGCAGGTCTGTTTTAGGACCAAGGCCGGTGGAGAACTTGGCGTCAGACAGCTTTACCCTTTCTTCTGAAATAGACAGCTGTTCACGAACGGCGATCAGTTGTTGTTTTTGCTGTACTATATTATAGTAGCCATTAATCACGGTGGCGATGGAATTCTGTATCTGGTCTTTGATGGCCAGCTCGCCAAGGTCTTTGATGGCTGCCAGTTTATCACGGGTAGCGAACATTTTGAGGCCATCGAAGAGCGTCCAGCTGAGCGTGGCGTTAGCGCTGATATTGTTGCCTTTGATGCCGCTGGTGTCTCTCTTGGTGCCGTTTACGAATTCCTGCTTGGTGGCGGTATTGTTCCAGGTAGTGCCTGCCGTGGCGTTGAGGCGGGGCACGAAAGCGAAATTCGCATAGGCGTAATCGTTAGCCGACAGTTCGGCGGTGTTTCTGGCCAGCCGGATATTGAAATTGTTTTTAAGCGCCAGGTCTATGGCCTGCTCCAGGGTCAGTATCTTCTGTTGTGCGGAGGCACGCAGCGTGCTTCCCGCAAGGAAGATAAAGAGGAGGCCGATACCGGAGATATATTTCTTCATAATAAATTTAATAACGGTTTATGCATGAGCGGCGGCCGCTTCTTCTTCTTTGCCTTCCAGTCTTTCTTCTTCATCGCTGTCTTCTGACTTGTTACCGTGACGGGAGAAGAAGGTATACATGGCCGGGATCACATACAGGGTGAGGACAAGGGAGAAGATAATGCCGCCTACGATCACGATACCCAGCGGAATACGGCTGGTGGCGGCGGCGCCGAGCGACATCGCAATCGGCAATGCGCCAAGGGCCATCGCCAGGCTGGTCATCAGGATGGGACGCAAACGCATGGCGGAAGCGTGTATAACGGCATCGGACTTGGAGAGGCCGGCATCACGCTGGTGGTTCGCAAATTCCACGATAAGAATACCGTTTTTGGTTACCAGGCCAATGAGCATGATCACACCAATCTGTGAGAAGATATTCCATGTCTGGTCAAATACCCACAGTGACAGCAACGCGCCGGCAAAGGCGAGCGGCACGGTGAGCATGATGATCAGCGGATCTATCCAGCTTTCGAACTGCGCGGCGAGCACCAGGTAGATCAGTACCAGCGCCAGGCCTAATGCAAACATGGTGTTGGAGCCGCTTTCCGCGTAGTCGCGGGAGGAACCTGACAAGGCGGTGGTATAGGAATCGTCGATTATTTTCTCGTTTTCCAGTTTATTATAAATGCGGTACATCTCTTTCAGGCCGTCGCCGATGGTTTTACCAGGTGCAAGGCCCGCAGAGATAGTGGCAGATTTATAGCGGTTGAAGTGATAGATGATCGGCGGACTGGTTTCTTCTTCGATGGTCACCACGTTGTCGAGCTGGATGGCTTCTCCGCGTGAGTTGCGCACGTAGAGGTTTTCGAGGTCCATCGGGTCATCGCGGTCGGCGCGGAACACCTGTCCCATTACCTGGTACTGTTTACCGTTGCGAATGAAGTAGCCGTAGCGCAGGTTGCTCAGCGCCAGCTGCAGCGTCTGTGAGATATCCTGGACGGAAACGCCCAGCTGCGTGGCTTTGTCGCGGTTGATATGAATGCGCAGTTCCGGTTTGTTGAATTTGAGGTCCACGTCGGTGCCCTGGAATACGGGGCTGCTGCCTACTTCGTCCATGAAGCGGGGCAGTACGCGGGTGAGGGAGTCGAAGTTGATATGTTCCAGCACAAATGAAACGGGGAGACCGCTGCGGCGCCCTACCTGTATGGTTTGTGTTTCGATAGCAAATACTTTCCCCTGTGGATATCGGACCATGTTACGGTTCACCATATTCACAATTTCCTTTTGTGAACGCTGGCGCTCATTGGGCTCTGTCAGCATTACGTTGGCAAAGGCGGAGTTCACCGCGCCGGCGCCGCTGAATCCGGGAGAGGTAACGCTGAGGATAATTTTCTTTTCGGGTATGGAGTCTGCAAGGAACTGCGTGAGCTTGTCCACGTAGTTGTCCATATAGTCGAAGGAAGTGCCTTCCGGGGTGGTGATGGAAAGGCGGAACTGGCCGCGGTCTTCCAGTGGCGCCAGTTCTGCGGGCAATGTCCGGAAGAGGAAATAGATCATCACCAGACAGCCGGCGATCACGAGCCCTGCTATCCAACGGAAACGCATAAACGATTCCAGTGAATTTTTGTAGCCGTCTTCCATCCAGCGGAAGAATGGTTCTGATTTGGTATAAAACCAGGAATGGGTATGTGTTTTACGTCCCAGTTTCACGTTGAGCACCGGTGTGAGCGTCAGTGACACGAAGGCGGAGATCAATACTGCGCCGGCCACCACGATGCCGAATTCGCGGAACAGTTGGCCTACGAAGCCCTGCAGGAAGATAATGGGCAGGAATACGAAAGCCAGCGTGATGGAGGTGGCGATAACGGCGAAGAAGATTTCTTCCGACCCTTCGCGGGCGGCGCGCATGCGGGGCATGCCGGCTTCTATTTTTTTGTAGATGTTTTCCGTTACCACGATACCATCGTCCACCACAAGGCCGGTAGCCAGTACAATGGCCAGCAGGGTGAGGATATTGATGGTGAAGCCGCAGATGTACATAATAAAGAAGGCTCCGATCAGGGACACGGGGATATCTACCAGCGGGCGGAGGGCCATCAGCCAGTCACGGAAGAAGAGGTATACGATAAGGATCACGAGGGTGAGGGCGATGATCAGTGTTTCTTCCACTTCCTCGATTGACTTTTTGATGAACTTGGTATTGTCCATCGCGATGTTTACGGTGAAATCTTCCGGGATATCTTTTTTCAGCTGTTCATATCTTTTATAGAACTCATCGGCGATGGCCACATAGTTGGAGCCGGGCTGCGGGATGAGGGCGAGGGCGATCATGGGGCTACCGGATTCCTTAAGGATGGTTTCCTCGTTTTCCGGTCCCAGTACGGCCTGGCCGATATCGCGGATGCGTATTTCGCTGCCGTTTATATTTTTGATGATGAGGTTGTTGAAGTCGTCTTCCGTGAAGAGGCGGCCGAAGGTACGTACGGTGAAGTCGGTGGCGTTACCGGCAATTTTACCCGAAGGCAGTTCCACGTTTTCCCGTTGCAGGGCGGCTTGTATGTCTGACGGGGTGAGGCTGTAGGACGAGAGTTTGGCGGGGTCCATCCAGATACGCATGGCATATCTTTTTTCGCCCCATATCTGAATGGCGCTCACACCGGGGATGGTTTGCAGTTTTTCGAGCAATACGTTAGTGCCGTATTCGGTCACTTCCAGCTGGTTGCGGGTATTGCTTTGTACCGTCATAGAGATGATGGCGTCTGAATTGGCGTCCTGTTTGGACACTACCGGGGGCGCGTCAATATCAGGCGGGAGGCTGCGGAGGGCTTGAGACACTTTATCACGCACGTCGTTGGTGGCGCCTTCGAGGTCCTGGCCCAGTTCAAATTCCACGGTGATATTGCTGCTGCCCTGGCTGCTGCTGGAGGATATGTTTTTGATACCGGCTACCCCGTTGATGGATTTCTCCAGTGGTTCGGTGATCTGAGTTTCGATGATATCGGAGTTGGCGCCGGCGTATGACGTACGTACGTTAACGATAGGCGGGTCGATGGCGGGGAAATCCCGCACGCCGAGGAAGGTAAAGCCCACGAGGCCGAATATCACGATGATGATATTCATCACAATTGCCAGCACGGGGCGTTTGAGTGATAATGAAGGTAAACTCATTTTCCAATTACAAATTACGAATTACGAATTACGAATTGGGAATTCCGTACTGCGCAGGTCATAAGGAACTTTGTCCTGATGGCCTCCCAATTCGTAATTCGTAATTCGTAATTTGTAATTCCCATTATTGAATTTTATTGAACTTCAGCGGCATGCCTGGCTTCAGTTGCAGGATACCTGTGGTGATCACGGTATCTCCGGCTTTCAGTCCGCTGGTGATCTGCACGTTGCTTTCTGTACGGATACCTGTTTCCACGACTACAAATTTGGCTTTGCCGCTGTCGGCCACAATTACCTTTTTGTCACGGGTACCGGGGATGACGGCCTGGGAAGGTATCATCAGGGCTTCCGGCAGGTTCCGCAGGGTGATTTTCACTTTTGCGAAAGAGCCAGGGAAGAGGGTGCCATGGTTATTGGGAACGATGGCCCGGAGTTTAACCGTACGGGTAGTGAGGTCAATTTTCGGATCGATAGCATAGATGCTGCCTTTGTATTCGTTGTTGTCGCCGGCTACGAGGAAGTTCACCTGGTCTCCGTTTTTGATGACGTTGCGGTATTTCTCGGCCACTGCGAAGTCCATTTTAAGCGGGTCTATCTGTTGCAGGGTGGTGATCACGGAGGTGGAGGACACGATAGCGCCTTCGCTGACGTTGCGGAGGCCCAGCTTACCGCTGAACGGTGCGCGGAGTTCGGTTTTCTGCAGCTGGGTCTGGGTATAGTCCATGTCTGCACCATAGGCGCTGACCTGGTTGCGGGTCACGTCTACGTCCTGACGGCTGATGCCGTTTATTTTGAGCAGGTTTTCCTGGCGTTCGAGTGTTGTTTTGGCCAGCTGCTGTTGTAATTTCAGTTTTTGCAGTTGAGCGCGGAGGTCTTCATCGTAGAGTTTTACGAGGAGGTCTCCTTTTTTTACGTTGGTACCTTCTTTAAAGTAAAGGTGTGTGATACGGCCGTTGATTTCCGGTTTCACTTCCACTTCCTCGTTGCTCTGGAGCGTTCCGCTTGCTTCAATAGCCTGATCGAGGGTCGAAGTTTTCACAATCCAGGCATCTGTAAGGAGCTGTCTGGTGTTGGCGCCTTTAGCGGCGGCTCCATTGGAGGCGGCGGCCGCTTCTTTTTTGCCGGCTATTTTTTTGTAGACCAGGAAGAGCACGATACCGACAGCTACCAATATAATAATGGAGCGGACTGTTTTTTTGGTGTTGGGCATGTTAATGAGCCTTTTTGCGATTCGCTTTTAAGTGATAAATGACCGGAAGGAGCCTGTTGGGCTGTCTTATAGCGTTAAAATGCGGCTGTTTAAGTATTGTCTGAACAGCTGAATGATCCAATAATCCAATAACCCAATAATTGCGGCTTCTCATAAGCCGGACAAATTTAATAAATGGGGATTGTGAATGCACCCGGGGACTGTTAATTAGCGTTAAGGCGTTAGATAAGTGGTGAAAAAGCAGGTTAAATGGAGATTAAAATGGGTAGACTGCGAGGGTATTTCTTTATTTGACTATTTTATGATAGGGTCATATATATTTTTTCGGAGAGATGAGGATATACCCGAATGGGTATATAAATGGGTAGAAAAGGGGAATAAATGGCTGAAAGAGGGGGTGTATGAGAGAAAATCTTTTATTAACAAAGTGCAAAATATGTTTACTGTATTGGGTTTGGTGGGATTGCTCGTATGGGCAGGGGGTTAAAATTCGGGCTATCTGTTGGCAATTCAATAAAAATTATATTTTTGCAGTCAAGTTTTAAACCAAAAACACTTAAAATTATGTCAGACATTGCATCAAGAGTTAAAAAGATCATCATTGACAAATTGGGCGTTGACGAAGCCGAGGTAACTCCTGAAGCCTCCTTCACCAACGACTTAGGCGCTGACTCTTTGGATACGGTAGAACTGATTATGGAATTCGAAAAAGAATTCAACATCTCCATTCCTGACGAACAAGCTGAAACTATTACTACTGTTGGCCAGGCAGTTGCTTACCTGGAAGAACATGTAAAATAATCCTACTAATCAGAATTGTTTTAATGCAACCAAGACGAGTTGTCGTTACAGGTTTAGGCGCTCTTACACCGCTCGGCAATTCCGTAGCTGATTTCTGGCACGGATTGACGAACGGTGTATCCGGCGCGGATTACATCCGTCAATTTGACGCTTCCAAGTTCAAAACCCGTTTTGCTTGTGAACTGAAGAATTTCGACCCTACCAATTACCTGGATAAAAAGGAGGCCCGTAAGATGGACCCCTTTACACAGACAGCGGTGATATCCGCAGATCAGGCTATACAGGACGCCAATATCAACAAAGACAAGATCAATCTGGATCGTGCCGGTGTGATATGGGGTACTGGTGTTGGTGGGATGATCAACTTCAGCCATGAGCTTAAAGAATTTCATACCGGAGACGGGACTCCCCGTTTCAGCCCGTTCCTGATCACCAGGCTTATCCTTGACATTGCTGCTGGTTCTATTTCTATCCGCCACGGCTTCAGGGGGCCTAATTTCTCTGTTGTATCCGCTTGTGCATCTGCCACCAATGCTATTATTGAGGCGATGTACAGTATCCGTTACGGTAAAACGGACCTCGTTGTTACCGGCGGTTCAGAGAATGTGATCAACGAGCCTTGCGTTGGTGGTTTTAACGCCATGAAGGCTTTATCTGAAAGAAACGATGATCCTAAAACGGCTTCCCGGCCTTTCGACCTCGACCGTGATGGTTTTGTGATGGGCGAAGGTGCTGGTGCGCTGGTACTGGAATCATTGGACCATGCGTTGGAAAGAGGTGCAAAAATTTATGCAGAGCTGGCCGGCGGAGGCGCCACTGCGGATGCACATCATATTACGGCCCCTCATCCGGAAGGACTGGGCGCTATGAACGTGATGCGGCAGGCATTGGCTGATTCCGGTTTACAGGCGAGTGATATTGATTATATCAATGTACACGGTACTTCCACTCCACTTGGTGACATTGCAGAAGTAAAGGCTATCCAGAAGGTATTCGGTGAACATGCTTATGACCTCAACATCAGCTCCACCAAATCCATGACTGGTCACCTGCTTGGTGCTGCCGGCGCTATTGAATCCATCGCCAGCATCATGTCTATCATCGATGGCATCGTACCACCCACGATTAACCATTTTACCGACGACCCTCAGCTAGACCCGAAATTAAATTTTACCTTTAACACCGCACAACATAGAGAAGTAAGAGCTGCATTATCCAATACCTTTGGTTTTGGAGGACATAATGCCTCTGTGATTTTCAAAAAATTTGTTCCTTGATCTTGATTGTGTGAAATTACTGCCAGGATTTTTATATCGACTCGTATCCAAGAAGCGGCACTTGTACAAAGAGCTCACCAGCCTGTTGGGTTTCCCGCCAGGTAACTTTGCCCTGTATGAGATAGCCCTTAGCCACCGCTCGAGCAAGGAGAAGTTCCTCGAAAGCAACGAACGGCTGGAATACCTTGGCGATGCCATCCTGGGAGCTATCGTGGGCGACTATCTCTTTAAAAAATATCCTTACAAAACAGAAGGTTATCTCACTGAGATGCGCTCTAAAATCGTTAACCGCCAGCAACTGAACGATATCGCTATCAAAATGGGGCTGCGCAAACTCACGATCTACGATAAATACAACAGCTTCCTGAAGATCAGCCAGATCTTCGGGAATACCCTCGAAGCACTGGTAGGCGCGGTATACCTGGACCGTGGCTATAATAAAACCCAACAGTTTGTACACAAGCGCATCCTGATGCCATATATTGATATGGACCTGCTGGAAAGCGTGGAAATGAACCACAAAAACAAATTGTACGGCTGGGCTAATAAAAACGGCAAAGTCCTCGAGTTTGAACTGCTCGATGAACAAATGGACAATGGCCGGCGCATTTTTACCGTAGGCGCTGTAGTAGACGGTGAGTTGATTTGCACCGGTAAAGCCTTCAATAAAAAAGACGCCAGCCAGATTGCTGCCCAGCAGGCTATTCAGCAACTGGGACTCTCAGATTGATCCTCTTTCACTTATTTTACCGGATGCCGCAATATGGTCTTTAACTTCTCCGGTGCTGTTTTCCTGTAATCAGACAGGTATATTTCATGATGTCTGCCATTCATCTGTAATCCATGCTGGTGCATGAATCCCTCCATCTTCTGCAATGACGCCGGTTCTTCACTGAACGGACCGATATGCATCAGCTGCACACATTTCCCTTCTTCTTTCGTTTTAAGGTCTACATTTCTGAACAACTGGGACTGCTTCTTTTTTTCGGCAGACAATACGGACGCGGATAATTGCTGCCGGGTAACGTAGTCGGGCATACGAATGGCCAGCTCGTAGTACCATTCGCTGCGGGGTACCTGTAACGGCTCTACGGAGGTGTCTTCCACCCACCAGAAGCCTTCCAGCTTGCTCACCGTGAAATCCTTGTCGGCTTTTTTGCACAGGAATTTGATGCCATAGGCCACGGCATAGAGTGCACCGAGATTTTCAGCGTAAACGTCTCCGTTGGGATCGCCCTTGCCATTGATGGTCAGGAACAGTCCTTTTTCAATAACAGCCAGCTGCGGAGCGGTAGTGGCCGTGTAGTAGCTCTTAAAAGCTTTAGTAAGATCCAGTTTGTCCATTTGCGTTAGATTGAGTGTAGCATCAATTTTAAATCCTATAAGTAATAACAGTGCCCACCAAAGGGCATCCCTGTATTTCATGATATCAAGGTTTTATAATACCGATCTGAACATTGGTGATGTTTTGGTCCGGTTGATTGAAATCGTATTGGAAATACTGCTCCCGGTTGTAGCCGCTCATCGGGATGCCCAGTACCTGCAGGACACTTATCAGTTGACCGTAAGTATCTCCCAGTTTGTCCCAGCCGCCTTCATGGGTGGTGCTGATGCAGTCGAACGCCGGCAGGGTTTCACATTGATAAGGCGCCGGTACCGGGGCGGTGGCAGTCACCGGAAGACCGATATCCAGGCGGAAGACTGTTTGAGGGTTGCCATCAAACTGATGATAATGCCATTGTACCGGACCGGAGACTTCCAGGTCGGCGGCGATGGCTTGTTGGTACATCTCCCTTGTGGCAGTCCGCACCAGTGGCAGCATACCTTCCATATTTACTTCGTAGCTGCGGTAGAAGAAAGGCTGCGGGGCCACATGGCTGAATTTGGGCGCTGAGTTGGCGGCATCGAAGAAGCCGAACCAGAAAGCCAGTTCCTGTTTGTCCAGTACGCCGAGCGCGGCATAGATTTCTTTGGTAAAAGGCACCATAGCGGTACCGGCGGCGGTGATCAGGTTGCCGCTTGTGACAGCCGGTTTGTTGATATAGTGAGCTACGCCTTTATAGGCGGGGGCCATCATTTGCAGCACTTGGGCGTCGTTGCCGGTATGGGCCACATGGTCCAGCAGGCCCTGGTTGGCAAGGAAGGCTGTGGCGTCGCAGATGGCGGCCAGCAGGCGGCCGCTTTCCAGTTGTTTAAGGAGCAGGGGCAGCAAGGCACGGTGTTCGTTGCCGCTGGCGATGGTAGTGCCCCCGGGGATGATTAACAGATCGATGTCTGCTGCCATGGCCTGTTCCAGGCTTTGTTGCGGCTGTACGCGTACATTGCCGCCGGAAGTGACAGGCTGGCCGTCCAGCGAAAACGGCACCACCCGTATGTCAGTAAAATTGTTCAGCCCAAAAATGGCCAATGCGGGTTCCCAGTCAGAATAGCCGTTGTAGACATACACGTAGCAGTTGCGTTGCGTTTTCATATTGTATCTTTTAATTACAATACAAAGCAACGATGGGGGTGTGACAACCCTATGTCAGGAGAAATTTATTTATTTAGTCATTTGACCATTTACTTATTTTATTAAATGATCAAATGATTAAATGATCAAATGATTAAATGATCACATGAGATAGTGGTCTTTAAGTTCGGTGATCATCTCACGCATGGTGTCTTTGAGGGCTTCAGGCTCCAGGATGTTAACACCATTGGTGTACATGATCAGGTATCGGGCCAGGTAATGCAGGCCGGACGTAAGGAAGGTCAGTTCTATTTTGTCTCCGTTTATGGCTTCGTCCATCAGGCCGAAGTAATAAAGCTGGTTACGCATGTAGCGCCGCAGCTCTTTGTCCACGGCTATTTTTACCAGCAGCGTTTTCTCCGGGGCGGCGCTGCGGCGTTGTTCCAGGTATTCCTGCAGGGATATACGTTTGTCTTTTTTATAATAGGAAGAAGTGAGACTGAGCTTACGGATACGGTCTACCCGGAAATCGCGGTAACCCTGCCGGAGCCGGCACCAGGCAATCAGGTGCCAGTTGCTGCCGTCATGAAAGATCCCGATGGGCTCTGCCTCCCGCCGGGTGGCTACTTCTTCCTGGAAGGAAAAGTACTCCATATTGACCACCTGCTGGTGCCCCAATGCATGTTGCAGGTCAGAGAGGAACCGGTTGGGGAAATTATCCTCTTCCACAGGGCCGTAGTTCCGCTGTACCACGATGTTCTCATCGAGTGATTCCAGGAAGTCTTTTTCTGAGCCGCGCAGCACCGACCGGATTTTTTCCATGGCAAAGCCAAATTGTTTCCGGCTGGAGTGGTCGCCAAACTGCTCCATGAGCTTCTCCCCTGTCAGCAGGGCGCCAGCCTCTTCTTTGGAGAACATCACCGGGGGCAGGTGGTAACCGTCCACAATATAGTAGCCGGTGCCTGCTTCAGCCCCAATAGGCACGCCGGCCTCCTGTAAAGCCTTTACATCACGGTATACAGTACGCAGACTGATATTGAACCGCTCGGATATTTCGGCGGCTTTTACTATTTTTTTGCCTTGTAGTTGAATCAGAATGGCAGTTAGCCTGTCGATACGGTTCATGAAATTGCCAGGTTGAGACCTCTAATTTCGGGTGCCTGAAATTATTTTTCATTTTTTTTTGTCCTCCCATTAAACTTTGGGAAGATTAAACTGTCTTTAATATGTAACAAATCTCTGGAAAATAATTAAGTGGTTGATTTCGAGAGTTATAGGAATTTTTCAGAGATACACAAACACGATGCTACAGTACAGAATATAGGTTAAATGGTAAGCCCCTGCAATTTCTTGCGGGGGCCTGTTTTTTTCCCAGGGCTGAAGCCCTGGGTTACAATAAGTTCTCCTTTAATTTTAGGTTCCCCGCTTACTGGAAATGTCATTTCTGTTGTCTTTAGCGAGTATCGAGTATTAACGTGTGACTTTTAGGCCTGAAGCCCTTGTTGTCATCAGGATTGTTAATAGCTCATATCGGTGAGCTTCACCTTGCCCCGGAAAGTCCAGAAAACGAAAGTACTGTAGGCGATCACCAGCGGTGTGCCAACGGCAGCAATCAGTAACATGATCTTCAGTGACTTGTTGGAGGAGGCGGCCTGATAAATACTGATACTATAGGCTGGATCAGTAGTAGACAATACAATATTAGGGTACAGCCCTACCGCAAATAAAATCAGCAGGCAGGAAGTGATGATACAGGAATAGAAAAAGGCGGTAAAGTATTTCCTGGCGTCGATGTTCCGTTTGATGTTCAACAGGATAAATACCGCCACCATAGGAAGGATAAACAGTTCCGGATGATTTTTAAACTGGTGCGTCATATGCGGAATGTATATCAGTGTAGCCATCGACGTTAGAATAAAACACAGAATGAAAAATTTACTGCAATTATTCACCATGATCGTCAGCTTGGCATAGAGGCGGTTTTCAGTCTTCATCACCAGATAAATAGCCCCATGCAGCATAAACAGTGACAAAGTGGTGAAGGCTATCAGGATGGCATAGGGATTAAAAAAGGTCCACAGGTTACCGGTAAATTCATGTTCTTTATTAATTGGTAATCCGTGGATAAGATTGCCCAACACCAGTCCCAGCAGCAACGTAATGGCCGTGCTGGAAACGGTATAGGAGATGTCCCACATCTTCCGCCACCAGGGCCACGGCTCCTTGCTGCGGAATTCAATGGAGATCGCCCTGAAAATAAGCGCCACCAAAAACAACATAAAGGGAATGTAGAAGGTGGAAAATATAACGCCGTATACCAGCGGGAACCCGGCAAACAGCGCGCCACCGGCTATTACCAGCCACACTTCATTACCGTCCCATACAGGTCCGATCGCATTGAGCACCAGGCGCCGGCTTTCTTCTTTATTAAAAAACAGATGTAATGAGCCTGCTCCGAGGTCAAATCCATCGAGCACGCCGTAACCGGTGATCAGTCCGCCGATCACTAAAAACCACCAGGTGGGAAGGTCCAGTCCGAGTATTGTTTCCATGCAACTGTATTTTAAGAAGGAAGATTTGCCAAATTATTAGGATAGTACTGGTCATGGTCATCGCTCTTGCTGCCCGCTACGTCCGGCCCATGCTGTATTTTACGGTTCAGCAGATAAAGGAACAGCACAAACAGCAACATATATACCAGCGTAAACAATATCAGAGAAAACATCACCTGGTCGGCCGTTACTTTTCTGGACAGTGCGTCGGAGGTGCGTAACAGTTTGTATACCACCCAGGGTTGACGGCCTACTTCTGCCGCATACCAGCCTACCTGGTTGGCGATCTGTGGCAGTAACACGGCCCAGGCGAATATGATCATCAGCCAGCGCTGCTGAAACAGTTTCTTTCTCCACAGTAATATCAGCGCCAGCAGGGAGAGGCCAATCAGCGCCACGCCGATAGAGATCATCATATGATAGGTCTGGAAAACGAAGTTGACCGCGCGCGGCCTGTCCTGTGGAGGAGTGGCATGCAGGCCTTCCACGGGCGCGCTGAAGCTGCCATGTGTCAGGAAAGACAAGCCCCCTGGGATTTTAATGCCGGTGGTTTTTTCTTCTTTATTATTGACCCAGCCGATGATATACATGTCAGCCACAGCAAGACTATCATAATGCCCTTCCATGGCGGCCAGTTTGGCCGGTTGGTATTTGCTGACGTAGTGGGCGGAACGGTGGCCGGTGAAAAGCTGTGCCAGTGCGGCAATTACGGCTACAGACAGCCCTACTTTAAACATGGCCTGCGCATGTTCCACGAAACGTTTTTTCAGGATATACCATGCGCCTACGCTCATGACGAGGAAAGCGCCTGCAAGAAAAGAACCGATGATCACATGTGCATAACGGTCCATACTGGAAGGATTGTAGACCATCTCCCAGAAATCAGTCACCACGGCCCTGGCGCCCAGGTCGTGCCCTTCAATGCGGTAACCGGCCGGCGTTTGCTGCCAGGAATTGGCAATCACTATCCACAAGGCAGACAGGGCTGAGCCTACGGCTACCATGATCGTGGAAAAATAATGCACGGCTTTGTGTACCCGGTCCCACCCAAACAGTAATACGCCGAGAAAAGCAGATTCCATGGCAAAGGCGAAGATGCCTTCTGCTGCCAGCGCACTGCCAAAGATATCGCCTACATAATGGGAATAGGTGGCCCAGTTGGTGCCGAACTCAAACTCCATGACGATACCGGTGGCTACGCCGATACCAAATATCAATGCGAAGATCTTGATCCAAAACTTCGTGATTTCTTTGTACAGCAGCTTGCCTGTTTTCAGGTACAACCCTTCCATAATCACCAAACATAACCCCAGCCCGATACTCAGCGGAGGATAGATGTAGTGGAAGGCAATGGTAAAGGCAAACTGTATCCTGGATAGTATTTCAACAGAAGGCATAATTCTCGGATTATGGTCACAAAGTTAGTAGCTGCTCCAATCTGTCAACCTGATGTTTATCATGTATGTATAAATATATAATATTTTGGGGAGGTAAACCAGTACTATCGGGGGAATGCTAACGCAAAAAAATAAAGCGTGAAGGTAACTGCTGTTGACCTTCACGCTTTGTATGTTGAATGATATTTGGCAGGAAATCAGGCTTCCATGGTTTCAAATTCTTTTTTCCTTTCCCGGTATTCTTCCATAGTGAAGTTATACACCACGGAGTCGCGTTTGTTTTTGTTGGACACAAAGTGACAGGCGTGAATATACGGTTCAGCGATATTGAGTTTGTCCAGTGGTGTTACCACCAGCAGCTGGAGGTTGAGCTGGCCGCAATATTCCATCAGGTAGTGGCTTTTCTCAGGGTCCAGTTTGCTGAAGGCCTCGTCCACTGTGATGAAGCGCAGGCTGCGGTGCTGGCGGTTGGCTTCATTGATGCCGAACTGGTAGGCGATGGCAGCGCCCAGGATGGTGTAGGTGAACTGTGCTTTTTCACCACCGGAAAGGCTGGCGGTATCTTCGTAATATTTAAAGGCTTTGTTATCGGAGATATAGTATTCTTTAGCCCCGAAGTCGAGCCAGTTACGCACGTCGGTTACCTTACGGCGCCATGCTTCATTTTGCTGCAGCTCGGTGATCAGCACTTTGATGTTTTCAAAGAGCTGTTCGCCATATGCTTCATCTTTTTCCAGGTGGTATTTCATGGAGTCTGGTACGGCGCCGCTCAGTTTCTCTTTGAAATTGCGTATCTCCACGTCTTTAACGTGGCGGCATTCCAGCTGGAGATAGGTGTCCGGGTTTTTGTTGAAGGTGATGTTACGGAGCGGTTCGTTGAGATCGTCCATTACTTCGCGGATCAGGTCTTCCTGGCCGTATATCCATGCCCGGTAGTTGGTGATGGCATTGAGCATACTGGTGTCCATATATTTACGGAAACGTTCCTTATGCTCGATGAGGCGCTGATATTTGATGTTTTCGTACAGCGAGGTGAATTCGTCGAGGTACCGGACATGTGGCTGCAGGTCGCTGACGTCGCCGAGCCATTCCGGATAGGCGTCGTGGATGGCTTTGGAAGGCATCACGAAGGCTGACAGCTGCCGGGTGATTTCGCTTTCTTTTTCGGCCAGCTGGCGCATGGCGTCGTGCAGGGTGGCTTTCAGGTTGTCGTCAGCCCGTTTGCGGTAAGATGCCAGTTCCGCGGTGGTTTCGGCCGGTTCGGTGAGCGACAGGTCGGAGAGGTATTCCAGCACGTATTGCAGCGAGATATCGTCCAGCGGATTTACTTTCAGCTGATTGAAATGACGCAGCTTATCGGCCGCTTTATCATCGATACGGCCTTTTTCCTGCAAGGCCCTTTCTTTTTCTCTCTCTTTGTCCTGTATCTGGGCGATGGCTTCGTCGAGCTGATCGCAGATCACCTGGTATTTATCGCTGGTTTTCAGCAGTTGTGCTTTTTCCCTGGCGAAGGATTCGATGACGCCGGCATGTGTTTGCCAGTTGATCTCGCTGTAGTTGCGGAGCGAGAGGAAAGCGTTCAGCAGGGTGTTGGCGGTGGTGATGGCCTTGCGGCTGTTTTCCAGCTGTGAAATGCTGTGCTGCAGGGTTTCAATATTGCTGTTACATTCGTCCTGTTCCGCTTTGAGCAGCCGCAGCTTGTTTTTATTGTTCCAACCGAGCACGTAGTTGTTCTGTTGTGAGCGGTTGGGGCGGTCGTCTTTTTCGTGGCGTGTAGCCTGCCGCGTTAGTCCGTTGGAGGTAACGGCTTTGCGTGACTTGTTGAACACGGCCATATCATCGGTGCAGGTATAATCAAACTGGTCGAGCAGCTGGTTTTGCAGCCATTCTTTGAAGATGGTGCCGGGTTTGATTTCTATCTTTTGCAGGAGGCTTTCCTTTTCGGTAGGCATCCTGAGCATGGTATAGTTTTCGTCTTCCACTTTGTGGTAGACGAGGCGTGTTTGCAGGTTGTTGGAGTTGATGTATTTGTTGATGTCCATGATGTACTCTTCCGGCACCAGCAGGCGCAGGCCGAAGTTGTGGAGCACTTTTTCGATGGCGCTTTCCCAGCGGCTTTCGCTGTCTTTTACGCGTATCAGTTCACCTACAAAAGGCAGGTCGTCTTCCTGTACATCGAGCATGTCTGCCAGCTGTTGACGGATGCGCACCAGCTCGTAGGGGATATTGTTTTTACGGTTGAGGAAGGAATCGATTTCTTCTTCCAGCCGTGTTACCTGTGTCCTTTCGGCGGTGAGACTGCTTTTGTAGTGGAACATCTCTTCCTGCAGCGTTTCCAGCTGTTTGTCGTGTGCGGCCTTCAGTATTTCCGCGCCGGCGATATTTTCGTGGAACTGCTGTTCGTCCGGATTGGGGGCCAGTTCCAGCCTGTCGGCGAGCATGTTGTACTCTTCCATCTTGTTACGTTTCCCTTCGAGGGCTTTTTGTTCGTAGTGGATGGATTTTTCGATGGAGCGCAGTTGTTCATCGACGCTGTTATTGGCTTTCTGTGCAATCAGTTCATCCTTGCGGAGGTTCATCGTTTGCAGCTGTTCGTTGATGCTGCTGAGGATGGTGGCTGTTTTCTGCTGTTCTTTCTGCAGCGCTTCCAGTTCATTTTCCAGGATGTCTTTTTCCTGTTTGTTGAACCAGGCAGGCAGTATGTCCTGCAGCATCTGCAGCTCGCGGTTGCGGTCCTGCAGTTCCTGCCAGGCTGTTTTATTAGCGATGATGGGTTCCAGCATTTTAAGCTGGGTTTCATCTTTCTGGATGGCGCGGTGGCTGGACAGGAGACTGTCGTAGTTTTCGCGCAGTTTCAGGAATTCGCCTTCTGCATCGGTTTCTTCTAGCATCTGGCTGCGGATGAAGGTATTGAGGTCGCCCAATACTTTGATGCCGACTGTCTGGTTGAAGAGTGACAGGGCTTTTTCGCTGCGCAGGCCGAAGATATTGCTGAAGAGGGCGGCGTATTCCTTGAAGCTGTCGGTGATTTCTGTTTTGGGATATTCGAGGCGGAGTTTCTTTTTCCAGTCGCCTTTCATATCGAATTTACCGGCGCCGAAGTGGTCGTTGATATTGAGTTTGTGGGGGGAAACGATGAATTGTCTTTTCAGTTCCCCGGAATACCAGCGTACCTGCGCCAGGGTGATCTGGTGCATGGTGGCGGCGTTATAGAAATAGGCCAGCAGTACGGAATACGGGTTGTTTTCCTTGTGCCGGAGCTGTTCGGTTTTGGATTGCAGCGAGTCTTCCGAGAAGGTTTTGCCGTAGTATCCCCAGAAGTAGGATTCTTCGCCGCGGTCTTTTCGTTGGTCCGTACCGGATGACTGGTTATAGAAGCGTTTGCCTGCGGGCACGAGCAGTGTCAGCAGGGCGTCGATCAATGTCGTTTTACCGCTACCGTTAGCGCCGGTGAGCAGCGATGTCTGGCCACTGGTGTTTACGCGGTATATTTTATTATGGAACGTGCCCCAGTTATATATTTCAAGATATTGTAACCGGAACCCGCTTTCTTTTGAATCACTGTTGAACAGGGTTGACATGCAATTTCAGTTTTGATTTGATTTCTTCCAGTTTTTCGTTGTTGACCAGTGCTTTGATCACCCTTTTTACTTCGTACTGATGCAGTTCCTTATTGGCGGCGTCTTCGCGTGTGGCCTTCAGGATACCGATGTTGAGCAGGCTGTTGATGGGTTTGTTCAGGTCTTTGAGCAGTTTGGATTTGTTGTTCCGCTCTTTGAAGAAGAGGGCGAGCCTTTCCTTGATTTCCTTTTGTGTCATGAACAGCCGGGTACCGTTGCCTTTGATGTCAAATTCATCGAGGGCTTCGCGGAGCACGATGCAGAGCAGGGTGGCTTCGTAGGTGAGCCTGGTTTTACGCATCAGGCGTGGCAGGGGCTTGTCGCCGGAGGTATCGTCTGCTTCGGGTTGCAGGATACGGGCGAAGCCGTCGCTTTCGTTGATGATCAGTTGCAGTCCTACCTGGTTCAGGTATTTGCTGAGTTCTGTTTGCCAGCCCAGCAGGTCTTTCCAGTAAGCTTTGTCTTCTTCGTACACGGGGCCCTGCATGAGTTTCAGGAACACGTGCGCAAAGGGAGAAATATTGTTATCGGCCATGTTTCATGTTAGTTTTGAGAGTTTGTAAACAGCACCATCGGCATGTTGATGACGCGGTTGCCCAGGGATACCGGATCAGGTGTTTCCAGTATGATGTGGCTGGATGACTGGCTGGCGATGGAGAAATAGGTGATGAGCTCTGTCAGCCCTTTTTCTGTGCCATAGATATCTACCAGTTCCTTCAAACTGATCTGTTTTTTGTTTTGTAATTGGGTGTTGATGCGGTCCTCGAGGAGGGTGCGATCAATATTGAAGTGATTGAACAGCGCGTCCATATCGGAGTCGGAGAAGTCGTTGCCACCGATGCCTTCGGGGAATTCCACGTCGGGGTGTGTTTTTTTGTCTTCTGCCATCTCCCAGCGGTCCAGCATATCTATGTCCGGGTCGCTTTCTATATCGATATAAAATTCTTCGCCGGGTATATCGTCCAGTGTCTGGAAGGCCAGCTGGCGTATATCGTTGATGAGCTCCATGGCTTTGCGGTGATCGGTGAGGTTTTTCTCACTGAGTACGCGGCTGAGTTTATCGCTCAGTTTTTTGTTGGCGTCGATCACTTTTTTGCCGGAGGCATGGAGGAACTGTTTCAGCTTTTTGAGGAAGCGGTCATTTTTGTATTCGATGTTCCGTTCTTCGAGCAGACTGTAGAGTTTTTCTATCAGCTGCTGCATTTCTGTCTGTTTGGATTCGTCCATGAGGAACTGCCAGAACGAGTAGAAGCTTTTGCCCTGGTCTTTCTGGCGGAGGGCTTCGAAAGAGTCGAGGGTATAAGCCAGGAGGGCGCCTTTGGCGATATCGCGTTCACTTTGTTTGCGGTATATCTCCTGGGTGATCTGTTCAAAGTTATGCTCCACTTCCTTGAAGTCGCTGAGGAGCTCTCTGGACATGCGGTTTACATCGTAGCACCTTTCTTTGATCTGGGTGTCGTCGAAGACCTGTACCCTTCCGGAGATGGTGATGCTTTTGATCTCCTGTTCTATCTCGAATTTCTTTTTTTCCAGTTCCTGTATACGTTGTTTGGGATCTTTGTTGCTCTGGTCCACCAGTTCCTTCAGTTTGGAAAAGATGTCTTTAAAGCGGCTTTCTGTGCCCACAAATTCCCTTTTCTGGAGTGTAGACACCCAGTGCATCACTTTTTCCATGTCGCTGCTGAGCTCATGGATATCGTTGCCGTCGTCGTCGGGGTACTTCCGGAGGAAGCCCTTATTGCTCCATTGTTCCACATATTTCCTGGCTCTTTCATCTTCGTTGTCGAGCAGGGCGGAGGCGTCTATTTCGTCGTCTGTGGCGCGGTAGCCGGTGGCTACCAGGTAATCAGACAAACGGGTGACCAGTTCCACATTGGGAACGGTGGTATGGTTTTTCTCCTTGAATGTTTGGTGAAAAAATGACAACATCATTGGCGCGCTACGTGCCCGGAGTATCTTTAGTGTGATCGACTGGGCATATAGATTACATAATTGATCATAAGTCATGCGTAAAATTACGAATTACGAATTACGAATTACGAATTGGGGACTGATTATTGGCCATTTTTTAGAAATTTAGCCCCATAAGGACCCTAAATTCGCAATTCGTAATTCGTAATTTGTAATTTTTACATAATATATAGCCCGTCAAACTTGGGCTTTACCGGCTGTGGCACGGGCTCTTCTCCCATCAGTTCAATGAGGTTTATTTCGATGGTGCGGGAGATGCTGTCCAGTGGAATGCCCAGGGGATGGTACTCGAACGGGTTCATGAGGGTGATGCCGTTGAGATGGGTGACGTGAAAAACGAAGCCAAACACCCATCCGAAGAGGATGGCCCAGGCGCCGATGGACTCGGTCATCATCAGGGTATTCATGATCACGTAGAACCAGATGAACAGCCGGGTGAAATAGACGTAGCTGGGCGGGAAGACGGTGTTTTTGATGCGTTCTGACTTGCCCATTTGATCACAGTGGTTGACCAGCATCTGGTTAAGTTCCAGGAAAGCGAAACCGTCTACCACGCCGGACTGGCGTAGCTGTTGCAGGTCGGCCGACTGGAGGTTGAGCAGGGCGTTGGGAATATTTTGATGTTGCTGAACGTAGTCGATTTCTTCTTTGGTGAGGTATCGGGTGTAGTAGTCGTCGGGGAGTTTCCGGAGGTTGGTTTTCAGGGCATATACAAACGAGAGGTGGCGGTAGATCATATGGCGAACGAAGGCCTGTTTCTCCTGGTCACCGTCGGTCTGCGTGTAGTGGAGCAGGCTTCTGGCCCAGGAACGGGAGTCGTTGACGAGCGCCCCCCAGATCATGCGGGCCTCCCACCACCGGTCATAAGCCTGATTGTTATTAAAGCCGATAAAAAAGGCGATGGCGGTACCCAGTACGGCAGATACGGCCACGGGAATGGCTATATGGGCGGACAGCCAGTATTTATCAACAAAATATACGAGGGTACAGCAGAGCAGCAACATCAGGTCTACCTTCCAGGTGAAGGTAAAGATCTGGGCGAGCGAGAGTCGGTGTTTCAGCAGCATATGTCATTTTGATATTTGGGTATTTTGATATTTAAAGCGGTTTTAGTTCCCTGACAGCTTCAGATATCATCCGATTTATTTTTTTAGCAGCTTGTCTTTTAAAATGGTATTCATCACACTGTCTTTCAGTCCTCTGGACACCGGTACGGAAGCCTGTCCCATCATGATCCTGTTGCCTTCTATACTGGTGATTTTCCGGGTGTTGATGATATACGATTTATGGGTCTGAACAAATTCCGGACCGGTTACGTTTTCCGCTACCGCTTTCAGGGTGGAATGGGTCAGGTACCGGCCGTGCGTGGTATGGATATATACGTAGTTTTCCATCGCTTCTATAAAGATAATGTCTTCCAGCAGTACACGGACCAGTTTTTCCCCGGTTTTAATGTAGATGTCCCTTTCTGCCACAGGAACGTGCGTTGAGGGGGCCAATACCTCCCGGGCCCGGTTGGCGGCCTTCAGGAAGCGTTCAAAAGAGATGGGTTTCATGAGATAGTCGATGGCGTCCAGTTCAAAGCCTTTGAGGGCGTACTGTTCGTAGGCGGTGGTAAAGATCACTTTTGGCGGATGAGGCAGGCTTTCCAGTAGTTCCACGCCGTTGATATAAGGCATTTCAATATCCAGGAAGAGCAGGTCGGCCGGTTGGTGGCGGAGGAGGTTATTGAGCGACAGGGCGTCTTCGCAGACGCCTGCCAGGGAGAGAAAGTCTATTTTTTCCACATATCCGGCCAGTCCTTTACGGGCTACAGGTTCATCGTCGGTGATAATACAGCTGATCTTCATAACGCAATTTTTAGGTCTGCCGAATAGTTCTCGCGGCTGTTGCAGATGGCCAGTTCATGTTTGCCCGGGTAAAGGAGGGCAAGGCGTCGGCGCAGGTTTTCCAGGCCAATGCCGCCTTTTTTCTGTTTCATTTCTATGGCAGGTATGGCGTTGCTGACATGAAATACCAGCCAATCGTCCCGGAGGCTGGCGGAGATATTGATCCAGTATTCGCCGCCGGCGTATTTGAATGCGTTTTCCACCAGTGGTAATAACAATAACGGGTATACGCTTTGTTTGTTCAGCTGGTCGTCGATTTCCACGGTCAGCCGGAGGTGTTCGTTCATACGGCTTCGTTGCAGGTCGATATAGGATTGCAGGTATTGCAGTTCTTTTCCCACGGCAACGGTTTGCTGATGGTCGTACAGCTGGTAGCGCAGCAGTTCGGACAGTTTTTCCACGGTATGTTTGGCGGTGCCTACGCTTTCGTCCATCTGGAAATAGACGGTGTTCAGTGCATTGAACAGGAAATGCGGATGGAACTGGGCTTTGAGGAAACGGAGCTCTGTCTGGAGCTGGTCGTTGCTGATTTTCTCCAGCAACAGTTGCTGTTCATAGCTTTTCCGCAGGGAGGCGTTGGCACGTTTGATCACATAGTACAACAGATAGAACAAGGTTGGTATCAGCGTCAGGTTGATCACATCATACAGCTGGCATCCCCGCTCTCCGGTGAAATGCTGGATAGGCAGGATGATGCCGTCGGTGAAGGCGATGATCACTGCCGATACCACCAGGTATTCCCTGATCACGGGGCCGGGCTTGGGTTGGCGTTGATAATACTGCAGCAGGTAGTTCAGCATCCAGGCGTAAATGTATCCTGTTGACAGCAGTACGCATTCTATAGACGTTTCCAGCAACGGCCGTTCCCAAAATCGGAAGCCGGTAAGCACGGCATTGATCAGGCGCATGCTGACATAAATCAGGAAGGCATATACGACCGGGAAAATGTATTTGCGCCAGAACTGTTCCATCGGAATCAAGTTAGTAAAAAAACTCGGACTGGGGCAGTTGCACTTTCACCACTTTGCCGGTGGCGACCGGCGGTGTGCCGGGTTTTACGCCAAAGAAAAAACGGGTGATCACAAAAGGTTTGATCAACACATTAAAAATAATGACAGCTAAAAGCCAGCTGCTCAGCGTCACAAAAATGTATTCCAGTACCGGCGGATATTGCCAGTTGAGCACAAAGCCTGCTATAATGATAATCAGCGGTTGTTGCAGCAGGTAAAAAGGCCACGCAAAGAGATTGACGTACGTCCGAAGGCGATGTTCATGGTCGAGGTATCTTTTACCGTAACCTGTGAGGCAAAACACCCAGAGGCCGGCGTGTACGGGCTCCATCATCAGTGCTGCCAACGGGCCGGCATGATAGTTTTGTCCGGCGATGACAAGGGAAACGGCGATCAGCAATAATATCAGGGAGTAGCGGCGGTTACGTTCAAGACTGTCCATCAGTTGGGGTTGCATCATACAAAAGAAGCCGAGTACTACCAGCAGCCACCAGTACAGGAAAACGAGCAGGTGCCCGGAGGAACCCAGCAGCAGCCCCGTAATGAACAGGGCCGCTATGGGCAGCAGAAGGAGAAATATCCGTTGACCGGGAACGAACCACAGCAGCGATTGTTGAAACTTACGCGCCGAAGCCTTTCGCAGCCAACGGAACAGCGGAAGCATCATCACCATATAAAGGGCCAGACATACTACCACCCAGAGATGGTACCAGTTGGCCGGATGCAGTGCCTGTTTTACCGCCGTGCCGTAGTAGGACCAGAGCGTTCCGGTGCTGCCGCTTTCCCAATGGCCAAGCCAGATGAGGAGCGGCAGCAGCCCGAACAGGCTGGTGAGCAGCGGCGCCAGTAGCCGGCGTATCCATAGCAGCACCATTTTGGTGTTGTTACGTTTTAGGGCCATGTGCAGGGAGGCGGCCCCGGAGAGGAAAAACAGCAGGGGAATACAGCTGCTGTTGAGCATATAATTTACCTGGTCAGGCTGTTCGCTGGTAGCGGGCGGCGTAAACGGCCGGGCTGCGGTAAACAGGAAAATGCCCAGTATGGCCAGTGCCCTGAGCCAGTCGAGGTAAGCCAGTCGGCAGGTTGTTGTTTGCATCTGAATGGTGTTTTAGCGCAAACCTAAGCGCTGCGGATATTTTGGCGGGTTGTGTTTTGACCATTTGCAGGAAACCTTTGACGAACTGCAGGCGTGCCGGGGGCTTTGCTTTTGGATACCGGTTATGTCCTGTTGGTCTTCCTTTCCATCGGTCCTCTCTTCCTATTGATCCTTTATCTCAATGTCCTTCTCCCCTTATTTCTCCAAAAAAATATTACATTTCAACACTTTAAAAATCAATCTATTATATTTTCAAACACATATAGTCTATAGAATTAGTAGGATAATAGATTTTTTCCCCTATCTTTGTATCATTATTATAAACCAAAGCGTGATAAAACCCCCTGCAACGGACATTTTATCAGCCATTAAAAACAGCGAGCATGTCTACCTTACACCGTTACGCAGACTACCTGCCAGCCCCGATTGCCGATCAGTTCCCCAGTCCGGTAAAGAACCGGGAGCATATCCGTCCGTTAATACCCGGACAGTTTTTTTCGGATTTTTACCTGGAAGATGAGCAGGTGATCAACCGTGGCCCTTTGCTGAAAGATGCGACAGGCGTTACTTCCCTGCATTTACTGACAGCGCAGCCGTTGGTGGTGGCATTTTATTCTGTGAACTGGAATGGTTACGGAGATGCGCTGATAGCCGAACTAATTGAGAAACATGCTGCCATAGAAGCTGCCGGAGCGCGTTTGCTGGTACTGTCCAGCGAAAGCAAAAAGCACTTCGCCGAATTCAACCGTGAGCCGCTGCCTTTTGACGTGGTACGGGATGCCCAGCATCGTATAGCCCGGAAGGCCGGTATTTACAAAGAAACTGATCCTATCTGGGGCCGTGTTGCCGGCGTAAATGCGGACGTGCCTGTTCCGGCAGTTTATCTGATCACTCCTTCCCTCGAAATCACCTATAGCTTTACAGATATTTACCTGGAACAAAAGTTCTCTGCAGACGAGCTGTTGTCTGTAGTGGACAAACAACTGGCCATCAGTGCGTAATAATATTACGTATAACCGTTGCAGTTACATTATACAAATGTCCGTGTTCCGGAGGCTGTGTAAGTCATCCGGAACTCTTTGGGTGTACAGTCCTTCTTCTTTTTAAAGATGCGGTTGAAATTGGAGATATTGTTGAACCCGCATTTATAAGCTATCTCATTAACGGTATGCGTGGTCTCTATCAGCATCCGGGAGGCATGCCCCAGCCTTATTTCTATCAGTGTGTCCACAAACGTTTTACCAATCCTCGCTTTAAAGAAACGGCTGAAAGCCACGTCTGTCATAGCTGCCAGCTTAGCGGCCTCGTGCAGGGAAATATTCTTGTCGAAGTTGTGATTGAGATAATGCATTACCTTCTGCACACGGCGACTGTTATACGAAAATGTTTCCAGGTTGCTGAAACTGGCGTCTGATAAGATGCGCATGTTGCGGCTGGTAGACAGGTCATGCAGTACGGACATTAGTTCCAATACTGAATCGAAACCTTGTTTTTGTGGCAGGTGCACCAACCGGGGCATGATCTGCCGTGTGGTATCGGGGGAAAACAGGATACCCCTGAGCGAGCGTTCAAACATATTTTTGATGAAGCTCATCTGGTTGCGCTGCAGGAACTTTTCATCGAACAGGTCGCGGTGAAACTGAATAGTGATTTCCTTGATAATGCCGCCCTGATGTTTGTGGGTGAACCAGCCATGTTGCAGGTTGGGCCCTACCAGCACCAGTTCCAGGTCTTCAATATCCTCAATATGATCGCCGATGATGCGCCGCGCGCCGGTTGCGTGCTGGATGAAGTTGAGCTCGAATTCTTCATGATAGTGCAGCGGAAAATCGAAAGCTGTCTTCTCCCGGGAGAAGAGGGTAAAACAATCGCTTTGTGTTAGCGGGGTAATCTCGCGCAGTAATTTGCTTTTCATGTACCGTATTTTGGTGAACGTGGAATGTGTTGATTGTCTGCCTGTAACATCAGCAGGGATAAAAAAGCATCATTTTTTTATTGTTCCTGTAATAAAACCCAGCGTGGAACCTGGTATGTAATATTACTGATAATAGCTGATTTTATCCAGGGCGGCGGCGAAAATTTGTCCTGATATATTAATGAAAAGACTATCAAAGTATAACCAATAGATAATAAAGTATTACCTGCCTGTTGAAATAAAAATCATTTTTACGGGAGATCTTGACCACGTTATGTTTTGCCAGTGGCGGAGGACGGGTTGCATTTTATGTTGGGGAGCTAACAGCGAAGCCTGTTTGCGCGGCCGGCATACTTTGCGCACAAACAGGCTATGGGGAATTGACCAGATGAAAGCTTACTAACGGTATTGCCTATCCCGGAAGTTGTCCGTTGACAGTTGTTTTGGGCTGGCATCCGGTAATATCAGCTGACGCCTTTAGTTGCCGTTCCAGGGTGTTGCCGTCCACCAGTGTCCGGTGTTCGATGATCCGGCCATCTTTGATGGCGAAGGAGCGGAAGCCGCTGGTGATGGCGGTTTGTCCTGTTGCAGGGATACCTCGCCACAAGCCGGTATGTTTCATGTGCATGGAGATGCGGACCATGCAATGGCCGGGTTCGGCGAGGTGTTCCTCAATGACAGACAGTGGCTGGAACGATTCATGCACCATGGATACCCATTGTTTCAGGCCGTTGGCGTCTGCCGGGAGGCTGGCCGGGAGCGAATAATCTTTAAAGGCGGGATGCAGAAAAGTATCCAGGTTGGCGGTATTGCCGTTATTCCAGACTTCGTTGATGAAGCGGACGATCAGGTCTTTTTGCTCAGAGAGATGCATATGATGGCTTTTTGTGAGCCACAAAGGTACCGGCAGGCCATCGACCGGTATTGTGTCAAACGTCACAAAACGCGGCGGCGTATACGGCTGAGCGTTTCGCGGGAGATGCCGATATAGGAACTAAGTTGTGTAAGAGATACACGTTGTACCAGTTGAGGATGATGTGTTAATACGTACTGGTAGCGCTCTTCCGGGGTATGTGTTTTGAGCCAGTCGGCATGTGTTTCACCGGCAATGGCCAGTAGTTCCAGCTGTTCGCGGCCAAAAGCGGCGATGGCGGGTGATTGCTGATAGAGTGCGGCAAGAGTGTCCTTATGCCAGCGAAGAAGCACGGAACGCTCTGTAGTGGCCAGGTGATAGGCCGAAGGTTCATTGTTCCGCAGGCTTTTCATGTTGGTGATAAAGTTGTTTTCAAAGAAAAAAGCGGTGTTGACATCGCGGGTGTGGTGCTCGTAAAACGCCCGGCAGGCGCCCTTCTCCACGAGCCATACATGTTGACAGGTTTGGCCGGCCCGCAGGAGATGGTCACCCAGTTTGACCAACTGGATTTGTGCCGCGTTCCACATGAGTTCTTTGGAAGTACTGTCCAGTTGCGACCTGTGGAGGATGGATTCGTTGAAACAAACGATTGTTTTTTTCATGTGCGATATTCGAAAAACCGGTAGTAATACTGTAAAAATACTCACTACTAGGTATTTCAACAATCCTTTCCATCACTTACCTTTGCTTTCACAGATGTTTCACTGCCATCTGTTAACTGTCACACAAAGCTAATACTGTTCCAGGATCATCATATTTTTACCCCCAAAAAAGGGTCATCTTCTACACGAAGGGGACCCTTATCCGTTTTTTATATACATTTGTTATCAGAGAGCATTAAAAACCTACGACATTTACGGTTTATCCTATACACTATATAGCAGGACATGAGTACGTATACCGTATTATCCGAGGCTGCCAGTCTTGAAGAAAAGCTGCAGGCCCTTCAGGCCATAGAGCGCGAACTGCCGGCCGTATTTATCGTTATGAACGTGGAGAAGGATTATGTAGAATATATGTCTGAAAACGGAAGGCAACAGCTGGACGTTTCCATGGAGGACCTTCGGGCCATGGGCCACAATTATTATGATACTTATTTCAATCCGCATGATGTGGCAGACTATCTGCCTAAGGTGACCGCCATGCTTACCGCATCGCCGGAGAAGGACATGGCCATTACCTTTTTTCAGCAGGTGAGACTGGCCCGTCACCTGGACTGGTCCTGGCATCTGGGCACCACGCGGGTGTTCATGCGGAATGCCCTGGGAGCACCTACGCATGTGATCACCTGCGCCATTCCCATTGATCCCCTGCATCATGTGACCAGCAAGGTAAACCGGCTACTGGAGGAAAATAATTTCCTGCGGCGCAACCAGCATATTTTTGCGGCACTGACCAAACGGGAGAAAGAGATCCTCCGGTTAATGGCCCTTGGCCTCAGTGCCAGCGAAATAGCGGAAAAAGTGCATATCTCCGAAAAAACAGCCGTCACCCACCGACGGAATATCAAAAGTAAAATCGGCGCCCAGTCGGGCTACGACCTGACCAGCTTCGCCCAGGCTTTCGACCTGATCTGACAAGGGGCCCGCCGTTTCCGGGAAAATCCCGAAAATTTAAAGGCTGGAATGTGCTCGATATACAGATTTATCTGTATTTTCAGTGCTGTATACCATATTTTTTCCCTGTCTGCCTGTTTTGCAGCAGACTTGTTAACCGATTATTTATGTCTTTTAAAGCAGTTCTCAACATCGACGGAGAAGAGTTAAACGTACTCGAGTGCGATTTCACCTTCAGTCAACACACTGATCACAATGGAAAGCCTGCAGCACGCCCCAAAGGAGGCAACATCAATCTGAAAGTGGAATCTGCCGGCGAAACCCATCTTTTTGACTGGATGATCTCCAATACCCAAACTAAAAACGGCAGCATTACCTTCTTCCGCCGCGATTCCATGTCCAGGCTGAAAGAACTACGGTTTACCGACGCCTATTGCGTGGGCTACACCGAACAGTTCAATGCCGCCAACGATCAGCCCCTGCAGATAGTACTGTCGCTTTCTGCCAGGGAACTAAAGCTCAATAACTCCGTGTACCAGAACCCCTGGCCCATGTAGGCCCGAAAGTATTTCACGCAAAGCAGCCATGCGCAGAAAATGCCGCTGACCGGGGACATCTCCTGGCCGCTGTAACCCTATGCCCATGCTGCTTTGCGTTTTCAGCTTAGCCCTCTTCCCGCTGTTACCGCTTCTTTGCATACTAAATGTGCGTACCTTTATACCGCTGCAGCGAGCCTGCACCGGGCACTTATGGAAGACAAACAAGTAATCACCTACCCTAACGGCACCATGACCATGACCCGCTGGATGTGCGATGATATCCTCATCGGGCACGGCCTGTCATCCTTCCGTGAACTGTTCGCCCACCCGGCGCATAGTGACAACGATGTAGTAAGACTGCATTTCGGCCTGCGGGGAGATTACCTGTTCAACTACCGGCAGCTGGGCAAAACCTACGACCTGATCGGAGGACATCACAATTTCATGTACTCCCATCCCTTTGATATGGTGGTGGAAAACAAAACCTTTGAACTGGAGATTTTTGGGGTACAGTTCCCGCGGGAGAAATTCCTGAGCTTCACCCAGCATGGCAGCGATCAGCTCAAACGTTTTGCGGACAAAGTCGCCGCCGGTCAACCGGTTATCTTTACAGATACCTGGGGCGCACTGGACTCCCAGATGGAGCAGGTGATATCCCAAATCCGCTTCAGCAAATACGCCGGTGATTTCCAGCGGCTTTTTCTGCTGTCCAAAAGCCTGGAACTGCTGGTCCTGTCGGCTGAATCCTGCACTGCGGCAGACCAGCGGCAAGCCATCTACCTGAAAAACAAACAGGACACCGAAAAAATCATTGCGGTACGCGACCTGCTCAACGCACGGCTGGACTCCCCTCCCAGCCTGACAGAAATAGCCCGCGCCGTAGGGCTCAACGAATACAAACTGAAGCGCGGTTTTAAGGAAAAATTCAACAATACCGTTTTCGGCTACCTCACCGACCAGCGGCTGCAGCTGGCCCACCAATACCTGCGCGATACCGGCAAAACGGCCGCGGAAATAGCTGCTGAACTGGGCTATGCCACCCCACAGCATTTCAATAACGCCTTTAAGAAGAAGTTCGGCTTTACTCCTTTTTCGGTTAGAAATAATCCGTAACAGGCAATCCGCCCAATCACCTTTATTTTACTTTTGTGATGCGTCACAAGCGCAGCATATTTTTTATCTACCTGTAAAAAACTATCGTATGGGACAAGCATTAATCGTGAGAAACGACATTACCATCAATGCACCAGCCGCTGTGGTATGGGATACCCTTGTCAATCCCGCCAAGACCAGACAGTACATGTTCAACTGCGAAACAGTATCAGACTGGAAACAAGGCAGCGAGCTCCTTTGGAAAACAGTATATGAAGGCAAGGAACTGGTTGCCGTAAAAGGTACTATCGAAGAGATCATCCCCAACGAAAGGCTGATTTATACCACGATCGATCCCAATAGCAATATCGACGATACTTCCGAAAACTACCTGAAAGTGACCTATCAGTTAAGCCCTGACGACGGGCAAACCCTGCTGGTGGTAACCCAGGGCGACTACGCCACCGTGGCCGAAGGCGACCGGAGATATAAAGAAGCCATGGATGCCGGCGGATGGGCTTCTATTCTCACCGAAATCAAAAAAGTGGCGGAAGCCAGTTAAACCGGTAAAAAAAGGGCTTTTACCGGAACCAGCCCTCCGTTTACCTAGTGATGGTTGATTCCCCGGGCGCTGTGTCGCAATTTTGAGGTATAATCCTGTTTTATGACACAGCTCCCAACATCTTTTCATGTATTGATAGCCGGTGGCGGTATCAGTGGTCTGTCACTGGCGTTGTTCCTGAACAAGGCAGGCATTTCCTGCAGCATTTATGAAGCATACGGCTATAAAGCCACTATTGGCGCGGGCTTTAATATTGCGCCCAATGGTATGAACGTACTGGCAGCCCTGGGGCTGGCTGAACGGGTAACGGCCGCCGGAGCTGTGGCAGAAGACCTTTGCATGCGTAATGGCAAAGGTAAAGTGATCGCCAATTTACCAAACGGCTCTGTCGAAAAATATGGCCAGCAAGGTGTCAGCCTCTCCCGTGCTGCGTTATATGACATCTTGTTACAGGAGCTGAAGGAACAAGGGCTGACCGTACAATATCAAAAAAGACTTTGTGATATCCGTGAAAATGAAGATGGTGTAACTGCTGTATTTACAGATGGCACCAGGGTTACCGGCGATATACTGATTGGCGCTGACGGCGTTCATTCCGCTGCCCGGCAGCTTGTATTCCCGGAAGCGCCCACACCGGCTTTTACCGGTATGAAAAACTATGGCGGGTTTGCCCCTTTGTCGGCCTTACCCGAAATGACTGCACAGGAAATCAACAGCCTCAATTTTACTTTTGGAAATAACGGTTTCTTTGGCTACTGCGCTGCCGGAAACGGTATGGCCATGTGGTGGTCCAACCTGCCGTCTGACGTGCCTTTTACCAAAGAAGAGCTGGACTCCACCACGGTAGAAGAAGTAAAAACGTTGATGGCTGACCGTTATAAAAGTTATCATGCTCCTGTTCCTGCCTTAATCGCGCAGACAGAAAAAGTGCTGAAAGTGAATGTGGCTGATATCGCATCACTCGCTTCATGGCATAAAGGCCGTGTGCTGCTGATTGGCGATGCCGCTCATGCCGTAAGTCCCAGTGCGGGGCAGGGTGCCTCCATGGCGTTGGAAGACGCGATGTACCTGGGCATGTTACTGCGGGATGCCGGCGTTGGCTCCTATGCTGCGGCCTTCCGGAAATTTGAAGCCGACCGCAAGCCCAGAGTGGAAAAGATCGTGGCGGAAGGAAGACGCAGAAGTAAGTCCAAAACCATTCTCCGCCCGTGGCAGGCTAAGATCAGAGACTGGATGATGGCGATTTTCATCCCGCTGTTTGTTCCTAAAAATTTTGATTTTTTGTATGGATACAGATTGGACTGGCAGGTAAAATATTAGGGATGGCTTACCTTGTGGTAAATTCATATCACTATGCCGTCACGCTTCCCGAAGTTATTTACCTATGTTGTTGTTATCCCACTGGTCTTTGCGCTATTCATGTACGCCTGGTTTAACAAAGCGTCAGACGGCTTTTTTGTAGTAATGGGACTGGCTTTTCTGGTAGGCATTCCTTTGGGCGTTGGTGTTCTGACCATCTATCTCTCTCCCCGTGAAAAAGTAAAAAGCCTGACTTATCGGGTTATGATGCCCTGGGTGCCGCTGCTGTTTTTTTTCCTGATCACCCTGTTGTTTGCGTGGGAAGGCTGGGCGTGTTGGCTGATGGCGGCGCCGCTGTTTATGGTCGCTTCCTCCATAGGAGGATTATCTGCTGCCCATTATAAGCTGAAGGACAAGAACAAACAGGAACGCAGGTACGTTTCTCTGATCGTTTTACTCCCGTTGGTCATCTCTCCTATAGAACAAATGATTGCTAAAATACCGGGTCAATACAAGGCTTATACTTATATAGATATCCATGCCAGCAAGGAAAACATCTGGAAGAACGTTACCCGTGTGGGAGAAATCGCCGCCACGCAGGACAAGGGTTGGCTTACCCGTACGCTGGGTTTTCCCCGTCCCATCAGGGCAGAACTGAATTATGAAGGGGTGGGCGCTTTCCGCAAAGCGATCTTTGATAAAGGGTTGGTCTTCGATGAAAAGGTAACAGCGTATAGCCATCAGCGTAGCATGAGCTTTACTATTCATGCGGATCCTTATAATATTCCTTCCACCACTATGGACGAACATGTGGTGATTGGCGGACAGTACTTTGATGTACTGAACGGTACGTACGAGCTGGAACCATTGTCTGACGGTACTTGCAGGCTGCATCTCTACAGCCATTTCAGGTTAAATACCACCTTTAATTTTTATGCCAGCTGGTGGGCATCCTGGATCATGAAAGATATCCAGAACAATATCTTACAGGTGATCCGGCAGCGGGCAGAATCTGGTTTACCAGAAAACCGTATATAACGCAGTCAGAATACCAATGATGATAATGGAGCCTGCGATGAAGCCGGGCGTAGTACGGAACATAGACTTGTCTATTTCCAGTGCATGGGCTGTGGCTTCTTTCGTTGGACGGGTGATGCTGATGATGATCATCAGTACCACGATCAGCACAAACGTGATGGACATCCTGTCGAGGAACGGGTAGTCCGGGAAGGCGCCGTTTGTCCATGCGGGCAGGAATTTCAGTACGGTAGAAATGGGGATGGTCAACAGCGCACCAGTGAGGGCGGCACCGGCAGTAGTCCGCTTCCAGAAGAAGCCGAGCAGGAAAATGGCCAGTACGCCGGGAGAGATAAAACCAACGTATTCCTGAATGAACTGATAAGCCTGGTCCAGTGACCGTAATGACGGTGTTACGATGGCGGCCAGCAACATAGCGATGATCACCGCCCAGCGGCCTACGCTCACCAGCTTTTTTTCGCTGGCTTCACGATTAAAATATTTCTGGTAGATGTCCAGCGAGAAAATCGTAGAGATGCTATTGGCTTTGCCGGCCAGAGACGCTACGATGGCGGCCGTCAGTGCTGCAAAAGCAACGCCCTTCAGGCCGGGAGGCAGCAGGTTCATCAGCGTAGGATACGCATGGTCCGGTTTAATTACGCCGGCCGCATCGGTCATCTCCTGTTGGAACATACCGTTTTTATGCAGCACAAACATCACGATGCCCGGAAGTACGGCGATCACCGGCACCAGTAATTTCAGAAAAGCGGCAAATAAAATGCCCTTGCGTGCCGTCTGTAGGTTAGCGCCCAGCGCGCGTTGCGTGATGTATTGGTTGCATCCCCAGTAGGCGAGGTTGTTGATCCACATACCGCCTATCAATACTGACAACCCGGGAAGGTCTTTGTAATAGGGATGATCACTGTGGAAGATCATATGGAAATGTGAGGGAGCCTCTTTCCGCAGTACCGACAAGCCTTTCAGGATATGGCTGCCATAGCCGAATTTCTCAGACAGTAAAGTAAGTGCCAGATAAGTGGTCACCAGTCCACCGATGATCAGCACGGCCACCTGCACCACATCGGTATAGCCGATCACTTTCATGCCGCCGAGCGTCACGATCACCGAGAAGACACAAAGCCCTGCGATGCACCATTCAAAAGGAATGTTGGAGATGGAGGCGATGGCCAGCGCACCGAGGTAGATGATAGACGTGAGGTTGACGAACACGTACACCAGCAGCCAGAAAACGGCCATTACGGTACTGACTTTATCATTGTACCGTTTGGCCAGAAATTGTGGCATCGTGTATATCTTATTTTTCAGGTACAACGGGATAAAGAACACCGCCACGATGATCAGTGTGGCAGCGGCCATCCACTCGTAGGTGGAGATGGCCAGTCCGAGCGCAAAGCCGGAGCCGGACATACCGATGAAGTGTTCTGCAGAGATATTGGAAGCGATGAGGGAAGCGCCGATGGCCCACCAGGTGAGGGAGCCTTCCGCGAGGAAAAAATCTTTGGAGTTGGCGGTCGCTGATTTTTTACGATGATAAACGTAGTACCCGTAGGTGGCGATAGCAATGAAGTAGATAAAAAAGACGATGTAATCCGCTTGTTGCAGCTTATTCATGTGGAGGAAGTGTGGAATTTATAAAGTTGGTTGATAAGTTACATTAATTGCTGCGATCCCCCAAAAGGGGGACCTTATCGACATGCAGCAACAAACGGAGGTTTTTCAGAATAGTCAGAATTTCAGAGTGGCCGGGAGATATTTGGCCACGAGATCTTCGTAATAAGGACGAAGTGTCTTCCAGTCCGGCGGCACCGGATTTTTGGAATAGAGATCATATGGGTTGAAGAGTTTCACCCATTTGAGCATTTCGCGGTCATGATCATCGAGCAGATAATCATAGGCGCCTTCCCGGTGCCAGGCGTAGAAAGAGTGGTAGCGCAGCATGTACAGGCCGGATTCCGGCAGATGGTCTTTCATCATCTGGTACACGTATTCATCGTGGCCCCAGGACATGTGCACATTGCGCAGGCCGCAGCCGCGTTTATAAACGCCGGTACCTTCCTGGTACGCGGTATTTTGATAGTCCGGGTTATTGCGGAAATATTCCGGATAAACGACTTTATCTGAATAGGGCGCGCCTACAGGGAAAGTATCGCCAACGACGGCCCATTGCGGTTCTCCGAAGAGGCAGAGGACTTTGCCCATGTCGTGCATAAGGCCGGTGAGCACCATCCAGTCGGGATGGCCGTCATTACGGATGGCTTCCGAAGTTTGCAGCAGGTGCTGGAACTGGTCGAGGTCGGTATCCGGATCGGAATCATCCACCAGTTCATTCAGGAAATTGAAAGCATCCCATACCGGCATTTCCCTTTTGTTGAATTGCAGGAAATCGGCCCTTTTCTGTTGCACGAAATCATATGTCTGATAGGTATGATTGAGCCGGTAGAATTCGCGGACAGTATCTCTTTCCGGGGTATCGTAGTTCCGGTATTCATCCACGGATTTGGAGGTGGCGATACTTTCCGGAGTGGGGTACCGTTCCAGTACGGCGTCTTCCCACTGGTCGAGGCTTGTTAAAGGATTCACTTCTTTTTCAGTGAAGGAAGTCTTTTTATTGTCCATGGCAAGCTGTTTTATGGCTGACTTAAATTTCGGCTATTTTGACAGGATTATTGGCATGGGCGGGGAGTTTTATTTACGAAACCGGTTTCGTAGATTTATTGTCCATGAAAAACGTAAACATCAGGGCGCTGGCCCGGGAGTTGAATCTTTCGTTATCTACGGTTTCCAAGGCTTTGCGGGACAGTTACGAGATCAGTGCCGCCACCAAAGAGCGGGTGCGGGCTTTGGCCGCCGAATGGAACTATATTCCCAACGCTTACGCCAGCAGCCTGCGCGGGCGCAAGAGCAAAAATATCGCAGTCGTGCTGCCGGAGGTGGCCGACAGCTTTTTTTCGATCGCTATTAACGGCATAGAAGCAGCAGTGAAGGCGAAAGGATATCATGTGATCATCTACCTGACGCATGAAAGTTATGCAGGAGAGGCCGCCATATTAAAAGATATCCAGAGCGGCCGGGTAGACGGCGTGCTGTTATCAGTATCCAGGGAAACCACAGACACCGCGCATGTACAGGAACTGATGGACAAAGACGTGCCGGTGGTGTTTTTTGACCGGGTGCTGGAAACGCTGGCAGCGCCTAAGATAGTGACAGATGATGCCGAAAGCGCCTATAAGGCCACGGCTCATCTGATAGCGCAGGGATGCCGGGAAATCGCTTATCTCGGTATTTCCGACAGCCTGTCCATCTGCCGCCAGCGGATGGCGGGTTATATGCAGGCGCTGGGCGATCATCAGCTTCCCGTACATCAGCGGAACATGCTTACCTGTACTACTGACGGCGCCCGCAATTTCCAGCTGGTGAAAAAGCTGTTGCAGCGCACACACCGGCCGGATGGCATCGTAGCCTCCGTGGAAAAGCTTACCACCACGGTATACCAGGCCTGCCGGCAATTGCAGCTGCGTATGCCCGAAGACGTGAAACTGACATGTTTCTCCAACCTGGAGATCGCTACCATTCTGCAACCGTCGTTGACTACAATTACCCAGCCTGCTTTTGAGATGGGAAAGGCCGCTGCGGAAGTGCTGGTGAAGATGCTGGAAAAAAAACCGCTAACGGCGAAGGATATACGGATTGTGATTCCTTCGGAACTGGTGGTGAGAGAATCGAGCAGCCGACAGCATAAGTGATTTTTTATTCGTTATGTCATTGAAAATATTACATCGTTTAACCAGCCATAGCAGATGAAACAACTACTAACCTACATCCATTCCCTGACCCCTTTCTCCGAAGATAACTGGCAGCACCTGTTGCCGGCGTTGTCTTTACAGCACTATCAGAAAGACGAATTCCTGTTGCGTGCCGGAGAGGTATGTAACGCCCTGTTTTTTGTCAGCAGTGGCTATTGCAGGGCTTTCTATGATAAAGACGGAGTGGACGTCAATACTGATTTCTTTTTTGAGCAGGACATTGCTACCAATATCAATAGTTATGGGCGCCGGGAGAAATCCGCTTTTTCGATACAGGCCTGCGGACCGCTGGAAGTGGTGCGTTTTGACCGGGAGCTGTTATTGGCAGCCGCCGCTGCAGATCCTCAGATAGAAACGCTGGGCCGGCTCTGCCTGCAACGCATCGCGGCAAAACAGGAGAAGCACACTGCGTTGTTCAAACTGATGAGCGCGCAGGAGCGGTATGAATACCTGGAACAGGAGTATCCGGCGATGCTGCAACGGGTGTCGTTATCGCAACTGTCGTCTTTTCTGGGCGTAGCCCGGGAAACGTTGAGCCGTATCCGTGGCAGACGGTAGCTTTTTTTGTGACGATCGTCACAGGACAGTTTCCTGCTGTGGCCCGACCTTTGTGTGCAGATAAAAAAATTAAGACGATGGCACAACCAGGAAAAACCGTAAAGCAGTTCATCACTTCCCTGAACGAAGAAGACATGGCCACAGCCAGAACATTGCTGGCTCCCGATTTCAAATTTGTAGGCGTATTAGGCTCCCGTGACGGCGCCGACGTATATATGGAAGATATGGGCCGTATGAAAATGAAATACACGGTCCATAAAATATTTGAAGACGGGGACGATGTATGTGTGCTATGTGATTATATTATGGGTGATAAAACCGTTTTCGGGTGCAGCTGGTACCAGTTGAAAAATGAAAAGATCAGCTCCCTCCGGGTGGTGTTTGACCCCCGGCCTTTATTGTAAAAAATATTAAGCGCGGCATGCCGCGCTTAATATTTTAAAATCAGTCGGTTAGACTTAATGATTATATTTATGTTAAAATTTTCCCCCAAAAAGCCTGTTTAGCCGTAGGGTAAGGTATCCATTCTGGTACTACCTGTCAGGCATGGATAAAAATACCTTTCACGAATTAGTCAACCGATATCTGGACGGCACAGCCACCGCCGCTGAGCAGGCGCTGGTAGACCGCTATTGCGAGCGCCTGGAAACTTCCGGTGAGGCCGGATTGGAGCCGGAAACCGAGGCGTTGTTGCAGAAGGTCATGTATGACCGTATTATGCAAAAGGTCCGGGCGCCGCAGAAACGTTCCTACAGATGGGCCTATGCCGCCGCCGCAGCCGTATTGGTGCTGGTAGCCGCAGGAGGCATATTCCTCTTTCCCCGCAAGCAGGCGCCTTCTGTGGCCGTTGCAGAAAAATCAGTTTTTCATAATGATATAAAACCAGGAGGCAATAAAGCCACCTTGACACTGGCCAACGGATCTATCGTGGTGTTGGATGATGTGGCTGCCGATTCACTGGCGCCCCAGGGTAACAGTAAAATCACCCGGACCGGCAACGGGCAACTGAGTTATCAGCCATCCGGTGCGCCTCAGCAGGTGGTATACAATACCCTCTCTACGCCGGCAGGCGGCCAGTTCCGGCTCACCTTACCGGATGGCAGCCGGGTTTGGCTGAATGCCGCGTCTTCCATTACCTTCCCTACCGCTTTCACCGGCAAAGACCGTATCGTGGAACTGAAGGGAGAGGCTTATCTCGAAATCAGCCACAATCCCCAACAACCGTTTAAAGTAAAAGTCCATGATATGGAAGTGTCTGTGCTGGGCACACATTTCAATATCAACGCCTATCCCAATGAAGCAGGTATCCGTACCACCCTGCTGGAAGGATCGGTGCGCGTGAACAATGACGGACAGTCATATATACTGAAGCCTGGTCAACAGGCGCAGTTGCAGCCCAATGGGCAGTTTTCCCTTCAACAGGTAGATACGGAAGATATCACCGCCTGGAAAGACGGGCAGTTTTCCTTCAACGATGCAGACATTCATACCGTGATGCGCCAGGTAGCACGTTGGTATGGCGCCGAGGTGGTATATCAGGGCAATGTTACGCATCACTTTATGGGTACCATTCCCCGCGACGTGCCGGTGTCCCGGTTGTTGAAAATGCTGGAGCTGACAGGCCGCGTGTCTTTTGTGGTGGAGGGGAACAAGATCATCGTCAAACCTTAAAGCAAAAACCAATCAATACATCCGCCCAAAAAAATGGCCAGAGATATTCGCAGTATCCCTGGCCGGTGGGCAACCTTAAAATGTCCTGTTTAGAAATTTTATTCATCACCCAAAATCAAATGTATGATTTTAAGAGCTTGGTTCCAAGCCCAGCGTGGTACCTTGTGCCCGCCAGCTAATGAGCACTCCGGCAGTTACCCTGTCCGGAGAAAAATCTGGAAGATTATGAAACTGACTGTCATGTTACTGCTGGCTGCTTTTATGCATGTGAGTGCGGGCACTTTTGCCCAGACAGTAACGCTTTCTTTAAAGAAAGCACCATTAACCAGGGTTTTTAGGGAGATGCAACAACAAACAGGATATTCTTTCCTGTATTCAAAGGAAGATCTGCAACGGACAGACCATGTGGACCTTGATCTGAAGAACGTGCAGCTGTCTGCCGCCCTGAAGCTGTGTTTTGAAGATCAGCCACTGACTTTCACGATCGTGGACAAGGTGGTGATCATCAAACGCGCGCAAAGTGCAGCCCCGTCTGCCATCGAAAAAATAACAGCCATCCCTGTTACCGGTACCATCATTGATAGCTCCGGAACAGCCTTGCCGGGCGCTTCCGTGGTGATCAAAGGAACTACCCGCTCCGCCATTTCTGATGTGGACGGCAGGTTCAATATCGACGCCAAACCCGGCGATGTGCTGGTGATCCGCTATGTAGGCTTCAATACAAAAGAAGTGACCGTTGGTAAGAATAGCAGCATACAAATTAAACTGGAACAGCTCTCCAGCCGCCTGGCAGGTATTTCCGTCGTGAGCACCGGTTACCAGACGATCTCCAAAGAACGTGCTACCGGCTCCTACTCCACCATCTCCGCCGATGATATGGCCGGTAAAATGCAGACAGGCATACTGGACCGCCTCGAAGGGATGGCCGCCGGTATGACGTCCTATAAAGGTAAAATGCAGATCCGTGGCGTCACCACCCTGGGTAATCAAACTGCTCCGCTGTACGTGATTGACGGGATGCCCTTTGAAGGGGACAGCGCCGTGATCAATCCCGCAGATATTGCTACCGTCACTGTGCTGAAAGATGCTACCGCTGCTTCTATCTATGGTGCCCGTGCTGCTAACGGCGTGATCGTAATGACTACCAAACAAGGTAAAGCCGGTGCCATGAGGGTTACCTACAACAATGCCATCAAGTTTACGCCCCTGCCCAGCAGAAGTTATCGTAACCTGATGTCCAGCGCTGAACTGGTGGATTTTCAGCGGGACATGTTCAACTATCGTTCCGGCGACTACGGTGCTATCGATCCCCGTAAAGGTATGAACGATGTATACCGGTTACTATATGAACGAAAGGGCAACAAGATAACAGAAGAGCAGCTGCAAAGCGCACTGGACGTATATCGTAACAGTGACCGCTATGAGCAGATGACGGATGAACTGTTGCGCAAAGCCATGGTGACAAACCAGCACACCCTGGGCTTTTCCGGAGGCAGCGAAAAATACCGCTATAACCTCTCCGTGAACTATCTGGGCACCAATCCCTATGAAAAAGCACAGCAGTCGCAGCGTGTGGGTTATAACCTCCGCAATACTTTCAATTTCACCAAATGGATGCGTGTGGACGTAGGCGTCCTGGGAAGCAGCATCAAGGAAGACTTTGACAACGGATTCCTGGGAATGAAAAATTACAATACCGGGAAAGCATCTTATTATATGCTCCGTGATCCCAACGGACAGCCTACCCAGTGGTACCTGAACAAGTCCCAGTATGAGATAGACCGTCTGAAAGGCCTGGGGCTGCAGGATGAAACCTATCGCCCCCTGGATGAACTTGGCAGACAACATTACACCAGAAAAGGCAACTATCTGAATCTCAACATTGGCGCCAATTTCAAAATCATCAACGGGTTGACGCTGGATGTACGTTATCAGTCAGAGCGTATGGACACTACCATACAGCAGTTATATCGTAAAAATGCCAATTGGGTAACAACCACGCTTAATGATGCTACGCCTGTTGACTCAGCATTCTCCATGCTGCCGGTTGGTGGACAGTTTAATGAAACAAGGACCACTGTGGCCACCAATATGCTGCGGTTCCAGTTGAATTACGATAAACTAATTGGCAGTGATCATGAAGTCCAGGTATTGGCCGGCGCAGAACGCCGCCAGGTAAGAAATACTTCTACCAATATCTACAAATATGGTTATGATGAGTTTAGCCTCAATTATAAACCAATAAATGAACTGTCGCTCAGTCAGACCAGGAAAAATACCCAGGCACTTTTCAACCAGTTCCAGCTGGATAGCAGAAGCAAAGACAGAGAAAGAGGATTCCGTGACCTGGAAGACAGGTTTGTGTCCTTTTACGGTAATGCTTCCTACTCTTATAAACGCAGGCTGACAGCGTCCGGCAGTATCAGAATGGACCAGTCCAACCTGTTTGGTACAGATCCCAAATATCAATATAAACCGATGTGGTCAGCAGGTCTGATGTATGTAGTAACAGATGGTGGAGACATCAGTTGGCTGGATCGTCTGGCCGTACGTACCACGTATGGTGTGAATGGCAATATCCCTAAAGATGCAGGTCCATATATGATCACTATGGACAATAACACCAATCCCCTCACCAATGAATCACAAGCTTATGTATACAGTCCGCCTAATGCTGGATTACGTTGGGAAAAAACCAAGCTGGCCAATATCGGTGTTGACTTCAGCGTGTTCACTGGCAGACTGACTGGTTCTGTTGAATTCTATAATAAAAATACTTCCGACCTGCTGGGCAGAATGGCGGCGGACCCTACACTTGGCTGGAATTCCTATATTGTCAACTACGGTAGTATGTATAACCGTGGTATAGATATTACACTGACCAGCACAAATGTTAAAACCCGCGATTTCCGCTGGAATACTACGTTTAACTTCAATTACAACAAAAACGAGTTGACCAAGCTGGACGTATCTGATAATTCATTGTACGGATATGTATACGATCTGCAACGCCGGCAGGGGATTCCGCTGGATGGATTGTACAGTATTCGTTACGCCGGGCTGGATGCTACCGGAAAGCCACAGGCTTATACCAAAGACGGAAAGATCGTGAAATCCACGCAGAACCTAACCATCGGCGACCTGGTTTACAGCGGAACAACTGTCCCGCCGTATTCAGCGTCTTTACAGAACACCCTGCATTACAAGGATTTTGATCTCTTTTTTATGTTTATCTGTTATGGAGGCCACGTTATGAGGGATGTGACAGCACCTTATCTGACCAAGTTCCCTGAGCTGAATTACACCAGCAACATGGACCGTCTGGCGCTAAACTACTGGAAGAAGCCTGGTGATGAACAGAATCCGGACCTCGCACCAGCCTATTTCAGCGGTGCTTCTACCACTACTACCGCCATTTGGGATGCGGCTGATAATCACATCAGTAAGGCATCCTATATCAAATTGCGTGATGTGACCCTGAGTTATAATCTTCCGTTATCGTTGCTGAAAAAGGCTTACATACAAAGCGCACGACTGAGCTTCCAGGTACAGAATGTATGGCGCTGGTCTGCCAATAAACAAAATCTGGACCCGGAAGTATGGAATGGTACAGCTTTTAGTTCTCTCACCAGAGGCCAATTGGTTCCACCGAGCTATACGATTGGTGTAAATGTTAATTTCTAAACAGACAAACATGAAAAAAATATTCATACTGTTAATGACAGGCATATCTTTGACAATGTTATCTGCCTGTAACAAATACCTTGATATAAAGCCGAAAGGATATACCATCCCTGAGTATTTTGACGACTATCAGAAACTGATGAACAGCACCAGCCTTGTAGCTGCGGTGGCTGCCTATCCTGCCTATATCACCGATGATGTGGAAGGTGGCGAGGATAATGATGTCAATCAGCAGGCATCTTATTCATTCCTCAGCGTGTATAAACGTAATCTGTATAATTTCTCTCCCGGACAGATACTAGACCAGAACGATAATGACCCTCAGTGGAACCCAACCTACGCTAACATCTTCACCTGCAACACCGTTATCAACAACGTAATGAAGGTGGCAGATGCTACTGAACAGGACAAAAAGCGACTGCGCGCACAGGCACAGGTAGCCCGTGCATTTGAATACCTGACACTGGTAAATATCTATGCCGAACAATATGATCCTGCCAACGCTTCTGCTGCATTAGGGGTGCCGCTGGTATTAACGGAAGATATCACCCAGCCTTACGAGAGAAGAAGCGTTGCCGCTGTATATGCACAAATCAAACAGGACCTGGAGGAAGCATTACCGAACCTGCCGGACAACGTACCCAACACATTGAAGCCGGCTAAAAGTGCTGCTTATGGCCTGTTAAGCCGCGTGAACCTATACATGGCCGATTATAAAGCGGCGCTTGATAATGCCAACAAAGCGCTTGCTGTGAATAATACGCTGATGACTTACTCCTCGTATGATGTCCAGAAAGGTACCTGGAGCCGTGTATACAACCCGATGGATAAATCAGTTTTCCCGGATGGTCATCTCAATAAGGAAACCGTTTGGTTCCGCAGAGGTACACCCAGCTCATCCAGCATTTTTACAGAAGTATATGCCAGTCAGGACCTGATCGGTGTATACCAAAAGGACCTGCCGGCAGGCGCTACAGACAAGCGTTTTAGCCTGTTCTATTGCAACGGGGAAGCGCTTTTTGGCCCGAATAAAATATTATTCCCGGGCCGTGTATTGTGGGCGGCTTACGTTGACTTTAATTTAGGTGTAGGTACCCCTGAATTGTACCTGAACGCCGCAGAAGCGGAAGCGCGAACAGGCAACAAAGACAGGGCGCTGCAACTGATCAACACGCTGCGCAATAGCCGTATTGTAAACAACCAGCCATTGGTAGCTTCCGACAATGAGGCGGCGCTTCGCCTGGTACTGGACGAACGCAGAAGAGAACTGGCCCTGATGGGATACTACCGCCTGGCCGATCTGAAACGGTTGAACAAAGACGCCCGTTTCGCTAAAACCGTTACCCATACCCACAACGGACAGACCTATACGCTGCCGGCCAATGATAAGCGTTATGTGTTCCCGGTACCGCCAAAAGTGCTGGCGATGAATCCCGGTATCCCGCAATACGAACGTTAACTTTCATACAGCCCGGAGGTAGCCAGTCCTCCGGGCCCATCACCATTTTTTATGAAGAAGATATTATTAATGCTCTGCCTGCTGGTAGCGCTGAAAGGAATGGCCCAGGAAGAAATAGCGTTTAACAACGCCGCCTGGCAAGCCACCCTCGATCAGGCTGCCAAAGAGAACAAGCTGGTATTCCTCGATTGTTATACTTCCTGGTGCAGCCCCTGCAAATGGATGGAAAAGAATGTATTCAACGTACCAGCGGTTTACAACTACTACAATCAGCATTTCATCAACACTAAACTGGATATGGAAAAAGGCGAAGGCATAGAGCTTCGCAGTAAGTACAATGTCCAGTCCTTCCCTACTTATCTTTTCATCAACAGTAAAGGGGAAGTGATACATCGCACCGGTTCCCGCATGTCTGTGGAGGAGTTCCTGGAAGAAGCCCATATGGCCACTGACCCGGACCGCAGCATGTCGTCTCTCACTGCCCGCTACAATGCCGGCGAAAGAAGTGTGCCGTTCCTGCTGAATTACTATATGGCGGTGAACAGGTCCGACCGCCGTACGGCAGAGAAAATCGGTGAAGAAATCAGTACCAAAATCAATGATGCCGACCTGAATTCACCGCTGGGATGGAAGGTGATAAAAAATATCGCCCGTTCCGGAGATGACCGTCTGGGTAAATATTACCTGGCCAACCAGGTGCAGTTTACCTCTTATGCCGGTCAGGAAGAACGCGAAGCGCTGACTGACCGCCTTATCTCCAGCACCCTGTATCCAAAAATCTACGCCGGCGATGAAAAAGGCTTCTTTGAAGGATTGCAGCATTTCAAACTGTCCAAATCACCGGGAAGGCAGAAACAGGCCGTGATGCTGGAAGCGGAGTGGTACCAGCAACAAGGTAACGCCAAAGCATATGTGAAGCTGACAGACGCCGCCATGAAAGGTGTACTGAAGGCCGATGCGGAGAAGCTGAGTTTCCTGGCGCGCCGCCTCAACGGCAAACGGGAAGCTGACCCCAAAACCGCCGCCTTCCTGCCACAGGCTTATAAAATGGCCAAAAAAGCCGCAGCACTGGAGCCGGAGGAATACAGCATCCAGAGCACTTTTGGATGGGTATGCCTGACCATGAAGAAAAAAGAGGAAGGGCTGACAGCCGCCCGCAAAGCCAGAAAGCTGGCAGATGCCGAAACATCCAAAATCCAGAAACTGGCCCAGGGGCTGGTAGACGAGCTGGAAAAATTATAATATAACTGACCATATCCCGTGAAAAAAAGGGTGTGGCCGCATGGCCGCACCCTTTCCTTTTAAAAAGGACTTGCATTATTTCGCTGCTAAAGTTATCTTCGCCCTCACCAACCATCTAGAATGGACACTTGTTACTTCCTGTTTGTAGCCCGCAAACAACAGGTAGCGATTCATGTCGGATTACAACACATATACGGATGATCAGCTTTGGAGCCAGATAACACTGGATGATCAGGATGCTTTTACAGCGGTGTACAACCGTTATTGGAAAGTGCTGTATGTCCGTGCCCGTAATATGCTGTCTGACAGCGACCTGGCACAGGATATCGTGCAGGAGGTGTTCATCTCCCTGTGGCATCGCCGGCAGGAAGTGGAGGTGGTCCACCTGAAAGCCTACCTTTTTCAGGCCGTCCGCTTCCAGGAGCTGAAAGCCCTGCGTAATCTCAAATCTGACACTAATTTTTACGAAAGACTGGCCCACATCTCCAAAGACCTGCTCCAACATGAGCCCCTGGCTTTTAAGGAGCTGGATAGCGTCCTGCAGCGGGTATTGGCGACTTTCCCGGAAGACCAGCGCGCCATTTTCAGCATGAGCCGCGATGAAGGGCTTACCTACCGGGAAATTGCAGACCGGATGGAAATATCTGTCAAAACAGTGGAGAAGAAGATTTCCCAGGCGTTGCGTGCCATCCGCAAAGGCATGGACAGCGCTTTCCCGCTGTTGCTCAGTATAATGGCCGTAATGGAAAACAAAGGCTATTAACCTCGTGTGACCCACTTTTATAGAGGAATGATTATTTTTATAGTGCCCATTTATTAGCATTCCGATTTTAAGAAGATACCCAAATTGTCATTCATGAAGTTATCCTACAACAAAATCGCAGGAAAAAATACCCAACGCATAGAAGCCATCAGTGACGGAATATTTGCGGTGGCTATGACTTTGCTGGTATTGGAAATTAAAGTTCCGGCAGCAGAAGGTAAGCTCACGGAAGGGGAGCTTGCTCATGTTTTACTGGCCCAGATGCCGAGGTTTCTCGTGTATTTTCTGAGTTTTATGACCGCCGGTATTTTCTGGGTAGGCCAATCCGCTCAATTCGCCTACATCGAAAAAAGCGACAGGAACCTCAACTGGCTATCCCTGCTGTTCCTGCTGTTTGTGTCGTTGTTACCTTTTTCGACAGCATTTTTAAGTGATTATACGAATTACAAGTTTGCCATATTCGTTTACTGGTTTAATATATTGATGCTGGGCGTCAGTCTTTATATCAACTGGAGTTATGCGGTAAGGCAGAGGTTCGTTGAAACCGAGAGCGATCTTGAAGCTATTAGCGGCGCAATAAAGCGTCGTATTATCGTAGCACAGTTGTTATATTTTGCCGGAGCTTTATTGTGTTTTATCAATACTTACCTGAGTATTGGTTTTATTATCCTTGTACAGCTCAATTACGCTTTCGGGATTGTTGCCGGGCGTAGAAAGCAGTAATCCGGTGGGTGTAAAAAGTTTAAAGGCACTCTGCTGGAGTGCCTTTTTCAATACTGTAACCAGCTTAATTACCTGCCTGATATACCCCTCTGTCCATCGTTATCCCCAGCCGCTGATAAAATTCTGCCGGCTGAAACCCGGTCCGTTTATATTCTTCGAATACTTTGGCTTTGGCGTTGTCCAGGCTGGCCTGGTTTTTCCAGGTGGCGACGGTGACAATGGAAAACTGCCCGTTTTCTTGTTGCTGATAAACCTGGTCTGTAATAAAGCCTTCCAATTGCCGGATGAAGCTCCGGTTGTAGTTCACGCGTTCCATAAATTCGGGCACCGCTTGTGCCGGTACCGTGAATCTATCAATAAAATACACCTGCTCCTGTTTGGCCGGTGCTGCAATATCCGCCGGCAATATGCCTATTTGTTGCAGGAATCCCAGCCTGTCTGTCAGTATTTCATGAGAGACGACTTTCCCGTTTTTAAAGGTGTAGATGCCTGTTCCTTCGTTGGTAAGGGACTTATGGGTGGGTGCCATTCCGAGATAGGGCGTCTGATGGGTGCAGGTCATTTTTTGTTTTACAAACACTTTATCGCCTTCTGCGGCCATGCTGACGATCATCCATTGGGCATCCGGAAAGGTCTGTAGCAGGGTGGTCAGCTGGCTCATAAAGCCGGATATGCCTTTGGCTCCCAGGCTATTGGCGTAGTCTGCTGATACCAACTGGTCTATTTTGTCCAGTTGCCGGCGGTTCAGCATTTGTTCATAGAATTCGGTGATGGCGGCTTTGTGTTGTTGTACGGTATCCATGGTTAATTCTTTTTTGTGCTGCATATTTTTGATCTGTGAATGAGCGGTGCTACCTGCCAGCAGCAGGGCGCACAGCGATAGTCGGGTGATCATTGTACTATTGTTTTAGTACCACAAAATTGGGGAATACCGTCACTGAAGCATTGTAAAAAATCATTGATTTTACCAGAAGGAGGGCGCCTGGAAGAAGGCGGTGGGGGTCAGTCCTGTGAACTGTTTGAAGCTGCGGTTGAAATGTGCCTGGTCGAAGTAGCCAGCGTCCAGCGCAAGACGGGTTAGGTTCCTGTCTGCCGGTGGCTGCTGAAGGACGGCCCTCATCCGGATGATAGAGGCCATTTGTTTCGGCGTGGTGCCCATCACTTTCCGAAAGCGTTTTTCAAAAGCGTCCTGGCTGATGAAATGGGCCGTTGCCAGTGCTTTCATATTTACGTCGCCGTTAGCCGCGTGTATTTGGTGCAGCGCATGCAGTACCAGCTCGTCCTGTTTCGGGAAACGCAACTGCGCCAGCAGAAAATTATCCAGCAGCAGTACCCTTTGTGCATCACTGGCGGCGACTGACAGCTGTTCTTCCAGGTCTGTTAGCTGTTGCCGGTTGACGAAATGGTCCAGCGAAACGCTGTGCCCAAACAGTTCATGCAACGGTGTTTTGAAGAACGCTGCTGCGCCGGCGACTTTGAACTGCACAATGATGGCGGCAGTATCAGGTTGGTAGTTAATCAGCCGGACAGTGTTTCTCAGGCCGGAGATAACGGAGGCAGGCAGCGTAATGGCCGGCTGTTCACCTTCAATGTAGCGCAGTTGCCCTTTAAACCGGAACGCGATGGCCGGCGTGCTGTCCGGCAATACACGGTTCACCTTTTCATCCCGGCTTTCGATGATCCGGTAAAGCTGAATGAAAGGCTGAAGCGGTGGTGATGGCAGGTATGTCTTCATAACCGTATAAAGGTACTTATTTAATTGTTGCCTGCGTGGCATCCTCAGCTATCTCCGGCTTCCTCCCGGCAGCCGGTACACCTGAATGATTCCCTGATTTTTTGTACCTTGTCTTCTATGTTATTGGTTGGTGCCATCAGGAGATTATTTTCAAAAGTCAGCATATGGATGAGTTGTGTTTTAACCGGCACTTACGAGGAAACCAGGCATAAATATGGAAGTATTTGAAAAATGGCAGTAGTACAGAAAATATCATTGTTTATGGGTAAGTCAAACGGATCAATCCTGCATCAACAGAAAACATTCTCTGATGTGGATTATGCAGGAAGAAGATTGGAGAACAGAGAGTTTGTGCAATGTGAGTTTATCGATTGTGATTTTTCAAGGAGTGATTTACGTGATAACAATTTTGAAGATTGTCATTTTAGGCAATGTAATTTCTCCATCGTAACGCTGGACGGTGCGGGTTTCAGAGATGCCCACTTTACCGGCTGTAAAATGTTGGGCGTTGATTTTACCCAGTGTAACAGGTTTATGTTTTCTTTCTCATTTTATGAATGTATACTGGACTATTCTACTTTTTTAGGAACGAGGTTGAGAAAAACGCTCTTTCATAATTGCTCCTTAAAAGAAGTAGATTTTTCAGAAGCAGATCTTACGTGCGCTGACTTTAAAAATTCGGATTTGACAATGGCGCGGTTTTCAAAAACTATTCTGGAAAAAGCAGATTTTAGAATGGCGCAGAATTTTGGAATAGATCCGGAATTTAATAAGATGAAGAAAGCCAAGTTTTCTGCATTTAATCTTTCAGGATTGCTTTATAAATACAATCTTAATATCGAATATAAGTAAATGAAAAGCGCTGGTAGCTGTTGTTGCCAGCGCTTCAAAGACTACATAGCTTATTTTACAGCGTCACCGTCACCTGAACAGTGCTGCTCTTGTATTGGCCCAGTGTATTTCCGGCTACTAACCTGAACACATATACGCCGCTCACCATATTGGTCACTGCTGTAGTTGCTGCGTTTGGTGTAACGATCACAGATGCGCCCGTTACAGCCTGGGGACCTACAGGTTTGGTTTTCCTGAACCCTTGTATAACAGTCGAATTGTTGGGCAGGTAATAGTTGTTGGTATCTACGTTGGCTATCGCCATGGTGAGGTATTGAACATTTGCATCAGCCCCTGCCAATGGTCTGGTTACAATTTTGTCGTATCCATAATCCTGCGGATTTTCCGTGTATACATAGAAGCTGTCATAATTATCGCCACCGGCATTGTTCCGCGGAGCCATCAGGATATTTCGTTTCAGGATCACCTGCAGATTGTCGGTGCCGGTCACGCCACCGGATTTATTGTTATATCCGTTTACCCTTACCAGTGACCCGTTCCCACATCTGGAAAATGTATTTCCTTCCACTGTAACCTGGCCCGGATGATTTTCTGTGTTATTGGAGCCGGACCTTGCAGCGATGGAGGCCATATCGCCGCTAACATTCGATGCGTCTGTATTATAGCAAAGGTTGTTTTTGAAGATATGTCCGGTACCGGTGCCATAAAACTGAAAGTGTTCTCCCCAGGCATCATGGGTGATATTGTCGTGAACATTGCTGGTTTCAGACCGTCCGCCGATCAGAATCCCGCCGTTATGATTGGCTCTGTCAGGAACATTGACAGATGCCCAGTTGACAACTTCGTTTTGATAGACCTCTATATTCTTACAGGCTGAAATCTGAATACCATCTTTACCGGTATTTAATATCCGGCCATTCCACACCTTCACATTACTGATCATAATGGGTTGCTTGTACCGGTTGCTGTCTGCCGGAGGTGCATCATATGGGCTCTGATTATAGGGCGTGTTGCTGATTAAGTCCCAATAAGTAGCGGTATGTCCAATGTACAGGCCTTCATTGTAGGGGCTATCGATGACAAAGTCGTGTATCAGTATGTCCTGCAATGTTGTATTGGGATACCATGATGCGCTTTGTCCGGATACGGGGTCGGTCTTGGCTACGATGCAGGTGCCACCTTTTGTTGCCGTAAAATAGCAGATCTCGAATTGCTCGGAAAACGCATCAAACGACAGGTTCCTGTAAGCGGAGCGATAAGGTTCGCCGCCGCCGTCAGTATTGACTTCGGACCCTGTAAAAAGCAGGTTGTTCCAATGGGTCCCGGCAAAAATAAAGTGTTTGGAGTTGGAGGTTTGCAATGCATAAGCTGGTCCTCCGTTTGCGGCCCATGTGGTATTACCGATCCGCGTGGTTTGGCCGGCCGGGTTCCTGAAAACGATCGGGTTGGCTGCTGTGCCCTGCACATTGTTTAATGTTACAGACCTGAAGTTTCCGACCAGTATGATCAGATCACCGGGTTGGGTATTCGCGTTGTCAAAGACGATATCCCCGGCCCCGGAAGGGGTAAAGGTCCTTGTCCTCAACGGTGTAAATGAGCCTCCGTTAAAGCCGGTGCCAATGGGTTCTGCGGGGCCGGACTGTTTCGACCACCGATATGATGTGATGGAACTGTTGGGATCACTGGCAGCTCCCTGTAAGTTGGTATTGGCTACAGAGATGGTTTGATCCGGCCCTGCATTCACTACGATCGTGTTGGTGATATCATTTGCCCAGGCGGGAAATCCGTCTGCATCTACTTTGAGCATCTGGCCGACTGTTCCTGCGGGAATTCGGCGCATGTTCCCATCTGCGCCACGGGCGTACATGTCACCATAAGCATCTTCACTGTTTGTTTCTGTAATTAAAGCGTCCATCAATTGGAGGGTGTTGATGCCGGACATGTCTTCGGATTCTTTATGCAGCATTTTGGATGGCTGCTCATTCTTTAGGGTCATCTTGTTCAAATTAGTTTTGAGGTTATTCCACTAATTTAACAAACGTATGCGCACTCTATTTACGTAGCGTCCGGCGTTTCTGATAACACTGAAAACAAGGAAGGGACAGACGTAAGCCTGTCCCTTGAAAACCGCTGGTGCAGCTTGTTTATGGATGTGCTGTGTATTAATCCTTCAGTCCCAGGTAAGCTTTTACTTCGTTGTAATTGTTCCAGTTGACCCCATTTGTTTTCCTTGCAGCAACGCCGCCAGGTATAAGGATATACCGGTATTGGCGGCGTTTTACACCAGCATTATTTTGCACGGTGCTAATATCTCCGTTGGACTCTAATTGTATCGCCTGTTGATAGGCAACATAGCTGATGTAAAGGCCGCTCCTTAAATCGGTGTATGGCAGGGAGGTGATCACCGGATCGGCAGCGGAGTTCTGGTTGACATATACTTTCAGTTCACCGGAGTTCAGTATGCTGGTCGTTAATTTTGGAGCTGTGATAATGGCATAGTAACCTAATGTGTCAATGGTGCCACCGGCACGATGAACAGTATCGGGTTTATAGGCAACATCGAGCCAGTCGGAATAGATGACATTGGCGGTGCCTGGGTCGCCCTTGGAGCCGCCAGGGCCGCCGGCGCCGGTATCACCTTTATCGCCTTTGTCGCCTTTTTGTCCTTGCTGGCCGGCAGGACCGGGATCGCCTTTTTTGCTACAGGAGGTTATAGATGTTACAGCTGCTGTTATCAGCAGCAGAAAGGTGAGGGAATACATTAATTGTTTCATGGATCAGATAATTTAAATTTTGGAGATTTTATTAAAAGGTGGCTAAGACGATCTGAATAGGTGAAATCGGTATAGGAGCTCTCTGGTGCTGGCTGCGCTGGTATCGGGATATAAAGAAAAAACCCTGATGATCGGTGATCATCAGGGCATGGTGGCGGAGAAGAAGGGATTCGAACCCTTGATAGGCTTTCACCTATACACACTTTCCAGGCGTGCCAGTTCAACCACTCCTGCACTTCTCCGTGATTATCTTTGAAACGTTGCTGAAGGGGTTGAGTCTTCCGTTTCAGGGTTGCAAAGATAATCCTTTACTTTTATTTACCAAGTTTTTTTTAGGCTTTGTCATAAAGCTTCCAGATGGCTCCGCCGATAAGCCCGCCAATAACGGGGCCTACGATGAATATCCAGAGGTGGGCCAGCGCATCACCACCTACGAAGAGTGCCGGGCCTATGCTGCGGGCAGGATTTACAGACACACCGGTAACAGGAATGCCCACGATGTGGATCATGGTCAGGGAGAGACCGATGGCTACGCCTGCCAGTGCGCCGTTGCTGTTGTTTTTGCTGGTGGCGCCGTGGATCACTACCAGGAAGATAGCGGTGAAAACGATTTCAAAGATCAGGCCGCTGGCTACATTGTAGTGGTCCTGATAGTTGTCGCCGATACCGTTCTGTCCCAGTCCGTTGGCTGCCAGGGAATACTCGGCCCTGCCGCCTGCGATGCAGTAGAGGATGCCTGCCGCGGCAATAGCGCCCAGTATCTGCGCAACGATGTAAGCGCCCGCATCTTTACCGGAAATTTTGCCGAAGGCCAGCATGGAAATGGTAATAGCCGGGTTAATGTGGCATCCGGAGATATGGCCGATGGCATATACCATCGTCAGCACCGACAGGCCGAAGGCAAAAGAAATGCCCAGAAGACCTACGTGACTGCCGGCAATTACGGCGCTGCCGCAACCGATCAGCACCAGCACCAGCGTGCCGAAGAATTCTGCAATGAACTTTTGCGTTAACGAAACATTCATACTTTGGAGTTTTGTGGTGATAGAAACACTTTACAGATCAGGGATGGAATAGGCTTGATAATTAAATATAGAAAAAAAATTGCAATAAAAAAGCAGAAAGTATACTGTTTCAATACTTTCTGCTTTAATTCTCTTTTATATTCGTATTAATACACTTCTATCGGCGTCAGTTCACCACGCAGCGAAGTTTCGATCATTTTTTTGCATTCTGCTTTGGTAAGGCCCTGTCCCAGTACAAACATCAGCTTGGTCACTGCTGCTTCAAAGGTCATATCATGACCGCTGACAACGCCTGCTTCCACCAGGTGCTGGCTGGTTTCGTATTTGCCCAGTTCCACGGAGCCGCCATCACATTGGGTGATGTCTACTACGATAGCGCCGTTATCGATCACTTTTTTGATGCTTTCGATAAACCATGGCTGGGTATTGGTATTGCCACTGCCAAATGTCTCCATGATCACGCCTTTCAGGCCGGGAACGCTGAGAATGGCTTCCACGGCGCTGCGGGTAATGCCGGGGAACAGCTTCAATACGGTGATATTGGTTTCCAGCTCCTTATGCACTTTCAGCGGCGCAGAAGGTGTGGGCAGAATAAATTGCTGTTTGTATTTGATGTCTATACCTGCTTCCGCCAGCTGTGGATAGTTCATGGTATAGAACGCTTCAAATTTTTCGGCGTTGTATTTCTTGGAACGGTTGCCGCGGAAGAGGGAGAAGTCGAAATAAATACATACTTCCGGTACCATCGATGCCTGACTGCCGTTGTTATGCCGTGAGCAGGCTATTTCCATGGCGGTGATAATGTTCTCCTTCGCGTCGGTACGGATTTTACCGATGGGCAGCTGTGAACCGGTGAGGATAACGGGTTTGGACAGGTTCTCCAGCATGAAGCTCAGCGCGGAGGCAGTAAACGCCATGGTGTCTGAGCCGTGAAGAATCACAAATCCATCGTAGCGGTCATAACGGTCTTCAATGATACTGGCCAGTTCCACCCATATTTCCGGCTGCATGTCTGAGGAATCGATAGGCGGGTTGAACGCATACACGTAAAAATCAATCCCCATCCGGTATAGTTCCGGTAAATTGTTCCGTATTTCATTGAAGCCGATCGGGCGGAGCGCTTTGGTCTTGTCATCGTAGATCATGCCTACTGTGCCGCCCGTGTAGATTATCAGAATTTTACTCATTGTCTAACTGCCAGTTGCCCGCAAAGTTACCCTCTAAACAGTTAGAGCGTTTTGAATAATTTGCGCGCATTGCTGCTGGTAATAGCGGCTACGTCTTCTATTTTTAGATTTTTTATATCTGCCACCTTTTCACCGATCAATGGGATATAGGCACTTTCATTACGTTTGCCGCGGTAAGGCACCGGTGCCAGGTAAGGCGCGTCCGTTTCCAGTACGATGTGTTCCAGGTCAATGTTTTCGATGATTTTGTCGAGCCCGGATTTTTTAAATGTGGCCACTCCCCCGATGCCCAGGTAAAATCCGAGGCTGATGATCTCTTTAGCTTCTTCCAGCGTACCCGAAAAGCAGTGGAACACGCCGCTGAGATTGCCATCCTGTAAGGTTTTTACTTCGTGTATACATTCCCGTGTGGCCTCGCGGCTATGGATGGACACGGGCAGTTTGTATTGCTTCGCCAGTTGCAGCTGCTCCCGGAACGCCTGGTACTGCTGCTCCGCCAGCGACTTGTCCCAGTAAAAATCCAGCCCTATCTCTCCAATGGCCTTGAAAGAGCGGTGTATCAGCCAGTCTTTGATAAGCCGCATCTGATTTTCCACGTCCGGCTTCACATAACAGGGGTGCAGCCCCATCATGGCAAAACAGTTTTTGGGATACGCAGCTTCCAGTTTCAGCATGGCGGTAATGGACGATTCGTCAATATTGGGCAGCAGCAGGGTGGTCACCCCGGCATCCAGGGCACGTTTCACCATCTCCTGCTGGTCGGCCAGAAATTCATCCGAGTATAAATGGGCGTGCGTATCGATCCAGAACATGATAAAAATATTTATTAAATTTTTATTTTTTGTAATATTTAATAGGTATCTTGGTTTCGCAAAGGTAAATCCTGAAAAACCTAATTTAAAAAAACTATACCATGAAAAGCTATTTCAGTACAAATCGTGTGCTGGCAGGTACCATCGCTGTGGTGGCGGTGGCGACCCTTTTCTTCGCCTGCAAAAAAGAAGTGACCACCGATGCGGCGACCAACAACGAAAACGACAACAACACGCTGGTAGTGGCCTCCCACGAAACACAGGTGCAGGGCATGTATGGCGATTTATTTGAAACAGCCGCTATCGCGGCAGTAGACCAGAACGTGGCCGGCAACGTCCGTAAAGCGGATTATGCTGATTATGCCAACGTCACCGGCTGCCCTTCCATCCTCATCAGCAGCGCAGATCCCACCGTATGGCCCAAACAAATGACCATCGATTACGGTGACGCCTGCCGTGACAACTACGGCGTTACCCGCAGCGGTAAGGTATACATCAATTTCACCGGTTTCCTGTTCGCTAACGGTACCCGCGTGGAAATCACCCTGGAAGGATATAAATACAACGGCATCCCTGTCGCCGGCAAAAACGTCATCTCCGGTATCAGCTATAACACCACTACCGGTGTTAAATACACATCAGAAATAACCGATGGCCGCGTAAGCTACGCCGATACGCTGATCGTAGGTTATACCAGCAAGAAGACCGTGACACAAACCGCTGGCGCAGGCACCCCTACACCTAATGATAACGTGTACAGCCTCGAAGGTAATGCAGCCCTCACCTACGTAAAAGGCGGACCAACCGGCAGCGCTACCATCACCACCCAGTCGCCGCTGATAAAGGCCACCGCCTGTAAATGGGTAAGCCAGGGCAAGCTGCTGGTGGCTTACAACAGCCTCTCCGCAGTAATCGACTACGGTAACGGGGTATGTGATGATAAGGCAACCATCACCATCAACGGTGATAAAGTAAGGGAAGTAACGTTAAAATAAAGTCGCTCAACAAATCATATTACCGCCCGGGGCCTATGGTCCCGGGTTTTTTATTAATGGATGGCGGCCATGTTATAGCCCTGCTTTTTGCAGTATTCCAACACCCGCGGCAAGGCATAAGACATCCGGTCCCACGCTTTGGTGCTGTCGTGGAACACCACAATAGAACCAGGCTTCATTTTGAAAACCACGTTCTGTACACAGGCTTCACCATCTATCTCCTGGTCAAAATCCGCGCTCAATACATCCCACATGATGATTTTGGTACCGGGAACGGTCCGTTTCAGCTGTTTTACCTGGAAGGGCGTAATTCTGCCGTAGGGTGGTCTGAAAAGCGGTGAACTGATGTATTTCCCAGCCTCGAGAATGTTTTCGATATACTTGTCAGTGCTGGTCTTCCAGCCGTTCACATGATTGTGGGTATGATTGCCTGTGCTATGCCCTGCTTCCAGTATCTGCTGATAGATGTCCGGATGCTCCACCACATTTTTACCGATACAGAAAAACGTGCCTTGAGCATCATATTTTTTCAGCTGTTCGAGGATGAACGGGGTGGCTTCCGGATGGGGGCCATCATCGAAAGTCAGGTACACGTTATTGTTTGCAGGAGAAAGGTCCCATATGCAGCTTTTGTACAAAGCTTTCAGTATGCCGGGTGTTTTGGTAAGATAGAACAAGCGCTTTGACTTTTAGCAGTGAGCTGATGACCGCAAGATAGGTTAAAAGCACTAAAGCTCATGACAGAAACCTAAATGCTATTTCCTTACCTTTGCGATCTATGGATAATAAAAAAGTAAGAGTGCGTTTTGCCCCCAGTCCTACTGGTGGCCTACATCTTGGAGGTGTTCGCACTGTATTGTTCAACTATTTGTTTGCAAAGCAGCATAAAGGCGACTTTATCCTGCGTATCGAAGATACTGACCAGACCCGCTATGTGCCGGGCGCGGAAGAATATATTAATGAAACGCTGCGTTGGTGCGGCCTCTCCCCCGACGAAAGCCCTGCGGCAGGCGGCCCTTATGCCCCGTACCGCCAGAGCGAGCGTAAACCGCTGTACCGCCAGTATGCGGAACAACTGGTACAATCCGGTCATGCCTATTACGCATTTGACACCCCCGAAGAACTGGAGAGCATGCGTGAAAGGCTGAAAACGCCTGAGAATCCGCAGCCTCAGTACAATCACAGGATCAGGGAAAAAATGCGCAACTCCTTCTCCCTCTCCGAAGCGGAAGTAAAGGAGCTGCTGGCCAGCAATACCCCGCACGTTATCCGTATAAAAATGCCTGCCGACCAGGAAATGACCTTTACCGATATGATCCGCGGTGAAGTGACTTTCAACACCGGCCAGGTAGATGATAAAGTTTTGCTGAAAGCGGATGGTATGCCTACCTATCACCTCGCCGTGGTGGTAGACGATTACCTGATGAAAATAACCCACGCCTTCCGCGGAGAAGAATGGCTGCCTTCTGCACCCGTTCACATCCTCCTGTGGAAACACCTGGGCTGGGAAGCGGATATGCCGCAGTGGGCGCACCTGCCGCTGATCCTCAAACCGGACGGCAACGGTAAACTCAGCAAACGCGATGGCGACCGCCTCGGTTTCCCGGTATATGCCATGAACTGGACAGACCCGCGTTCCAACGAGTTCACCAAAGGTTTCCGCGAACTGGGTTTCCTGCCTGAAGCCTTCATCAATATGCTGGCAATGCTCGGCTGGAACGACGGTACCGAACAGGAAATTTTCTCCCTGGAAGAACTGGTCAACAAGTTCTCTATCGACCGTGTACACAAAGCCGGCGCTAAATTCGACTTTGAAAAGGCGAAGTGGTTCAACCACCAGTACCTGCATCATAAAGACAACGAAAGCCTGGCCCGCCTCTTTGCCCCAGTGCTGGAAGAAAAAGGCGTAGAAGCCCGGCCTGAATATGTGGCCACCGTAGCCGGACTGGTGAAAGAACGCTGCTATTTTGTAAATGAAATTTGGGACCACGGCTTCTTTTTCTTTGAAGCGCCGGCCGCTTATGATGAAGCTGCTGTAAAACCCAAATGGAACGCGGACAAAGCCGCTTTCTTTACCGCCTGGTCTGAAAAGCTGGATGATGTTTCCGCTTTCACGGCGCCTGAGCTGGAAGCCAGCTTTAAAGCGCTCGCAGCAGAGAAAAACATCAAAATGGGCGAACTGCAGCTGCCTTTCCGTATTATGCTCACCGGCGGCAAATTCGGTCCTCCGGTATTTGACATTGCAGCCACAATAGGGCTCACAGAAACCCGTACCCGCATTGCCAAAGGCGTAGCGGCTTTTAACAGCTGATAACCTGATTAACATAAAAGAGAAGGCCCCGTTGATATGACATCAACGGGGCCTTCTCTTTTATGATATATGCTTAGGCTTTGCCTTTCTCTTTTGCCCAGGCGTCTTTCAGGGTAACGGTCCTGTTGAACACCACTTTTTCCGGTGTGCTGTCAGGATCTACCGTGAAATAACCCTTACGCATAAACTGGAAACGGTCGCCAGGTTTTGCCTGCAGCAGGGATGGTTCCACATAGGCTTCTTTGATCACCTGCAGGGAGTCCGGATTGAGGAAGTCTTTGAAGTCGCCTTCTTCTGCGCCGGGGTTCTCTGATTTAAAGAGACGGTCGTACAGGCGTACCTCGGCAGTGGCCGCATGTTCGGCGCTCACCCAGTGGATAGTGCCTTTTACGGTCATGCCGCTGTTGTCTCCGCCGCTTTTGGTATCCGGCAGATAGCTGGCATAGATGGTGGTGATGTTGCCATCAGCATCTTTTTCCACGCTTTCCCCTTTGATGATGTAGGCGTTTTTCAGGCGTACATGCAGACCGGGGCCCAGCCGGAAGAATTTCTTCGGTGGTTCTTCCATGAAGTCTTCCCTTTCGATATAGAGCGTTTTGCTGAAATGCAGGGTACGGCTGCCGGCGGAAGCATCTTCCGGGTTGTTTTCAGCGGGCATTTCTTCCACCTGTCCGTCGGGATAGTTGGTAATCACCAGTTTAACCGGGTCCAGTACGGCCATTACGCGGTTGGCTGTTTTATTCAGCTCTTCACGGACACAGAATTCGAGCAGGCCGAGGTCGATCATCTGCTCACGTTTCTGTACGCCCACGCGCTCGCAAAACTGGCGGATGCTGTCAGGGGTATAGCCACGGCGGCGCAGGCCGCTGATAGTAGGCATGCGGGGGTCGTCCCAGCCGCTTACATATTTTTCTTCCACCAGCTGTTTCAGTTTTCGTTTACTCATCACCGTATAGTTCAGGTTCAGGCGGGAGAACTCGTACTGATGGCTGGGGAATATTTCCAGTTCTTTGATAAACCAGTCGTACAATGCACGGTGGGGAATGAATTCCAGCGTACAGAGGGAATGGGTGATATTTTCAATGCTGTCGCTCTGGCCGTGGGCGAAATCGTACATCGGGTAGATGCACCATTTGTCGCCGGTGCGGTGGTGGTGCGCATGTTTGATCCTGTACATAAGGGGATCGCGCATGTGCATGTTGGGAGAAGCCAGGTCAACTTTGGCGCGAAGGGTTTTTTCACCGTCTTTGAATTCGCCGGCGCGCATCCGTGCAAACAGGTCCAGGTTTTCTTCCACTGACCTGCTTCTGGCAGGGGTAGGCGTGCCAGGCGTGGTGGGCGTGCCTTTGCCGGCAGCAATTTCTTCAGCAGTGGCATCTTCCACGTAAGCCAGTCCTTTTTTGATCAGCTTTATGGCAAATTCATACAGCTGTTCAAAATAATCGGAAGCATACAATTCTTTGTCCCACTCATAACCCAGCCAGCGGATATCTGCCTTGATAGAATCCACATATTCAGTGTCTTCTGTGACAGGGTTGGTATCGTCAAAGCGGAGATTGGTTTTGCCATTGTATTTCTGGGCCAGGCCAAAGTTCAATGCAATAGACTTGGCGTGTCCTATATGGAGGTAGCCGTTGGGTTCGGGCGGAAAACGTGTCAGCACACGTCCGCCATGGACGCCGTTAGCAATGTCGTCTTCTACGATCTGTTCTATAAAATTGAGTGACCTTTCTTCGCTCATAAGAAAAATTAAATATGTCTGCAAAGGTAGCAAAAATAGCGCTTAGCTTTTAGTAACGGCTAATCCTTATCTTTACGACCTTAATTTTTAAGAATGGTCAACCAGTTAAATCGTCCTGTTCGTGTGTTGGTAGCTAAAGTCGGCCTCGATGGCCATGACCGCGGCGCCAAAGTGATCGCTGCCGCCCTCCGGGATGCCGGTATGGAAGTTATTTATACCGGATTAAGACAAACCCCCGAAATGGTGGTGAATGCCGCCCTCCAGGAAGATGTGGACGCGATCGGCATCAGTATCCTCTCTGGCGCACATATGACTGTTTTCCCTAAAGTGATAGCCCTCATGAAGGAAAAAGGCTTGAATGACGTACTGCTCACCGGCGGCGGCATTATCCCCGACGCAGACATGCAGGAGCTGCAGGAAATGGGCGTCGGTAAACTGTTCCCCCCCGGTACCCATACCAAAGACATCTCTGACTATATCACCACCTGGGTGGCCAGCCATAGAAATTTTTAATTTTTTTTTCGTGTAGCCGTAACATTTCCACGGGCGGGTCGTCTTCTCGGTATAAATCACCAAGAATCTAAGAAACCACAACCGCCGTTTTATGAAATACAAGTTATACCCTTCCCTGTTACTGTTGCTATTTTGCACTACCAGTGCCTTCGCCCAGGAACAAACAGATTCTACGGACCAGAAAAAAGCCGCTGAAGGTTCTGTGTCCATCAGCTTTGGAAAATATCCCAAAAAACGGGACAATATCTACGTCAGCAGCGGCCTGGCCGGCATGCTCTCCTTTGCGGACATGAAGCAGAACGGGGAGCATATGCGTAATATCCCGCGTTTCAGTTTCATCTTTAATTATCATGTGAACTTTAACAAGGACTTTACCCGCCACTTCGGAGCATTTACCGGCGTGGACTTCAAAAACATAGGGCTGATCTCCAAACCCACTGATTCCCTGAAGCTGAAGCAAAGGGTATACACGCTGGGCGTACCGCTCGGGGTCAAAATCGGGGATGTCACCGGAGGCACCTTCTTCTTCTTTGGCGGAGAGCTGGACCTGGCCTTCAACTACAAGGAAAAACAATTTGTGGACGGTAAAAAAGTGCACAAATTCAATGAGTGGTTCAGCGACCGTACCCCGCTGATCATGCCTTCTTTATTTGCCGGCCTGCGTGTGCATGGCTTCGGGCTTAAAGTGCAGTATTATCCGCAGAACTTCTTTAACCGTGATTTCAGCTCCGGTTCCGGCGCCAACAAAGTATATCCCTACAGAAACACAGATGCCAACCTGGTATTTGTGACCTTCGGTTACAATTTCAACGGGGTCAAATATTTTAAAGTGCCCAAGAAGAGACACTATATGAGAATGAAGAGCGGGAAAGCGCAAATTGAGGTGAACTATTAGCAGTCAAAAACGTTATCTTCATAATGTCCCGTAGCAAACTCAGTTTGCTACGGGATTTTTATTTGCAGCTGTCAACCGAAAAAGCTCAAACCCAGACTTTATGAAGAAATACTTACTCCTCTCTGCCACCTTTTTCCTGTTAACCCTATCCCTCCGGGCGCAGTTTGAAATCGGTGTTTCCGGCGGGTATGTCAACAATTATGTACATACCAATGCCGGCTATCGCGCTTTTACGCAGTATCATCAGTATGGTGGCTTTGTGGCCGGCCTTGTACTGCAATATCATTTCAATGACTGGCTGGCCATACAGGCAGATCCGTCGTATATCCGGAAGAGTTATGAGCTGCGCCGTGACCATTTTTTTGACGGTATTTACCAGTATAACCTCAACGGCTATCTGCAATTGCCCGTCATGGCCCATTTCTCGTTTGGCGGAAAAAAATGGCGGGGCTTCGTTAATGCCGGCGGCTACGGCGCCTATTGGATCAGTGGCCGTATCCAGGGCGCTATGGCTAATGTGTTCAGCAGCACACCGGATGTGCCGGGCGACCAGCAGACATCAGATTATTTCAGGTATAACGAGGCTTATCGCTACGATGAAAAGTACACCTTCGACAGCCGCCGTGACCGGCGTATGGAATGGGGCCTCGTTGCCGGCGGCGGCGTGGAATACCTGCTGAAGGAACGCTTCCGCCTTTTCGTGGAAGCCCGTTATTACTATGGGCTCACAGATCAACAGAAAAACTACATGATAGACCAGGTGCCCCGGTATAACGACAGCTATGTGCTTCAGGCAGGATGCCTGTTCAACCTCCGCCGCCTTTTCCATGGCGATGCCCAATAATCCTACTCACCTTTAATTTTTTATGAAGATGAAATCTCCTGTCAGATATATACTGCCCCTCCTGCTGCTGATGACCATGGCCTGCCGGAAAGACCTGCCGTAACTCAATGACCCGCAGAACTACGTCAACGCCAATTTCAATGAAGTGTTTGATGGCTTCTGGACCGGCATGAACAATAACTACGTTTTCTGGGATATTGATACGGTCAACTGGGACCAGGTATACCGTACCTATAAACCACTCTTTGCCAAACTGAATGTCAATGATTCCAACGATGTGCGCAAAGCGTATACGTACTTTAAGCAGATGACATCAGGATTGGTGGACTCGCACTATGATATTTCTTTTGCAGACACATGGCTGGCGGATTCCAACTCCGTGAACCCCGCCTACCAGCGAAAAATTGCCAGCCCAGGCTTTCACCCGCCGATCAGTATTTTTCATTTTTATGACACCATTCCGCGCCACTACCTCGATGCCGGCCGCCGTGGATTTACCAATACGCCCGATAAACAGTATGTGGCTGTTTCCGGTACCATCAATCAGAATATCCTGTACCTGTTTTTTAACGGCTTCAACCTCAAAACGCTGTTTAATACAGATACCATCAATGGCGTAAAACGGGTGGAGCAATATTTCTTCGATGCCCTGGCCAACCGTACGGACCTGAAAGGGATTATCATTGATGTGCGCGGCAACGGGGGCGGAAGCCTGGATGATCTGAACTTCCTGCTCGGTAAAATGATCACCCAGCCCCTTCATTTCGGGTACACCCGTTCCAAACTGGGCAACGGGCGGCTGGACTACAGCCCCTGGGCGCCGGCTTATGTGTCGCCGCAGGCCGGCAGCAAAGCTGTCACTGTCCCTATTGTGATGCTGGCCGACGCCTGGTCGGTAAGTATGGCCGAAATGACCACTATGGCCGTCAAAGCACTGCCCAACGGACATTTTGTGGGAGAGCGCACCTGGGGCGCCAATGGCCCGCTGACCGGCAACAAATTCTATAACGGCGGCCAGTTCAGCACCGGCTGGCTTAAGCTGGTATACACTTCCTCGCTGATGTTTAAATATAAAGACGGCAATATATACGAAGGCACCGGGTTTCCGCCCGATATGGCAGTGCCTTACAACCCTGCTGCGCTGAAAGCCGGCCGCGACCTTCAACTGGAGGCAGCCCTGAGCCTGATTCATTAGTTATCGAATATTGCTTAATATTGATAAACTAAAAAGAAGGCCCATGTATCAGACACTCACTACGCAACTGGACAATAATATCCTGATCGTGACGATCAACCGCCCGGAAAAGATGAACGCCCTGAACCAACAGATGATGGGAGAACTGGGCCTGGTGATCGACGAAATTTATCGCAATAAAGACATCAAAGCCGCCATCCTTACTGGTTCCGGCGAAAAAGCCTTCGTGGCGGGCGCAGATATCAGCGAATTCCTCACCCTCTCCCCCAAACAGGGCGAAGAGCTGGCCAAAAGCGGCCATGTGGTATTTCAGCGGATAGAATATTCACCCAAGCCCATTATCGCGGCTGTCAACGGTTTTGCGCTGGGCGGTGGCTGTGAGCTGGCCATGGCCTGCCATTTCCGTATCGCCAGCGAGAACGCAAAGTTCGGTCAGCCCGAAGTGAACCTTGGCCTGATTCCCGGTTATGGCGGTACCCAACGGCTTACGCAGCTGATTGGCAAAGGCAAGGCCACTGAACTGATGATGACCGGCGACATGCTCTCCGCCACCGAGGCGCAGGCATGGGGACTGGTAAACCATGTGGTAAAGCTGGAAGAACTGCTGCCCAAAGCCATCGCCATCCTTCAGAAAATACAAACCAAAGCCCCGTTGGCCATAGCCCGTGTGGTAAAATGCGTGAACGCCGCTGTAGACAAGGACATAGACGGCTGGGAAACCGAAATACGCGAATTTGCAGCCTGTTTTGCTACCAAAGACCTGCAGGAAGGCGCTGAAGCTTTTATTCAGAAAAGACAGGCAAATTTTAAGGGAGAATAGCCAGAACAGTTTACTTTTGCTGCATTAATTCATAAAAGCTTAAGCCATGGAATTTAGAATAGAGAAAGACACGATGGGTGAAGTACAGGTGCCTGTAAACGCCTATTACGGTGCTCAAACACAGCGCTCCATTGAAAATTTCAAGATCGCCCAGGATATCAACAGAATGCCCAAAGAAATTATCAGGGCATTTGCTTACCTGAAGAAAGCGGCGGCGCTCACCAACCTGGACGCAGGCGTGCTGCCAAAAGAAAAAAGTGATCTGATCGGTCAGGTGTGCGATGAAATACTGGAGGGCAAACTGGACAATGAGTTTCCGCTGGTAGTATGGCAAACAGGTTCTGGTACCCAGTCCAACATGAACGTGAATGAAGTGGTGGCTTACCGCGCTCACGTTATTCACGGTGGCCAGCTCACAGACAAAGAAAAGTTCGTTCACCCGAATGACGATGTGAATAAATCCCAGTCCTCTAACGATACCTTCCCTACTGCGATGCACATCGCGGCGTATAAAATGCTGGTGGAAACAACTATCCCCGGTATCAAAAAACTCCGCGACACACTGGCTAAAAAAGCAGAAGCCTTCAAACATGTGGTGAAAATCGGCCGCACCCACTTCATGGACGCTACGCCGCTCACCCTCGGACAGGAAATCAGCGGTTATGTGGCCCAGCTGGACCACGGTCTGAGAGCCATCAACAACGCGCTGCCTCACCTGAGTGAACTGGCCCTCGGCGGTACTGCCGTAGGTACAGGTATCAACACTCCGAAAGGTTATTCCGAAAACGTAGCGGCGCATATCGCCAAACTGACCGGACTGCCTTTCATCACCGCTCCCAACAAATTTGAAGCACTGGCTGCACACGACGCTATCGTGGAAGCACACGGCGCCCTCAAAACAGTAGCGGTAAGCCTGATGAAAATCGCTAACGATGTGCGTATGCTGAGTTCCGGCCCCCGCGCAGGCATCGGTGAAATACACATCCCGGACAACGAGCCAGGGTCTTCTATCATGCCGGGCAAAGTAAACCCGACCCAGTGCGAAGCCCTCACCATGATCGCTGCACAGGTAATGGGCAACGATGTGGCGATCTCCGTTGGCGGCGCCAACGGCCACTTTGAACTCAACGTGTTCAAACCGGTGATGATCTATAACTTCCTGCACTCTGCCCGCCTCATCGGTGAAGGCTGCGTGAGCTTCAACGATAAATGCGCTGAAGGCATCGAACCTATCGAAGCCAACATCCGCAAACACGTGGAAAACTCCCTGATGCTGGTGACTGCCCTCAATACCAAAATTGGCTACTACAAAGCGGCAGAAATCGCACAGAAAGCGCATAAAGAAGGTACCACACTGAAAGAAATGGCTGTGAAACTGGGCTACGTTACTCCCGAACAATTCGACGAGTGGGTAGTACCCGGCAACATGGTCGGTGAAATCAAGTAAACATACCGATTGATCATATTACGGATTTGTGTGGTGTCAAAAGCCCCGCAAATCCGTATTTTTTTGACCCTGTCTTAACCGCACGCACATGAAAATACTTTTTTTCAGCACCCAGCCCTACGATATCACCTACTTTAATCAGGCCAACGAAAACAACGCGCATCACTTCCGCTTCCTGGAATACCCGCTTAATGAAGACAATACTGCATTGATCAAAGACGAAACAGCCGTCTGTGTATTTGTGAACGATAAGGTAAATGCCGCCGTTGTCCGTCAACTGAAAGAAAAAGGTGTTCGCCTGATTGCGCTGCGCTGCGCCGGATTTAACAACGTAGACCTCAAGGCAGCCGGTGAAGCAGGTATCAGCGTTGTACGCGTGCCTGCCTATTCTCCGCATGCAGTGGCGGAACATGCCGTAACATTATTGCTGGCGCTGAACCGTAAAATCTATAAATCGTATAACCGTGTCCGTGATAACAACTTTACTCTAAGCGGGCTGGAAGGGTTTGATGTATATGGCAAAACTGTCGGCGTAATCGGCACCGGCAATATCGGCGCGGTATTCTGCCGCATCATGCTGGGCTTCGGTTGTAAAGTACTGGCACATGATGTGTACAACAATGATGCCCTGATGCAGGCGGGTGTAACCTATGTGTCGCCGGAAACGATCATGGCCGAATCAGATATTATCTCCCTGCATTGTCCGCTCACACCAGACACTAAACATCTTATCAACGCACATACGATCAGCCAGATGAAACCTGGTGTAGTATTGATCAATACCAGTCGCGGTGGCCTGATAGACACCCCGTCGGTGGTAGAAGCGCTGAAAAACGGGCATATTGGCGCTCTTGGCATCGACGTGTACGAACAGGAAGAACAACTGTTCTTTCAGAATCTCTCCGGCACTATTATCCAGGATGATGTCCTCTCCCGCCTCACCACCTTTCCCAACGTACTGGTAACGGCCCATCAGGGATTTTTTACCAAAGAAGCCCTGACACAAATTGCAGGAACAACACTGGACAATATCAATGCCTTTGAAAAAAACGAACCGCTGAAAAACGCGTTGTCCCAGGGCTGAAGCCCTGGGCTACGTTTTGTTTCAGATTTTCTTCAGAAGTGAAATGCCAAAGGAAAGGGCCATCAACCAGCTAGCATAAAGCTATGAGGTTGATGGCCCTTCAATTAGTAATTAATCAGTGAATGGATTTGAAAACAAAACGTAGCCCAGGGCTTCAGCCCTGGGACAATTATTTTTTAAACACGTTGTCCCACGTAATAGTAAGATAATACAAACCACGGATGGTAGGTCCGCCAACGTATTGGAAATATGGTGTGTTCAGCAGGTTGGAGGCGCCCACTTTAAAAGAGGTTTTGATTTTGGGCACACGATAGGTAACCTGGGCGTCTACGGTGCTGTAGGCTGGCACGTCTGCATTGCCGAAGAGGTTCTGCCAGTAGAAGGTGTCCTGCCAGTGCCATACTACGTTGAAGCCTATATTTTTAAAGAGGTTTCTGTTACCGATGCTGATGTTGGTAAACCATTCGGGGGTATTGAAACCCGGTACGAGTGCGTCGTCTTTGGTTTTGTCCTGTGCGAGTTTGTTGAAATTGGCGTTACCGCTGACGGTATAATTTTTATAGATGTCGTAGGTGACAGCTACTGCGAAGCCGTAGTTGCTAACGGTAGATTTACTGTTGGTCCACACGCGGTAGCGGTTCTGCAGGGTTTTATCGAGCATCTGGTTCAACACTGCGGCGTCGGGTGAATTAACGTTACCGGTTTGCGGTACCACTGCTTCAATCTGACCGATAAAGTTTTTGTAGGAGCTGTAATAGCCATCCACATCGATGAATAATTTATTGTCGAGTAACACAGCTTTATAGCCTGCCTCGAAAGAGGTGATTTCTTCCGGCACGATAGGATCGAGATTGGCCACTTTGAGAACGCCTGCGTTTTTAGCGGCAGCAGCGTCTTTGCTGATATGTTCCGCGTTGATGGTTTTGTTTACGGCTACGTTGAAAGCGTCAACGGAGGTGGTGAGGTAGGAATTTTTGAAATAGCCCAGTCCTTCTTCAATAAAAGCGAGACCGCCTACACGCCGTACCTGGCCGTTGTTAACAAAAGAGTATGCTTCAAACAGGGAGGGGAAACGGAAGCCGTTTTGCCATGATATGCGGAAGTTGTGTTTATCTTTTACAGTATACACGGCTGCGATGCGGGGATTCACTTTCCCGGCAAACTGCTCGTTTTTATCGTAGCGCAGGGAGCCGGTAAGTTTCAGGGCGTCATGGAAGAAAGACCGGCTGATTTGTGCGAAGCCGCCTACTTTGCCGTACCAGATATGTTTGCCGCCTTCCTGGTTACGTTTGTCTAGTGGCAGGCTGAAATCCACGAAGTTGTTGCCATCGGGGATAATCTCGTAGGTGCGGTAATCGGCGCCCACCAGTACATCGGCGAAATGGACGTATTTACGCAGGTTCCAGGTTCCTTCTGTATGATAGAAGCGGCTTCTTTGTTTGAGGGCAGCGCCGCCGGTGGTGTTGAGCGGATTTTTGGAGGTAGGGTATATATCCCAGTCGTTGATGGTTTTGATTTTGTCCCTTTGTGCTTCAAAGGCGGCGGTGCCGGGCTCAAAGCGGCCGGCATCTGCAAAAGCGCGGGCTGCTTTATGTGCGGCAACGAGGTCCTGGCCTTGTGTCAGCGCGTTATTAAGACCGGTGGTATAGTCTTTCTGCCATACTTTGTCGGATTTAAAAGACTTCTCCAGGTTGTCGGCCAGTGGGTTCATGTTGTAGGAATCGCCGGTATTCTCGATGGAGATGTAGGAGCGTACGGTGAAATCGGGGTGTACGATTTCCAGTTTGTGGTTGGAGACGGTAACACCTTTGAGCCCGATGCGGTTACCACGCTGGAAGAAGCCGTCCATCTGGCCCCAGCGGGAAGCGAGGGAGATCTCTATTTTATTCGGCAACCGGAAATTGAGGGAGCCGTCTATTTTGGTGTTGCGTACGGTATAGTCGCCCACGAGGTCTTTTTCCCAGTAGCCGGTACGGTGCACGGTGTAGGCGCGGCCGTCTTTGTCGGTAATGGAGATATTGCCCTGATCGGCGTATTTGTTCCAGTTATCGGCGGCGATATTGTTCTCGCCGCTGAGCTGCGGGAAATCGGGATTGATCTTGCTTTGCGGCGTGAAGTCATCGTGACTGTCGGCGTACCAGTCGGTGCCCTGCATGTAGCTGGCATTGATTTTCCAGGCGAACCATTTGGAATAGGCCTGTGCATAACGTACGGCCGTTTCCGTGAGGGGCTTGGGACTGCTGCCATTGCCGTCGAAATGGTTGAATGCGATTTTCTGATATACGCTGACGCCCTGGTAATCGAAGGGATTTTTAGTGACGAGGTTGGACATGCCATTGATGGCGTTCATGCCGTACAGCGCTGAAGACGCGCCGGGCGTGACTTCCACGCTCTGGATGTCCAGCTCCGTAGGCCCGATGGCGTTACCCAGCGGTACGCCAAGCGTGGCAGCCTGGTTGTCTACCCCATCAACCAGCTGCATGAAGCGGAAGTTATTGGGCACGTTAAAGCCGCGGGTGTTGAATACTTTAAAGGTAAGGCCGGCGGTGGTCATCTGTACGCCTTTGAGGTTGCCCAGTGCGTCGTAGAAGGTGGACGATGGCGTTTCTTTCAGGGCACGGATGTCCAGTTTTTCGATGGCTACCGGGGAGCGCAACAGTTTCTCCTGCTGCCGGGAAGCGGATACCACGACCTCGTTGACCAGCAGCGATTGGGTAAACAGCTGTATGGCTACTTTGCTGTTACTGTTTTTAACCTCAAATTCCTGCGGCTGATAGCCAATCAGGCGGATCACCAGTTTCAGCGGAAAACGGGTGTTGGTGGTCAGCTGAAAACGGCCCAGGCTATCGGTGGTAGTGCCAAACGAGGTGCCTTTTATCTGTACAGAAGCGCCTGGCAGGCCGGCGCTGTGATCATCCGTGATTTTGCCCTCGATTACATAAGAGCCGTTGAGTTGTGCCTTTGATAGGGTTGGACTGAGTACCAGGGCCAAAATGAGGATTTTGGCCAGTATCGGAAAGAACTTTTGCATGATGTGGTAAAAGTTATAACATTATATAGATCCTGGATTGTGATAAAAATGGTAGGGAGCGTCGGAAAGCCCGATGTTTAAGCCTCAACATCGGTGTAGCAACAATGTATGTACAGTTTCAAAAACCATATAGTCTATAGAATTGGTAGACAAATATAGAACGGGGATTGTTCATTTCAAAGCCGTAATAAAAAATAAATTGCAAATAGTTGATAACGAGACAAATAATTTGGGGATTTTTTGAACCGGATTTTGGGGGATGTTAGGGAGGTGGCAGGGCTTCTGCTGGATATCGGCAATAATTTAGGGATTTCCTGGTTTTCGGTTTTCTGACTGGAGTAAATACTATCTACCCCAAAATCAAAAAATCGAAAATCAAAAAATCCCTGAATAAAATATCTAAGTACTAAATGTCTGAATAACTAAATCTCCACGGGTGCTTTTTCCTGCTGCGGGGCGGTATGCCGGGCCAGGAATCTTCTCTGGAACAGCAGGATGGTGATCACGCCAATGGAAATGGCGGCATCGGCGATGTTGAATACCGGGCGGAAGAACACAAAGTAGTCGCCTCCTTTGAAAGGCACCCAGCTGGGCAGGTAGCCTTCATAGATGGGGAAGTACAGCATATCCACCACACGGCCGTGGAGGAAGCTGCCATAACCGCCGCCGGCAGGCATAAACTTCGCTACTTCATAGCCGATGCTGTCGTTGAAAATAAGGCCGTAGAACATGCTATCTATCAGGTTGCCAGCTGCGCCTGCCAGGATGAGGGAGCCACAGATCAGCAAACCGGTGCTGTATTTTTCCCGGATAAGCTTTTTGATGTAGATGAAACCAGCCACTACTGCTACCAGCCGGAAGGTGGTCAGCAGGATCTTGCCGAAATCACCACCAAACTTGAGACCATAGGCCATCCCTTCATTTTCGATGAAATGGATACGGAACCAATTGGGGAAAATGATGAACTCCTGTTGCATGAACATGTGCGTCTTGATCCAGAATTTCAGCGTCTGATCAATGACCAGGATAAGGATAACAATGAGTACTACGTGACGATATTTCAACTTATATTAAAATTTTGTCAAAAATAACAGATTATTTCAAAGTCCGAAACCTGCAATATCATTATTCCTGAAAATATACCCGTTTCACCCGCTGTGAAATTCCTGTTAATATTTCATAGGCAATGGTGTCTGCCCAATCGGCCAATTGCTGCACTGACAGGTCCTGGCCGAAAACGATCACCTCGTCGCCTTCCATGATATCAGGGATATGGGTCACGTCCAGCATCAGCATGTCCATGGCCACTGCGCCGATAACGGGCGCCAGTTTGCCACGGATCAGCATTTTACCTGTGCCGTTGCCCATTCTGCGGGGGTAACCGTCGGCATAACCAATACGCACAGTGGCGGTCACGGCCGGTCCTTTGGCAGTCCAACGGGCGCCATAACCCACCGTGTCACCGGCTTCCAGGTTCTTCAGCTGTGCCACCGTGGTTTTCAGGGTGCTGACATTCCGCAGCTGGTCCTGGATTCCATTGCTGTAATCGAGGCCATACATGCCAATGCCCAGTCTTACCATGTCCAGGTGCAGGTCCGGATGACGGGTAATACCGGAACTATTGGAAATATGTCGGATAACCGCATAACTCAGCGCTTTCTGCAGCTCATGGCTCATTTCATAGAATAAACGGCCCTGCTGTTGTGTCAGCGCGTCTTTCTCCGGGTCTTCGCTGGCTGCCAGGTGACTGAAAATAGACTGCACTTTGAGCAATTGGTTGGCCGTGAGGGCCTGCGCCAGTTCGGGGATATCCTTCTTTACAAAGCCGAGCCGGTGCATACCGGTGTCCAGCTTGATATGGATCGGGAATTCGGTCTTGCCGGCAGCGCTCACTTCTTCCATAAACTGCAGCAGGATGCTCATGGAATAGATCTCCGGTTCCAGGTTCCAGTGCAGGATAGCATCGAAACTGGCTGGTTCGGGGTTCATCACCATAATCGGCATGGTAATGCCGGCACGGCGCAGTTCCACGCCTTCATCGGCATAAGCCACGGCGAGGTAGTCTACCCCATGGAATTGCAGCAGGTTGGCTATTTCAAAGCTGCCGCTGCCATAGGAAAACGCTTTTACCATGGCCATCAGTTTGGTGCCTGGTTTCAGCAAAGACTGGTACTGCTTCACATTATGCGCGATAGCTGTCAGGTTGATCTCCAGGATGGTCTGGTGTGCTTTCTGCTCCAGCAGTTTGCCGATACGCTCAAACTGAAAAACACGGGAGCCTTTCACCAGAATGGTTTCGTTCTCGAAATCATCGGCATTGAACTGCTGCACATATTCGTCGGTCGTATTGAAAAACTGTGTCTTTAAGCCTTCCACCTGCTGGAAACTTTTCTTTTCCCGGCCGATGTTTTTGCCGATGGCGATGAGTTTATTGATGCCTTTTTTCTGTAACAGGTCAGCCACTTCCTCATACAGGATAGCATCGCTTTTGCCGCTTTGCAGGATATCGCTCAGGATCACGGTGCGGGTGGCATGCTGTTGTTGCTGTTGCAGGAAATCGAGCGCAATGGTCAGTGAGCCCAGATCGAGATTATAGGCGTCATTGATCACGGAGCTGTTATTGATGCCCTGTTTCAGTTCCAGCCGCATGGCCACATTGCTCAGCAGGTCCATCCGTTGTTGTATCACTTCCTGCTCTTTGCCGAGGTACAGCATCAGGGCCCAGCAGTGAATGGCGTTTTCGATGGAACCTTCATCTACAAAGGGAATGCTGATATGCAGTGTTTCCTGTTTGTACAGGGCCTCAATACGGGTCTGGTTATCGTGTTTGTCGATGGTGACGATGCGCAGGTCGGCGTCTGTTTTACGGGACCAGGAGAACAGTTCCGGTCCGCCGCCGCCTTCCTGGTTTTCTCTTTTGCCTACCTGGTTGTGGAAAGACAACACACATTCGTTGAGTGCGAGGTAGTCTTTACAATAGATAAGAATATCGCTTTTAGCAAAGAGGACCAGCTTTTCGTTGATCTTTTGCCGGATGTTAAGGAACCCTTCACTATGCGCTTCGCCGATATTGGTGAAGATGCCAACAGTAGGACGGATAATCTTCTCCAGGTTCACCATCTCACCGGGCTGTGAAATACCGGCTTCAAAAATAGCCAGCTGATGTTCAGGTTTCATCTGCCATACGGAGAGCGGCACCCCTATCTGGGAGTTGTAGCTCTTCGGGCTGCGCACAATGTTATAATCCTTTTCCAGCAATTGGTACAACCATTCTTTCACGATGGTTTTACCGTTGCTGCCGGTGATACCAATAACCGGAATATGGAACTGCTGCCGGTGGAATGCTACCAGCGTATGCAGCGCCTGTAAGGTATCTTTTACCAGGATAAAGTTGGCTTTAGGATATTTTTCCAAAGGCACGGGCTCACTCACAATGAAGTTGCTGACCCCTTTGCGGTACAGCTCTTCAATATACTGATGAGCGTTGCGCCGGGGGCTAACCAGGGGTATGAACAGAGATGTTTCCGGAAAACTCAGCTTCCGGCTGTCCAGTAAGAGATGTTCAATTTCAGAAAATCCGGTCTCTTGCAACAATTCCCCTTTGAGCGTCTTGTTAATGCTTGCTGCGTTATACACTTTTATCAGATTTGAATAATCATTAACAACTGCTGTGACTCTTGAAGCAGTCATTTTATTACTAGGCTTTTCTTTCCGGTGACTCATTTTTCTGATGACGGAGGGAATACCAGATTGACCCTCCCAGACAAAGAACAATCACTAACAGCGATACATATATCGGTATATGGATAAAGTAATCTGCCAGCATTTTCAGTCCTATGTATATCAGTACGATGGCAATACCCTGGGGCAGATAATCAAATTTATCCACCGCCCCTCTCAACAAAAAGAACAGGGACCGTAATCCCAGTACCGCAAATATGTTGGAGGTGTACACCACGACCGGTTGTTGTGATATGGCAAATACCGCCGGAATGGAATCCAGGGCGAAAATAATATCGGTTACGGCAAGCATCACGACTACTACAGATAACGTAGTCAGATACACCTTATTATTTCTGCGGACCACAAATTTTCCATCTGCCTCTTCATGCGTTACCCGCAGGTATTTGTTCATAAACCGGTAGGCCACATTTTCTCCCGGTTTAAATTCATCATCCGGTTTCGCTGTAAACATCTTATATCCGGTATACAACAGAAATGCGCCAAAAAGGTACAATATCCAGTGAAACCGCGCGATCAACACCACTCCCACACTGATGAAAATAGCCCGAAAAACCAACGCCATCAGGATACCTATCAATAATACACGCGAGTAGTGCTCTTCCTTTATTTTAAAGAAACCAAAAATGAGAATAAATACAAAAATATTGTCCATAGAGAGTGATTTCTCCATGAGATAAGCACTCATGAAACTGATGGCCGTATCTGCGCCATCTTCAAACCACATAAATCCAAAGAACAATACTGCAAGCCCTACCCAGAAAATGCTCTGCCACAGAGCCGTTTTTAGCGTTGTTTTGGTGTTTTTTTTACTAAATAAACCCAGGTCAAAAACTAAAGCCAGGACTATCACCATGCCGAAAATGAGATATGTCCACTGGATGGGTGTCATGAGACGCTCGCTTTTTGTGAAGGGCAAAGATATGTATTTATCCACGCAAAGGCGTCAGACAGACCATTGGCAAAGTGCATATAATAAAGTTAAAACCGGATGACGCCGGTCATCATTTATTTGTATGGGTTAAAAAAATAATATTTTTTACTGCGATATCTTTGGTATTACAGGCTGATTTATCTGCCTTTATTCGGCAAACTTACGCTGGCGCACAAACTGGAATACCATCGCGAAAAGCAATACCAGTCCTATTGGCACCAGGAAGCAGATAGCCTGCCATTTTGTTTTTTCCTTTTTTATTTTTTCTGTGTCCAGCAATCGGAGCGCGAGTTCTTTGTTCCGGCTTTCCATGATACCGCTCTTACCGCTCAGATATTCGAGACAGTTAAGAAAAAACTCTTTATTGGCGAAGGCGAAGCCGGGATTAAACTCATTAATGCCCATTTGCAACGGGCCGTCTTTGCGGGACACTGCATTGGCTATAAGGTCGCCATCGCTGACAACGATCATTTTATTAGCAGTATCAGCTGTTTCCCGGAAGGGATGTCCGCTTGCCTGCTGAAAAGCAGCCATAGTGGCCTGGTCCAGGCGGTTGCGGAACAATGAGGTGAAACGCCCTTCCAGCAATACGGCCGCAGGGATGTGCTGCTCGCGGTATTCCCGGATATTGGGTTTTGTTTTTACAATGTCCCAGCTAACCTGTGCCGGTATACGTACACGGCGGCTGCTGCGGGAGGTGGTCAGCAGGATGGTTTTCTTTACTCCTTCTGCTTTAACGGTGTCCATAGAGCTGACAAAGCGGCTCAGTACCATATCCATATTTTTTACAATAGGATGTGCGCCGGTGGGCGTCAGCATCGGGAAATAAGGAAATGGCACCGGTTGTATCTGCGGCCTGTTGCCCACATTGCCCACTACCAGCGGCACGATGTCTGACTGCAGGTCCTGCACCAGGTCCTGATTGATACGCACGCCATAACGGAATAACAGGTCTTCCAGGTTCAGCCCTCTGTCGAATGCAAGGAATTCGGAACGCTGGTGCAGGCTGTCCATAGCGGCGTTGGTTTCATCCAGGAACCACAACACTTTTCCACCGTTCATGACATACTGATCGATCTTTAATTTGTCCTGATCGCTGAAAGCCGCTGCAGGCTTGGCAAACAGGATGATATTGAAATCCTGCGGGATAGCAGGAACAGATTGCAGCGTCAGCGTGTCCAGTCCGTAACCGGATTGCAGCGTGGTGAGCGCGTCATATACTTCTGCGCCCAGCGATTCTCCATGGCCCAGCATATAGCCTACCAGCGGCTTTTTTTCTTCCTGCAATTTGCTGATGGCATTGGCAAACTGGTATTCCAGCAAGGCTTCCGAGCTGTTCATGGTCTGCAGGGGATCTTGTCCGCCCTGGTTTTTCAACAGGTTCACGCCGATCGTTTTCCCTTTGTAATGCACCAGTGCGCCGGGAAAGATGAGCTTTTCGGAATAGCTCTCGTTGGCATCTTCCTGTACTTTCATATTAAACGGCATGATGCCCTGTGCGGTAAGCTCACCGAAAAACTTCATGCGGGATGAGTCGGAAAGGCCCTGCCCCGGATTGATGAAAGTGACACGGATATTTTGTTTGCCGTATTCACGGAATTCGTCCAGCAGCTCCTGTGTGGACTGTGCCAGCTGTTTAAAGGAGGCAGGATAATCCCCTTTCAGGAACACTTCAATATCTACCGGGCTGTTGAGCTGCCGGAGCAGCTGTTTGGTCCCGCTGGTGAGCGTATATCTTTTTTCAGCAGTCAGGTCCCATCGGCCGTGGAAGTAGGCCGCGGCTATATTCACCCCTATAAGTACCAGGATAATGACCAGTGCCCGCTGTATGTATTTTTTTCGTTTAGCCATACTGTTTATATTAACCGTTCTGCCAGAGTTTTCTTTGTAGGGATAATTTGGTGAGATATAACATCAGGCCGATGACGCTGATAAAGTAGACGATATCGCGGCTGTCGATGACGCCCCGGCTGATAGACGTATAGTGGAAGCGGATACCGGCCATTTGCAGGTAATAATCTGCGCCACCGCTGAAAGCGGGGATTTTGCTGAGCGCATCGAAGCCATTGTAAAAAATATAGCTGGTGAAAACGGCAATCAGAAAGGCGATCATGGCATTGGCCGTAAGGGAAGATGCCCACAGGCCGATAGCAGTGAAAACGGCGCCCAGCAGGAACAGGCCGGTGTAGGCGCCCAGCATGCCGCCGTTATCGAGCTGTTGCGGGTTTACGCTCAACTGCCGCACGGCGATGTAATATACCACGGTTGGTACCAGGGAGATGCCTACGATCAGCAGGCTGCCCCAGAATTTACCCATCACAATCTGCCACCAGCTGAGGGGTTTGGTGCTCAACAGCTCCATGGTGCCGGTTTTGAACTCGTCGGCAAAACAGCGCATGGTGATAGCAGGTATAAGCAGCAGGTAGATCAACGGAGCAAGGTCGAACAGCGGGTCCAGATTGGCATAGCCGGTGTCCAGCAGGCTGGTGTCCGGGAATACGAAGAGGAACAGGCCGTTTGCCAGTAAAAACAGCACAATGGCCACATAACCCGTGACGCTGCTGAAAAACTGGTTTATCTCTTTCTTAAAGATGGCAAGCATGGACAGTTGTGTAAGGATTAGGATACATAAAAATACAAATATATAAGATTATGGTTGCCGGGAAGAAAATCATGGATGTGCCCAGGAAGCGCTGTCCTGCAGATGTCCTTCCAGGTACATCTCCCAGAGGGGGCTTTCGGCCCGCAGCTGTTGAACGGTGCTGGTAACGGTACGGATAGCATAATCGATTTGCTCGTCGGTGGTGAACCGGCCCAGAGCGAAGCGCAGGGAGGCATGGGCGAGATCGTCGCCAATACCGAGGGCTTTCAGCACATAGCTGGGTTCCATGGAGGCCGCTGTACAGGCGGAGCCGGAAGAGAGTGCAATTGTTTTGTTGAATCCCATCAGTAAGGTGGTGCCTTCTATATATTTAAAGGAAATATTCATGACATGCGGCAGCCGGTGTTCTACAGAACCATTCACATGCGCCTGTTCTATTTGTAATAACGCATCCTGGAGGCGGTTTCGCATGAGCGACAATCTTTTTGCATCAGACGACATTTCCTGTTGGGCCAGCTCACAGGCTTTACCCAGTCCTACGATGCCGGGCACGTTGAGGGTGCCGGAGCGCATGCCTCTTTCATGGCCGCCGCCGTCCATCTGGGCGGTGAGTTTTACCCGCGGATCGCGGCGCCGCACATACAGCGCACCTACGCCTTTGGGCCCGTACATTTTATGGGCACTGAGCGTGAGCAGGTCAATATGATCGTTGAGCACATTGACCGGTATTTTACCAACAGCCTGGGACGCATCGCAGAGATAAATGACGCCGTGCTTTTTGGCAATGGCGCCAATGGTCTGCACCGGATGAATGACGCCGGTTTCATTATTGGCGTACATGAAGGCAATGAGGATGGTCTGCGGGGTGATAGCGGCTTCCAGCGCTTCCGGGTCAGGAAGGCCTTCACTGTTGACCGGCAGATAAGTCACTGCCGCGCCTTTTTTCTCCAGGTGCTTGCAGGTATCCAATACAGCTTTGTGTTCTGTTTGACAAGTAATGATATGATTGCCTTTGGCGGTATAGGTCTCAAAAACGCCTTTGATGGCGAGGTTGACCGCCTCAGTGGCGCCGGAGGTAAAGACGATCTCCTGTGGTTGCGCCCCTATCAATCGGGCTACCTGTTCCCGGGCCTGGTCCACGGCTGCTTCCGCTGACCAGCCAAAGGCGTGGCTGCGACTTGCCGCATTACCAAACATCACGGTGAAATAAGGCAACATGGCTTCCAGCACCCGCGGATCGCAAGGCGTGGTGGCGTTGTTGTCCAGGTAAACGGGCAGATCTAACATATTCTCTTTATTTTTTATATTATCTCCCAAACAATCCAAATCTACGACATAAGTTCTATTTTTACCGGGTTAAGAAAGACAGTAATTAATCATACCGGTAAAAGAATTTCCCATGTTAAAAGTTGAGCATATCGGGATTGCGGTCACATCCCTGGACGTGTCTGTTCCGTTATTTGAGAAACTATTGAACACACCCTGCTATAAAAAAGAGGAAGTAGAGAGCGAACAGGTACAGACCGCTTTTTTTCAACAGGGTGAAACCAAGATAGAATTATTGGAAGCTACAGGGCCGGACAGTGCCATTGCTAAATTTTTGGCTAAAAAAGGAGAAGGAATGCATCATATTGCTTTTGAGGTGGCGGATATTTATGCGGAAATGGCCAGGTTGCAGCAGGAAGGCTTCGTTTTGCTGCAGGAAACCCCCAAGAAAGGCGCTGATAACAAGCTGATTTGCTTCCTACATCCTAAAAATACGAACGGGGTTTTGATCGAAATTTGTCAAGAGATCAAATAACGAATTCATTATACATATGGAAATTTAATAATTAAATTTATTTTAATTTTTTTTCCATTTTAGCAATCCAAACAGACAATGTGATACGTAGATAATTACGAGCGACCCTGAAAGGGACCCTAAAAACCAAAATCAGAAATAATAAATGCCCAAAAATTTTTGACTTTTTTGAACAAATATATTTTCTGATATGTTATCTCAATAAAAGACAATCAAAAACAAAAAATAAAAAAGACAGACCTTTTATTAACACAAGATATTATAAAACTTATAGTTAATATATGCTGTAAGTTTTCACGATTACTCTAAAGTTGGCATAGGTTATGAACACCTGCGGGTTTTTTAGCTTGCAGGTCTTTTTTTTTAGCTAACTCCACACTTTCTCCTTTCGTCTCTTTTAGTATTTTAAAAGAAACAAAACTTCAAAAAAGGGCGGATAGTTTATTGAATATCTAAAATGGCAATGGAAGCAGTTGATGAATTAGTTCGCTAATCAGGTTTAATCACAGCTGCATTACAGTTTACTGTCGTTGTTGTTTTCTGCCTATAAGTACTGCATATAGGCGTTTAAGGTATTAAACGCATTTGTTTTCAGATTATTGTAACGGAGCGTCTATTGAAATCAAGTCAGATAACTTACATCATAAAAAAAGCCCCTGCTGGTCACACAGCAGGGGCTTTTTTATGATGTAAGAAATTTTTTTTAGTTGAAGATATACCGGATACCCACTTGTCCCTGCCAGCGGGAAAGCGCGTTGGTATTGTCTCTCCAGGAATTGGTAACGGGGATCTGGTTGTCCTTGTCCTGGTAAGGGAAAGAGAATGCCGGTGCGGCGGTAGGCTTACCGGTAGCATCGCGGAGTTGTCCTTCATATTTCAGGAAGTTAGGCACATTGGCAATCTGATAGGTACCCCATCTTCTGTTGAGCAGGTTGCCGAAATTGATGATATCAAAAGTCAGGCGCAGCGTATGTTTGTTTTTCTGTTTGCCGCTGAACACGAAGATATCCTGTGTGATGTTCAGGTCCATGCGTTTGAAGAATGGCAGCACTACGGCATTGCGCTCTGCATATTGGCCGCGGTGGTGGCTCAGGTAATCATCCTGTTTAATGAAATTGTCCAGCTGGTTCCAGATAACCGTTTCACTGCGTTTGTCTGCAGGGTTGCTGGCATCGAAATTTTTATCACCATAACCTACCGGTACCAGTTTGATATCATTTTTGGTAGCCGGAATAAAGATCAGGTCATTGTTACCGCCGGAGCCGTCATTATTGAGGTCGCCATTGTAAGTATAGGAGATAGCCCCGTTAGGCGCGGCTTCAAACACCATACCGACAGACGTGGCGAAGTTCTTCGCCCAGTTGAAACGGTAAGTGGCTGCGGCAATAATGCGGTGCGGCAGATAGTAGTTGGAATAACCCAGAGACGCTTCATTGGGATCGCCGCTTACAGGACGGTCGCGCCAGTTGCCCTGCGCAATAGTACCGCCATCATTGATGGAGCGTGACTTGCTGTAGGTATATGCTGCGCTCAGGTACAGGTTAGGCAGGTTTTTCTGCACCTGTAAAGTAACGAAGTAAGAATAGCCTTTGCTGGTATTACGCATCAGGATGGCATCGCTGATATTGGGATTGCCGAGGCTGGTGCCTGCACCGTAGATTTTAGTGCTGCTGTAACGTAAACGGTGGTCCGGCGTGCTGTCCAGCTGGAGACCGGTAGCAGGCAGGTTCACGTTCTGGAAGTATACGGCATTGATGTCTTTGGAATAGTTGCCTTCCAGTGTGGCCACAATGCCCCAGGGCAGCTGACGGTCTACTGCCAGGGTTGCTTTCAATACCTGCGGATACTTGAAGTTGGGATCAATTACCGCAATGTTATATTGTTTGGATGGCTCAGTGGTGACTACACGGTACTTGCCCGGGTCTGCATTGAAGGCATACGGAATAGTGGAAGCGGGATTGTTGGGATCTGTCTGCGCAACAAAAGATCCGAATTGCACACCGTTGTTGCCTGCCTGGTTGCTCAGCCATACTGCCGGCGGAGGACCGGAGAACAGGCCAATGCCGCCACGTACCTGTGTTTTGCCATCATGGGTTGCGTCCCAGTTGAAGCCGATGCGCGGAGAGAACATCGGTTTGGTTTTAGGCGCACGGCCTACGTCCAGATGAATGCCATCGCGGAACGTCAGCGTTGTCAGCGAATCGTTTCTGTCGAAAGTGCTTCCGATAACGGGAACGTCTATACGCAAACCATAGGTCAGCGTAAAGTGATTGGTGATGCTCCATTTGTCCTGGATGAAGGCGCCCAGTTCCAGCTGGTTGATTTTAGCATACGGGAAAGAACCGTCTTTGGTAGTGGTATAAGACAGCGCGTAACGGGAGGCGGTAAGCGCGCCGGTCTTTGCGCTGGCGTAAAAATCAGTCATCGAATTGAAACGGTAGTTGCCCATATAGTTGGGAGCAAAACCGTTCAGGAACGTTTTGTAATAGTTCTGGGTACCGATGGTGATTTCATGTTTACCACGATAGAGGTTATAGATATCGGATATCTGGAACACGTTTGTGTTCAGTTTATTGTTGTAGGTAAACGGCTCATAACCGAAAGCGGTATAGCTGTTGCCTTGTCCGTCGAGGATATCCACCAGCGGGAATTCTTTGGCAGACAGCGGAGTCCTGAAATCGCGCATGGCGGAGAAACCTACCTGTAATTTGTTGGAGGCGCGGTTGCCGATGCGGGTGTTCAGCTCGGCGATGAAGATATTGAAGTTGTTATTGATCGTATATCCGCTGCCGCTGAAAGGCAGACCGGTGCTGCTGGGCTGGCGGCCTGCTCCCGGTGCGCCGCTGTTGCTGGCGGGAATGTCTTTGTAAGATTTCAGGTAGTTGTATTTGAAAGTAAACGTATTGTTTTCGTTTACGTTCCAGTCAACTTTAACGGTGATTTTATCGCTGGAAGTGCGGTAAGTGTAGTCCTGGTAGTCACCGGGGTTATACTGGTAGTTGTCGATCAGGAACTGGCGTAGTGCGTTCAAAGTATCGGCTACCGCCCTGGAAACGTTGCCTGTGGCAGGTGCGCCGGCTTTACTGTTAGCAATCAGGCTGGTGGCAGGTGCAGTGATTCTTTCCTGTTCAGCGCTCACGAAGAAGAACAGTTTGTTCTGTACGATAGCGCCGCCGGCGGAGAATCCGCGCAGGTTGTAATCGAAGACAGGTTTGGTAACGGTGGCATTGCCTACTTTCAGGCCCTGCAGTCCGGGTGACTGGATATAAGTGTACACAGAGCCTTTGAACTGGTTGGTACCGCTTTTGGTAACGCTGTTGATGCCGGCGCCGGAAAAGCCGCCTTGTTTCACGTCATAAGGGGAAACGTTTACCTGTATCTGTTCCAGCGCTTCGAGGCTGATTGGCTGAGAGGCGGTCTGGGAGCCGAGGGTAGGCTGCAGGCCGAAAGAGTTGTTAAAGTTGGCGCCATCAACCGTGATGTTGTTGAGCTGATTGCTTCTGCCGCCGATATTAAGACCATTGGCGGAAGGGGTAAGTTTGGTAAAGTCCTGCATGGAGCGGGTGATAGTGGGCAGGCGGTCCATCTGCGCACGGGTGATCACTTCCTGGCTGCCGGTGCGGGCTTTGTTGATTACTTTGTTTTGTGCGGCGGTTTTCACCACAATTTCATTCAGGGTGCTGGTACTCTGTTGCAGCTTGATGTCTGCTTTGTATTCCTGTCCCAGCTGGAGGAATATATTTTCCCTTTTTTCATCTTTGAAACCGATGTAAGACACGGTGAGCACGTAAGGGCCGCCCACACGGAGGTTAGGCAGGTTAAAGCGTCCGTCTTTACGGGATACGGTCACATAACGGGTACCGGTTGGCTGATGCAGGGCTACGATACTGGCGCCTGGCACGGGCCCGTCGCCACTGCCGATGATGCCGGCAATGTCTGCGGTGGTTTCCTGGGCAAAAATCAAAGCAGGGATTAGTAGTATGCAAACCAGCATACATAGGGTTTTACACCAATTGTTCTTGTGCATTACGATTCAGATTTTGGGCAAATATCAAATGAGAAATAATAGCATTAAAAATAATACAATTATGAAATCATTAATATTTCGCCCAAAAAATCTGCAAATAAATTACGCGATCACTTTTTCCATACCGGTGCTGCGGGAGCCTTTGATCAGTATATGTGTGTCCTGGAACTGTTGCTGCTGAAGCCATTGGGCCGCTTCTGCTGAGTTATCAAGATAAATGTAAGGATGGTTGACCTTTTTAAAATCACCGCCCACCAGCACTACTGCTTCCCAGTGATGACGTTGTAATTGTTCTACCAGGGCTTCGTGTTCTTTGATACTGTCTGTACCCAGTTCCATCATGGCGCCCAGCATCAGTACTTTTTTAGGGGCCTCGATGCCCACGAAGTTATCGATGGCAGCTTTCATGCTGGAGGGGTTGGCATTATAGGCGTCCATGATAATAGTGTTGGAGCCTCGCTGCATGACCTGTGAACGGTTGTTGGACGGCGTATAGGCGGCGATGGCGGGACCGATTTTTTCTGCCGGCACTTTAAAGTGGCTGGCTACCGCTACTGCGGCCATCACATTAGGGAAGTTATACGCGCCGGTAAGTTTGGTTTGTATGAATCCGATGTTATCGTTGGCTACTTCAACACCCAGCAGAGCTTTGTCTGCTGCGGGCGTGCCGGTGTAGTCGGCTTCTTTGCTGCCGTAAGTAATAATATGGGAGATGCCCTTGCTCATGTCCATGAGATAGGGATAGTCGTTGCAAACGAATACGGTGCCGCCGTTGGCGCGCAGGTAATCATACAGTTCCCCTTTGGCGATGCGGACACCTTCTTCGCTGCCGAACCCTTCAAGGTGGGCTTTGCCGATATTGGTGATAATGCCATGGGTAGGCAATGCGATGGTGCAGTAGCTGGCGATCTCTTTCTGATGGCTGGCGCCCATTTCAATAACGGCTATTTCCACGTCCGGCTTAATGGCCAGGATGGTCAGCGGCACGCCGATATGGTTGTTGAGGTTGCCGATAGTGGCGAAAGTTTTGAAACCGGCAGACAGGGCGGCGTTGACCAGCTCTTTCGTAGTGGTTTTACCGTTAGTGCCCGTAATGGCGAGGAAAGGAATGTTTAACTGTTTCCGGTGCCATAAAGCGAGTGCCTGCAAGGCTTCCAGTACGTTGTCTACCAGCGCCATTTTGTCTGGCTGCGTATAATACGCGGCCTCGTCCACCACGGCGAAGGCTGCGCCCATTTCCAGTGCTTTGGCAGCAAATTCATTGCCGTTGAAATTATCTCCTTTCAGGGCAAAGAAAATATCATTCGGTTGCAACTTGCGGGTGTCTGTCTGAATGCTGCCATGCTGCAGATAGATATGATAGATTTGTTCTATGGTCACGAGTGGAAGATTTTCTGCAAAATAACAACTAAATCCAAATAGTGTAACCCTGGCAACCCATTCACTGCATCTTTCGTATCAGATACAGGTCAATAAACAATTATGAAAAAGAAAACCCATCTTTTGTTAGCGGGAGTTCTCCTGCTGGCAGCCTGTAAAAATGAACAGGCGCCGGCACCGGTGATCCCGAACGAGGGCCTCGACTGTAAAGTGGCCCGCATTTTCACTACTTATGCGCAGCAGGCCATCCAGGCCAATTGCACCTCCCGCGGATGCCATACCGGCAATATCCCACGGGGCCGTGCGGATTTTTCCACCCCGGACAACCTGAAAGCCTACATCACAGCGTCCCGGGCAGTTTTTATCCAACGTGTCACCAGCGCTCAGGCGGATATGCCGCCATCACGTTTCCCGGCATTGTCTAAAGGGATGAAAGATTCCATCGCCTGCTGGATAGAACGAGGTATGCCAGATCAGTAAATCCAAATCTTTTGCTCATGAAAAACCTCTTCCTTCTTTTTTCTTTGGTGATCATCACCAGTGCGGTATCAGCGCAGGATGTTTTCTCCTGCAAGAATACCCGGTTCTCTTTCTTCTCATCGGCGCCACTGGAAGATATAGAGGCTAAAACCGACAAAGGCGTGTCCGCCATCAATGTAAAGACCGGCGCCATTTATTTTAAAGTACCGATCGCTTCTTTCCAGTTCCGGAAAAAGCTGATGCAGGACCATTTCAACCAAAATTATCTGGAGAGCGACAAATTCCCCTTTGCCGAATTCAAGGGGAAAGTGGTGGAAAACACAGACCTCAGCCGCAACGGCACCTATGAGGTGACCGTGGAAGGTATGCTGAACCTGCATGGGGTAGACAAAGCCTATCGTGAGAAAGGCACCATCACTGTAAAAGACGGCAACATCACGGCCGGCTCCACTTTCAACATCCGCGTGGCAGACCATCGCATTGATGTGCCTTCCATGGTGGTGAAAAACGTAGCAGAGGTAGTGGCGGTAACCGTCAACGCAGTGTATACCGCCGTGGTAAACCGGTAATCCTTGTCATCATTATTATTATTAAACATACCCATGAAAATTATTGCATTTCTGTTGCTGTGCACCAGCATCAGCGTATATGGCCAGGCCCAGCAGGACCTGAGCCACCTTTTCGATTCTACCGGTCCCGCACATCCGAAAGTGTTGTACACGTATAAAGGCACCCGCATTATTATGGGGCATTCAACGGACATGTTGCGCAAACATGAGCTGGATTTCCGTGTAGACCACCGCTTCGGCGACCTGGGCGGTGAATTTGGCGGTTCCAAAACATTCTATGGCATCGATAACTCCACTGACATTCGTATAGGGCTGGAGTATGGCATCACTGACCGGCTGATGGCGGGCCTTGGCCGCTCCAAAGGTTCCGGCGAACAGCGCCAGCTAATAGACCTGCTGGTGAAATACAAACTGGTAGAGCAAACACAGGACGGCCATGTGCCGGTGTCCGTGGCGTTGCTGGGCACGGCGGTCATGTCTGCCATGACATCAGAAGAAGATCCGCATAAAGCCGCCTGGTTTGGCGATGCCTCCGACCGCATGAGTTATGTGGCGCAGAGCATTGTGTCCCGCAAATTCGGCGACAGGCTGGCGTTTTCATTGTCCCCTACTTATGTTCACCGCAACCGGGTGGGTTATATGGACATGAACAATATGTTTGCCCTGGGCGTGGGAGGCCGGTTGAAGGTATCCAAACGGATCGGCATTGTGGCGGAATATTTTTATCCGTTCCGCTCACAGGCCAGCCGCGACTATTACAAATCGCAGGGCATCACTTTCTATAACCCGCTGGGCGTAGGACTGGAAATAGAAACAGGCGGGCATGTGTTCCATATTAACTTTACGAATTCCACAGCTATCCAGGAAACGCAATTTATTCCTGAAACCACCACTTCGTGGTTACAGGGGCAGTTCCGCTGGGGTTTCAATATTTCCCGTAGATTTACGTTATTCGGGAAAAAGGATTGGAAAAAATAAAATGTAGCATACAAGTTGATTCCGGACTGGCCCGCATCGCAGCGAAAGTGATGCGGGTGAAGGCAGTGGCCATGGTACTGGGGCGCACTATACATCTGTATGGGGCGTCCCGGCTGGAATTTCTGTCAGATATAGCCTGGGTCCGGCACGAGGCCTGCCATGTGTTACAGTACCGGCAGTATGGCATGATAGGTTTCCTGACACGGTATTTGTATCAGTCAGCCCGGTGGGGATATTATCATAATCCGCTGGAAGTGGCCGCCAGAAAGGCGGAAGCTGACCCGGGCATTCTGGAAGGAATAGAAATTATTTAAAAAATCGTTAAAGTGTTGCGGAAAATATAATTTTTATACCCACTGGCTTTATTTTTCTTATTTTTACGTCAAAGGTTGTTTTTATGGTTAAGAAGGTAACAGAGGGAATCACTATCAGCGTGGAAACATTCTACCAGCCGGATTATTCTAATCCTATTGGAAGCGAATTCATGTTTGCTTACCGTATCACCATTGAGAACAACAATACTTTCCCCATTAAATTGCTGCGCCGCCACTGGTACATCATTGATTCCAACGGCACCCACCGTGAAGTGGAGGGTGAAGGCGTGGTAGGCGTACAGCCGCTACTGGCCCCCGGCGAGACTTATCAATATGTCTCGGGTTCCAACCTTCGCACTGAAATAGGCAAGATGTACGGTACCTACCAAATGGAAAACCAACTGGACAAGAAAATCTTTGAAGTAAGGATTCCTGAATTCCAGATGGTGGTTCCCTTTAAGCTCAACTAACCTTTACGGTCTGTACCTGGACGCCTTGAATATTTCCAGCAGGTTTTTCGACTCCATCAATTGCTGAACGCTTACGTCAGCATGTTTTTCCATGTATTTGTTCACGATACTGTAGCCCACGAAGTAGCCGATTTTTCCGGGAGATCCTTCGGGCATGCCTTGTGTGGCCGGTGCGTCGTTCATGAAGAGGTTGATCTGCTGCCAGTCTGTTGTGTATAACAGGTTGTTCTGCACGAAAAACTGCCAGATCAGCTTTTCATTATCATGGCACCATTGCAGCTGCTCTTTCGTATAGCCGAAGCGGATAGAGTCGGGCGTATTGGGAAGTACTTTGGACAGGAAATACTGTTGTTTGCCGGCTTCGATCATCTGTTCCAGCAGGCCACCACTGTTACGGGGCGCAGGATACAGCTGTTGTTGCAGTACCTGCATACAGTTGGTGGTAATATACTCCGGCGCAAAACGGCGGATCATATAATCAGGATAGTCAGGTATCTGGGCATAAGGGGCAAAATCGGCCCCCATATACATGTCCAGCCCTATCCCCAGGATGGAGTCGATCGTAATGGCACCATAATTGGCGATACCGGAGGTAAAAGTGATCACTTTGGGTGCACGGAAAGCGGGAATGTAATATTTGGTATACCGAAACGCCTCTTCCAGCTGTTTTTGCAGCGTACCGGCGTTAGCGTATTTTTGAGACACGGCGGTTTCCAGTTGCCGGAAATCACGGTTGGTCAGGAAAAGCCGCAGCTGGCGCTGTACTTCCTGGCTGCTGTCTGCATAAGCGCCAAAGTTCATGATCTCCGAAATATAGATGGGCATGAAAAGCGGATAGGACTGATGCAGCCGGGTGAGCCCGGGTTGGATATCATTGGTGTCGATAGTGAACAGCGCCGAATCGAACCGCTGGATACTAACGTTCATGGGTATATGGCTTACGTCCGGAGCTTTATTGCCGGTTTTGCAGGCGTACAGCAGCAGTGCCGCAAGGCAGCCAGTCAGCAGGGAATATGTGGGATTGTTTCGCATTCAGTAAAATTACGAATTACGAATTATGAATTACGAATTCGGGGCTGTTTATTAGGCTGTTACCTAGTGAAATGTCCGATAATAGGTTATCAATTCGTAATTCGTAATCCGTAATTCGTAATTGATTTTCGTAATTTCATCGTTAAAATGAATCATATGAAGCGGTTTTTTTTGCTGGCATTAACATTAGGGATAGCAACAGCAGGGATGGCACAGAGCGGACAGGGTACTTTTGTCCGTAAAGTACGGCTGGGCTTTAAATTAGATCCGATGATCTCGATACTGAAGCCACAGGAGTCGGGCGTAAGCCGCAACAGCTCCAAAGGAGGACTGAGTTTCGGGCTGATGGCTGATTTCAACCTGAACGAAGCCGGCAATTATGCGCTGGCCTCGGGTTTTAACGTAGTGCTGGGCGGCAGTAAGCTGAAATATGATGCCGGCAAAGGACTGAGCGAGTTCAGGGCCAATCCGGCAGAATACAACATGAAACTTACTTACATCGAAGTACCGGTGGCGCTGAAGCTGAAAACCACCTCGGCCAACGATCTTAACTTCTGGGGACAGTTCGGTACCTATCTGGCTTTCCCGGTCAGCGGCCGGGCGGATGTTATCTCCCTGAATGAAACGCATGACAGGGTAAACATACTGCCACAGATGAACCGCATCAATATCGGCATGCTGATAGGCGCCGGCGTGGAATACCCGCTGGGTGAAACCCTCACCGGTATTGTAGGCCTTACCTACCAGAACGGTTTCGTGGACGTTACCCGAAACGGCAAATGGGATGATGGTAAGGTAAATATGAATAGCTTTGCGCTGCGGCTGGGCGTATATTTTTAACAGTCGATCTTAAACTTTTTTCAAGGGTATGAAAATTATACTGGCACAACAGAACTATCATATAGGTAATTTTGAACACAACACACAGAAGATCATCGAAGGAATAGCCGCTGCCAAAGCACAGGGCGCTGAACTGGTGGTGTTTTCCGAACTGTGTGTATGTGGTTATCCCCCACGCGATTTCCTCGAGTTTGAAGATTTTATTGCGCAATGTTACCATGCCATAGACGTGATCAAAGCGCATACGCACGATATCGCTGTACTGGTAGGCTGCCCGGCCCGCAACCCGCAAAGGGAAGGCAAGGACCTGTTCAATGCAGCGTGGTTCCTCCATGAAGGGGAAGTAAAGCAGGTGGTGCATAAAACGCTGCTTCCCACCTACGACGTTTTTGATGAATACCGTTACTTCGAGCCTTCTTACGAATGGAACATCATTCCATTCAAAGGGAAAAAACTGGCTGTGACCATTTGTGAAGATATCTGGAACCTGGGTGACAACCCGCTGTACCGTATATGTCCGATGGACGTGCTGATGGCACAGCAGCCGGACGTGATGATCAACCTCTCCGCTTCCCCGTTTGATTACGATCACGATGAAGACCGTAAAGAGATCATCCGCGCCAATGTGCTCAAATACAAGCTGCCCATGTATTATTGTAATACGGTGGGCTCCCAGACAGAGATCGTGTTCGACGGCGGCTCCCTTATTTACGACGCTGCCGGCAATGTGGTAAAGGAACTGCCTTACTTCACCGAAGCCATGGGCGGCGTGAATTTGGAAGACCTGCTCTCCAAAGGTGAAGCCCCTGCTAAAATGGAGGCTTTCACACCCCTGACGGAACTGGTGTTTGATCACAATATCAACCGGATATACGACGCGCTGGTGCTGGGCATCCGCGACTACTTCGGCAAGATGGGTTTCAAAAAGGCCATCCTGGGCTCTTCCGGCGGTATCGACAGCGCCGTGACCCTCGCCATTGCGTGTGAGGCGCTGGGCGCCGAAAACGTACGGGCCGTGCTGATGCCTTCCCCTTATTCTACTGAACATTCTGTAGATGATGCCGTGGCGTTGTCTAAAAACCTGGACAACCCTTATGATATCATCCGCATCAATGATATTTACGAGAGTTTTCTGGCCACGCTGGAGCCGTATTTTAAAGGACTGCCCTTCAATGTGGCAGAAGAAAATACCCAGTCCCGTATCCGCGGCAACCTGCTGATGGGCCTTTCCAACAAATTCGGGTATATCCTCCTGAACACCTCCAACAAAAGTGAGCTGTCTACCGGCTACGGTACCCTCTACGGCGATATGGCCGGTGGCCTGTCCGTACTGGGCGACGTTTACAAAATGCAGGTGTACGCCCTCGCGCGGTACATCAACCGGGATAAAGAGATCATCCCGGTAAATATCATTGACAAGGCCCCTTCTGCAGAGCTGCGCCCCAACCAAAAGGACAGCGACAGCCTGCCGGACTACACAGTGCTGGACAGACTGCTGTACCAGTACATAGAGCGCCGCCAGGGACCTAAAGAAATTATTGCTCAGGGATTTGACTCCGCTTTGGTTTCGCGGGCCTTAAAGATGGTCAACACCAATGAATACAAAAGGAATCAATTCTGCCCTATCATCCGCGTATCTTCCAAGGCCTTTGGTGTGGGCCGCCGGATACCGATAGTAGGTAAATATCTCAGCTAAATGCTATTTTTCTATCTTTGAGCAAATTTTTTAATAATACAACATGTTACAAGTACCGTTTATACGTCAAAATAAAGAACTGGTATTAGAGCGTCTCGCCCTGAAAAATTTTAAAGAAACAGGCCTGGTAGACGAAGTGCTGGAACTGGACGACAAGCGTAAGCGCCTCACACAGGAATATGATGAAACACAGGCGCAGGTGAACAGTCTCTCCAAAGAGATCGGTAAACTGATGGCGCAGGGCAAAAAAGAAGAAGGCGAAGCACAACGTGCTGCCGTAAACGCCCTGAAAGAGAAACTGGGACCTGTGAATGATGAGCTGAACGCTACCGAAAAAGCGCTGCACGATACTCTCGTTAAGCTGCCTAATCTGCCTGCTGCCATGGTGCCTCCCGGTAAAACCCCGGAAGAGAACGTGGAAGTGCGCCGTGGTGGCAACATCCCGACGCTGGCCGCTGATGCCGTGCCTCACTGGGACCTCGCTAAAAAATACCAGCTGATAGATTTCGAACTGGGTAATAAAATCACCGGCAGCGGTTTCCCTGTTTTCCAGAAACAGGGCGCCCGCCTGCAACGTGCCATGATACAGTACTTCCTGGATTTTAACCTGGACAACGGTTATACCGAATACGCCCCTCCTTACCTGGTAAACGAAGCCTCTGCCTTTGGTACCGGCCAGTTGCCTGATAAAGAAGGACAGATGTACCACGCCACGGAGGACAACTATTTCCTGATCCCCACAGCAGAAGTGCCGCTGACCAATATCTACCGCGATGAAATCGTGAAAGACACTGATCTGCCTATCAGAATGACCGGATATACCCCTTGCTTCCGCCGTGAAGCCGGCTCCTACGGTAAAGACGTACGTGGCCTCAACAGGGTGCACCAGTTCGACAAAGTAGAATTGGTACAGATTGTACATCCGGAGAAATCTTACGAAGCGCTGGACGAGATGGTGGCCCATGTGGAGAAACTGCTCAACAGCCTCCAGCTGCCCTATCGTATTCTGCGGTTGTGCGGCGGTGATATGAGTTTTGCGTCTGCCATTACCTACGATTTTGAAGTGTACAGCGCCGCCCAGCAGAAATGGCTGGAAGTGAGCTCTGTGTCTAACTTTGAGACGTACCAGACCAACCGCATGAAGATCCGCTTCAAAGAAGCCAACGGCAAGCCACAGCTGACCCACTCCCTGAATGGCAGCTCTTTGGCCCTGCCGCGTATTATGGCCTGTCTGCTGGAAAACAACCAGACGGAAGCGGGTATTCAGTTGCCAGCCGTACTGCACCGCTATTTCGGCGCAGACAAAATTGCATAAACACCATCTGTTTTTGATGATAAAGAGCAGCCCTAAACCGGCTGCTTTTTTTTATTTTCGTACCATGAGACATTTTTTGCCCAACGGAGCAGAACTGATCATCCGGCCACCGGTGGTGGAAGATGCCCTCGGCTTGCTGCGTAATTTCCAGCGGATGACGCAGGAAACAGAATTCCTGTTGTTCACCCCCGGAGAGGCCCTGGAGCTGAATGAGAAATCAGAAGAGGATTTTATCAAAACGTACCTGAAGAACCCCGACCAGCTGATGCTGGTCGCCATTGTTAATGATACACTGGTAGGGTCTATCACCGTAAACCATAGCGGATATTATAAAAGAGGGCATACCGCTGAAATGGGCATCGCCGTAGAGCGCGCCTGGAGCGGTCTAGGCATCGGCCGCCGGCTGATGACCGCTATGCTGCGCTGGGCCGAACAACATGCAAAAATACAGCTGATATACCTGCAGGTATTTGGAAACAACGATAAAGCCATGCATCTCTATCGTAACTTCGGGTTCCTGGAATGTGGCCGCCTGCCTTACGGCATACAACAGAAAGAAGGGCAATATGCCGACCTGGTGACGATGTACCGCCGGGTAAAACCATGATCATAAAGACGATTTGTTATGCAACGATATGACCGACAGACAAGACTGGAAGGCTTTGGCCCGGAAAAGCAGCGTTTATTGCAGGCCGCGTCCGTGCTGGTGATTGGCGCCGGCGGACTGGGAGTGCCCGTGCTGCAATACCTAACGGCCATGGGTATAGGAAAAATAGGAATTGTGGAGCATGATACCGTATCCGTTACCAATCTGCAACGGCAGGTGCTGTACTATACCGCCGATCAGGGGAAACCCAAGCTGGCGCTGGCCGCAACAAGGCTGCAACAACTTAATCCGGAAATACAGATTGTGCCACATGATACCTGGCTTACGACAGACAATGCGCTGGACATTATCGGCGCGTATGACGTAGTAGTGGACTGCTCTGATAATTTCGGCACCCGCTACCTGGTGAACGACGCCTGTGTAATAGCAGGCAAACCGTTGGTATACGGCGCCATCTACAAATACGAAGGACAGTTGAGCGTGTTCAACTACCAGGGTGGCGCTACCTATCGCTGTATTTTCCCTGACGCGCCGGAATCAGGCGAGATGCTGAATTGCAGCGAAATAGGCGTACTGGGCGTACTGCCCGGCATCATCGGTTGTTACCAGGCCAATGAAGTGGTGAAAGTGATCACCGGCATTGGCACACCGCTGAAAAACCAGCTGCTGACAATTGACACCTTACATAATACCCACCTAACTTTTAATATTACACCGGTAGCTGCCAATCAACAGATAACACGGTTGGCAGACAACTATCAACAAACTGTTTGTGAAGTGAATAATCTGCAATCCCTGTCTGTAGAAGAGCTGCAGCAATGGCTACAGCAAGGCGATGCCCTGCAACTGCTGGACGTGAGAGAAGATGACGAATGGGAGATCTGCCATCTGCCACAGGCCATTCATATCCCTATGGGACAGGTATTGGGCCGTGTGAGCGCCCTGCAACCTGAAGCGCCGCTGGCGGTACTGTGCCATCATGGTATGCGTAGCCGTGCCGTGGGACAGCGTTTGGTGGAGATGGGCTTCAAACAGGTGTATAATGTGGAAGGTGGTATTCATGCCTGGGCCTGTGCCATTGATGACCAGATGCAAACTTATTAATGTGACCATAGAACTCTGTCTTCTCTTTTTCCTGGTAGCGCTGGTATATTCTGCGGCCGGTTTCGGAGGTGGTTCCAGCTACCTGGCTATCCTGGCTTTGTGGGGCATCGATTTTCAACTGATGAAGTCCACCGCTTTATTATGCAATGTGGCCGTGGTGGCCGGTGGCGTGTATCATTTTTACAAAAGCGGCCATCTTCCGATGAAGAAGGCGCTGTTGCTGTCTTTCGTTAGCGTGCCGCTGGCTTTTGTGGGAAGTTATCTGCCACTTAAGCAGGAAACCTTTTTCCTGTTGCTGGGCGTAGCGCTTACATTGGCAGCCGTGTTCATGTGCTACCGGTTGTTCTTTGAGCGTAACCAGCAAACGGAAACCCTGCGGGAAGGTAACGGTGTCCTGTATGGATTTATCGGCGGCGCTATCGGCCTGCTGTCCGGCATGACCGGCATCGGCGGTGGTATTTACCTGGCGCCGGTATTGCGGCTGGGCAAGTGCGATACCGCAAAAAACGTGGCAGGACTGAGCAGCTTCTTTATCCTCGTTAATTCTATTTCAGGGCTGCTGGGACAGGCCGCAAAAAAAGCCATTGTATTTGAACCTGCCTTCGCCGGTCCACTGTTGCTGGCGGTAATTATTGGCGGGCAAATCGGTGCGCGGCTGAGTGCCCGTGTGCTGAAACCCAAATGGGTGGCGGGTGCTACGGCGGTGTTGATTTTATATGCAGGCGTGAGAATGCTCATAAAGTAATTACGAATTATAAATTACGAATTACGAATGGAGGGCTGTTTTATAGAGCGGTTATTTAGTAACCTTTCCATAAAACAGCCCTCCATTCGTAATTCGTAATTCGTAATTCGTAATTGATTTTATCCTCCTATCACAGACATGCTTTCCGGTGTGCCGGCGTGCAGCCGTTCGGCTGCAAACCCGTTGGCAGCACGGTGATGCAATGCCTGCTGAATAGCCGGCAGCAGCGCTTCTCCTGACCGCATCAGGTCTCTTGCATTTAAAGCATCGGGGCCATAAAGGCACGTTTTGACACTACCGGTGGCGGATATACGAAGTCTGTTGCAGGTGCCACAGAAAGTGCGACTATAGGCAGGAATCACGCCGATATTGCCGGCATGGCCTGGAATACTGTAGTTGAGCGCGGTGGAATGGGGCGCATCCGGTAATTTATGCAGGGTGTATCTTTCCCGTAGCGTATCGAGGATAGTTTCATAATTCCAGTTGATGCCTGAAAAGGCATGTCCCTGGCCATTAAATGGCATTTCTTCAATAAACCTTACTGATACGGGCAGCTCGCGTGTAAGCGCTGCAAAAGGTACCAGCTCGTCTGTGTTGACCTGGTCCATCACCACCACATTGATCTTCACTTGCAGCTGATGGGCCAGCAGGCTGTCCAGTGTTTGCATGACAGCAGCGAACCGGTCGCGGCGCGTGATCTGGTGAAAACGTTGAGGTTGCAGCGTATCAAGACTGAGATTGACATGGGTAATGCCCAGTGCTTTCAGGTCGGGAATATAACGGTGGGTAAGCACGCCGTTGGTGGTGATGGCTATCTGCTGTATGCCGGCAATAGCTTTAATACTGGCCAGCAGGGGAATAAGGCCCGGGCGAAGAAACGGTTCTCCACCGGTGATCCTCACTTTCGAGATGCCGGCAGACGCCAGTGTTTCCAGCAGCGTGACGATTTCTGCATCTGTAAGCAGTGCGGACGATTTAACAAACCGCATGTGCTCCGGCATACAGTAAGTGCAGCGGAGATTGCAACGGTCTGTTACCGACAGTCTAACGTAATCGATTATACGATGATGGGCGTCCGTCAGCATGTTCAGCAGTTTTTGCCTGCGTTCGGATTTTCAAAAGCCTGGCTGTCATCTTCATTTCTTGGGGAAAGGCACTGGAAATCCTTTTCCACCAATACTTTCAGCTCAGAACCATCAGGATTGGGAAGTATTAATTCAAAGCCAACCTGGTCCGGTGTGTACCAGCGCTGTAACGTCTCTGCCGGCAGTAACAGATGTACGCCGTCGTGTTCCATTTTGATCACCGGGTCGGTGATGCTTTTGGAACGTACGCAAAAATGAAGCACGCCCGCGCCGATATGGGTGATAGACTCAACTTTGCCGGTAGTTTCCAGCAGCTCCATATCTGTTTTGTCCAACCGGTAGCGGATGCTGTTCCCTCTTATCCTGATCTTCATAGAAAGTGATTTTCTCCGGTATTAAAAGTACTATTTTATCACTGCTATATTGTAGTTTTAACCAACAAATTTCAATGTATGGGCCTTCTGCTTTTTGGTGTGGCGAAAGATATTGCCGGTGCGGCGCTGGTTGGTTTGCCGGAAACGGTGACCAATGTGGCGGAACTGAAACAGTGGTTGTATGACCGTTACCCTGCCATGCAGCAGCTCAGTTCCCTGATGATAGCGGTCAACCGGGAATATGCGACTGATACACAAATCATCCGTGCAGGTGATGAAGTGGCGGTGATACCGCCGGTGAGCGGCGGATAGTTCCCGCAAAGGCGCTTTCACAGGATTTTAAAAATAATTATGGACACATTAATAGCCATCAAAGATACCATTACCGTACAGGAAGCGCTGGACTTTATCCAGTCGCCGGAATGCGGCGGAGAGGTGATTTTCACCGGAACAGTGCGGAATGATACCCGTGGCCGCGGGGTGACGAAACTGTTTTATGAATGTTATGAAACGATGGCCCTCAGCGAGATGCAGAAAATAGCCGACCGGGTAAAAGCACAGTGGGACATCAAAAAACTGGTGATGCTGCATGCTATCGGCGACAAATATCCCGGCGATATTGCCGTGGTGATTGCTGTGGCCTCGGCACACCGTGGTATTGCGTTTGACGCCTGTGAGTTTACCATCGACACATTGAAGGAAACAGTGCCTATCTGGAAGAAAGAGTTTTTTACGGACGGAGAGATTGGCCAGTGACCTGCTTCAGGGCCACAGCCTTTTCTTCTGGCGTATTGGCATTATATTGTTCGGTGGCGTAAGGATTGTGCAGCAGCCGTATATGGGTGTTCAGCAACGTTTTACGGGGACAGTTTTTGCCTGCCTCCACATTTTGCCATAAAGCGCGCAAACCGGCAGGCTCCCAGATAGCGATCAGTGGCTCCGGAAGGTCATTCACCGGACTGATGAAGGCGGTGGCCGATTGTTCCGCATCACGTTCGCGGACCAATATTTCAAGGCTCTGCCGGCTGATCAGCGGAAGATCGCAGGCCAGCACCAGCCAGGCGCTGTCAGGTTGCGCCTGATGAGCACTTAGCAGTCCCGCGGAGGGGCCGCCATAAGGCACGCTGTCAGATATCAACCGGGAATAGTGATCAAAATCTGTTTGTTGATCTTTCCGGCAGGACAGATACGTTTCCAGTTTAAAAGACGTCAGTAAATCCGCCAGGTATCGCCACTGCGGCATACCGTGATAGCTGATCCTGCTTTTATTTTCCTGCATGCGGGTACTTTGCCCGCCACAAAGTACCAGTCCTTTTAATGGTGCGATATTATTCCCTGTCATAGCTTACTCTTTTCAAAAAATCAGTCTGTTTAGTGTGACTATCCGCCATGCCCGTAGTCCTGCTTGCCGCCGGTTTTACTGATCAGCCGGGTTTGGCGGATGATCATTTCCTGCGTGAATGCTTTGCACATATCATAGATGGTGAGCGCAGCTACGCTGGCGCCGGTGAGGGCTTCCATTTCCACGCCTGTTTTGCCGGTGGTTTTTACAGTGCAACGGATAATGGCTTCTTCCTCTTCAAGATGTATCTGTACATCGCAGCCGTCCAGCAACAGGGTGTGGCAGAGCGGAATGAGGTCCGGCGTTTTTTTGGCCGCCATGATACCGGCTATGATGGCCGTCTGGAACACTGCGCCCTTGCGGGTTTGTATGTCGTTGTTGCGGAACTGTTCCCGTACCAGTGCGGGTAAATACACCCGGCTTTCGGCAACGGCTACACGATAAGTGCTGCCTTTGCCGCTTACATCTACCATTGCCGGCTGACCGGAGGGATCGAGATGGGTAAAATCGCTGCTTGATGGATTGGCCATAATATCATAAATTTAATCACTTTCACCTGTACAAAAATAATACAAAATGATGCTGACTGTTGCTGCTGCGTATACTGCCGTATTACAGACCGTGAAGGACATGGGCACAGAAGTGCTGCCTTTTGAAGCGGTCACCGGGCGCATATTGCGTGAGCCCGTTAAAGCTGACAGGCCTTTTCCGCCGTTCGACCGGGTTACGATGGATGGTATTGCCATCCTGTACGACAGTTTTGCCCGCGGGCAGCAGATTTTTGGTGTGGAAGATATACAGGCCGCCGGCGCTCCGCGGCTACAGTTGTCCAATACGGCCAATTGCATTGAAGTGATGACCGGCGCCATTTTACCGGAACTGACAGATACCGTGGTGCCTTACGAACAGCTGCAAGCCACTGACCATGAAGGGTTCCGCCGTTTTACCATCACTGGTAACGTAACACAGGGACAGAACGTTCATCGCAAAGGCACCGATGTGGCGGAAGACACCGTGCTGTTGTCACCGGGGACCCTGATAGGCCCTGCGGAAGCGGGCGTGCTGGCCACTGTCGGGAAAACGCTTGTAACGGTGGCCCGGTTGCCGCGGGTAGCTGTGATTGCCACCGGTAATGAACTGGTGCCAGTAGATGCCACCCCCGAAGAACACCAGGTGCGCATCTCCAATATATATAGCCTGATGGCTTCCTTGCAGCAATGCGGTATTACCGCAGTATACGTTCACCTGAGCGATGAGGAAGCTGCCATGCAGGAGCGGCTGGAACCATTATTGCGGGAGACAGATGTGTGGATCAGCTCCGGGGCGGTATCTGCCGGGAAATATGATTACCTGCCGGCGGTACTGCAGCGATTGGGTATGCAGCAACGTTTTCATAAAGTGCAACAAAGGCCCGGAAAGCCTTTCCTGTTCGGCACTTTCGCCAATGGTCCGGTGGTGTTTGCCCTGCCAGGCAACCCGGTTTCGGGTTTTATGTGTTATTACCGTTATGTGCTGCCCTGGCTGAAAGCTGCTATGGGAGCGCAGGAAGAAGCACCCGTTTATGCCGTGTTGCAGGAAACAGTGACTTTTAATCCTCCATTGGAATATTATCTTCCTGTTAAGTTGCAATCATTGCCCGATGGCACCATGGGTGCTGTTCCCCAGCCTTACCATGGCTCGGGGGACCTTGCCAGCCTGCTGCTTGCCGATGCTTTTATGGCGTTGCCACAGGATAAGAATATTTTTGAAAAAGGAAGTTGTTATCCTGTCTGGAGATTTCGTTAAACCCGGGCGGCAAAACTCAGTCTTAGATTAAACTATTTACGTATGCCTGTAGTTGCCAAAAAACTGGAAATGCAACATCTCGCCTGGCGTGCCGGCTTCGGTGAAACCCTGCCCGTTATCTCCGACTGGGAAAGAAGACGGCGAAAAGAAATCGTGAATAAAGTATTGATCGGCCCTAAACGGGCTGAACTGGAATCGATAGACGTTATCAACGCCACTGACCTGCCGGATTACCGGCGCTCAAAAGACATGACGGCCGAACAACGTAAAACCGTCAATGAAATGAACACACAGGGCATCAAAGACCTCAGCGTGGCCTGGATGAATATGATGCAGAAAAGCGATCACCCGCTGCGTGAAAAAATGAGCCTCTTCTGGCACGGCCACTTTGCCTGCCGCACACAGAACGTGCTGTTCAACCAGCAGCTGATCAGCGAAATCAGGAACAATGCCCTGGGCAACTTCGGCGACCTGCTGACGGCCGTCTCCAAATCTCCGGCCATGCTACAGTTCCTTAATAATCAACAAAACCGTAAGCAGCATCCCAACGAAAATTTTGCCCGCGAAGTGATGGAACTGTTTACCATGGGCCGTGGACATTACGCGGAAACAGATATTAAAGAAGCTGCCCGCGCCTTTACCGGATGGGGCTTCGATGAAGATGGCCAATTCGTGTTCCGGGAAAAACAACACGACGACGGTATCAAAAATATCCTCGGTAAAAGTGGTAACTACAATGGAGACGATGTACTGAAAATACTACTGGAACAAAAACAAACAGCCACTTTTATCACTACCAAACTATTCAAATATTTTGTAGATGATACACCCGATGATACCCTTATCCAGTCTCTTTCAGAGAAGTTTTATCACTCAGGGTATGATATCAAAACACTGATGCGGGAGATATTTATGGCCGACTGGTTTTATGACAGCAAATACATTGGCAACCGTATCAAATCGCCCATAGAGCTGCTGGTAGGCATACGGAGGACCGTTCCCATGGCTTTCGAGCAGGAGGAAACGATGCTGGTGTTTCAGCGTATACTGGGACAGATGCTGTTTTACCCGCCCAACGTGGCCGGCTGGCCCGGTGGCCGTAGCTGGATAGACAGCTCCAGCCTCATGTTCCGGATGCGTGTGCCGCAGGTGATCCTGTACTCACAGGTGCTGAACGTACGGCCTAAAGAACTGACACCGGAAATGGGAGATGGCGGCAATTATAAAATGACATTGCAGATCAATGATTTCCTGAAAAGGCAGTTCGCCAAAAAAGTAAATGCACGGATCGACTGGGACCCTTATGTTCAGGGCTACGCCGATGTTCCCCGCGAAAACCTCGCGGACACTATCGCCGGCGTGTTGCTGCAACAGCCCGGCAATATCAAAAAAACGCTGCTGGAAAAATATGCTGACACCAGCTCCCGCGAAGGATATATCAAGACGGTTACCATCGATGTGATGAGCACTCCGGAATATCAACTTTGTTAATCATTCACCAGAAAGCTATTAGTTATGTTAATACTTAACAGGCGTCGTTTTTTACAGGTAGGTTCCCTGGCCTCAGCAGCGGTGCTGATGCCCAAGTTTCTGAAAGCGCTGGAAACCGGCGCACTGGTGCCTCCCGGCAATAAAGTGCTGGTGATTGTACAACTGTCAGGCGGCAACGATGGCCTGAATACCATCATCCCCTACCGTAACGATATCTATTACCGTTCCCGTCCGGCGTTGGGCATTAAACGGGAAACGGCCTTGTCGCTCAATGATGACCTGGGCATCCACCCTTCTTTGGACGGACTGAAAGCCTTATACGACGACGGTTCCCTGGGAATCCTCAACAACGTGGGATACCCCAATCCGGACCGTTCGCACTTCCGTTCCATGGATATCTGGCATTCAGCCAGCAAGGCAGAGGAAATATGGAGCGATGGCTGGGTAGGCCGCTACCTCGACGCCCAGTGCAACGGCTGTGATAAGCCCACGCAGGCACTGGAGATTGACGATACCTTAAGCCTGGCACTGAAAGGTGAGCATAACAAAGGACTGGCGCTGACAGATCCGGGCCGCCTTTCCAATACCAGCAATGACCGGTTTTTCAAAGATCTGTTGCAACAGCATGCGCATGAAGATGAACACCATAATGTAGAGTATCTCTACAAAACCATGGGTGAAACGATCTCTTCTGCCGCTTATATCCAACAGCAGTTCAAGACTTATCAATCCAAAGAAAACTACCCCGGCACCGAGCTGGGACGTAATATGCGCACCATCGCCAACCTGATCATGTCTGATATCAATACCAAAGTGTATTATGTGTCGCACGGCAGTTTTGATACCCATGTGAATCAGCAGGACCAGCAGGCACGGCTTTTTAAACAGTTGAGCGATGCCCTGACAGTATTTACCGGTGATCTTAAAAAGAATAACCGCTTTCAGGATGTGGTCGTAATGACCTTTTCCGAGTTCGGACGGCGTGTAAGCCAGAATGCCAGCGGCGGAACAGACCACGGCACAGCCAATAACATGTTCCTGATAGGCGGTGCTTTAAAACGGCAGGGAGTGTTGAATGACGGGCCAGACCTGATGAACCTGAAAGACGGGGATTTGCAGTATAAGGTGGATTTCAAAAGCGTATATGCCACGCTGTTAGATAAATGGCTGGGCGCCAATGATAAAATGATCCTGAAATCTGACTATGCGAAGCTGGATTTCATTTAGTAATAAGCAATAAAGCCCATGCCAGGAGCATGGGCTTTATTGTTATACAAAGGTATGCTTAGAGGGCAGTTTAACATATAAGCCCTCACACCATCAATAACGAAATATTGACAATAAACACATCTAAAACAAAACCTAGCCCAGGGCTTCAGCCCTGGGATTATTGTGCTGTAACGCTATAAATCGCTCTGAAGGCAGCGTTTTTGATGGTGCGGCTGCCGCCAACCCCGCTGAGGTCTTTCACGGTGCCGGAGAAGGTCCCTTCCACCAGTATATTATTACTGTTGGTGACAGTGAGTACACAGTCAGCGCTGCCTTGTGAGCTGTAAGTGGCAGGATAGCCACCGCTGTTGATCACTATCAGGATGCTGTTACCTGCTCTGGTGCAGGGATATACGCCCGGAGGGAAAGGTACTTTCAGTCCGGCCATAGAGATGTTGATAATATCGTTATTGACGGTTTTCCCGGTAATTTCCAGTTTATAGTAGTCATTGGTGGGATCATCGTCCTGGAAGTCAGGAGCGTAAGCCACTCCTTTGGGATTCTCGCTGAGATAGATTTTATTATCCAGTCTTACGGAAACAAACTTACGGTCTTTGCTATCGTCTTTATCTTTTCCGCAGGAGCTGCCGAGGATTACAACGGCACTGAGTAATGCGGTTACAAGTATGCGCATAGGTACTTATTATAGAAAGATGTAATAAAAATTCCGATAAAAATAATCATTTTCAGAATAGAAAAACGGATGCCGGCCCGGTATTGTTACATTCCGGTGCCGGCATCTTAAAATATCCTGATAACTTGAATGTTATGCTTTTCGGGCGGTGCGATAGAGATACCAGCCCATAAAGGCGAAGAAAGCACATCCCAGTACAAAGTAGCCGCCATGGCCTAATATACCGGCGAGGCCGTCTTCCATATTGAGTTTGGCGAGTATCGCAGCGGAGCTGTCAAATCCGGCCAGTATGGCGATAATGACACCTGCCACAGCGCCTCCTGCCACAAGGCCGGTGGCAAAGAGATTGCCTTTGCCCAGTTCTTCTTCTGCTGCGGACGTGTGGACATTGGCTTTTTTGTTTTTATGGTCTACCACGCCGCGGATAGCGCCACCAATGAAGATCGGCAAAGTGGTGGACAATGGCAGATAAGCGCCTACCGCAAAGGAGAGCGAGTTAATGTTGCACAGTTCCATTGTAACGGCGAGGAATACACCTACCAGCACAAACTGCCAGTCGAGGTTAAACGACAGGATGCCTTTGGCCAGTGTAGCCATGAGCGTGCCTTGCGGCGCCGGATAGTATGCGCTGCCGATAGCATGTTCAGTAACGCCTTTGCTGATCATTTCAGCGGTAGGCTTGTCGAGGAATTTTACGGTCAGCCCGATCACGATGGAAGACACGATGGCGCCGATGAACAGGGCCAGCTGTTGGTACATGGGCGTAGCGCCCACGATATAACCGGATTTCAGGTCCTGCGAAGTACCGCCTGCATTGGCGGCAGCAATACAGATCATACCGCCTACCACCAGGGCCATCGGCTCATATACTTTGCCGGTCCAGCCTACAGCGATAAACACCAGGCAGGTGCCCATCAGCGTGGCGATGGTCATACCGGAGATAGGGTTATTGGAAGAGCCTATCAGGCCTACGATACGGCTGGACACCGTTACGAAGAAGGCACCGAAGACTACCACCAGCAGTCCCACCAGCATTTTTTTGCCGATGGAATCGCCCGGGAGCTGCGGCAGGAAAGCCATCAGGAGCACCAGGGCGATGCTGCCGAACAGTACTACCTTGAGGCTCAGGTCTTTTTCCGTTCTCAGTACGTTTGCCTGTGCGTCGCCGCCTTCTTTACGGTCTTTGATAGCGCCGATGCTGCCTTTAAAAGACGAGATGATGGTGGGGATGGTTTTCAGCAGGGTGATGAAACCGCCTGCCGCTACCGCGCCGGCGCCAATCTGGCGTACATAGGCATAATATACCGCGGAGGAATAATCAGCGAAAGTATGGGTCACAGGGTCCCAGTTGCCTTGTCCGCCAGGTGTTTGCAGGCTGGCGAGATAACCGATTTTTACCAGTTGGGAGGCAATCACGTCGCCAGGCAGCAGGGAGGCCAGCAACGGGATGAGGGCCAGCCAGGAGAGCACGCCGCCGGCTACCAGTACGCCCGCAATACGCGGACCGATGATATAACCCACACCCATATACTCCGGGGTGATGTCTGCGCTGATTTTGGCGGAAGGGAAAAACCTGCTGGTTTGTTTGGTCATGTACGCCGGTGTTTCAGCGATAACATGTAATATCTTCTGGAAGATGGCATAGGCAAAGGCGAAACCGAGACCATAGAAGGCGGTACGGGCAAAGTCGCCCCCTTTCTCGCCGGCAATGAGCACATCGCCGCAGGCGGTGCCTTCCGGGTATGGGAGCGTTTTGTGTTCCTTCACGATCAGCGACCGGCGCAGCGGGATCATCATCAGGGTGCCGAGGATACCGCCGAAGATGGCCAGAATGAGGATGGTGAAGTAGTTAAAGAACTGGGCGCCACCGCCATCGCTGAGGAACAGGAAGCCCGGCAGGGTGAACACTACGCCGGCAGCAATGGATTCACCGGCGGAACCGGTGGTCTGGATGATATTGTTTTCCAGAATGGTGGTGTTGAAGAATTTTCTGCCTAACGTGATGGCAATTACGGCAATCGGGATGGAAGCGGAAACGGTAAGACCGGCTTTTAGGGCGAGGTATACGGTGGCGGCGCCAAAGATGATCCCAAAGATGCAGCCCAGTAAAATGGATTTGAGGGTAAATTCTTTCATTTGAGTGCCTGGCGGCACAAATGGTTTGAAGTTGTTGTCAGCCATATTGATAAGGTAAAAAAGTGTTAAGGGCTGAAATTTACGAATTACGGGGTTACTTACCGCGTATAAAAGGAAGACCGGAACAAATTGTATTGTTCCGGTCTTCCTTTTTATACATAAGAGGTATGCCTGTTATCTTACGCCATGCATCCATTTTTTCAGGAAGCTGGTAGAGAGGAACAGGAGTACTGCGGCGCCACCTGGCAGGATCACGAACACCATAAAGAACTCATAGAGGTTATGGATCGTGTAACCGGCGAAAGTTGGGTAGTGGGCAGCCAGTTTCAGTTCATGTAATTTGTCCAGTTGCTGGGCAGTGGCAGTGATGGTACCGTCCAGGATGCCCTGGAGGTCAATATTATTTTTAGCGGCCAGCTCAAATTTATCCTGTGTAGGCGGCAGTAAGGCGCCCAGTGTGCCTGCCAGCGCGTAGCCGGCGGCGTTGGCGAGGAACCATACGCCCATCAGCAGGGAGGAGAAGCGATGGGGCGCCAGTTTGGCCACCAGTGACAGGCCTATCGGGGACAGGCACAGTTCACCGAGGGTATGGAACAGGTACATCACGATCAGCCAGATGACGCCGAGTTTCTGGCCGGCGCCCAGGTTTTTCACCTGCAGGGCGATGATGAAGAAGCCCAATGCCAGCAAAGCCAGCCCGATGGATTGTTTTATGGGTGAGATGGGCTCCAGGTTGCGTTTCTGAAGTTTCATCCATAACCAGCTGAAAGGAAGTGCAAATACGATGATAAAGATGGAGTTGGCGTTTTGTATAAAGCTCGGCGGCATGTCCCATCCTAAAAGGTGACGGTCTGTCTGATAGTCGGCCACAAAGGTGAGGGAAGAACCGGCTTGCTCAAAACAGGCCCAGAAGAAGATCACAAAGAAGGCTACAAAGTAGATCACGAGGATACGTTGTCTTTCTACTTTGGTAATGCTTTTATCGGTCAGGATCAGCACTGCGAGGCTGATGCCGGACGCGTAGATGAAGGGATACAGCCAGGACTTGATTGGATTGGGATCGAGAGAGAGGTAGTGGATGATGAAAAACAGTACCACCAGGAGGCCCAGAACGCCTACAATAGCGCCGGAAGAGAATTTGGCCTTATCAGCTTCGCCTTCAGCGAGGTTGGCGGCTGGTTTGCTAAAGTCGGGTTTGCCGCCGATCGCTTCGCCATCGGGCGTCACCACATATTTGTCTTTCAGGAAATAGAACAGGACGGTGCCGAGGAACATCGCTATGCCGGCAGCCAGGAAGCCCCATTTGAAAGCGCCTACCATTCTCACGTTGTCAACTTTCACATCACCCAGCAGCGGGCAGATCAGCATACCGAGGAAGGCGCCGGTGTTAATGCCCATATAGAAAATAGTGAAGGCTGCATCCAGGCGGCTGTCGTTTTTAGGGTACAGCTGGCCTACCATGGAGGAGATATTGGGTTTAAAGAACCCGTTACCGATGATGATCACGAACAGGGCCACCCAGACAATCAGTTTGGCAGTGTCCACGTTGGTGGCGTAAAGCGCAGCGCTGAGTACCATCAGCAACTGCCCGATGCCCATAATGAAACCACCTAACAGAATACAGTTCCGGTTGCCAAGGTAGCGGTCGGAAATGTATCCGCCAAGCATAGGGGTGAGATAACTTAAACCGAGGAAGCCGCCATAAACGTAGGAAGACTCAGCTTCAGAGAATGCCAGTGCATTTACCAGGAAGAGGGTCAGCAACGCCCTCATGCCATAAAAATTAAATCGCTCCCACATTTCCGTGGTAAATAAGACAGCAAGGCCTTTAGGATGCCCCTTTGACGAGGCGTCAGCAGGCTTCTGTGCAACAGCTGTTTGCATCATAAATGGTTAGTTTTAGCAATAGTCGTTTTAAGGTTCTGTAAATTTCTAAATGCGGCAATTTAAAGTAAAATAGGATATCTCGTAAAAAAATGGTGGAAATGGTCAGTTTTTATGGTTTTTTGTGCTTTTTTCATCTTTCTTTGCATTTTCTTTCGCACCTGCATTTATTAGGCAATTCATATGAACATTTTATTACTAGGTAGTGGTGGCCGGGAACACGCCCTGGCCCGGAAAATGTCCCAAAGTCCACAGTGTGGCCAGTTATTTATCGCGCCAGGCAATGCCGGCACATCGCAATGTGGAACGAACGTCGATATGGGCGTGAGTGAATTTGAGAAGATCCGGGCTTTTTGCCTGGAAAATGCCATCGACCTGGTAGTGCCGGGATCGGAAGAGGCCCTGGTAAATGGTATCTATGATTTCTTTGCCCAGGATGCCGCCCTGCAGCATATTCCGGTGATGGGTCCTTCCAAAGAGGGCGCCCGCCTGGAGGGCAGCAAGGCTTTTGCCAAGCTGTTCATGGAGCGGCATCAGATCCCGACAGCTGCTTACCGGGAATTTAATGCAGACAATTTTGAAGAAGGCGTGGCTTATCTTCAGCAGCATTCCTTACCAATTGTATTGAAGGCCGACGGGCTGGCTGCCGGTAAAGGCGTGGTGATCACCAGTTCACATGAAGAGGCCGTGGCCGAGTTTGAACAGATGATCCGTGCCGCCAAATTTGGCGATGCCAGCAAAACCGTGGTGATAGAGCAGTTCCTGACTGGTATTGAACTGTCTGTGTTTGTGCTGACGGACGGCCATTCCTATAAGATACTGCCGGAAGCAAAGGACTACAAACGAATTGGTGAAGGCGACAAGGGCCTCAACACCGGCGGTATGGGAGCGGTATCTCCGGTACCTTTTGCCGATGCGGCTTTCATGAAAAAGGTGGAAGACAAAATAATCCGCCCTACAGTAGCGGGCTTGTCAAAAGAAGCGATAAAATATAACGGATTCATCTTTTTTGGCTTGATTAATGTGGAAGGAGAGCCTTTTGTTATTGAGTACAACTGTCGCATGGGCGACCCGGAAACGGAAGTCGTAATGCCCCGTTTACAAAACGATTTACTGGAATTGTTTACCACGGTATCAAACGGTACGCTGGCAGCGCAAACCATTTATGCAGATCCGCGTGCAGCCGCCACCGTCATGCTGGTGTCCAGGGGCTATCCGGAAGCATATGAGAAAAACAAGGAGATCAGCGGCATACCAGCGCCTACGCAGGACCAGGTGGTATTTCATGCCGGGACCAAACAATCGGGCGCGCAAGTCGTGAGCAATGGCGGCCGTGTGCTGGCCATCACTTCGCTGGCAGCCAGCCTGCCGCTGGCACTGGCCCATTCGGTGCAAACCGCGGAGCAGATTTCGTTTGAAGGCAAAACGTATCGTCGGGACATCGGTTACGAGTTCATTTAGTCATTTGGTTGTTTCTTTATTTGGAAGTTTCTCTGAGGAAACATGCTTTCCAAATGATCAAATAACTAAATATTAAAATGGTAAAATAATCATGTCGGGTTGCCGTTTAAACAACAAATAACTTTTTTTAATATTTAGCCGTATTATTGCAAGAATATCCACTTTTTGCATCGTATATTCGTTAGAATTATTCATTTTTGCATTCTAATTTTTGACCGTATCAACAATGGGATTTTTTAATTTTTTAACGCAGGAAATCGCGATTGATCTGGGTACAGCGAACACGCTGATAATACATAATGACCAAGTGGTTGTGGACGAGCCTTCCATTGTAGCGATAGAACGGGCTAGCGGTAAAATTGTGGCCGTAGGTAAGAAGGCCATGATGATGCACGAAAAAACACATGAATATCTTCGAACGATACGTCCCCTGAAGGATGGTGTGATCGCGGACTTCAATGCCGCTGAGGGTATGCTCAGGGAACTGATAAAAATGGTTTATCCTAAAAAGCCGTTGTTTGCTCCCAGCTGGCGTATGGTGATCTGTATCCCTTCCAGCATTACTGAAGTGGAGAAGAGAGCGGTACGTGACTCTGCCGAGCAGGCAGGCGCCAAGGAAGTGTACCTGTTGCACGAACCAATGGCCGCCGCCCTGGGTATCGGTATCGACGTGGAAGAACCAGTGGGTAACATGATCATCGATATCGGAGGTGGTACCACCGGTATCTCTGTGATCGCCCTGGCAGGTATTGTGTGCGACCAGAGCATCCGTATCGCCGGTGACGAATTCACCGCTGATATTATGGAAGCGCTCCGCCGTTACCATAGCCTGTTAATTGGTGAACGGACAGCCGAACAGATCAAGATCCATATCGGATCGGCACTGAAAGAGCTGGACAACCCACCAGATGATATCCCGGTTAACGGTCGTGACCTGGTGACCGGCATCCCTAAACAGATCATGGTATCTTACCAGGAGATCGCCGAAGCACTGGACAAATCTATCTTTAAAATCGAAGAAGCCATCCTGAAAGCGCTGGAAACAACGCCTCCGGAGCTGGCATCAGATATTTACCGCAGAGGCTTGTACCTGACCGGTGGCGGTGCGCTGCTGCGCGGCCTGGACAAACGCCTTGCCCAGAAAATCAAACTGCCGGTACATGTAGCAGATGATCCGCTGCGTGCCGTAGTAAGAGGTACTGGCATCGCTTTGAAACATGTGGGCAAATATCCGTTCCTGATGCAATAAACCTATTTAGGTATTTGGCTATTTGGTTATTTAGAGATTTCCGGGGAAAAGGACTCTCTAAATGACCAAATAGCTAAATAATAAAATCTCTAAATGACTCGCGCTTGTGCGGAATTTAATCATTTTCTTTAGGCGATATTTCAACTTCTTCTTATTTCTGCTGCTGGAAGTGATTTGTATTGTGTTGGTATTCCAGAACAATAACCTGCAGCGATCTGCCTACCTTAACTCCGCCAATGATATTAGTGGGAAGCTGTACGACAAATACAACAACGTACAATATTACTTTCACCTGAAAGCTACCAACGACAGCCTGGTAGCGGAAAATACCCGCCTGCACAATGCCGTTCGCACCAGCTTTGATTCTGTGGTGACAGGCACCGGCCTCAAAATAGATACGATCCGCCAATACAGCGACGATACCCTTCACCGGGTGATCGGCACCCAGGTCCGCCGCTATAAGTACTTTGAGGCTAAGGTGATCAATAACTCCGTTAACAAACCCATCAACTATCTGACTATCCACCGCGGCAGCCTGCAGGGTATCCGTCCCAATATGGGCGTTATCAGCAGCAGCGGCGTGGTAGGCGTGGTAAGAAGCGTGAGCGATAACTATGCAGTGGTGCTTTCCATGCTTTCCAAATCCAACTCGGTGTCTATCAGCGCCAGGCTGGGCCAGGGCAAGGAAATGGGGTCTGTACACTGGGACGGTGACAATGCCACCTATGCCCAGTTAAAGGATATCCCGAAGAGCGCTAAAGTACATAAAGGGGATACCGTGGTCACCAGCGGCTTTTCAGCGCTGTTTCCTGAAAATATCCCCATTGGTTATGTAGACACGGTGATGATGTCGGATAAAGCCGGCACCTCTTATAATATCCGTCTGAGACTGGCCACGAATTTCTATAACGTGCAATATGTGTACGTAATAGAAAATCTGCTGAAAGATGAACAACAACGACTAGAAGACTCAACTTACAAGTTGATTAAATGAGTATACTGTTAAGAAATATTATCCGGTTTGCATTCCTGTTGCTGATACAGGTGTTTGTGCTCAACAAGATACTGATCCACCAGCTGGTGAGCCCTTATCTGTACATGCTTTTCATCCTGGCGCTGCCTTTTAACCTGCCGCGCCCGGTGGTGATGTTGCTTGGGTTCCTGATGGGTATCTCCCTCGATATGTTTTCCAACACCATGGGGATACATGCGGCAGCCTGCGTGTTTATCGCTTACCTGCGACCGTTTATTATCAATGTCCTGTCGCCCCAGGGTGGCTTTGAAACCACTCAGAAAACGCCGTCCATGACCAGTATGGGCGTTTCGCAGTTTCTGATCTATGCGGCGGTGCTGGTATTTCTGCACCACGTGGTCTTTTTTATCCTGGAAGTTTTCGGCTTCGGCAACCCATTGTACCTGATGCTGAAAATCCTGCTTTCTACTGCTGCCAGCCTTATTTTAATCGTTTTATACGAATTGCTTTTTTTCACAAAGAAATAGCAGTCTGCAAGAAGCGTTTGCCAAATATTACTATTAAATTTATACATCGGAAAAAAAGGAGGTTGGCAGCTGTTTCCGCCAACGACAAGCATTTTAAAATTTATCCGTCCTCAATAGCATGTCAGTTTTTAATCAGCCCAGAAAAAGAGTTATACAGGCGATTATACTTGGGATGGTGGTGCTGATCATTACCAGGTTGTTTTTCCTGCAGATCGTGGAGAAGAAGTACGCGAAGCTGGCGGATGCCAACGCCGTACTCAGAAAAGTGGTATATCCCAGCCGTGGTATCATCTACGACCGGCAAAACAGGGCTATCCTCAGTAATGACGTGCTTTACGACCTGGTGGTAACACCGGCCAGCGCCAAAAACATTGACACTGCCTACCTCTGTAAGATATTAAACATCGATAAGGAAGAATTCCGGAAACGTATTGTCAACGCGATCGTGAGAAACGGCCGCGTAAGACAGTCGGTTTTTGCGCCACTGTTGCCGGCTGAAGTGTTCGGCCAGCTTCAGGAGAGCATGTACCTCTTCCAGCCCGGATTTGAGCTGGTGCCCCGTCAGATACGCTCCTATCCTTATTCGGCGGCGGCCAATATCCTGGGATATATCGGAGAGATCTCGCCAGAACGCCTCAAAGACACCGCTTATTCTTCCTACAACTCAGGTGACTACCTCGGCCTGGCCGGACTTGAAAGGACTTATGAAGCGGTGCTCATGGGCACACGTGGTATACAGTACCTCGTGAAAGACAACCTGAACAGGCCCCAGGGCGCCTATGAAAACGGTGAATTCGATAGCGCCGCCGTTGCCGGTAAAAACCTGCGCCTGTCACTCGATATTGAATTACAGCAGTTCGGGGAAAAACTCATGAAAGGCAAAATGGGCAGTATTGTGGCCATCGACCCGCAAACAGGCGGTATCCTGGCCATGGTGAGCGCGCCTACTTTCGATCCTAACCTGCTTACCGGTTCCTACCGCAGCACTAACTCGGTGCTGTTGAACCGTGATACCACGAAACCGACCTTCAACCGTGCCATTCAGGCCACTTATCCGCCTGGTTCCACTTTCAAGCCGATGATCGCGCTGGTGGGGCTGGACGAAGGCGTTATCACGCCCAGCTTTGGATATCCCTGTGGCGGCGCCTACTACGGTTGTAGCAGGCCCATCAAGTGCGAACACCATGACGCCGGTCACGCTGCCAACCTGCGCCTGGCGCTCTCCCACTCCTGTAACTCGTACTTTTCGCATGTATATCGCCTGAGTGTGGACGCGGCCAAGTTTGGCGGCATTCGTTCGGGTGGGCTTCAGAAATGGTCCGATTATATGAACAGCTTCGGCTTCGGTCACCGCATCGGGGTGGACGTGCCCAGCGAAGCCCGTGGTATTGTGCCTACGCCCGCGTTCTACGATAAAATGTATAAAGGCAGCTGGAACTCCTGCACTTCCGTGTTCCTTGGTATCGGTCAGGGTGAGCTGACGCTGACACCGTTACAGATGGCCAACGCCATGTGTATTGTGGCCAACCGCGGTTCCTACTTTATCCCGCACTTTGTGCAGAGCATTGATAATGACGATACCCATTTACTCGACAAATACAAGGAAAAACACGTGGTGGCGCATATCTCTGATACTGCCTACAGTGCTGTAATCCATGGTATGACAGACGTGGTGGAAAGCGGTACCGGCCGTGTGGCCCAGATTGAAGGCATCACCATCGGCGGTAAAACCGGTACGGCCGAAAACTACGGTATCGTTGACGGTAAACGGACCAAACTGAAAAACCACGCTGCATTTGTGGCGTTTGCACCGGCTGAAAACGCCCGTATAGCCGTGGCCGTTATTGTGGAGAACTCCGGCTTCGGCGCCCGTTACGCGGCACCTATCGCCAGTCTCATGATGGAGAAATACCTGAAGGACTCCATCTCCTCCAAAAGACAGGCCCTGATGAAAACCGTAATGGAAACGGTGACACTGGACCCGGCCATGGTGGCTAAATCAAAACTGGACTCGCTGAACAACAGCGCCATTATCAAGAAAAACGGAACTAAATAACTAACAACGAAATAAACATACGCAACCGCTCATGAACCGCTCGCAAGCCAAACTGACACAAGGGATTGACTGGCCGATTGTAGGCCTGTACCTGGCGCTGGTGATCATCGGCATCATGTCCATCTTTGCTGCGGAATACCGGGGCGATGATAACGTCTGGCAGAATATTATCCACCTGAATAAAAACTATTCGCGCCAGATCATGTGGTTCGGTATATCACTGGTACTGGCGGCTGTGATCTGGCTGACGGACAGTAAGTTCTTTACCGCCACCTCCAACCTGTTGTACGCAGGCGGTTTATTACTATTGCTATTGGTATTGGGCATTGGTAAGGACGTAAAAGGATCTCACTCGTGGCTGGTGATCGGCGGTTTCCAGTTTCAACCCGCGGAGCTGACGAAGCTCTGTACCAACCTGGCTTTGGCCAAATACCTGTCATCGCAGGAAACAGACTTCACCAAGTTGCGGTCGCGGCTGATCGCCGCTGCCATCGCGCTGATTCCTGCAGGCATCATCATTCTGCAGGATGAAACGGGGCTTGCGCTGGTATATTTTTCCTTTTTCCTCGTGATGTTCCGCGAAGGGCTGCCTGGTATCCTGCTGGTGATAGCCTTCTCCGGTATCGTGCTGGTATTGTCCGCCCTGCTGGTAGATAAATATGTGCTGTTTACGATCTTCTCTGTGATCACCGCGCTGGTCATCTATTTCATGCGACGGGAGATCAAACGGAAACGGTCACGTTTGCTTGTCATCATCGGCGTATATGCTTTCTGTTCCGTGTTCGTAATGTTTGTGGTGCCTTTTGCTTTTACCAAGGTGTTAAAGGACTATCAGGTGCGTCGTATTGAGGTGATGCTGGGCAAGGAAAATGATCCCAAGGCAACTTACAATACCCGGCAGAGTATGATTGCCATTGGTTCCGGTGGTTTCTGGGGCAAAGGATACCTGAAAGGGACACAGACCCGTTTTGACTTCGTACCGGAACAGAGTACTGACTTTATCTTTTGTACTGTTGGGGAAGACTTCGGCTTCCTGGGCAGTGTGATCTTCCTCGGATTGTATGTGGCCTTGCTTTTCCGGATCATATTTGTGGCAGAGCGACAGCGATCGACCTACTCGCGCGTATATGCCTATGGGGTGGCCAGTATTATCTTCTTCCACCTGGCGATTAATATCTCGATGACCATTGGTTTGGCGCCGGTGATTGGTATCCCGTTGCCATTGGTGAGTTATGGCGGTTCTTCGCTGATGACCTTCACCATGCTGATATTTATTATGCTGCGGCTGGACGCAGACCGGCAGATGGTGTTGCGGTAACCGGGGCTGCAACCTAATGGTGAATGGGCTATCTTTGCATCATGGCACGAATTATTCCATTATCAGAAGGTTCATTTACGGTAGATGCTACCAAACGGTTTTCTCCTTTCAGACTGGGCACAGATAACCTGCAGGACCGTCCGCACGGTTCCCTGCTGGTAGAGATACAGCCTTTTCTCGTGATCACTGACCGTGACTATATATTATTTGACGCCGGGCTTGGTTTCCGCAATGAAGACGGTGTATTGCAGATCCATCAGCACCTGATAGACCATGGCATCAACCCCATGGAAATCACGAAGGTGTTAATGAGCCACTTGCATAAAGACCACTCAGGGGGCGTATCTGCAGCCGATCCTATTACCGGCGAACGCACCCTCACCTTTCCCAACGCCACCTATTATGTGAATAATGAAGAGATGCTGTATGCCATGGAGCATGCAGGCAAATCATACCTTTCCGAAGACATCATACTGCTGCAACAACGCGATAACGTGGTGTTTACGACCGGCAACGGCACTATAGACGGTTATATTCATTATGAACTGACCGGTGGTCACTGCCCTTATCACCAGGTATTTCTGGTAGATGACGGAGAGGACAAAGTCTTTTTCGGGGGCGATGTGGCGCCACAGATTTCCCAGATGAAGAGCCGTTTTGTGGCTAAATACGACTATGACGGCAAACGCAGTATGGAGCTGCGGCAGGAGTTTATGGAGCGTGGTAAGCAGGAAGGGTGGACTTTCCTTTTCTATCATGATACCAAAGAGCCATTTGCCAAATTCTGATAAAGGAGCAGGAGCAGACACCTATGTACACCTTGTATGACCGCTTTACGCTAAGAGGACAACACCATATCAGGACATGGGAGCAAGAGGGCCAGAGCTGGGCTGCCTACAGCAATTACCGGCAAGCCGCCGCTCATGGCCTGTATATACCACAGCCGGTGCTCAATCTGGTGGTACGTGGTGAAAAGAGAATATATGACGGCTTGCAGGTACACCACCTGCGGGCCGGCGATGTGTTTCTCATACCATCGGGCAGTGTGCTCTGCTCGGAGATATTACGACCGTCGGAAGACTATGCCAGTATTAATTTTTTCCTGCCGTCAGACCTGCTGGCAACGCAGTACGCTGCTGCCGGTACCGGCAAACACCTGGTCGGTACTACTTTGACGCTTTCCCCTTCTTCTCAATGGCAACAGCTGACGCAGGCATTGCTGCGTGACTTCCGGAAAGAAGGAGGCGCACCCTCCTATGAAAATATGATGGACCGGGTATTGCATTTGTTACATCGGGAAACCATCACTGTAAAGCAGGCATTGGCCGGGAGGCCGTCGGTCCCCATGCAGCAAATGATGGCGCGCCTGCATAAAGGAATTCATGAAGTGCAGTTACTGGAAGAAATAGCAGCTATGGGAAACATGAGCCTGGCCACCCTGAAGCGGCGTTTCCGGGAAACCTATCAATGCAGTCCCATGCAATGGATATGGGCCAAGCGTTTACAGATGTCGGCGCTGTTATTGCGCACCACTGAACAGCCTGTCCCTGAGATTGCCTATAGTACCGGATTTGCGGACCTTTCGCATTTTTACCGGCAGTTCCGCCGTTGTTTCGGGATGACGCCCGTGCAATGGCGCCGCGGGGAAAATGAGCTTTCCAGCAAATAATCCCGGCAACAAAAGCCCTACCTTGTCGTTTCAAAAAAAGCGATCATAATGGAAAACATGACCTCCTTTGGGAATGCCTGGGTGGCAGCCTGGAACAGCCATAACCTCGATGAAGTGATGTCGCACTATTCACCGGACATTGTCTTTTACTCTCCTTTTATCCAGAAAATCAACAATGACCCTGAAGGCTGTATCCGCGGCGTTGATAACCTGCGTGCTTATTTCAGCCGGGCATTGACGGCCTATCCGGACCTGCATTTTGAATTGTATCATATACTGGAAGGCGTAAATTCTGTTGTGCTGTATTACAAGAGCGTCAACAATTTACTGAGCACGGAAATGATGGTGTTGAAAGACGGGAAGGTGGTAGAGGTAAGGGCGCACTATAAAGCACAGTAAAAATCAATATGGGTTAGTATAAGTAACAAAAAGGGAGATCATGTTGATCTCCCTTTTTGTTATTGTTTAAGGTCTTTTCCTGAAGTTCCCGCCCTGATTGATTCTGTTGAGGCGTTGGTTATTCAGGTGATTGAGCATGATGGTCCTGAATTCGCGTTCGCTTTTGAATACTGCGCCGGCTTTGCGGGCGGGCAGTACGCGTTGGAATTCGTTGGTATATCTTGATCTGATATCGTACATTCTTTTTTCGTAGCCGAGGTCATTGTCCATATTTCTTCTGGCAATGTCGTCGGGGTCGCCGGGGAGTGCCCTGTCCTGCTGCCTTTTGTTGTGGCGTTCGGCGATGAGTGTTTCCACTTCTTTTGTATAGTTTTTATATACCGGCCAGAACTTCTCTGCCTCATCAGCGGAGAGGTTCAGTTTCTGGGAGAGGTACTGCATCTGAAGGTTTTTTATTTTTTCAGCTGCTTCGTCAGATGCGGGCTTTTGTGCCTGGGTTATGGCACTGGTCAACATAAGCAGGACAATCCCTATTATTTTAAGATTAAAGCGTTTCATGCATCACTACTGGTTAGGTAATACCTCTTTGGAAAACGATGATTGTTGCAGGTATTGTTCGATGGCAGCGGGCGGAATCTCTTCATTCAGTTGTTGTTGCAGTGCTTCCGGAGCTGACACGTCGGCAAAGCCGGCAAAGATAGCATCGTTATCAAAAGCGTCAGTATGGTTTTGGAGATAGTATTCAATATCCTGGTTGTCGATCCTTTCCAGTTGTTTTTCCACGCTAAAGTTGCCGTCCCGTTGCAGGAAGAGCAGGGCCGTGGTTCCGGCGAAAGTGATTAAACAGGCGGCTACGGCGTATCTCAGCCATTTCCTGACCGGGTTGCGATGTGCTATGCGTAGCGAAGGCATAGCAGGTTCCGGCGGGATGGCGGCCAGTGAGCCGAAATATCCTGCGGGTACGGTAAAGGGAACCTGTTTGGGTATGGCGGCCAGCAGCGGGGACAGTTCCTTCAGTTCGGCTGTGACCGGGTTTTCCTCAGTAGCATGTATCCGTTGAAGGATGGCTTGTGGAAGAGCCTCAAAATATCCGTTGGGCACCGTAAAAGGAAGATCGGGTGTAAGTACGCCCGCGTGGTTGGGTTGCAGTAAATGAACCTGCTGCAGCACAGCATCCGGTAGCCGGTCAAAATAACCAGCCGGCACCGTAAAAGGCGCATCGGCGGGCCAGTTGGCATCCGGCGCCAGTTGCTTTAATTCATTGCTGATATGTTCGTGCTTGTTCATATACAATTTTTAGACACATCACCGCTTCAATAGTTTAATGAGATTTTAATCTTTTGCCAAAAAACTTTAAAGACGGCTTAAAATCGGGAAATACAGACGATCAGATATCCGTTCCTTTGATAAAATCCTCGATTTTCCTGACTGCATGGTGGTACGATGCTTTCAGGGCTCCTTCTGAGGTGTCCAATACCCTGCTCATTTCTTCGTAGGGCATTTCATCGTAATATCTTAAATTAAATACAATTCTTTGCTTTTCAGGTAGTTGTAGTATAGCTTGTTGCAGTTTCCATTCAAGTTTATTGGCATCAAACTGGGCATCTGCCTTTAGTTTGTTGCTAAGGCCGTCTTCCACGTCAGAGAGGGAGATGGCGAATTTCCGTTTTTGTTGTTCCAGGAACGTCAGGCATTCATTTGTGGCTATTTTATACAGCCAGGTAAACAACTGGGCATCTTCCCGGAAATTTTCCAGGTTCTTCCACACTTTTATGAAAACGTTTTGCAGCACATCATTGGCATCGTCATGTGAAATGACCAGTCGCCTGATATGCCAGTAAAGCCTTTCCTGGTACTTGCGGATGATCAGGGTAAAACCCTGTTCACGGGTTTCGGGCATCCGGTATAGTGCCAGTAATGTTTTATCGTCCTGTGTAACGGCCATAGGTTAAATGGTTCTTGGACAGGTTTTATTTTCCTGAATATAAAGAAAAATCTTGCTGTCAGGTACTTTAATGATGATATAAAGTATTGTTTCTTCTATGATATGTAGAAAATGTAAAAGTTTAACGGGGTGGTAGAGTATTTGTTTGTAGCCCGGGGCTTCAGTCCCTGGATTAAATGAAAACAGCCCATGGACGTTTGGTCCATGGGCTGTAATGAGTTTATCCGGGTGGATTATTGTTTCTTTCTCTGTATGGCTTTTTCAGCAGCGGCCACAATATGGTCTGCGTCGAGGCCGTATTTTTTCAGCAGTTCCACGGGTTTGCCGCTTTCGCCAAAGGTATCGTTGGTGCCTACATATTCGATGGGCACTGGGATATGGCGGGCGGCTACCTGGGCGATGCTGTCGCCGAGGCCGCCGAGCACGTTATGTTCTTCGGCAGTTACCGCGCAGCGTGTTTTGCTGAGGGACTTGATCACCGCTTCTTCGTCGAGTGGTTTGATGGTGTGGATGTTGATGATTTCCACGCTGTAGCCTTTTTCTTCCAGTATTTTACCGGCTTCCACTGCGATCCATACGAGGTGGCCGCAGGCGAAGAGGGTGATATCGGTGCCTTCATGAAGGACCTGTGCTTTACCGATCTGGAAGTCCTGGTTTTCGGCGGTGAAGTTAGGCCATTTTGGACGGCCGAAACGGAGGTATACCGGTCCTTCGTGCTCAGCGATCGCGATGGTAGCGGCTTTGGTCTGATTGAAATCGCAGGGAACGATTACGGTCATGCCAGGCAGCATTTTCATCATACCGATATCTTCGAGTATCTGGTGGGTAGCGCCGTCTTCACCGAGCGTAAGGCCCGCGTGGGAGGCGCATATTTTCACGTTTTTGTTGGAATAGGCCACAGACTGGCGGATCTGGTCATATACCCTGCCGGTGGAGAAGTTGGCGAAAGTGGTGGTATATGGTATTTTTCCACCGATGGTCATACCGGCGGCGATGCCGATCATATTGGCTTCGGCGATGCCTACCTGTACGAAGCGATCAGGAAATTCTTTTACAAAGGCATTCAGCTTCATGGAGCCGAGCAGGTCGGCAGTCAAAGCTACAACATTTGGATTTTTGCGGCCCACTTCCAGGATGCCTTCGCCAAATCCGGCGCGGGTTTCTTTTTCGTTTAGCGGTTGAATATCTTTTACCATTGCGGTCTTTTTAAAATTGAGGCGTAAATGTAAACATTTAATATCAGGAAGTTAGTTGCTCAGTACTTTATTGCGGAGACTAACCTCCCACTGCCATGCTGTGCGCATACAGTCTTCGATGCCAATTTCCGGTGTCCAGCCGAGTTTTTCCTTGGCGCGGTTGTTATTGGCGTAGATCTCGATCACGTCACCGGGGCGGCGTGGGCCAGTAGTATAGTTGAGTTTTACACCGGATATTTTTTCAAAAGCTTTAATGGCTTCCAATACAGTAACGCCATTGCCGGTACCGAGGTTAAAGATTTCGCAGTTAGAGGCATTTTTATGGTCGATCAGATACTGCATTGCTCTCGTGTGTGCGTTGGCGATATCAGTCACGTGGATATAGTCACGTACGCAGGAACCGTCGCGGGTATCGTAATCGGTGCCATAAACCACCATTTTCGGGATTTTACCGATAGCTGTCTGGGTGATCACTGGCACCAGGTTGTCTGGTTTGCCGAGGGGCAATTCGCCGATGAGGCCGGACGGGTGAGCGCCTACCGGATTGAAGTAGCGCAGCAGGATAGACTGGGTATCATTTACCCGGCTATAATCCTCAATGATCTGTTCTCCCATTTGTTTGGTGCGTGCATAGGGGGATTGTGCTTCGCCCAGTGGTGTTTCTTCCACAACCGGCAGTGCAGTGGTATTGCCGTATACAGAGCAGGAGGAGGAGAAAACGAAGTGGGGGATATTAAATTCCTTAATGCATTTCAGCACATTGATGAGAGAGGTGAGGTTGTTATGAAAGTACATCAACGGATCTGCTACAGATTCAGGGACCGTTTTAAGGGCAGCGAAATGGATCACACCTACGATGTCCCTGTTTTCATGGAATACAGCATGGGTATCTTCCAGGTTACAAAGGTCTACTTTGTAATTGCGTACTTTTTTGCCGGTAATTTTTTCCACGCCATCCAACAACTGGGTGGTACTTCTGATGTTGCTGTCAACAGAAACCACATCGAAGCCATGATTGATTAAATCTACAATAGTATGGGAGCCAATATAGCCACAACCACCCGTAACAAGAACCTTCATGATAATTTCAGATTTACGTTTTAATGAGATGTCAGATCATTTTTTGTTCCAGTACTCTTTCGAGGTACTGGCCATAGCCGCTTTTCAGCAATGGTTTGGCCAATTCCATCAGTTGACCGGCAGTGATAAAGCCTTTACGGTAGGCGATTTCCTCGATACAGGCGATTTTGATGCCTTGTCTTTGTTCAATTACCTGTACAAACTGGGAAGCCTGCATCAGGGAGTCGAAGGTACCGGTATCCAGCCAGGCTGTTCCGCGTGGTAAGATAGAAACTTTTAATTTGCCGCGCTTCAAATATTCTTTATTCACATCTGTGATTTCATATTCGCCGCGTGGGCTGGGTTGCAGGTTTTTGGCGATTTCCACGACGTCGTTGTCATAGAAATAGAGTCCGGGCACTGCGAAGTTGGATTTAGGTTTAGCGGGTTTTTCCTCGATGGACAGTACACTCATGTCATCGGAAAATTCGACTACGCCATATCTTTCAGGGTCGGATACCTGGTAGGCATATACGATACCGCCGCTGGGATTTGTATTATCTGCCAGTTGCGTACCGAGGCCAGCGCCATAGAAGATGTTGTCTCCCAGTACCAGTGCCACGCTGTCATTTCCGATAAATTGTTCACCGATCACGAAAGCCTGGGCCAGGCCATTGGGCAGGGGCTGCTCAGCGTAGGACAGGTTGAGCCCCAGCTGGCTGCCATCACCGAAGAGGCGTTGAAAGGAGGGCAGGTCATGCGGCGTAGAGATGATCAGAATATCTTTTATGCCGGCCAGCATCAGTGTAGACAGCGGGTAATAGATCATCGGTTTGTCATATACCGGCATTATCTGTTTGCTGATGGCGTAAGTGATGGGATGTAATCGGGTACCGGAGCCGCCGGCCAGGATGATTCCTTTCATTATAGAACTGTTTTGATTGGATGTTATAGGCTTTTATGGAAAACCGCACAAAAATAGCTGCTCTTATCCACATGACGGCATTTTTATACAAAAAAAGCTCCCCGCGAAGGGCGGAGAGCTTTTTTTAATATTATTAAATAACATGATGTTAGATAAAGATACTGGCGATGAGATAGGTCAGCGCTGCCAGCAGGCCGCTGATGGGAATGGTAAGCACCCATGCCCAGAGGAGGCTGACGGTGACGCCCCAACGAACGGCAGACAGCCTTTTGGTGGCGCCTACGCCCATGATGGCACCGGTGATCACGTGGGTGGTACTGGCCGGGATACCGAGGTGTTCGGTGAGGAACAGTGTGATGGCGCCGGAAGTTTCAGCAGCCACACCTTCCAGCGGTGTTACTTTGGTGATACGGGTACCCATGGTTTTAACGATTTTCCAGCCACCGCTCATGGTACCGAGGGCGATACAGGTAAAGCAGGCCAGCGGAATCCAGTCGGGCATCTCCTTGATATTGGGAATATATCCGGCAGCCACCATGGCAGCGGCGATGATACCCATTACTTTCTGGGCATCGTTACTGCCGTGGCCAAGGCTCAATGCTGCTGAAGAGGCCAGCTGCAGGCGTTTGAACCAGTTCTCCGCCCGGAAGGGATTGGCCTTGCGGCAGATATTCACAATAATGATGGTAATAATAAATGCTACCAGCATACCAATCAATGGTGCCAGTACAATGAAGTACACGATAGGCAACACTTTGTGGTAGTTGATCACATCGAGGGTGCCGGCGCTGGTAACAGCTGCACCGATAAAGCCACCGATGAGGGTATGGGAGGAGCTGGAAGGAATGCCCAGCCACCAGGTGAACAGGTTCCAGGTGATGGCGGCCACCAGCCCGCAGAAGATCACTTTCAGGGTGATGAACTGTTCAAATACAGAGCTGGCTACAGAATTGGCTACTTTAAATTCGCCGATCACGTATTTGGCAATAAAAAAAGCCGCAAAGTTAAAAACCGCGGCCCAAAGCACTGCCTGAAAAGGCGTCAGTACCTTGGTCGATACGATAGTGGCGATAGAGTTGGCTGCATCATGAAAACCATTGATATAGTCAAATATAAATGCCAGTATTATAATTATTACTAATAAAGTCATGGTAACACGAGGATTATGCGGTCAGAGCGATGTATCCCTTAGGAATATTTGATTATAATGGTTTCAATTACGTTGGCGCAGTCTTCGCACTTGTCAGTGGCGATTTCCAGGGCCTGGTATATTTCACGCATTTTAATCAGCTCAGCGGCATTTTGCTCGGTATCAAACAAGTCGGCAATGGCACGGTCGTAGATGTCGTCGGCGTGGTTTTCGAGACTATTGATTTTTACGCAGGCATCCGTGATAACACGCATGTTCTGCATGTTGCGCAGTTCAGGGATGGCTTTGTGCAGCTCCAGTACGCCGAGGTGGATCAGCTCAGCGAGCTTGCGGATGCTCTCGTTTTGTGTGTTGACTTTATACAGGTCCATTCTTTTGGCGGAACCGTGGATATAGTCAGCTACGTCGTCCAGTGTGGCAGCCAGGTAGTGGATATCTTCCCGGTCAAAGGGGGTGATAAAGTTTTGTCCCAGCTCTACAAATATGCGATGGGTATAATCGTCATTTTTATGCTCCAGCCTCTCAATCAGATGCACTTTGTCTTTACGTACGGCCGGATCAATGGTCGCTACCAGTTCGTTGAGTACCTGGGCCATTTCCACGAGGTTGGAAGCCACGTCTTCAAATAAAGAATAGAATACCCGGTCTTTCGGCATGAATAGTTTAACAAAGGAATTGAAGCCTCCCATACGTTTGAGTTTAAAAATTTGCCGCAAAAATAGCTTTCAGAATCAATTGGAGCCAGAAAAAAACCTGAATTAATAATTCCTTAACACTGGATTAATATAAAAGTAATATAGCAATTTTTCCTTTGTATAAGAAATTATAATCATAAACAGGTGCCTACAACCTGTTACATTTTCACATAGATGTCTGACAAACGCGCATTAGATATAGTCGTTATTTCCGACGTCCACCTCGGGATATACGGCTGCCACGCTAAAGAGCTGGTCCAGTACCTGGACAGCATAGACCCCCGCATCATGGTGCTCAACGGAGACATCATCGATATCTGGCAGTTTAGCAAACGTTACTTCCCCAAGGCCCATACCAAGGTTATCCGCAAAATCCTGAAGATGATCGGCAAAGGCACCGAAGTGTACTACCTGACCGGTAACCATGACGAAGCCCTGCGTAAGTACGCCGGTTTTGAACTGAGCAACTTCTCGATCGACAACAAGCTGATACTGGACGTTGATGGCAAAAAGCACTGGTTTTTCCATGGCGACGTGTACGACGTGACCATGAAAAACTCCAAATGGCTGGCTAAACTGGGAGGCAAGGGGTATGACCTGCTGATTATCATCAACCGCCTGGTCAACAATATCCTGGAAAGCATGGGCCGGGAAAAGATGTCTTTCTCCAAAAAAGTCAAACAGGGCGTGAAGTCCGCGGTCAAATTCATCTCGGATTTCGAACAGACGGTAGCGGAAATCGCGATCGACAAAGGTTTCGACGTGGTTTGCTGTGGCCATATCCACCAGCCGCTCATCAAGGAAATGCCGGTGGGTGATAAGACTGTGACCTACCTGAATTCCGGCGATTGGGTGGAAAGCCTTACTGCCCTTGAATATGTTGGCCGGGAATGGACCCTGTACCACCACCCCGTCACTAAAAGTAAAACCGTCCTCCCCGAAGATGAAGATGATACCACCCCCGACTGGGACCCTAAAACATTTTCGGATTTAGCTATTTAATTACTGAAAATATTTAAATGATTAAATATTCAAATATTTTTATATTTGAGTGGGATTTTCACATAATCATAACAAGTGCTTAATATTAAATTAAAAGTAGACTTCTAAGTTTGCTTAACTATTCACAGAAAACCTATTTGGAAGCGCAGTAAATGAAGATTGAAAGAAATGAAAGTACTCAAACTACACCCATTAATGACTATATCCCTGTTACAGATGCAAATTCAACGTTTGTTGTCCTGTAATGTAGCGGTATATGTGCGCCATTCCCTGGCCAATGCTTTTGACACCCTGAAAGAAGCAGGACTGGAAGAAGATACCCTGGTGGAATATCCTATTGATGAAACCCTCAGTCTGCGTGAATTTGAGGAAGACCTCGAAGAACGTTTCAACTTCAGCCTGGAGCTCTGCAATAAAGACAACAAGCCATTCACCAACAAAAGCCAGCATCTTTTCCAGATATCCTCCGCCGTGCAGGATAAAAAAGAAGAACGAAACTATCAACTGGATATTTCGCTGGACATGTTGATGAACAACAACAGGCCCACGCCTCCTTCTTATCTGATGTAGCTACTGTCCGCTTTCCCGGCCTTTCCATATCCTTTGTTGATCTTGACCTATCCTATGCATGATTTCGTATACCCGTTCCTGTTAACAATACCATAAACATTTCTTAACTATTAACATACTGGTAACGTCAGCTTAATACTGCGTTAATGCCTCACGGATATTTTTGCCACCGATATTAAAACGGGATTAAAATGAGATTAAAATCATATTAAAACCGTATAAAACAAAACCAAATATCGTGAAGGGCTTCTATTCTGTACCACTGTTATTGCTGACTTTATTTCAATTTATTTTTACGGGAACAGCGCTGGCGGGCGATCCTGCCAAGGTGACCGGTAAGGTGACCGACAAGAAAACCGGCGAAGCATTGATTGGTGTTACCATCGTGGTGCAAGGTACCGGCAAAGGCGCTGTAACTGACGTGGAAGGCCGATACGCTTTCACCATCGAACCGGGCAATTACACGCTCGACTTCAAATACATGGGCTATCAGACAAAATCCATCTCCGATGTGATCGTGAAAGCAGGACTGCCTACATCCCTGAACGTCATCATGGACGAGCCTTCATCCAAAGCATTACAGGAAGTAGTAATCAAAGGTTCTTTTAAACAGGAAACCATCAATGCCCTGTACGCAGCTCAAAAAAACAATGCCGTAGTATCTGATGGAATCTCCGCCGACCTCATTAAAAAATCACCGGACAAAAACACCGGTGAAGTACTGAAACGTGTAAGCGGCACCAGTATACAGGATAATAAATTTGTAGTGGTACGCGGCCTGAGTGAACGCTACAACACCACCCTTATGAACAATGCCCAAATGCCCAGCACAGAGCCGGACAAAAAAGCATTCTCCTTTGATATCATTCCTTCCGGTCTCATTGATAACATTACCATATACAAAACCGCTTCGCCTGACCTGCCGGGCGATTTTGCCGGCGGCGCAGTGAAAGTGAGCACCAAAGACTTTCCTGACCAACGTTTCCTCGACCTGTCGCTCAGCACCGGTTACAATACACAAACCACCTTCAAGAATTTTTATACAGCGCCGCCGCAAGGCAAATATGATTTCCTCGGTTATGACGACGGTTCCCGCGCCCTGCCCGCTGCATATAAAAATGCTGCCAAAGGCAACTATACCATGCTGGAAGATGCGGAAAAAATCGCTATTGCCAAACAGTTCCCGAATACCTACAGCAGTGGAAAACAGGACCGTAAAGGGCATCCGCCGGTTGGTATCCAGTTCTCTGCCGGCAATAGCTGGAATGGCAAGAGGAATAACCGTTTCGGCTATATTTTTTCTGCTAACTACAACAATGGTAATCGCATTAATCTCCGTACCCGCTCGGAAAAAAATATCACCGAACACCTGTTTGATTACAACGACGAACAGTATGCAAAGACCGTTAACCTGGGAGCTGTATTGAACCTGGCCTACAACTGGAGAAACAATAAAATTGCGCTTAAGAATTTTTACAATAACGACTATAGTAATAATTTTACCCGCAGGACCGGATTTGTGTTTGATAACGACAATGTACAGCCGCGTAAAAGTTATAACAACGAGGTCACACAAAACAGCCTTTACAACAGTACGCTGGAAGGTCAGCATGTGCTCGGAAAAGACAAGATCACGGTGGACTGGAACCTGTCTTACGCCCGCGCCGCACGTAATCAGCCGGATCAGCGCATTCTGTCCTTCAAACAAAACAGCGGTGAGGATTTTTACTCCCTTACGCTGTCAAACGAAAACAACCCTAACCTGAAAGAGGCTGGCCGTGTGTATACCAGGCTGTCTGAAAATATCTATGGTGGCAACCTGAATTTTGCGGTACCATTCAAGCTGTTCGGACAATCCCAGAAGTTTAAATTCGGTGGTGTCAAAACTTATCGTAACCGCGACTTCTCTGCCATTGCCCTTGGCTATGCCACCGCTTATTCCAATACTCAGATCAATCTTGATAAAGGCGTAACGCCGGAGAACATCTTCAGCGTGGAGAATATTGACAAATATAAAATTCTGCTGGCAAAGATAGACCTCAATAATAAAGACTATACCGGTACCGCTGATCTCACGGCAGGATACCTGATGTTTGATAATAAATTTACAGAAGCGTTAAGGCTCGTGTGGGGCGCGAGGGTTGAGTCCTATGTACAGGAGCTGAAAGCAGCCGGAGAACAGCAACAACGTTATAACAATGTGGATGTGTTACCTTCTGCCAACGCTACTTATGCTGTAACAGACAAGAGCAATCTGAGACTGTCATTTTCTCAGACAGTGAACAGGCCTGAGTTCAGAGAGCTGGCAGCCTTCAGATATTATGACTATGACAACGAGTTCCTGATTGCCGGCAATAAAGATCTTCAACGCAGTACTGCCACCAATGCGGATTTTCGTTGGGAATATTTCCCTGGCGCCGGTGAAATTATTTCTGCCTCTGTGTTCTACAAGCACTTTAATAACCCGATTGAACAAACGAATAATGGCAACAGTGTGTTGTCCTTTGATAATGCGCGGTCTGCAAAAGATTTCGGGGCAGAGATTGAATTCCGCAAACGGCTGAATTTTATTTCGCACAGTAAACTGGCAGAGAACCTGGTATTCTATGCCAATGCCGCTTACATCAATTCTGACGTTGATCTGCCAGGTGTTAATGGCAACAAGAAAACACCGTTGCAGGGACAATCACCTTATCTGATCAACGGGGGCCTTTCCTATGCCCCTGTAGATAATAACTTTTCAGTTAACCTGCTGTATAACAGGATTGGTCAGCGCTTGCGCTTCCGCGGCACCGATGCCGGCCTGGATACTTATGAGAAGCCAAGAGACGTGCTGGATTTCCAGATCAGCAAACGCCTGTTCCGTAATGCAGGTGAATTGAAGCTGAATATCTCCGATATATTGGCACAACCTATTGCCTTGTACTATAAGTTCCCCGGAACAGATAAGACAGCCTATCAAAGCGGGCATGATCACATCATCAGTTCATTAAAACCGGGTACCACATTTACCATCACCTTCAAGTATAATTTTTTATCCGGGACTAAGTAATATTTTTTTAACAGGCTTTTCATATTCACCTAACAACTGGTATTAATATTTGTAAATCAAATAATTAGTAATTATGACTAAGAATTATGTACTTGGCTTGCTGGCCGTAGCGTCATTGGCTGCCTGCAGTAAAAAAGATGACAACAACACTACGCCTCCGCCGTCCAACAACAGCGACACCGTATATGTCCGTGGAAAAATCTCTGCCAGCCAGACCTGGTCTAAAAACAAAGTATATAAACTACGTGGCTATGTGTATGTAGATGCACCTGCTGTATTGACTGTTGAAGCGGGTACGCAGATCATCAGCACAAGAGACTCTGCTGGCGTACTGGTTGTTTACAAAGGCGCGCAGATCAACGCCAATGGAACTGCTGATAATCCGATCGTATTCACTTCCGGTCATACCGACAAGAAACCAGGTGACCTGGGAGGTATTATCCTCGTAGGCAGTGCCACCGGTAACGGTAACCACGCTGTGATTGAAGGTGGCGTAGATGGCGATCACAAAGCTTTTGGTGGTACCAATGATGCCGACAACTCCGGCACTATGCAATATGTAAGAATTGAATACGCTGGTAAGGCAGTATCCCAGGACGACGAAGTGAACGGCCTGTCCCTGTACACCGTTGGTAATAAAACCACGCTGCACCACATTCAGGTTGTAAACGGTCTGGATGATGCGTTTGAATTCTTCGGCGGCACCGTAAACGCCAAATATCTCATCGCTTACAACACGGCTGATGATGATTTCGATATGGATGATGCTTACAAAGGTATGATTCAGTTCGCGGTGTCTGTTAAACAGCCTTCTTTCACCGATCCTAAAGGTGCAAGTGGCGACGTGTCCAACAACTTTGAAGTGGACAACACCAACCCTGCCAATAAACCTATCACTACTACACCGACAACCTTCCCTGTTCTGTCCAACTTTACAGCCATTGGTCCCAACAATGCTACCGGCACCAGTGCTGCATATGGTTATGGCGCCCGCTGGAGAAGAGGTTGCCAGTTCATCCTGGGCAACTCTATCATCATGGGTTCACAGAAAGAAGCTATGCGTGTAGACGATAACGTTACCATGGGCTTCTATAATGATGGTACCAGCGGCGTAAAAAACAGCCTGCTGCACAGCTCTTCCGCTAACGTATTCTCTACTGCCAACAGCGGTGCTGCTGTACTGTTGACAGTTGATCAGCTGAGTGCATTAGTAACCGGTCGTGACGCTACCCAGGTGTTCCTGGCTGCCAATGCAGGCGATATCAAACTGAAAGATCCGTTCAATAACAAGACTCCTGACCTGGCTCCTCAGACTGGCTCTCCTGCTTTAGCAGGTGCTAAATTTGAAGGTAAACTGGCAGATGCTTTCTTTGACAAAGTGGCCTACCGCGGCGCCATTGATCCGGCTAATGACTGGACCAAAGCCAAATGGGTTGCCTGGGACAGAGTTGTAGTAACACAATAGTATTTTTTTTAGATTTCATAAGCTGTATTTACACCGTCCTGGTTTATACCGGGACGGTTTTTATTTAGTACCTATGCTGCCAACAAAAAGAGCCGTGATCACACGGCTCTTTTTTTAATTTCCCTGTACAAACCCTGGTGGCGGCGCAAACCGCTCATCGGTGATAAATCCTTTGTCACTCAGGGTTTTCAGAAACGCAATGAGTGCTTTTTTATCACTTTCACTGAATGAGAACCCGTTTTTAAAAGCCGGGTCCAGCGTGGCAGTTGGATAAAAGCCGTTATCATAGTGGTTCATGACGCTTTCCAGGCTGCCAAAGCGGCCATCGTGCATGTAAGGGGCTGTGAGCGCTACATTGCGCAAAGACGGTACTTTGAACTTGTACAGGTCTTCATCGAGCAGCGTTATTTTATAACGTCCGGAGTCGGTACCGAAGGGCCGCGGGGCCACGCCATTGTTACGAAAGCTGTTGTCGGTGAACAGCGGCGGCTTATGACAGGAGGCGCAACGTTGCTCAAACAATGCCAGTCCTGTTTTCTCTTCATCGCTGAAAGTCTCTTTGCCTGCTATAAAGCGGTCGTACCGGGAGTCTGCGCTGACCAGCATCACCATGAACTGGGATAATGCTTTCAGCATGCGGGTGCTGTTGATTCCAGGCGATCCGAACGCTTTTTCAAACAATTGCTGATAGCGGTTGTTGCGTTGCAGTTTACCGATCACGTTACCGAGTTTGTCATCCATTTCCACCGGGTTTTCTATGGGGGCGATGGGTTGCAGATCGAGGTCATGCACACCGCCATCCCAGAAGAAGGAGGTGGACCAGGCCATATTCTGGATAGGAGGCGAATTGCGGGTGCCGAGGCGGTCTTCTATACCGTGACTGACATCATGGCCGTGGTGGGTAAATGCATTGGCTTGTATATGGCAGCTGGCGCAGCTGATGGTGCCGTCTCGGCTTAGCAGGCCGTCGTAGAAGAGTACTTTGCCGAGGGCGAATCCTTCGGTGGTGACCGGGTTGTCTGCCAGGCGGTAAACAGGCTCCGGAAATCCTGCCGGCTTCACGAAGGCGATGTTTTTAAGCGGTTCCGGTGCTGGTGTGGTGTTTTTCTTGCTACAACCGGTGATAAGGAAGGTGAGTAAGGGCAATAGAACACCCCTGCCCCACCTGTAACTGTGATGCATAAACGAATAATTAATAAGGAGTGCTTACTTTTTCAGTTTTGCCATGTATTTCTCCGGTTTTTTGAGAAAGACTTCCTTACAGGTGATGGAACAAAAATGAATCGTGTCTTTTCCGTAAACGGTCCATTCCTTGTAGCTGGTGTCATACGGCATTTCGCATACAGGGTCGGGCCATTTATCGCTGACTGCGGTTTCCGTTGCAACGGGTGCTTCGGGCATGGGTGCATCTTTTGTTTCAGCAGGTTTGCTGTTCTGATTGCAGGCGAGAGCCAGGAGAACGCTACAGGTTAAGATCAACTGTTTCATGATAGAATTAATTAATGTTATTCGTTATGCACGTGGTCAATGTTAAACATTTGTGTGTAATTATTCGCGATTTTCTCTGAAAATGGCGATGTCATTACGTTTGGATCGGAGGCGAAACTCACATTGGTGGTGCCGTTCAGCATTTTGAGCGCATCCGCAAAGAAATGGACCTGCGCTTTACGATCGCGGCGAACAATGGCTTTTCCATTGTTGGGGATGGTAAGGATCACCTCGCGTGTGTTGTTGAGCGTACGCGGACCGTTATTGAAATTGCCGCCATACAGGCCGATATGATAGCGGAAAAGTTTCTGTGCATCTGTAGAAACCGGTGAGCTGCCTTCCAGTTTGACGAAGATGTAACCACTGTTCCATGACCAGTACATATCTGCCGCGCCTTCCGCAGGGTCAAGCACGCCGGGACGTTTGCTGATGTCCATGGTATTACGGGCGCTGTCTACGCCGATCATAAATTTCACCTGTGTATAATCTCCTGCGGGCACGTTGTACAATGTATGGAAGGCCGACGTTTTATTGTCTTCGCTGATAAGAAAATAACTGCTGTCCTGCGGTACAGTGTATACCTGTCCGGAAACGGTGATCAGCCGAAAGTTGCTGACATAGTAGGCAAATTTGCTGATGGTAAACGATTCACCGGCGGCATTGCGGTATTGCTGGTTGTTAAGTATCAGATCGTCTGTTCCTGCGCGGTTGTCGAATTCGAGCACCACAACGCCTTTTTCGTTCGGGTCTGTGGCGGGCGCTGTTTTGTCTTTGGAGCAGGAGGCCAGTATAAAGAGTATGCTGAGAAGTAGAATATTTTGTTTCATAAGGATTGTTTTAGAAGAAGAAATTAACGGTAGCGGATAAACGCGCGTACGTTTTATTGTATCCGGCAGACAGATGCTGGTATACCGGCAGCTGTGCCTGTACACCGGCGGAAAAACGTTTGAAATAGACGTCGGCGCCGATGCTGGTGTGCAGCATATCGCCGCCGGTATATTCTTTGGCTTTATGCAGCTCATAATCGCCGGAGGCGTGTTCGTACATGAGGCCTGCATAAGGCTGCAGGGCCACCGTTTTGCTGACAGGCTGGTACAGGAACCCGCGCAACGAACTGTTAAAACGGTTGCCGAAGCGGTATTCCTCTTTATTGGTGGTATTGATACGGTAGCTGGCATCCGTATTGAGCCCCCATTTACCGCGCCTGACGGTATATACAGCGTTCAGTACAAAATCGGTGCTACGGCTGCCGGGCTGGAAGTTTTGGTAGATATTGCCACCTTCGTCCGGAATGCCGGTTTTGCCGGTGGGCAGTTTAATCCCGCCGCCAGCCTGGAATACATGGTGCCATTTTTTGCCCAGGTCCCAGTTGTTGTCAATAAGTGTATAATTGGCCATCAGGGTGATGTCTCCCAGGCCGGAGACTGTGGTGATGCTTTTGCCCTCCTCCCTTCTGAAATATTGGAACGGCACGAAAGCGAAGAATTGTAATCTTTTGGTGGCGTACCATCTGCCCCACAGTTCAGTGGTATGGTAGAACTCCCGGGATTCATGGTTCGCGGTATTGCCCAGTTCCATGGGATGGGTGGATTTAAACTGCCGGTATCCGTAACGGAGACCGATAAAGTTCTTATGATATTGTGGCAAAATGCCCAGCTGGTAGCCACTTGCGGAACATCCGCAGATGTCGCAGGCCACGGCAGATACAGGCATGAGAATAGCCATGATGAAAAACAGCTTTTTCATTGCAAGGGTTTAATCGGCAAATCAATAACAGTATCGGCTATACGTAATGAATAGCGATAACAATGACAGGCACACCAATAGTGTGTCAGGTAACCATCAATAATAAAAACGACAGGGGAACTGACAGCATAGGCTATCGGTTTACCGGAAATAATAACACAGACGGATTAGCAGAGAGGGGGGTGAAACACGCTGGTGATGGGACTATAAGTGGGTTTCATAAGATAGAATGCGGTCTGTTCGGTGATGATATCGGAGCAGGGCGCTTCATTGGAGAAAACAAGTTGTTCACAGAATAAAGTGACTTCTTTGTTCTCTTTTTGCGCGTACGGATTCTTTTGTTCCTGCTGCTCCTCGCGCAGTAACTGTTTCCTCAACTGGCATTTACCGTTACAGTGCATGGCCGGGTTGTTCCTGTTTTCGCAAAGGTTGGCAGCAATGTAGGCCTGGTTTATCTTATAGCTGATAAAGACCACTGCTGTGCCGAAATTTTGCAGCAGAACGATAACACATAGTAATATGCAGAAGAGTTTTTTCACGCGTTGCAAAAATAGATATTTTCATCATAAAATATTCGGGCATTTATCAAAACTGATATAAATCATATGGTGTTATCAACGCAAACGCCCACCGCGTAAGGCGGTGGGCGTTTTATTTATCTTATACTGATCTCCGCTTATCAGGCGGACCAGCAATAATCATGATCATCAAAGTTACCAGATAACAACTCTTTCAGCTTCCGGCAGTACCATTTTGTTTCCTTGCTGGCATCCCCATGCGTCCTGGAATTCTTTCAGGTGCGGTAAGGGGCCGTTGATACGTGCTCTGGCCGGAGAGTGAGGGTCTGTTTGGATTTGCTGGCGGAGCGCGGCATCGGTGATGTTGCCGTGCCATACCTGTGCCCATCCGAGGAAGAAGCGTTGTTTCCAGGTGAAGCCGTCAATTGGTTTGGGTTCCTCTTTACCTTCGAAAGATTTTTGCAGCGCATAGTAAGCGAGCGTGAGACCGCCGAGGTCGGCAACGTTTTCACCGATGGTGAGGTCACCTTTGATTTTGAGGCCTGGTGCCACTTCCATGCTGCTGAAGTAGTTGATGTAACGTTTGGTCAGCTTGTCGAAGTTTACACGGTCGGCTTTGGTCCACCAGTTTTTCAGGTTGCCGTCAGCATCAAACTGAGAGCCCTGGTCATCGAAGCCGTGTGTGAATTCGTGGCCGATCACCGCGATGATGCCACCGTAGTTGATAGCGTCGTCAGCGTTGGCGTTATAGAACGGTGGCTGAAGGATACCGGCAGGGAACACCACTTCATTGTTCAGCGGGTTGTAGTACGCATTAACGGTTTGCGGTGTCATGCCCCATTCGCTTTTATCCACAGGCTTACCGATTTTGTCTATATTCTCTTTGTGTTCGTAGAGTATGGCGGAGATAGCGTTTTCCAGCAGCGTGCCTTTATCGACCTGGATAGAAGAATAGTCTTTCCATTTATCGGGGTAACCGATTTTGTAGGTAAAGGAGGCCAGTTTTTTGCGGGCCATTTGTTTGGTGGAATCGCTCATCCAGGTCAGTTTATCGATGCGTTCACCATATACGGAGCGAACGTTTTCGATCATTTTGGATACTTTCTCCTTACTGCTTTCAGGGAAATATTTTTTAGCGAACAGTTTACCCAGTGGCATGCCCAGTTTGGCGTCGGTAGAGCGGATAGCTCTTTCAGCACGGGTTTTCTGTGCTTTTTTGCCGGTCATTACGGTACCGAAGAAATGGAAGTTCTCTTCATCAAAAGCTTTAGGCAGGTAGCCGGCAAAGCTGGTGAGGAGTTGCCATTTGGTATATGTTTTCAGTACATCGATAGGAGTTGTTTTCAGCAGTTTGCTGGCATTGGTGAGATACTCTTTGTTCTGAAGAACAAGGGTGTCGGTTTTGATGTCCTGTTTTTGGCTGAATGCGTCCCAGTCGAAGTCCGGCGCGAGTGTTTTCAGTTCACTGAAAGCAGCTCTGTTGTATGTTTTAACCGGATCACGGAGGGCTACATTGGTCAGCTGTATTTTAGCCAGCTGGCTTTCGAGGCCGAGGATGGTGATGCCGGGTTTTTGTTCCGGGAAACCTGCGAGGGTGAACATTTTATCTACGTGTTTAACGAATTCGTCGCGCACGTTTTTGGTGGCGGAATCCTGTTGTTCGTAGTAGCTTTTTTCGCCCAGGCTGAGACCGCTTTGCCCTTGGTAGAGGATGTTCATTTTGCTGTTCTTCGCATCAGCCTCAGCACCGAAGCCGGTGAAGGAGGACACGCCTATTTTCTGGAGTTCGCCGGTGACCGCTGCCCAGTCGGCCAGGGTTTTAATGGCTTCAATTTTGTCCAGGTAAGGTTTCAGCGGGGTGATACCTCTTTTTTCGATGGTAGCGGTATCAAGGAATGAGGTGTAGTAGTCTGCGATCTGTTGCTCTTCAGTGCCTTTCTTGAGGTCTGTTTTGCCGGTGAGTTCAGCGATAATGCCTTTGAGGCGTACTTCCTTGTTTTGTTTGTCGAGGATACCAAAGGCGCCCCAGCGGCTTTCGGTGGAAGGGATAGGATTGTTCTTTTTCCAGTTCCCGTTGGCGTAATTGTCGAAATCGTCGCAGGCTTTGTAGGCAGTGTCGATATCAGCGACGTTGAATGCCGGGACTTTGGTTGTGTCGGCAGAAGCTTCCTGGTGTTGCTGCGTGGAACTATTGGAGTTACAAGCCGCGAAGGTAACCATGGCGGCCAGTAACGGTAGTTTTACCGCATTGTTTTTCTTCATATGTAAAACAGGTTTAGTGTTTAAAGTTATGGAAAAGCGGGCACCAAAAATCAGGGCTTTTGTATGAGCGGCAAGGTTTATGTACATGTTGCTAGATAAGAAGCCTGATTTTCTCTTTAAATTAGGTAGGAATTAGGTAGGTTTGTGTCGTAAAATAAGCTTTTTGATGAGTTTGATGTTTAAATTATACAGGATTTTTACTGCCCTTGCCTTGATGATAACAGGTTTTTTTACGTTTGCAGGCGTGTTTTCGGTCTTTACTGTAGGCTTCATTCCTTTGTTGATTCTGTCTGTAATGGCCTGGGGGGCTTGTTTTATACATAGCGTTTTGTCTATATATCTTCAGCGTAGCCTGTTGCTGCCGGAAGTCGTGCTGAAAGAGAACACACCAGGCGGCATCCGGATCATGGGCGTGATCACCGTACTTTGGGGTGGCCTGTTATTTGTGCTGGGCGCAGGTATACTGGCGATGCCGCCGGAAGCGAAAAAGGATGTGATACAGCAATTGGGCGCAGACAACCCGGCTATACTGACACCAATGGGCATTGTATTCCTGCTCATCGGGTTTATACTGACATTTAATGCCAACCTGTCTTTCCGTTTCCTGCGCGAATGGACACGAAGGGAAGAAAGCGGAGAGGAAGAATAGAATATCTTGTTATGGAAAGAAAGCAGATAACCAGCAGGGCAGATATACAGTTGTTGGTTGACAGCTTTTATGAGAAAGTGAAAACAGACGCTGTTATCGGCTATATCTTCCAGGACATTGCACAGGTAGATTGGGGGAAACATCTCCCCGTTATGTACGATTTCTGGGAACAGTTGTTATTGGACAGTAATCGTTATGGCAGAAACACGATGGCGCCACATTTCGCGCTTAACCAGAAAATACCGCTGCAACCTGTTCATTTCGACCGCTGGATTTTATTGTTTGAAACAACGGTGAACGAGCTGTTTACCGGTGAAAAAGCGGAGCTGGCCATCAGCCGCGCCCATTCCATCAAAGATATTATGCAGTTCAAGATGCAACAGATCAATCAACCCAAATAATCATCCAGTAGAATAAAAGTGTATGCAACCATTAGCAGAACGGTTAAGACCTGTGACGTTAGACGAACTGGTGGGGCAGGAACATCTTACCGGAAAAGACAGTATCCTCAGAAAAGCCATTGAACAAGGGAAGATACCTTCGATGATTCTGTGGGGCCCTCCGGGCGTTGGCAAAACCACCATTGCCAATATCATAGCACATACCCTTCAGGTCCCTTTTTATACGCTGAGCGCTATCTCCGCCGGCGTAAAGGAAGTGAGGGAAGTGATAGAGCTGGCCAGGCGCCAGCGCCATGCCGTGCTTTTCATTGATGAGATCCACCGGTTCAATAAGTCCCAGCAGGACGCGCTACTGGGGGCCGTGGAAAAGGGCATCATCACCCTGATTGGCGCCACTACCGAAAACCCTTCTTTTGAGGTCAATGCGGCGGTTTTATCGCGCAGCCAGGTATATGTGCTGCGGCCGCTGGGCAACGAGCAGCTGATGCAGTTGCTCAGGCAGGCGATGGAACGTGACGAATGGCTGAAAAGCAAAAACATCGAATTAAAAGAAACGGCAGCACTGTTTAATATCTCCGGTGGTGACGCGCGGAAGCTGCTTAACCTTTTTGAACTGGTGGTAGGCACCCTGCAGGAAGATCCCATCGTCATCACCGATCAGAAGGTGATGGACATCGCACAGCAACGGGTAGCTATCTACGACAAAACCGGGGAGCAGCATTATGATATCATCTCCGCTTTTATCAAAAGCATCCGCGGCAGTGATCCCAACGCGGCCGTATATTACCTGGCACGTATGATAGAAGGCGGCGAAGATGTGAAATTTATTGCCCGCAGACTGGTGATACTGGCTTCCGAAGATATCGGGAATGCCAATCCGAATGCGCTGTTGCTGGCTACAAGCTGTTTCCAGGCGGTGAACCTGATCGGCTATCCGGAGTCACGGATCATCCTGTCGCAATGTGTGACCTATCTCGCCTCTTCCGCCAAGAGCAATGCATCGTACATGGCCATCAATGCGGCGCAGTCACTCGTAGCGAAGACCGGTGACCTGCCGGTGCCGATGCATATCCGTAACGCCCCTACGAAAATGATGAAAGAAATGGGGTATAGTAAAGGTTATGCCTATGCCCATGACTACGACAGCAATTTTGTAGAGCAGGAATTTTTACCTGATGCCATTAAAGGCACCAAACTGTACGATCCCGGAAAGAATGCGCGGGAAGATGAGCTGAGACGGCATCTGAAGCAGTTGTGGAAAGACAAGTATAACTACTGACGATAAAAAAAGCGAAGACACTGTCTTCGCTTTTTTTTATGATGATCATTGGTCTTTTTCTTTGGCCAGTATCTCAAAAGTCTGTTCAATTCTTTCACCATTTTCATCCACCAAAGTGATGGTATGTTTCCCCGGTGGCGGGTGTAGTGCCATCTGATGGAATTCCACGGTTTCCCCGATGAAGCTGTTGTCGAGGTGCCAGTATATTTTGGCGGCGCTATTGCGGTGTGTGGCCGTGAAAATGGTTTGTCCGGCCTGACCGTTCAGTTCTGTGGGCACAAAGATGCGGGCATTAGGCCGCGGATATATCAGTTCGATTGGTGCTTTGTCCTGCCCCAGAGAGCCGATGCAGTCAGGTTTATAGGGTGGCAGTGGCGCGTAGTAGTTTTTGCTGCGGTAATAAAATTCCTGCGATGGTGGCAGGATAAACCACGCTTTATGCTGCATGAACTGCGGGGATTCACAGTTTTCTGTTACGCGCCACTGGCCGGTACGATCGAGATGTACCAGTTGATGGTAAGGGCATACCCCCGAGCGGATACCTGCAACCGGTACATTGATGGAATCTTTTTCATCACACAGTTCATTGGCCCGGTAACCGCTTTTGCGGCATATCTCCACTTTCCGGAGCTGGGCCGTGGGCGTGGTAAACCAGCTGCCGGTACGTAACAGCCTGAACACATCGAACATGACGGGGGCTGCGGTGGACACGCCGATGAGGCCGGGGCGGCCTTCTCCGTCCGCATTGCCTACCCACACGCCCACTACGTATTTGGGGGTGACGCCAATAGCCCATCCATCGCGGAATCCGAAGCTGGTGCCTGTTTTCCAGGCTATACGCTGTGAGGAAGAGAACTGTTGCCACAGCAGTTCTTCACCGGGCCGCATTACTTCCGTCATGGCTTCAAAGGTGTACCAGATGGAGCCTGCATCGAGAATGCCCTCTTTGCTTAGTCCGTATTGTGAAGGACGTTGTATGTCTGCCTGATAGTTTGGCGGATGGATATCGTCCATATCGTATTTGCCGCGGTATTGCTCGAGGTGGACGAGTGTCCGGGCCATACTGGCGTACATGCCGCACATCTCCCATAAGGTTGTTTCCCCGCCGCCAAGGATCAGTGACAGGCCGTAGTGGTCGGCTGGTTTATTGAGCGTGGTGATGCCCATTTTTTGCAGCAGTGTATGAAAGCGTTCATAGCGGTACATCTGCAGCATGCGTACCGCGGGAATATTGAGAGAGCGCGCCAGTGCGCGGGATGCCGGCACTGCGCCGTCATAGCCAAGGTCAAAGTTTTGCGGCGAATACCCGGCTATTTGCGTGGGGATGTCTGGTATCAGGGTATTGGGCAGTATCAGTCCGTCGTTGAGCATGGCGGCGTATAACACCGGTTTGAGGGTGCTGCCGGGGCTTCTTCTGGCTTGTATAATGTCCACATGGCTTTCCAGTTCCGGGTCAGCGGGATTGTAGATGTTGCCTACATAAGCGAGGGTGTTGCCTGTTTCCACGTCCAGTACCAGTACTGCCGCGTTGTTGATGCGGTTGGCTTTGTACGCGTTGTGGTACCTTTTCGCGATGGCCGTGACGTTTTTTTGCAGCGATGCTTCCACAGTGCTTTTGATGCGGGTGGGGCCATCGGATTTTTGCTGCTGGTAGTCGAGGCGGAAGCGGTCCAACAGATGGGGTGCGTCCTGCGGCAGTGGCAGCGGCTGTTCCGGCAACGGTTCCAGCTTGGCCAGCTGACAGGTGATGCTATCGATGGTTTTGTTGCGGTACAGTTTATTCAGCAGTTGATTTCGTTTATTCAGCAGCGTATTACGGTTACGGCCGGGGTGTACCAGCGCCGGACTGTTGGGCAGTACTGCCAGCGCCGCCATTTCGCCCCATGACAGCTGGTCGGCTTTACGGCCGTAGTAGCGCCAGGAGGCGGCTTCCAGTCCTACCACGTTACCACCGAAAGGAGCGTTGGCAGCGTATAGTGCGATGATTTTCTTTTTGGAGGCAGCGAATTCGAGGCGGGTGGCCAGTACCGCTTCCACTATTTTCTGCCACACGGTGCGGGGTTGGTTGCGGGATATGCGGATCACCTGCATGGTGATGGTGCTGCCGCCGCTGACGACTTTCTTTCCCCGCAGGTTTTGACGGATGGCGCGGCTGATAGCCAGCGGGTCTAACCCCCAGTGGTAATAAAAGCGTTTGTCTTCATAAGCGATGATACATTTCTCGAATTTCTCCGGCACGTGCGGATTATAGGGAAAGCGCCATTGTCCGTCGGGCGCTATGCTGGCGTTCAGCAGGTCGCCATTCACATCTTCCAGCACAAAGGAGGTGGGACTGGTAAACAATTGGCGGGGCAAACAAAAGTAATAGGCAATCAGTAGTATGCCGGCTGCTGTCAGCCACCATTTTCTTTTTTTACACCATTGCCTGAAGCGTTGAAATTTCATTCGTGATAACGGTATTGTCGGTTGGGTTAATGTTTTGAGGTATTAAAATTCATTCATTCTGATCTGTTCATTATCATCACCAAAATGAACAGGGTATTACATTTCCCGGTACTTAAATTTGAAGCTTCATTTTTAAAACCATATCCAATTAACCCAAAAAAACTTTTTTATGACGGAGCAATTTACGGAAATAGTAACGCTTATAAAGCGTTCGCAGTATAACGCCCAAAAAAATGTAAACGTTGAAATGATTAATCTCTACTGGCAGGTGGGCGAATATATACATCAAAAGATAGCCAATGCCAGCTGGGGAGAAGGGACGATTTCGGACCTCGCGCGTTTTATTGAGACAAAACACCCGCAATTGAAGGGATTTGAAAAAAGGAATCTATTTCGGATGCGTCAGCTGTATCAGACGTATATTGTTTATTTTAATGAAATAGTTAATGTTAAATCGGTTGGAAATCAACAAAAAATTGTGTCATCACTGATGACACAATTTACGGATATTCGTAATACGATGATTGTGCAGATCAGTTGGACCCATCATTTAACGCTGCTGACCAAAACAAAATCCCGGGAGGAATGTGACTTTTATCTCCGTTTATGCATCCAGGAAAACTACTCTGTCCGCGAACTAGAACGACAAATCAAGAGCAGTCTATATGAAAGGGTGCGGTTGGGGCAGCAACAATCACCTGTATCAGGGAATAACATCAATACCGATGAAAGCCTCCTCTTCAGGGATAAATATGTATTCGAGTTTTTAAATCTCCCCCAAAAACATAGTGAGAAAGACTTGCGGCAGGCGCTTATCCGTAAAATCAAAGATTTTATTCTTGAATTGGGAGATGGATTCACTTTTGTGGGCGAAGAATACTGCGTGACGGTGGGCGGAACAGACTTTTATGTAGACCTGCTGTTTTTTCATCGTGACTTGCAGTGTTTAGTGGCGTTTGAATTAAAAACAACGGCCTTCTTGCCCGAGTATCTTGGTAAGCTTAATTTTTATTTGACGGCGCTGGACAGAAAGGTGAAGCGAGAACATGAAAAGCCGAGTGTAGGTATTCTATTGTGCAAAGAACAAAATGATGAAATAGTGGAATATGCGATGAGCAGAAACCTGTCGCCTGCTATTATCTCCGAATATCAAACCTTTCTCCCTGATAAAAAGCTGCTGCGGCAAAAGCTGCATGAGCTATTTGAAAACGAGCCGGAATAGCCTGGAGAAGAAAAACCGCCAGCGAAGATCGCCGGCGGTTTTATACGATAGATAAACGGATTAGTTAGCGTAACCCGGATTTTGGTCGCAGAGTTTGTTGGATTCTCTTTCTGCCTGTGGAATAGGCCACTGGAAGCGATAGTTATCAGGTTTGATTTCACCGATAGCATTTTCGGCGGCCTGGTAGTCGCCTTCCCTGTTTCTGGTGAAGCCAAGGCCCCAGCGTTTCAGATCGAAGAAGCGGTGGCCTTCGTATGCCAGTTCTTTTCTTCTTTCTTCCCGGATCTGGTTGAGCAGGGTAACATCGTCGTAAGCGTCAACGATGGTTCCGTCGTAGCCAGGGATACGGGCAGCGCGCAGTGCTTTCAGCAGGGTTTTGGAAACTGACTTGTCAACATAGTAGGCTGCTTCCATTTTGTTCAGTGCTACTTCCGCATAACGCAGGATTTTAGGAGCATTGCATTTTTCCTGCCAGCTGGCGTAAGCCGGGTTGCCCGGATATTTGTTGATCACGTACAAGGAATCCTTTTTGTAGTTACGCACGCTGTCTTTCCGGAAGTAGATAGCTCTGCGCAGGTCAGCGGTGCTAAAGCTTTCCGCGAAAGCTTTCGGTGCGATGAAGTCCGGATTAGGTTTGTTACGGGCAACGTCGTCGGAGATCAGCCATACACCGTAGGAGAAGTATTTGGCTTCGTTGATCTCGGTGATAGCAGGTCTAAAGATGATTTCTTTGGTGCTGTTATCATCTCTCCAAACTTTCAGCAGGTTGGCGCCGGTTGTTTCATAACCGAAGGATGCTACGCTCATTACTTTATCTGCTGCAGCGATAGCCAGGTCCCACTTCTTGAAATAGAGGTATACTCTGGATTGTAGGGCAGCAATAAAATATTTGTTGACTCTTGTCATACCGGTTGCGTTATCCTCGCCGATATTGGCTGCTGCATCGTTCAGATCTTGTACGATCTGGTTATAGGTCTCCTGTACAGATTTGCGTTTATGCATGATCTCTGTAGTAGGTGCCGTAACAAATGGCAGGCCCAGTGGATCATTCAGGTCGTATTTGCAATAGATGCGCAGCGCGTCAAACATAAACATGGCGCGTAAGGCCTGAATATGTGCCTTCAGGGTTTTCTTTCTGGCTCCTACTGTTTCCGCGTTTTCTCCGGAAAGTACGGGTACTTTGTCGATATTGGCGAGAAACACATTACAGCGGTGCAGGGCCGGATAAATGGTACCCCACAGGTTGCCGGTTTCGTAGGTGCCGGAGTGAATGGTCCAGCGGTGAATTTCATTGTACACGTTGTTCGCCCAGGCGGAGAGGATCATGTTGTCCGCTGCCAGGTCCGGAATCACCACATAGGCGCGGGCATAGTATTCAGCTTTATAGAACGTGCTGTATACACCGTTGTAGGCGATTTCAGCGCCAGCGATGCTGGTATATATCTCATCGGTAGATACGCTGGTGTTAGGAAGCTGGTCCAGCTTCTTATTGCAGGCAGACATCAGCATGGTTGCTCCCAGTGCCGCGGCCAGAAATATTTTTTTATTGATAGCTATCATTTTTTCTGTTTTAGGAAGTTCGGTAATGGATTAGAAGGTCAGGTCCAAACCAACGGTATAGGAACGGGAAACAGGATAGATGCCCAGCTCCAGGTTGTTGAAATATTCCGGATCATAACCGCTCCATTTGGTAAAGGTGAGCAGGTTGTTACCGCGGGCATATACCCGTGCACTACGGAATGCTTTAGTAGCACTCAGCAGGTTCTTAGGCAGATTGTAATAAACAGTCAGGTCCCTTAATCTCAGGAAAGACGCGTTTTCCAGGTATCTGTCGTCGAAAGCGGTGGATGAACCATATTTAGGGTATTTAGCGATATCACCTGGTTTTTTCCACATATTCTGATAGAGGTCGGCAGCGCGGTTGGTATTATACCAGGCGTCGTTGTTCCATACCAGCCAAGCACGGGTATTGTTTACGCTGTATTTATCGAGCATGTAGTTCCACTGCATGAAGATACCAATGCCTTTGTAGTTGAAGTCAAAGGTGGCGCCACCATAGTAAGGTGCGTACATGTTTTTACCATCGAGGATGGCTGCATCGCCAGCATCAAAGTTGGTGGTTTCTTTCCCGTTTTTATCCAGCCAGATTTCTGTACCGTCGTCAGGATTAACTCTGGAGAAACGGTTGTATTTGAACTGTCCGCGGGGATAGCCTACTTTTACGAGGATACCGGTACCTGTACCGAGCAGTTCGTCGCGGAAGCCATACAGCTCCGTAACCTTGTTTTTGTTGTAGGTGAAGTTACCGCTTACATTAAACGTGATGTCTTTAGTGCTGATAACGGTTGATTTGACAGAGAATTCAATACCGTTGTTCTGCATCTTGCCCATGTTGGCTTTGATGGAGCTATAACCGGTGAGGTAGGACACCGGTACGTCCAGCACCATGTCATAAGTCAGCTCACGGTAGTAATCGAGGGTAAAGGTCAGGCGGTTGTCCCACAGGCCGAGGTCTGCGCCCACGTTAAACTTACGTTTCTTTTCCCAGCCCAGGTCCGGATTGGCAGCCTGGGTAGGCACCATACCTGCCTTGCTTTCGTAACCTGCTTTGGTGGTCGTGGTGTTAGGGCTGCTGTTATTAACAGAGTTGATGCTATAGGAAGGATAAAAACCAATATCATCGTTACCGGTCAGACCAACGCTGGCACGTACACGAAGATCGCTGATCAGCAGGTTGTCTTTCAGGAAGTCTTCATTTTTAGCGTTCCACAACAGGCCGACAGCCCAGAAGTTACCCCATTTGTTGTTGGCGCCGAATTTGGAAGAACCATCACGACGGATGGAGAGGTCCGCATAATAACGGTCTTTGTAGCCATAGTTCACTGAGGCCAGTGTCGAGAACATTCTGTATTTGCTCAGGCTTCCGCTGGAAGTGCTGGGAACTGACATGGCACCGAACTCATACAACGTAGGAAATGCTGTGTTCCGTGCTGTAGTGGAGAAGTCATAGTCGGTCAGTGCATTGTATTCTGTACCGGCTACTGCATTGATAGAGTGGTCGCCGAAAGTTTTGCGGTAGTTCAGGAGGTTGGTCCAGATAGCGTTAGACCAGCGGGAGAAACGTCTGGTGGCGTTGCCATTATCTGTGGCAGCGAGTTCAGGGGCGTTCCATGTTTTAGTAACATAATCGGAGAGGTTCATACCAAAGCGGCTGGTGAATTTCAGCTCTTTGGTAATGTTAGCTTCTGCATAGGCATTACCGATGAATTTCAGGTGGTCGTTGCTGTTGCCGGTCAGGCCCTGGCTGCGGGTCCACAGCTGGCTTCTGGCGCCGTTGTAAGCCTGGTATTGCAGGAATTTTCTCCAGCTGCCGTCAGGGTTTTTCAGGTCCTCGTAAGGCATCAGCATGTAGGCCAGCATACCCGGGTTCTGAAGGGAGTTACGGGTTTCGTTCGGTGTGGTTTCGTCCATATAACCGAGGTACATGGAAACACCGGTTTTAAGCCATTTGGTGGTCTGGTTGTCGATAGCCAGGCGGCTGGAGTAACGTTTGAAGGTATTATCAAAGTAGATACCGTCCATCTGGAAATACTCACCGGAGAAATAGATGGAAGTAGTTTCATTGCCGCTTTTTACAGACAACACATGAGATTGTGTCTGGGAGGGCTTGAACACGACTTTTGACTGATTGAAGTCATTTTTCATCAGTTCAGGAATAGCCGGATCATTTGCTGCTCTTTTTCCAATGAAAACTTCATAGTCCAGGCGGTCTTTGGTGTTCATCATTTTGAACTTGGAGCGGTTGATGTCCGCATAGCCATAGAAGCCGCGATAGTCAACCTGCGGGCGGGAATTCCGGACGCCTTTTTTCATGGTCACCAGGATTACGCCGTTTGCGCCACGGGAACCGTAGATAGAAGTAGCAGAGGCATCTTTTAAGATATTGATGTTTTCAATATCGTCCGGAGCAATCAGGGCAAAGTCACTGCCGCTTACCGGTTGACCGTCTACGATGTAGAGCGGAGCAGTGCCGGAGTTGATGGAACCTACGCCTCTGAGCAAAATAACCGGAGCCACACCAGGACGTCCGCCATTCGCCATTACGTATGTACCTGCTGATTGTCCCTGCAGGTTGTGCAGTACGTTGCCCTGAGGCCTTGATTCCACTTGTTTGCCGTCTACCGTTGTGATAGCGCCGGTAATAGCGCCTCTTCTTTTGGAAGTATAACCAGTGCTGATTTCCACCTGGTTCAGTGTTTTGGAATCCGGTCCCATTTTTACGATTACATGGCTCTTTTCGCCAATGGCCATGGTAATCGTTTCGTATCCCACGAAGCTGAAAGCGAGCGTGGCATCACCGTTCACATTGATTTTAAAATTACCGTCAACATCGGTAGCGGTGCCGGCTTTGGAGCCTTTAACGGTTACGGTTACACCGAGTAAAGGCGTACCGTCGCGTGTGTCAGTCACTTTTCCGGTCACCTGTCGTTGCTGCGCCATCATTGGCACAGCTACCAGGACCCAAAGAAAAAATAGTAGTGCTTTCTTCATAATCGGTCGATTTAGATGAAATGATAAATAGAGAAGTAGAGTATACATTTTAGACAAAGAACTTTCGCCCGGCAATCCAGTAGTGGTGCCAGTTCCTGTCGGTCACGACAACATTATAGCTTAACGAAGCCAGGTTAGATTAATAGTTGGTCATCCCATGTTCACGGTTAAATTTTAATCGTTGCACAATGATTCCGGTTGTTTTTAAACATTATATAAATGACTCAGTAAATAGTAGGAGCAAGAAAATCCCATTAACGATACAGCGGGATCTGGTGGACTGTATCATTGCAAAAACCTGGTATACCAAAGGCTGGTATCAAAGGACCCTTCTACTCATAAGCTGCTGCGTACTATTTCCGAGATTCTTTCTTAGAATATAGGCATCTGCGATTTAGAATTAGATTTTGTTTTGACTGTTGGTTGACTTTAAAAGTGACAGATTCAGAACGTGAAAATAATAAGTTATCATGATAAATGAAAGTGCAGAAATATTTTTCTTGATGAATGGTCAGTTTTTTTGTTGGACAGCAGGTGGCTTGTTCTGCTGAGATGCAGCGCTGATGAGTGTTTGAGAGGAAACGATAAGAAGGCAATAATTTATCAAATAAATAAAAACTTGATAAGTTCTACCTGCCTGGCGGTGGTCTTCGTTTTATCATAAGCGAGATAAATAACATTGGTGGTGGCAGTTTCCCCCTTCCATATCATCTTTATTTTGCCTTCTTTCTGAAGCCCCCTTACCAGGTAGTCAGCGGCAACCGTAAGCCCATCAATGGTTTCAAGCGCCTGCAGGATGGTGTTCATGTCGGGGATGACAAAGCGGGGATGGATAGCTGCCCGCTTTTTAAAATTGGTCAGCCAGAAGCGGCGAATAATGGCAAGGTCAGTACTGTAGGCCAACCAGGGCTGTTGCAGCAGCCATTCCTCTGCTTTTTCCAGTTCCTTCTTTTGGACCAGGGAATGGAATTTTTTGGTGTTCAGCGAAGTGCTTCCGGCTATGACAAAGGACTCTGTCAGTATAGGTTCAAAGATGATATCTTTCCTTTCTGTGCGTTGTGTGGCAATAACAAAATCAAGTTCACCGTTCCCCAGCTTAATCAGCAAATCTTTAGTCAACCCAAATGACGTTATGATGTTTGCCGGAAAGGCTTTCAAACGCGGCAGCAAAACGGAATGAAATATTTCTTTCACGGTGCCCAGCCGGATGGTCGGAAACTGCTGCTCATGGCACATTGCAGAGAAATTCGTTTCGAGCTGTTCCAGCTTTTCCAGCGGCTCCACTAGTTGCGTATAAAACAATTTGCCGTGATCGGTGGGCACCAGCCTGGGCTTTCGTTCAAACAACTGCTTTCCCACATGCGCCTCCAGGGCCGACAGGTGTTGGCTCACGTTAGGTTGTGAGATAAACAGCACTTTGGACGCTGCTGTCAGCGACCCTGTCTGGTATACCGCTTTAAATGTTCTGTACCATTCCAGATTTACCATATAGTGAAGGTATAAATAATTTTATGAGGTTGATAAATCATGCTATTTTATTTTATGGCCTTCCGGAGGCCAATTTTGTAATAAAAAAAGATGAACGATCAACTAATGTTATCGCCCGAAGTGCTGGCAGCCCTGGAATTCATACAGGCTATCCCTGTTCCTGACGAGGAAGACGCCGTACTGGCCGGCAGGAAGTTTTACGAAGGGTTTATTCCCATGGCGGGTGAACCGGAAGCATTGTTTCACATAGAAGACCGGGACGTGCCGTCAGCAACGGGTGATATACGTATCCGCATTTACCGGCCGTCTGACGGGCCGTCATTGCCGGCGGTGCTATATTTCCACGGGGGATGGTTTAACGCTGGCAGCCTTGAAACCCACGACCGTCCGGTACGGGCGCTGGCGAAAGAATCCAACGCAGTGTTTATAGCGGTGGATTACCGGCTGGCACCGGAGTTTCCCTTCCCGCATGGATTAAACGATTGCCGCCATGTATTGAAATGGGTAAACGAACATGCGGGCGAACTGAAGATTGACGGGGCCCGTATTGCTGTGGCGGGAGACAGCGCCGGTGGCGCGCTCGCAGCAGCAGCGGCCAGCCATGCGTTGAAAACAGCAGGCGTCCGCATCCGTTGTCAGGCATTGATTTACCCTGTTACAGATGCGTCGTTGAGCTCACCATCATGGGAGGAGTTTGCAGACGGGCCTAATCTCACCCTGGAGGGCGCCCGGTTGGCATGGGACCTGTATACGCCTTCTCCTGCAGACAGAAACCATCCTGATGCGTCTCCGGTAATGGCCGAAGAATTCACGAGGGTGCCGCCTACACTGATTATTACTGCACAATATGATCCTTTAAGGGATGAAGCAGTATTATATGCGCAGAAGCTGCAGGCAGCCGGCGTGGACATAAAGTTGACCGAATACACAGGTATGATACACGGCTTTTTCCAGATGGGTGGTATGATCAGCAGTGGAAAACAGGCCATTGCGGAAGTAGCCGGTTTCCTACGTCTTCATTTGTAATAGAAGGGGTGATGAAAAAGATTGCATATATAGGATGCCTGGGAATGATAGGCGTTATCACCACAGAATTCGGCGTAATTGGCATCCTGCCACAAATTGCGCGGTACTACGGCGTACGTATTGAGACAGCCGGATTGTTGTTGAGCGGGTTTGCTATGGTCATTGCTCTGGCGGGGCCTTTCATGATGCTGCTCATGTCCCGGTTCAACCGCAAAACAGTGATGGCGGTCAGCCTGTTGCTGTTTCTGGTCTCCGGGATTGTTTCGGTATTGTCTCCCCCATTCTGGCTGCTGCTGGCTGCCAGAATGCTGCCGGCCTTTCTGCAGCCGGTTTATATCGCTACGGCGATAGCGGCGGCAACAGGTACAGCGAATAAAAAAGACCAGCATAAAATGATGGCCATCGTATTAGGTGGAATAGGCATTGCTACTATTACTACGGTGCCGTTCTCCACGTATATCGCAGATATATTCAACAGCTGGCAGGCATCGTTTGTGGTGCAAGGTATAATCAGCCTGACGGCATTATGTTGTATATGGTTTGTGTTGCCAGCTATGCCGGCGAAAGAAAAACAATCTGTCGGCCAACATCTTATTATTCTTCGGCAGCCTGCTTTTCTTATCAGTTCGGTCATGGTGTTTTTGATGAACGCGGCCATGTTTACCACGTACGCTTATTTCGCGGATTACCTGGAAAAGGTGACCGGCATGGGCCCCGGTCTTATCAGTGGTATGTTGTTGCTGTTTGGCGTGATGGGCGTGGCGGGCAACTTTGTGGCGGGAAGGTTATTGAGCAATAGCCTTATGGGGACAACAGCCACCTTCCTCGCGGGCCTGACGGTCATAGCTGCAGGTATATATTATGCCGGACCGTTTTCAGCAATGACGCTGCTACTGATAGCGGCATGGGGATTTCTGCACACGCCTTGCTTTCTGACCGGGCAGGCGTATATGATTAGCTATGCTCCTGAAGCTCCGGAGTTTGCCAACAGCCTGTCTATCTCCTTTGGCAACCTGGGGATTGCTGCTGGCAGCTTGTCGGGCGGATGGATTATCCGCGAATATGGAGTGCAGTATACCCCCTGGGGAATGGGGTTGTTTGGTGTGGGGGCTTTGGGCCTGGTGTTGTTTCAGTGGTATAAGGGAGAACAGCCTGCGGAGCAAATGATGTTTGAAAAATGACAGCTTGTTTGCTGAAAACAAAATGGCCATCTCTTTTTGGAGATGGCCATTTGTATGTTGAAATATATCGGTCCTATTTCACTACTTCTACCCATTTGCCTGGTGAAAAAGCGTGGATGGTATTGTCATACATCGCCTCGCAGGAAACCGCCGGGAGATAATACCGGCCCAGGTAAGAAGCATTGAGCAACACATTGTACGTGTGTGTTTTGGTTTCTTCCAGGTTGAAGTAAGTATATACCCTGTCATCACGTATATCCATATACGTAGCTGGCGACGAGTGGAAGGAGCTGTCGTTGTCCATGAGGCGGGTGTTAAGGATTTCCCATCCTGACGGGAATATTTGTGACAGGGCCATCTGTTCGTAGTAGCCGCGTTTGCCCGGATTTTTGATGGTCACGGTGGCCATGAAATCGCTGCCTTGTTTCAGTGTCGCAGGGTCCAGCGGTTTGCCGTCACGGGTACTGTAGCGCACCTGAAGGTCCAGTATTTCAGGGTTGTTGCTGGCCACCGGTTCCTGACCGGCTTCCGGCTGGCCGCGCAGAATGAGGCGTACATAGAGTACGTTTTGCCCGTTGTTCTGCAGGCTGATATTGCCTTGTGAGCCGTTGAAGGTGACAGGCACCTGCGCTACATATGATTGACCGTTTATAGTCCCTTTGGCGCCATTGAGCGTATAACTGAGATTGATCTTGCTGCCGCCTTTGTTACTGCCGCAGAATTTAGCGATCGAGATCAGTGCATATGCCGTGGTTTGTGTGCTGTACCACTGGTCGTTTTGAGACAGGTTGAAAGCGATATGTTTCACCAGTTCATTGGCGCGGTTGCGCTGGCCCAGGATGGTGAGTGTTTCCAGGATCATCGCTTTGTCGCGCAGATCAGAGCCGAAGGTGCCGCCCAGCTGGTTGTATGGTTTTACTTCAATGCTCAGTTTTTGTACCAGTGAGTTGGCCACTTCTGGTTGACCGGCCAGTTTGTAGGCTGCTGCAAGTCTCCATTTGGCGGCTGTGGACAGGAACTGGAATTCCTTCAGCCTGTTCATGGCGCCTACTTCCGGTACTTTGGCAAGTGCCAGCAGGTATAGGCGGTACGCCTGTGTAAGATCGCCGCCATAGAAGTTCTGGGTGTTGGGCGCCCAGGTGGTGGCTTTGTTACGCTGGTATTTTTTCCATTGGTCCAGCAGGCCTGGCGGCAGCGTATAGCCTTTGGCCTGTGCTTCGAGCAGGAAGTGACCGGCATAGTTGGTGCCCCATTCATCGGACTGTGCCTGGCCCGGCCAGTAAGAGAGGCCGCCGTCGGAAGTCTGGAAGCCTTTGAGCCTGTTGACACCGGCTTTTATGTTGCGGTCTATTTCTGCCAGCTGGCTTTCTTTCAGGTCCATCAGCTGGTTCAGCACCAGTTGCGGGAACACGCCGGAAGTGGTTTGTTCGATACAGCCATGCGGGTAATCTATCAGGAATTGCAGGCGTTTGCCGAGGTTAAGCGACGGGATAGTGGATACTTCCAGCACGCCGGTGTTGGTGCCGGCCATGCCTACAGGACTAAACGGTGTGCTCCAGCTTTTGCCGGCTTCCAGCGTATAGTCTGCCACGTTAGTGATCACCGGGTTGGGGTTGCGCACGTTCATTTCAATGGCTTCTTCCGCCCTCTCTGCGCCACTGCTGGCGGTTACCTTGATTTTAGCGACACCGGTCTGCGGTTTCACTTTCACATCGAAGTACACCATCTGTTCGCCTGGTTGCGGGAAGGTCACGGTCTTGGTGCTTTCCCCTACCACTTCCAGCAGCGGGCTGGTGCTGATGGTCACATTGGCAGAACGTACCGTAGGCTCAAGACCGAAGACGGTAACCGGCACCTGTATGGTTTCTGACGGACCTAATACACGCGGTGCGGTGGTCAGCAGCATCAGCGGCTTCTTCACGGCCACGGCTTTTTCGGCAAAGCCGTAGGCGCCGTCCTGTCCGGCTACCACCATCGCTTTGACGGAGCCTATGTACGGCGGCAGCTTGAATTTGTGTGTTTGTTTCTGGCCTCCTTTAAGATAGAAAGGCCCCATGTATTTCACGACCGGTTTAAAGCGGTTGGCTTTAGCGGCGCCGGCGTTTTTATTCAGGCCTTCGTCACCACCGATGCTGAGGATACGTTCCAGGTCGGAGCCATAGGCGCCGACTACGTAGTCGAACAGGTCCCATGTTTTTACGCCGAGTGCTTCACGGGCATAGAAGGCGCTGTGCGGGTCCGGTGTTTTGAAACGTGTCAGGTCCAGCAGGCCCTCATCAACGATGGCGATGGTATATGTCATGGGTTTACCGTTGCTTTCGCTGACGGTAATATTGGCTTCTGATTCAGGCTTCAGTTTATCGGCCATGCTGATCACCGGTTTCAGGATGGTGCCCGGGTCTTCCACGGTGATGGGGATAGTGCCATACATGCGGATCGGCAGGTCGTTGACAGTTTGTGCATGGGGTTGCAGCAGGGTAACGTTGACGTATATATTGGGCGTCATGTTCTTTTCCGCCTTGAAGCGGAAAGTGGTTTGTCCCTGCTGGGTGTTGATCCAGAAGGTTTTGAGCACCTTGCTGCCGGACTCGATACTGATCAGGCCTCTGCCGCCGGCACTGCTGGGTATGGTAAGGTTGATGTCCTCTCCTGCCTTGTAGTGCTGCTTGTCGGAGGTGAACACGAGCATGGCCGCTTCTGCAGGGTTTTCCTTCTGCATGCGCTGTGCCCATCCCGGCCAGTCGATATATACGGACTTACCGGAGGTATGGCCGCTCTGCAGGTCTTTAACCCGTACGAGGTAACGGCCCCAGTCAGGCTGGTTGATACGCAGCGGCCATTGGCCTTTACCATTGGTAACGGTAACGGTTTCTTTGGTCAGCAGCTGATTGTAACTGTCCTGTGTGAAGTTGGAGTATTCGTCTTCTCCGCCGTCCCACCACCATCTCCAGCGTACTTTGTATACTTCTACCTGTACTTCGCGGGAGCCGGCGATGAGGTTGCCTTTATCGTCTACATCTACAATTTCCACGTTATGTGTCTGGTCGGTGAGCAGCATGCCGGTGGTGCGGTCGCCCTCTGGCAGCCGCAGGCCCACGTAGGAGGTGAACGGATTGTATGGCATGGAGAAGTGGTCGATGCTGAAATCGCCACCTGGCTCAAATACTTTTACTTCGAAGTTGGCTTTTAACTGTCCCGGTGCCAGTTTGCCGAGTTGGATATCAGCTTTCACGGGCGCCGTGCCGGTTTCGCTCAGCGGGCCTTCGAAGATGGTTTTGTTTTCAGTCTCAAAATGTGTTACCGGGTCATCAAATGTAAAGCCGGAGTAGTTTTTGAAGCTGGTGGATGCCTGTACCAGGGATACGTCCACTTTGGCCTTCAGGTGCTGGGCGGTGGCGCCGAACATCCACATGGCCGACAGGGTGCCGGTGGTACCGGATTTAGACAGGGCGGTGTTGGCGCCGAAGTCCATTTTTATTTTCAGCCTGTTGGGCTTCACGGTTTCTATGCGCACATTTTTCTGGAAGGTGGCGCCGCCTACTTTCACTTTTGCTACCCAGCTGCCGGTTGGATCTTCGGGTTGGGTGGCGGTTGCGAAGCTATAGAAGCCGTTCAGGTTTTCGTGCTGGTTGATGCGTTTGTACAGCTGGCCTTTGGGGTTGTACAGTTCCAGTGTTACCGGGTGGTCTGCGGGAAGCTTGTCATCTTTGTCTTCCAGCATAAAAGTCAGGTAGATGGAATCGCCGGGGCGCCATACGCCTCTTTCTCCATAGAGAAAGCCTTTGATGCCGCTCTGTACTTCTTCGCCCTGTACGTCGAAACGGCTCAGGGGCAGGGAACTTCCGTCATCCAGTTTCAGGTAGCCTCTTTCGTTGTCTTTCTTCGCGATCAGCAGGTAAGGCTTGCGTTTCAGATCGAATGTAGCTAACCCTTCACCATCACTTTTGGTTTTGAAGATCACCTGGTTTTGATAGTCGAGCAGTTCCAGCTCTACGCCGGTGAGCGGTTTGGTATCGCGTATGTCCGTTACAGCTACCAGCATGCTGTTGTTATTGCCTCTTTTGGCGATCAGGCCCAGGTTGGAGCAGATCACATTACGGGATGCCCATTTGTCTTTGTTATAGTAGGAGTTGGAGCAGGCGTCGTTGCGGCGGGTCCAGTTGTAGCCGTAAGGATAGTAGCTATCGTAACGGTTCCAGAAGTCATCGTCGTCATCCAGCTTTTCGCCGCCGCCATAATATTCACTTTCATCCATTTCACCTTCTTCTTCACCCTCTCCGCCGCTGGTGCTGGTGCTGTCGGATTTTTTCACTTCCGTGCAGGCCGTAAGCGAATAGGCTTTACGGAAACCAATGGTGATACGGTAAATGGCGCCTGGTTCGGTGCGGAGCAATTTATCAAGGTCCAGGAAGAAGCGGTTTTTCTTGTGGAGGTTAACGGATTTGTCGGTATCGAGGCGAATGGTTTTTTCAACCACGGGCTTGCCTACACGGCGCAGTTCCACGTCGCCGTTAAGGTTGTTCTGTTGCAGGTATTGCGGAACGTTGTTTTCGTATATTTTGATGATGGTGACGTCTACCGCGTTGAGGTTGACCGCTTCAAACGGCATCACCAGTTTATTGCTTTCGGGGAGGATCACACCTTTGCCTGGAATCGTTACGGCGGGCAGGGTGTTTTCGAAATTCACATTGGCGCTGTAGGACTGGCCGAGGCGTTTGTCGGTGATATTGATCACGCCTTCGTTGATCACTACATTATAGCTGCCTTCCAGGCGAACGGGCACATATACCTTTACTTCGCTGCCATCGATGGTATAGCGGAGATCGCCCTGGCCGCTGATGCCGATAAGGCCTTCCAGGCTTTGGGCTACGCTGACAGGGTCGGAGAACTGTACCAGCAGGTGCTGTTCGGGGTCAGACATCGCTTTTACGTCGAGCACTTTGAAATCGCCTACGGCGGGAACTTCCACTGTTTTTTTGCCACTGTTGTCCACTTTAAGGGCGGAGCCGTCCCAGCTGATTTCAAGGTTGCGGGCTATGTTGGCGCGTTCTATGTTCGCGATCGTGAATTTCGACGTACGGTCGGCAGCGTTATGCTGCCAGGTAACGGGCAGCGTTTTGCCGCCATAGCGTGCAGTGAGCAGTTTTTCGATAGACTGTGGGCTTTCCACATCGGCGGTATATACGGCGCCGGTATAGGTCATCTTGTCCAGTGTGGTATTGGTACTGGCTTTCAAACCTAACATGTCAATCGAGAAAGATGGTTTGATGACTTTGAACTCGAAATCGAAGGATTTCAGGTCAGAAGGCACGTCCATGATTTTGCCTAGTTTGAAATTGACCTGGTAGGTTTTACCTGGCTGCAGATTCTCATCGGGCCGGAATTCGATGGTGGTGGCGTCTACCCAATAAGACTTTCCTTTGATGGAAGGGGAAAAATCGAACACCTCTTTATCGAGTTGTTCATTCTGGGTATGCGTTACGTTTACCTGCCCTGCCAGTTGAACACGGATAGGGCTTTGTTTGGAGATAATACCGGCGGTATAGGCGTCAATATACTTCGCGAATCCGGGGTTCATCTCTTTTTTTGTGGTCCGGCAGCCGCTTATCAGCGACAATGCCACCAGGGAAACAAATAATGCTACTACAGCAAATAGCCGTTTTGTTGGGTGCATCAGGAATGGATTATGGTGATTAACGATTCCCGACGAAGATCGAACTATTTTTTTAATTTATGTATTGAAATATTTGGTTATTTGAAATACCGGCAAGGTTTTCAAATAACCAAACAGTCTTCTTTTTAGTAATTAAAAACTATATCATTTTGCCGTTGGCGAGACGCATAAACTTATCTACACAGTCAGGTAATTCTTCTTCATAATGCGTTACATAGATCAGCGTGACAGGCATATGGTCGCACAGCATCTCGATCACTTTTTTGAAGTGTTGTTTCTGTTGCTGGTCCAGGCCCTGGCATGGCTCGTCGAAGATCAGCAGGGGCGGATTTTTAACGAGGGCCCTGGCCAGCAGGCAAAGGCGCTGGGCGCTTTCAGGCACCTGTTTGAATGGAGATTGCTGATGTTCCTCGATCTCCAGTATTTCCATCCATGCTTTGGCGATATCGGCCTGTTCGGGAGTAGGTTGCCTGGTGTTACCGATAATATCGGAGAAGCCGGAGCATACCACGCGCAGACAGTTATCACGGGAAGTAAAGTACTGGTGCAGTTCCGGAGATACGAAGCCGGTTTTTTTCTTGATGTCCCAGATGCTCTCACCACTGCCGCGGCGGCGGTCAAACAACCATAGTTTGTTGGCATATGCCTGTGGATTGTCACCATTGATGAGGCTTAGCAGGGTGGATTTACCGGCGCCGTTATGCCCGAGCAGCGCCCATTTTTCATTCGGTTTTATTGTCCAGTTGATCTGGTCGAGGATCACGTTTTCCCCATATTTCACCCGGACGTCCTCCATGCGCACGATGGTTTCGAAGCGGGGTGGCTGATGCCGTTGCAGGATATCGGCTATTTTCTGTGCTTCCATGGCCGGTAGCGGCAGATCAGGCACTTCGGGCAATGGCAGCTGCACAAACTCACTGCGTGTATACTTGCCCGTGATAGCGCCGTTTTCCAGCGTCAGCACATGGGTAATGTGTTCCGGTATTTCAGTCGGCGTGGTGGCCAGCAGCACCGTTGTGCCATTGCGGATGATCTCATTGATCATTTCGGAAAAATCTTTCCGGGTTTGCACGTCCAGCCCGATGTAGGGATTGTCGAGCATAAGCAGCTGCGGTTTTTGCAGCAGTGCCCGCGCGATCATGACGCGGCGTGTTTCTCCGTTGGACAGCTTAATGAGCCTTTTTTCCATCAACGGCGCTATTTTCAGCGGTTTTACCAGGTCGGGCACTTCCGTAAGCCCGAGGTATTCGGTAACAGTGGGGGAATTGTCGGCGTCCATACTGTTGAACCGCTGCTGATAGTAGAAATCGGTGGTGGTATTGGAGAGGTTCCGGAAAGTATGGTGATGCCCTACCAGCGCTATCAGGTTGCGATAGTTGAAGTATGGGTCGGTAACGGTGTTTTCCTTTCTCCAGTCCTCATAAAAGTGATGGTGGATACCGCCGTTGATAACATTGAATTTACCGAGAATGGTATTGAGAAGGGCAGTCTTGCCGGAGCCACTGGGGCCTGTAATGGCCCATTGTTCGTGCTGTTGTATTTCCCAGTTGAGGGTGTTGAAAAGTGTTTTGTCGAGATATCTTACAGTGATATGTTCCAGTGAGAGGAAAGGGTGTTTTGTTTCTTCCATGATTTCCTGATTGGGCTAAGAGGCATTAATATCACTTATAAAAATAACAGGAATATTGAAAGCTTCCGTTATTTTTATGATAAACCGGCATACGATGAACTGGAAAATTAAAGCATTTGACGAGCTGACCGTACAGGAACTGTATGATGTGCTGCAATTACGCAGTGAGATATTTGTAGTAGAGCAGCATTGCGCTTATCAGGACCTGGACAATGCTGACCAGAAAGCGTTGCACCTCATGGGGCGTAACGAAGATGGCCGGTTGGTGGCATATACCCGGTTGTTTGCACCGGGGATCAAATATACGGAGGCTTCCATTGGAAGGGTGATCACGTCATCGCTGGTGAGAGGCTCCGGTGCGGGCCGCCTGCTGATGGAAAAATCCATTGCTGCGGTGGAAGAGGCATACGGGAAAGGACCGATTAAGATTGGCGCGCAACAATACCTGCACCGCTTTTATACATCACTGGGTTTTGAACAGACCAGCGATACGTATATGGAAGATGGTATACCGCACATCGAAATGGTGCGACCCTGAAAATCAATTACAAATTACAAATTACGAATTACGAATTACGAATTACGAATTGAGGGCTGCTTTACAAAACGGTTACTTACTAACCGTTCTATAGAACAGCCCTCAATTCGTAATTCGTAATTTGTAATTCGTAATTAATTTATTTTTTCTTCTTTTTGTTTTTATCGTTCGCCGGCAACTTTACATGTTGGGTTATCTTGTAGAGCGGGAACAGGTATGATACCGTGTACTGCATATCGAACACGGATTTTTTGGAGCCGCTGCCGAAGCCGGGAATGACCAGCGGTGTAAACTCATCAGACTTAACATTATTGATCATAATGCGTTCGTGCAGGCTCCAGCTCAGGAAGAAGTTTTTCAGCACTTCCGCTTTGAGTCCCAGCACCAGTTCCACCCAATGGGCATTGACGCTGGTTTTGGGTATGGAGCCGGTAAGGTCGTTGCCCCAGTAGCTGCTGGTGATCTTATAGGTGGGCACTTCGTAGGTGAGGTGTGAAAATCCGTACCGGATACCGCCGAAGAACATATTTTTCTCTGACGGGTACAGTCTTTTCATGAAGTTATAGTCTATCCCGAGGGTGATAAAGGCGCCGCTGCCCTTATAGGTGTAGTTAGCGTCACTGTAGGGCGTATTGGTATATCCTACTTCCGCCGCTGCGTACAGATCGCTGTTGAGGCGCAGGTCGGCCACGGCTGTCCCTTCCTTGCGGTAGGGATAGTAGATAGACGTCACGATGCGGCTCAGGTCCAGTCCCACGCGGAGGCCGCCCTGCATATGTACGACACTGTCCTTCACGGGTATAATGACCGTGGTGTCCTTCGCCGGTTTACGGGTAGTATCTGTTTTGGCAGCGGTTTTGGCGGCTGCCGGTTTGGCCGGTGTCTGTGCCTTTGCGGCGAGGCCAATCAGGATACTACTGATTAAAGAAAAACAAAGTAAGGTGCGTATCATTACTGCTGGTGACTGCCTTTGAGTTAATAACTACAGAATCGATGGTGTTTTTGGTAGCGATAACGGTATCCAGTGTAAAGGTGGTGCCGAATCCGCAGCCCGGGGATATAAATTTTTTAGTACGGGTGTACTTAAATTTAAGCGTGTCCGGTGTCAGGGTGGAATCTACCCGCAGAAAGAAGGTGCAGCTGTCCGATACGGGAGAAAAGGGCAGGAAGATTTCCTTCAGCGGTTTTATTTTGTAGATAGAGTCCCTGTTAACGCCATTATCGATGGCATACACGGTCACTTTGGGCATGATGGTGTCGCGCACGTTGTGCAGGATGGTATCGCCTACCCTGAGGAGGGAGTCACGCTGAAAACGCACGTGAAAATCCGCCCGGAGCGTTTGGTCGCACACCTTGGTTTCATTCTCACAGGCGAGCATGCCGATTAGCACGGAGCAGGTGAGTAATATCTGGTATAACGTTCTCATTACTTGATTTACGGTTGGCAAGATATTAAATTCCCAGCTCCTTTTTGAGGAATCGGGCGGTATGGCTGTCTTTACAGGTGCTCACCTGTTCGGGCGTACCGGTACAGAGGATAGTGCCGCCGCCGGCGCCGCCTTCGGGGCCGAGGTCCACAATGTGATCGGCCATCTTGATCACATCGAGGTTGTGTTCTATCACCAGTACGGTATTGCCGCGGTCCACCAGCTTGTTCAGCACTTTGAGCAACAGCACGATATCCTGGAAATGCAGTCCTGTAGTAGGCTCGTCGAGGATATAAATGGTTTTGCCGGTATCCTTTTTGGAAAGCTCCGTTGCCAGTTTTACCCGTTGCGCTTCGCCACCGGAGAGGGTTACGGCCGACTGGCCGAGGGTGATATAACCCAGGCCTACATCCTGCAGCGTTTTAATTTTGCGGTGTATCCATGGAACGGCCTGGAAGAATTCCACTGCTTCGTCTACCGTCATGTCCAGCACGTCGGAGATGGATTTGCCTTTGTAGCGTATCTCCAGTGTTTCACGGTTGTAACGGCGGCCGTTACATTTTTCGCAGTGCACATATACGTCCGGCAGGAAGTTCATTTCAATCACGCGCATGCCGCCGCCTTCACAAACGTCGCAGCGGCCTGTTTTCACGTTGAAAGAGAAACGGCCGGCATTGTACCCGCGGATTTTGGCTTCGGGCACAGAGGCAAAGAGGGTGCGGATATCGGTAAAGAAACCGCAGTAGGTGGCAGGGTTGCTGCGTGGTGTACGGCCAATGGGCGACTGGTCTATCTCGATCACTTTGTCGATATGCTCCAGGCCTTTGATGCTTTTATACGGCATGGGCACCGCTTTGGAATCGTAGGCGTGTTTGGAGAGTATCGGGTACAGTGTTTCGTTGATCAGGGTGGATTTGCCACTACCGGAAACGCCTGTCACGCAGATGAAAGTGCCGAGCGGCAGCTTCACGCTGACATTTTTCAGGTTGTTGCCGGTGGCGCCTTTCAGTTCAAGGCTGTTGCCGTTGCCTTTGCGGCGTTCGGCGGGTATTTCCATGGCACGTTTACCATTGAGGTAACCGGCGGTGGGCGTATTAAGTTTCAGTATCTGGTTGGGCGTGCCCTGTGCGATGATCTGGCCGCCGTGTTTTCCGGCGCCGGGACCGATGTCTACCAGGTGATCGGCATGCAGCATGATGTCTTTGTCATGTTCCACCACGATCACGGTGTTACCCATTTCGCGCAGGTTGCGGAGGGCGTCGATCAGTTGCATATTGTCGCGCTGGTGCAGGCCGATACTGGGCTCATCGAGGATATAGGTGATGCCCATCAGCTGGGAGCCTATCTGCGTGGCGAGGCGGATACGTTGTGATTCGCCACCGCTGAGCGTGCGCGTGGGCCTGTTGAGCGTCAGGTAGTTGAGGCCAACGTTGAGCAGGAACCCAAGGCGTTCCCGTATTTCTTTCAGGATGTCTTTGGCGATGGCGTTTTGTTTTTTCTCCAGCCGCTCTTCGATGTTCCGGAACCAGTTCAGCAGGTGGTCAAGGTCCATGTTGCCCAGTTCGGAAATATTTTTCTCATCTATTTTGAAGAAGAGGCTTTCCTTTTTGAGGCGGGTGCCGTTACATTCCGGGCAGGTGCTGAGGGCCATAAAACTTTCGGCCCAGGCGCGCACATGGTCGGAGCTGCTGTCATTGAAATAGCGGCGCACGGTATTTACCACTCCTTCAAATTCTGTGGAGTATTTGGTGGTGTCCGAACTTTCGTCGAAAGAGAGGTCTACTTCCAGCTTCCCGTTTTCATCGCCAAACAGCAGTACGTTACGGGCTTTGTCGGGAATAGCGGAGATAGGTCCGGTGAGGGAGAATTTATATTTTTTGGCCAGCTGCTGCACCTGTTTGTAGGTGAAGGTGTCCCTGGCTTCGCCCAGTGGTTTGAGGCCGCCGCTTTCGATGGAGGCGCTTTCATCGGGGATGATGGCGTCCATATCGATCTGGTAGATGGTGCCGAGCCCTTTACAGCGTGGGCAGGCGCCATAGGGCGAGTTAAAGGAGAAGGTGTTGGGCGATGGTTCCTCATAAGAGATGCCGGTATCTTCGCACATCAGTTGTTTGCTGTACTGGCTAACCTTGTTGGTATCATTGTCCATGACAAACAGCAGGCCTTTGCCCATGGTAAGGGCTTTCTGCACGCTCTGGCTGATGCGGGTGCGGGCATCGTCCTGCACCTGTACACGGTCTATCACCAGTTCGATGTCGTGGATTTTGTAGCGGTCCACCTGCATTCTTTCTTTCAGGTCGAGTATTTCGCCGTCTACCCTTACTTTGAGATAGCCCTGTTTACGTACCTGTTCAAACAGTTCCCGGTAGTGTCCTTTACGGCCGCGCACCATGGGTGCGAGGATGACGAGTTTCTTTTTAGGATAGTGTTTGAAGATATGTTCGAGTATCTCTTCTTCCGAGAAGCGCGTCATGCGCTTGTTGGTATTGTAGGAGTATGCTTGTCCTGCGCGGGCGAAGAGCAGTCGCAGAAAGTCATAGATTTCTGTGATGGTGCCTACCGTTGAGCGCGGGTTTTTATTCGTCGTTTTTTGTTCTATGGAGATAACGGGAGACAGACCGGTGATTTTGTCCACATCGGGTCTTTCCATGTCGCCGATAAACTGGCGGGCATAAGCGGAAAAACTTTCCATGTATCGGCGTTGTCCTTCAGCGTAAATAGTATCAAAAGCCAGGGAGGATTTTCCACTTCCGCTGATGCCGGTGATGACAACCAGCTTATTTTTGGGCAACTGCAGGTCGAGGTTTTTCAGGTTATGCTCCCGTGCGCCAAATACTTCAATCTGGTCATCTGCCGTGATTTCCGGAGCGGGGGCAGCGGTTACATTCTCTTTTTTCTTTGCCATAATATTAAACTACTAAGCTACGCCATAATTACGAATAACGGATTACGAATTCCGAAATGAAGGGGGCATAAAAAAGAGCAGCGAAGACCTTTTTGGGAAGATCTTCGCTGACAGCTATTTTCGGGCAGTTACCTGCTTATTTGGTATATTTTTTAAATACCACGATGGCGTTGTGGCCTCCGAATCCGAAGGTATTGCTCATAGCGATATTTACCGGACGGCTTTGTGCTTTGCCGAGGGTGAGGTTCAGGTTGGTCGGGATGCCTTCGCCCAGCACGGTAGTGTTGATGGTTGGCGGCACGATATCTTCCTGGGTGGCCTTGATACAGGCAATCGCCTCGATAGCGCCGGCAGCGCCCAGCAGGTGGCCTGTCATGGATTTGGTGGCGCTGATGTTAACTTTTTCAACGTGTTCGCCGAAGGCGGTCACGATGGCTTTCAGTTCGCTCACATCGCCTACCGGAGTGGAGGTGGTGTGGGAGTTGATGTAGTCAACGTCGGCGGTGGTGATACCAGCGTCTTCCAGTGCCTGTTCCATGCCCAGTCTGGCGCCGAGGCCTTCGGGGTGGGTGGCGGTGAGGTGGTAGGCGTCGCAGGTCATGGCGCCGCCGATCATTTCACCATAGATGGTAGCACCTCTGGCGATCGCGTGTTCATATTCTTCGAGGACGATGGCGCCGGCGCCTTCACCCATCACGAAGCCGTCACGTTCTGTATCGAACGGGCGGGAAGCATGTTGCGGGTCTTCGTTGCGGGTAGACAGCGCTTTGAGGGCGTTAAAGCCGGCGATGCCTGCGCGGGTTACCGGTGCTTCGGAACCGCCGGTAACGATCACATTGGCCTTACCAAGGCGGATATAGTTGAAAGCGTCTACGAGAGCGCTGGTAGAAGAGGCGCAGGCAGACACGGTGCAGAAGTTGATGCCCATGAAACCGTATTTCATGGCAATCTGTCCTGCCGCGATATCACAAATCAGTTTGGGAATAAAGAACGGGTTGAACTTAGGCACAAAGTTGGCCTGTGTAAATTCAACGATCTGTTCCTCGAACGTGAGCATGCCGCCGTTACCGGAAGCCCAGATCACGCCTATTTTAGTTTTGTCAATGCCTTCCTTGTTGAGACCTGCGTCTGCTACCGCTTCATGTGCAGCTGCCATGGCGTACTGCGTGAAGTTGTCCATCTTGCGGGCTTCCTTTTTGTCCATATATTTTTCCACATCAAAACCTTTGACTTCACAGGCAAATTTGGTTTTGAACTCTGTGGTGTCAAATTTAGTGATGGGACCGGCGCCGCTTACGCCTGCCTTCAGATTGCTCCAAAAAGTATTTACATCATTCCCGATAGGTGTTAGTGCTCCCAAGCCGGTAACCACAACCCTTTTCAGTGTAACAGTACGCATATTTTTTACTTTAATAAAAAAAGTTAGAGCGCAAATTTAGTTACTTATTGTTATAGATAAGCATATTCATTAAGATTATATGACATAACTTTCTCTTTTTAGGGGGAAGGTCAATGTGGTGGCGGATTTAAGGGCCTGGGGAAGGGTGTCCGGAAAAACGCGACTGTTATAAAGTGTTAACTTTCCCGCCCGGGCAACGGGAAAAAGACCGGTCGGCCAGTCTTCACCAGGGCATTTCGCATCCCGCCCCGCTTTAGCGAAAGATTTTGTGATAAATATATGAAAGGACGAAAATAATCTCTAATATCGCATATACTACTTGTACAATAGAGGAATGACTGGTCAACCAAATACAGATACCTTATGGATGGAGCGTCTGCGGGAGGATGATGAAACCGCATTTGCCGAAATTTACGGGACCTATCGCGAAAAATTGCTGGCAGTGGCCTTTAACAGGCTGTCAGACATCCAGGCGGCGGAAGATATTGTACAGGATGTATTTGTCAGCCTGTGGAACCAACGGCATAACCACCAGATCAGCAACGCCGGCGCCTACCTGGCCACGGCCGTAAAATACAAAGTGCTGGACCGCTTCCGTCGTGAACAACTGTTGCGCCAATACCAGGAAGTATACCAAACCACGATACCGGTCAGTGTGCCGGAACCCGACACGGCGCTCCAGCAGAAACATATCCTGCAGCTGCTGCAGCAGGAAGTGAACAAGCTCCCCGAAAAATGCCAGTTAATATTCCGCTACAGCCGTGAACAGGGCATGCCGGTAAAAGAAATCGCCCAGGTCCTCAATATCTCCAGCAAAACGGTGGAAAACCAGCTTACAAAGGCTTTGCGTCAGCTTAAGGGAAGCATCCGGCATATATTTTCCATTTTTTTTTAATTTTTTTTCGGACAGCGTAGGGGATTCGTTCCGGTTGTTCGACTAATGACTGTAATTATCCGTTATGAAAGAAAACCAGGATCTGTTAAGCGCTGTCGAAAAATATTTGCGGGGAGAAGCCTCCCCGGAAGAATGCGCGCTGGTAAATCAGTGGTATCACTCTTTCGATGACGGGCAGGTGGAGGTAACACCGGAAGAAGGCTTCAGCAAGGAAGAAATTTTCAGCAGAATGGACGCAAAGTTGGCAGCGCTGATGCAGCCGGCCCCTACCCGCGGTAAAATATTGCCGCTGTGGCTGAAACGCACCGCCGTTGCGGCCGGTATCGCGCTGGTGCTGGGCGCCGGGCTGTGGTCCCTTTCCGGCCGTAAAAATACACGTCTTGCTGCCGGAGGGGCGGCAACGAAAACTTCCGCGCCTGTGCTGCCGGGAAGCAACAAAGCCATACTGCTGCTGGATGATGGCAGCGCCATAACGCTGAACGACAGCACCCGGCAAACAGTAGGCGCCGCACGGGTACAAGGGGAAGCGCTGGTATATGACCAGGCCGGCAATCAGGAAGATATGAAATACAATACCCTGAAGACCCCGCAGGGCGGCCAGTTTGCGGTAGTGCTGCCAGATGGCAGTAAAGTGTGGCTCAATGCGGCCAGTTCATTGAAATACCCCGTGAGCTTTAACAGCCGGCACCGGACAGTGGAATTGACAGGGGAAGCCTATTTCGACATCACGCCGGATAAAAACAAACCTTTCACTGTCCGGGTCAATAACATGGAAGTACAGGTACTGGGCACCTCCTTTAATGTGACGGCCTATCCCGAAGAGAAAAACATCAAAACAACCCTGATAACCGGAGCGGTAAACGTAAACGCCGGCAATTCAACCAAACATCTGTTGCCAGGGCAACAGGCCGTATGGGACGATGCGCGGCAGTTCGCCATCACCAATGCGGACATCAATTCCGTGCTGGCCTGGAAAAATGGGAAATTCGAGTTTGCGGGAGAGGAAGTGGGAGTAGCCTTAAGGCAGCTGGCCAGATGGTATGACCTGGAACTGCAATTTGAAGCAGGGGTGCCGGACGAACATCTTACGGCGTCTTTTCCCAGAAATACCAGCCTGGACAATATTATCAGGATGCTGGAGCTGAGCGGTGTTCACTGTAAGCTGGATAATCGCAGGCTCACTGTTCATCATCAATAATCATCGTCTAAATCTAAATCATATAAATCTAAGTCTAGTCTAAATCGAAAAAAATCCAATCTAAATCGAAGTAAAAATCTAAGTCGAAAAAAGCAATCAGAACAATGAACATTTCATCTTAAAGCCAGATGTAACATCTGCGTTATGGTCTTCTGTTGTCCATAACTAAACTATTCCGGTACCAATAACCTTTACCAAACACTGTGATGTATGAGTAATCCTCAGTACAAGGGGGCTTCGTATGCCCCCGGGTTCCACTTCTTTAAAACCATCCGGGTCATTAAGCTGACAGCTTTTCTGTTGGTGTTGATCTCCCTGCAGGCAATCGCTTCAGCCTATGCCCAGACATTAACATTACATCAGCGCAATGCGGCGCTGGCCGATATCTTCAAAAGTATTACCCAACAAACCGGATACAGTTTTATGTACCGGAATGAAATGCTGGCCCGGGCACAGCGTGTAACCATCTCTGTTACCGATGTGGACCTGAAAGCGGCATTGGATATCTGCTTCCATGGGCAACCACTTACTTATTCCATTGTGGATAAAGTGATTGTGGTAGATGCCAAAAAAGAAAAGACACTGCTGGCTGCACCACAGGAAGACCTGCGCGGACGCGTGGTAAACGACAAAGGAGAGAGCCTGCCGGGAGCTTCCATTGTATTAAAAGGTACTGCCAAACGGGTGGTGACAGACGAGAAAGGTGAATTCCTCATTAAAGATGCGGACGCCGCCAATGCCGTCCTGGTAGTGGACTACATCGGCTTTGAAAGACAGGAGATCAATTTGCAGGGGCGTACAACCGTTACCGTTACCCTGAAACAAAAGAACGCTGACCTGGTGGATGTGGTAGTGGTAGGATACGCCACCCAGAAAAGAGTAAACCTCACCGGGGCCGTTGCCACGGTGACCAGCAAAAGCCTGGAAAACAGACCGGTCACCAATGTGTCCAGCGCATTGGCCGGCCTCAGCCCCGGTTTGCAGGTGCGCCAGAGCTCCGGTAAGCCCGGCTCCGACGGCGCCACCATCCGGGTACGTGGCGTAGGCACGCTCAACAACAGCGATCCGCTGGTAGTGATCGACGGTATCATCGGCAGCATGGACGCAGTTAACCCCACCGATATTGAAAGTATTTCCGTACTGAAAGACGCTGCCTCGTCCTCTATATATGGTACGTTGGCAGCCAACGGCGTAATCCTCATTACCACCAAAAAAGGCAACCGTAATCGTACTACCGTTACGTATAGCGGTACCCTGTCTTCCATTCAGCCGGCCAATATGCCGAAGTTCGTGAATGACTATGTGCGTTATATGAAACTGTATAACGAAAGCGCCCGCAACCTCGGCCAGTCAGAGCTGTTCAAACAACAAACCATCGATACCTGGGTGAATGCCAACGCTCATCCCGATGACCTGAATGCTGCAGGGATACCTAACTCAGTAGTATATGCCAATACCGACTGGGCCAACACCGTTTTTAAACACAGCATTCTGCAACAGCATAATATATCCGTTTCCGGTGGCAGCGAAAAATCCACTTTCCTCGTGTCCGGCGGCTTTCAGAACAACCCCGGCACCATGGAACATACCGAGGCTAAACGCTACCAGATACGCCTGAACCTCGACAGTAAAATCAACCGGTATATTACCGTCGGTACTCAGACATTTGCCTCCCAGGAACTTTTCGGCATGGGAAATACAGACAATGCCTTTAACTACCTCCGCCAGACAACGCCCGGCGTTCCGGCGAGATATGAAGGCAAATACGGCTTCCCTACCGCTATAGAAGAATCCCAGACAGCCAATAACATCCTGCTGTACCTGAACAACGTTGCCGGCAAAAATGTGCAGAACCGTTTTAACTCCACCGTGTATGCCAACCTCTCCCTGTTGCGCGGACTGACATTTGAAACCAAATTCAACTATCAGACACGGTTCCGGGACATGCAATACCACGACGTACCTTTTGCCAAATGGGACCTGGCCAACAACGTAGCCAGGCAACCGGCCGCCACGCCCGACCAGCTCACGACCAGCGTAGAGCATAACAAAGACTTTACCACCACGTTTGACAACGTATTACGTTACCATACACAGTTTAAGGGCGGGCACGATTTTGCCGCCCTGGCAGGTTATAACCAGACCTACTACTATTATAACCGCGATTTTACCAGCAGGAAAGGCCTGGTATCGGAAGAAGTCACAAACATCAATGTGGCCGGTAACACCAACAACGTATTTGACGGAACAGAATATGATAATGCGCTCCGCAGCTGGTTTGGCCGTTTAAATTATGCCTACCGTGATAAATACCTGTTTGAAGCTAATCTCCGGTATGATGGTTCTTCCCGCTTTGCACCTGCCTCCCGCTGGGGTTACTACCCCTCTTTTTCAGCAGGCTGGCGCCTGACAGAGGAATCATTCCTGAAAGAATCACTGCGCAATTTCCAACAGTTGAAACTGCGCGGCTCCTGGGGTAAATTAGGCAACAACGGCGGCGGCGACAGGTCCCAGGGCAACTATGACTACCAGACCCTTTATAACCCGGTGTATTATTCTTATAACAACACCGCAGTGAATGCCCTGGCAGTCACCAAATTCGGAAACCCCGGCCTGCTCTGGGAAGCTACAGCCATCGCGGATATCGGACTGGACGCAACCCTGCTGAACAATGCACTGAATATCTCCGTAGACTATTACAGCAAAACGACCGACGGCATCATTACCACGCCGCCGATACCGCTGACTGTAGGCAATGCCGCGCCTCCTACCGTTAATACGGCCACTGTTTCCAATAAAGGGATTGAAGTAGTAGCCAGCTATAACCGCAAATTTGGCGAAGTGGACATTACCGTCGGCGGTAACTTCTCCTATAATAAAAACGTGATCACCAGCTACCGCGGCGCCTTCCAGGAAGGTTATACCACCGACGCCGGCGGTAACAAAGTATGGTCGTCCAATATCGGGAAAGTAGCTGCCAACAACGGTAACAGGTACCGCGTGGAAGGCCATCAGATCGATGAATATTATCTCCAGAAACTGTATCAGGGCAATGGCAGCCACTTCAATGCCGATGGCAGCGTGAATATTAATGGCGGCCCCAAAGACGGCATGATCCGCACGCCGCAGGATATGGACTGGCTGAAAGCCATGATGGCCGCAGGTTACACTTTCCTGCCTGCACAGGGCGTGGACAAGGGAAAAATCTGGTACGGTGATTTCATCTACGCAGATACTAACGGTGATGGTATTTATGGCAATAACTACGACAGGACCTTTTCCGGTTCCAGCGGTACGCCTAAATACAACTATGGCTTTAATATCAGCGCCTCCTGGAAAGGGCTCTATCTTAATATGATATGGGCCGGCAGCGCAGGACTTCAGTACTACTACAATGACCGCGGATACCTGAGCTCCGTTACGTCTAATGGTAATGCCATCGGACTGGATGTTGCCAACGATCACTATTATTATAATGATGCCAACCCATCTGATCCTGCCAATAATATCAATGGTAAATATCCCCGCCTGAAACTCAATACAGATCCGCAGAATAGCCAGGACAACTATTTCTACCTCTACAATGCGTCTTATCTGAAACTGAAGAACCTGCAGATCGGCTACCAGATTCCGGAACGCCTCACCAAACGGGCTGCCATCAGCCGCGCGGTAGTATATGTAAGCGGGGAGAACCTGCTGACCATCACCCGGTATCCCGGCCTTGACCCTGAAATTGGCGCCAGTGTAGGGTATCCGACCATGAAACAGTATGCATTGGGTCTTAATGTTACATTCTAGGTTCTAAAAATTAACGTATGAAAAAGTTCAGAATATTAATATACGGTACCGCACTGCTGTCATTAGCCGCCTGTAAGAAAAACCTGCTGGACACCGTGTCCTATACGCAGGAAAGTGACGCCCAGATGTGGACCACAGACAATCTCACCGATCAGGGCATGGCCGGCGTATATGCTGCCCTCCGATTGAATATCGACCAGGGTAGTGCTTCAGGTAATGAATTATACCAGTTCGACCGTTACGGTGTTGGCGGCATGGTGCGTGATGCGGACGCGTTACAGGTAGGTACCATCACACCCAGCAATGGGATGTTCAGCAGCAACTGGAAACAGTTCTACGACGGTATTCAGCGTGCTAACAATGCTATTTTCAATATACCGTTGAAATCCCCTTCAGCAGCGGACAAAAAGGCTAAATACATAGCAGAGTCCAAATTCCTGCGCGCTTATTTTTATTCCCGTCTGAACCAGCTGTGGCATGGCGTACCGGTGTATCTCACGCCATTTACTGCGGACGATGCGACAAAAGGCCGTGAAACAGAAGACAGCGTTTGGAAAGTAGTGGTAAATGATCTGACGGACTGTATCAACGAGCCTAATTTGCCGCTTAAATATGGAAAAGGCAATGCGAGTTATGGCCATATCACCAAAGGCGCTGCCTATGCCCTGAGAGGTAAAGCATACCTGTATACCCGCAACTGGGCTGCTGCCGCGGCCGATTTCGCCAAAGTACAGGAAGCGGGGTACACGCTCTTTACGGGTGATTATAAAGCGCTCTTCAAAGAAGCGAATGAGCAAAGCGACGAAATGATTTTCTCTATCCAGAATATTGCGGTGAACAACTACGGTTCCACTACGCAGTTTTTCTGTGGAAACAGAAGCTCTTTTGGTTCCTGCTGGAATACCTACCTGGTTTCACCGGTAGTGGTAGATATGTATGAGAAGGCCGATGGCAGCAAGTTTGACTGGAACACGGTTATCCCCGGGTTTACTTCACTGCCGGCGTCACAAAGAGAGGTGTACTTCTTCAGGGACGGGCTTACCGCTGCTGAAATTGCCGCCGCCAGCAGCCGCGGACTGGATATGAGCAAATACCTGCCTGGTGGCAATGAAGCCAGGATCAAGGCAGCGTACGCCAACCGCGATCCTCGTTTAACCGCTAACGTTATTACGCCCTATTCAGAGTACATGGGCGTAAATGGCAGCGCCAACCAGCTGTATGTTTCCAGGTGGCCTTTCCGGTCCAATAACACGCCTGTGTGGGACCTGGCCACTGATACCAAAGCATATTTCTATTACCTGCACCGGAAGTTCGTATATGAAGGCGCTACCGAAACGATCAACCGTGCTTATGGCCCTACTGATTTTCCGGTGATCCGTTTTGCGGACGTGTTGCTGATGTGGGCGGAAGCGCTGAATGAACAGGGCTTTAGCCAGCAGTCGCTGGACCTGGTCAACAGGGTGCGGGCAAGAGTAGGCATGCCTGCTTTGCAGAGTGCCGATGTTACCAAACCGACTTATGTGGGTGATCAAACGGCGATGCGTGAACGTATCCGTAACGAGCGCAGGGTGGAATTTGTGAATGAGGGCATCAACTATTTCGATGAGCTGCGCTGGAAAACATGGAGAGAAAAGACGTTTGCCGCCGGCGCCGGTATTCAGCAGGTCTGGGGCGGCAATGTGGTCAACTATTCCTGGAAAGGAGATTATATCTACTACTGGGCCATCCCTCAAAGTGAGATTGAACGTAATTCCAATCTGGTACAGAACCCGGGCTGGATCAACTAGGGGTCATTTACAGGCATAAAAAAAGCGCTACCGGTTTACCGGTAGCGCTTTTTAATGATATCTCAGTTATGTCAGGCAGCGGCCGCGGCGGCAGCATGCTGGACGGTATTGATACGAAGCGTACGTTGTTTCAGGAAAGAGATGATTTCCGCGTCTGACTGGAAACGGTCGCCGATATTGACGAAGTGTTTGGCCAGCAGGTCATAGCGTTTGGTCATCAGCCATAACCATACATGCAGGAAGTGAATGCCATCAAATACGATCGCATCGTTAGAGATGTATTCGTCCAGCGTTTTACGGAAATATACCGGATGTTCTGTCCAGTGCATGCTGGGTTTAATATGATGGCTGATATGATAGCCATCGTTCCAGCATTTATGGTTGTATTTGGTATTGATGCAGGTGATGCTGTTTTTGTAGCAGTTGTCCGGGTCTTCTGCGTCGATGAACGCGTGCTGCGCCCAGTTGCCCACCATCATAATGATACGGGAGATGACAAATGGCAGAATGAACACCACGAAGGTAGCCGGGAAATTGATGAAAGAGAGGCCTACGCAGGCGCCGATGAAAAAGAGTTCGCCGCGGACCAGCTTTACCATCAGCTTATTCCTCTTTTTGCGGATATGGTACTTGGCGGTATCGTACACACCAAAGGTCACGAAAGACCAGAGGTAGTGAAGGAACCCCCTGAAAGAATCGCGCTGGTACATCATGGTACAGCTGTCATCGTCCGGCATATTGTTTTCCGGGTGGTGCATCCCGATGTGGTGGGAATAGTAGGACTCCGGTGTTTGTCCAAACAGCGGGCCTATCACCCAGGGGAGGTAGTTATTCAGGAAGCCGTATTTTTTTTCAAAGAAGGCGCGGTGGCTGGTGCAATGCAGCATCAGGCCAAAAGGCCCTTTGAAGGTGATATTATTGAAAAACTGGTAGGCAATAGCGGCGGTCCACCAAAGCCAGTTGTTGACACCCGGCCAGTACATCAGGATGGCCAGCGGCCAGAGGGTGAAAGTAATCTTCAGTGTAAGGTATACAAAGGGAAGATCGCGCTCGTCACGGATCATTGACTTGAAAAGCCTGTCAAAGACAGTCTCCCGGGTGGGTTTAACGTAAACCGGGTCTGTAAGATGGGTGAGTTGCTTCATATTGCGTGTTAAAAATGTCAAGTTGGCTACAATATCAGTTGTAATTGCTTGATTGGCCGGTACTTATTTTGTTTTTATCCAATAACGCATTTTACAGGCTGATAGTATCCACATGTCCGGCCGCGTTGCTGTAAGATAGCCATTTTACGGAGAGTTTGTATTGTTTTAACAGTTTTTTGTAATTTCCGGCCCCGTGCATTCCCGCATACCCGGCAACTAAACCTGTAATTATCAGCGGTGGTGCAATGGCCAAACCAATCAAACTAACAAGCAAGAATGAAGAGACTTACGCTTAAGGATGTCGCTAAAATGGCCGGTGTGGCACCTTCTACTGTATCGTTTGTACTCAACGGTAAAGGGAAACAGATGCGGATACGCGATGAAGTCGCGGCCAAAATCATACAGGTAGTGGAGAAGTCCGGTTACGAGCCCCACCGGGTGGCGGTCAACCTGCGTACCGGCCAGTCCAAAACGCTGGGCCTGATCGTGGAAACCATTTCCGGCAGTTTCTTTGCCAGTCTTGCCAAAACAATCGAAACGGAAGCGGAGCTGATGGGCTATAATGTGGTGTATTGCAGCACGGAAAACAATGCCCAGAAAGGAGGTGAACTGATACGGATGCTGGGCCGCCAGATGGTGGACGGCTACCTGATCACCCCTGCGCCCGGTATGGAAAAGGAGATACAGCAGCTGGTACAGCATCATAAGCCGGTAGTGCTGATGGACAGCTATTTTCCTTCTATCAAGGCGCCTTATGTGCTGATCGATAATTTCGGTGGCGTGCAGCAGGGCATGAAACACCTGATAGAAAAGGGTTTTACCCGTATCGCCTTTGTGACGGTGGACGTGAAGCTGATCCAGCTGGAAGAGCGTCTGCGCGGCTATGTGACTGCGCTGAAAGAACACAAGCTTCCCCTGCGTAAGAAACATGTGCTGCACCTGAAATACCACAAGCTCCGGGAAGATGCTCTCCGGGAGATGCAGGAGTTCATCGGCAACAATCCTGATATAGAAGCCATATTTTTTGCTACCAATTACCTGGGTATCCTCGGTCTGGAAGCTATTGCCCGTCTCGGTCTCCGTATGCCCGATGACGTGTCTGTGATCTGTTTCGATGACCATGATATCTTCCGCCTGTATCCGCCAGGCATCTCTGTGATAGAGCAGCCGATAGAAGGCATCGCTAAAACGGCGATCGCCATGCTGATGCAGCAGCTGGGCAAAAAACCAGTGCCTATTAAAAACCCTGCAGTAGAGCTGCCGGGCCGGTTTATTGTGCGAGGCTCCGCGTAGGCGCACCTCGTGTTGCCGCACCGTTTATCCATTTTCCGGCAAAAAAATGGTCAATACCTGCGATAGATCCAAAAATATGTATACATTTAAAAACTGTTTCCGGAGAAATAAAGGAGTTTAAAAACTCCGGAAACAGGAAGAGGATTCGATGAATCTTTTTTTTCTGTATTGATGCTAAATCGATTTTTCTAATAATTGCACGTAATGAAATACCGGCCGGTGAAAGTGGGGAAATTTGGGCCCCTGCCTGATCATCCTCCCTGCGCCTTTGCCGCTGGTACCGAATTACCAAGAAACAACACTACAACATGAAAAAAGTTGGAATGCTGGCAGCTGCTTTATTATGCCTGCATGGCGCACAAAGCCAGACAGTATACAAAGTGGCTGAACCGGTGGAATGGGTCAACACCCTCATGGGCACCGATTCTAAAGTAAGCCTGTCAAACGGCAACACCTATCCTGCCATCGCCCTGCCATGGGGGATGAACTTCTGGATGCCCCAGACAAACGTCATGGGCAACGGATGGGCCTATCAGTACACTGCCGATAAAATCAGGGGCTTTAAACAAACACACCAGCCCTCTCCCTGGATCAACGACTATGGCCAGTTTGCAGTGATGCCCGTTACCGGTAGCCTGAAATTTGACCAGAACAAAAGGGCCAGCTGGTTCTCCCATAAAACGGAAGTGGCCAAACCCTACTATTACAGCGTATACCTGGCAGATGCGGACGTGACCACCGAAATCACCCCCACAGAACGGGCTGCCCAGCTGCGTTTTACCTTCCCAACCACAGACAGCGCCTTCGTAGTGGTAGACGCATTTGATAAAGGCTCCTATATTAAAATATTACCCAAAGAACAGAAGATCATCGGTTATACCACCAAAAACAGCGGTGGCGTACCGTCCAACTTCAAAAACTATTTTGTTATCTATTTTGATAAACCATTTACCGTTGCCTCAGCCTGGCGCGACTCCACCCTGCTGAAAGACCAGCTTGAGCTGCAAGCCGACCATGCCGGCGCAGTAGTGGGCTTCAAAACAAAGAGAGGAGAACAGGTGGTGGCCAGAACGGCATCATCCTTCATCAGCTTTGAACAGGCGGAACTGAACCTCCAGCGTGAAGTAGGCAAAGACGCGTTCGATGTTACCCGCCAGAAAGCAAAAGACACCTGGAACAAGGAACTGGGCCGGCTGTCAGTGGAAGGCGGGACTTCCGATCAGGTAAGCACCTTCTACTCTTCCCTGTACCGGACCATGCTGTTCCCCCGCAAATTCTATGAAATCAATGCGAAAAACGAAGTGGTGCATTACAGCCCGTTCAACGGTCAGGTATTGCCCGGTTATATGTTTACTGACAACGGTTTCTGGGATACCTTCCGTGCGGTACATCCTTTCTTTACGCTGATGTACCCTTCGCTCAGTTCCCATATCATGGAAGGCCTGGCCAACGCCTACAAGGAAAGCGGCTGGCTGCCTGAATGGGCCAGTCCCGGTCACCGCGATTGTATGATCGGCTCCAACTCCGCTTCCCTCATCGCTGACGCCTACCTGAAAGGTATCCGCGGCTATGACATCAACACCCTGTATGAAGCGATCCTGAAAAATACAGAGAACGAAGGCCCGCTGACTTCTGTTGGCCGCAAAGGCGTGAAATACTACAATGAACTTGGTTACGTGCCCTACGATGTGGACGTGAACGAAAACGCCGCCCGCACACTGGAATATGCCTACGATGACTTCACCATCTACCAGCTGGCAAAAGCGCTCAACAGGCCTAAAGAAGAAATCGCCCGTTTCGCTAAACGCTCCCAGAACTACCGGAACCTCTTTGACCCGGAAACAAAACTGATGCGCGGTAAAAATAAAGACGGCCGTTTCCAGTCACCATTCAATCCTTTCAAATGGGGCGATGCCTTCACGGAAGGCAACAGCTGGCACTATACCTGGTCCGTATTCCACGACGTACAGGGCCTGGCGGGCCTGATGGGCGGCCGCGAATCCTTCGCCAATATGCTGGACTCTGTTTTCAAGATGGCGCCGGTATATGATGAAAGCTACTATGGTACCGTGATCCACGAAATCCGTGAAATGCAGATCATGAACATGGGACAGTATGCCCACGGCAACCAGCCTATCCAGCATATGATCTACCTCTATAACTATGCCGGCCAGCCGTGGAAAACACAGTACTGGATCCGCCAGGTGATGGAGCGCCTTTACAAAGCTACGCCTGACGGCTATTGCGGCGATGAAGACAACGGGCAAACTTCCGCCTGGTATGTATTCTCTGCCATGGGCTTCTACCCGGTATGCCCCGGCACCCAACAGTACGTGTTAGGCACTCCCCTGTTCGCCAAACTCACCATGACACTGGAAGACGGTAAGAAAATGGTGATCGAAGCACCAGGCAACAGCGCCAAAAACCTGTACGTACAACAGGCTTCACTGAACGGTCAGCCCTATACGAAAAACTGGATCAGCCACCAGGACCTGCAAAAGGGCGGTAAGCTGACATTCCGTATGGGCGCCACTCCCGAGAAATCAAGAGGTACACAGCCTGCTGCGTTCCCTTATTCCTATTCAACAGACAATAAATAAAACGATATAGAAAAATTTCATTGTTCACTGTAAATAATTCATCCCGATTCTTCGGGATGTAGCATTTTTCCAGACACGTTTTAAAAACTAATACCGATGACCAACAGGTTTGTTTTCTTATCGATACTCTGCTGTATCTGTACATCGCTCCGGGCGCAGGAGAATGTGTTGTCCTACGTAAAACCGATCACGGGCACCCAACGTATGGGACACACCTATCCCGGCGCCACTGTACCTTTTGGCGCGGTGCAGCTCAGTCCCGAAACGGACACGCTCTCCTATGAGATGAACGGCAAATACAACAAGGACGTATACAAATACTGCGCAGGCTATCAATATGAGGATAAAACCATCGTGGGTTTTAGTCACACGCATTTTAGCGGCACAGGGCATTCCGACCTTGGCGATTTCCTGATCATGCCCACTACCGGTACGCTGCAGCTGAACCCCGGAACGGCAGACCATCCGGAAAGCGGCTACCGCAGCAGGTTTTCGCACAGCACTGAAGTGGCGGAACCGGCTTATTATAAAGTAAAACTGGACGATGACAATATCCTCGCCGAGCTCACTGCCAGCAACCGTGTGGGCTTTCATCAGTATACTTTTCCTGCTTCAAATCAGTCGCACATCATCCTCGACCTGATGTCCGGCATCTACAACTATCCCAACAAAAACGTGTGGACTTTTGTACGTGTGGAAAACGATACGCTGATTACAGGCTACCGGCAAACCAGCGGGTGGGCGCGTACCCGGACCGTCTATTTCGCCATGACGTTTTCAAAGCCTTTTAAAGAATACGGTCATCGTAACTACGCCAACGACGTATATAAAGGCTTTTACCGCAAGTTTGACCAGGCAAAAAATTTCCCTGAAATGGCCGGCCGCCAGATAAGGGCTTACTTCGATTTCAATACCACTGAAGGCGAAAAAATAAAAATCAAATTTGCCATCTCCCCGGTAAGCACCGCAGGTGCGCTCAAAAACCTGCAAACAGAAATACCCGGCTGGGATTTTGAACAGGTAAAAAGAGAAGGACAGGCGCTGTGGACAAAAGAACTGAACAAAATACAAATCGCTTCCGGTAGCCGCGAAGAGAAAGAAAATTTCTACACCGCCATGTACCACGCGTTTATTAATCCAACTACCTATATGGACGTAGACGGACAATACCGCGGACTGGACCAGAACAATTATACCGCTAACGGATATACGAATTATACCACTTTCTCGCTGTGGGACACCTACCGCGCGCTACACCCGCTTTTTAACGTGGTACAGCCTAAACGCAACGCCGACATGGTACAGTCTATGTTGCACCATTACGAGCAGAGCGTGCAGAAAATGCTGCCGGTATGGTCGCACTATGCCAATGAAAACTGGTGTATGATCGGCTACCACAGCGTGTCCGTGATTGCAGACGCCATCATGAAAGGCAACGCCCCTTTCGACGTGAACAAAGCGCTGGAAGCCTGTGTGACCACTGCCCGCCACCGCACTTACGACGGGCTGGGATACTATATGGACATGGGGTATGTGCCGGAAGACAAAAACGGCTCATCTGTTTCCAAAACACTGGAATATGCCTATGATGACTGGTGTATTGCGCAGATCGCTCAGAAACTGGGTAAAACAGACATCTACAATGAATTTATCAAACGGGCGGCCAACTATAAAAATGTTTACGATAAAGCCTCCGGCTTTATGCGTCCCCGCCTGAACGACGGCACTTTCAAAGCCGCCTTTGACCCGCTGCAAACCCATGACCAGGGCTTCATTGAAGGCAATGCCTGGAATTACAGCCTCTATGTGCCGCACAACCCGGACGATATGATTGCCATGATGGGTGGTAAAAAACAATTCACACAACACCTCGATTCGTTGTTCACGATGGAGCTGCCGGATAAATATTTTGCCGAAACAGAAGACATCACCCGCGATGGCATCATCGGCAACTATGTACACGGCAACGAACCTTCTCACCACGTGGCATACCTCTATAACTGGACCGGCTATCCGTGGAAGACACAGGAGCGCATACGCATGATCCTGAAGAAAATGTACCATCCCGGCCCTGATGGCCTCGGCGGCAACGACGACTGCGGACAAATGAGCGCCTGGTATATTTTCAGCTCCCTTGGATTTTACCCCGTGTGCCCCGGCTCCGACCAGTACGCGTTAGGCAGTCCTGCGGTAGACAAGGCCACCCTGCAACTGGAAAACGGTAAAACGTTTGTGATCGATGTAAAAAATCAGGGTGATAAGAATGTATATGTGCAGAAAGTTTTACTGAATGGAAAACCTTTAGACCGCCTTTATATTACGCACCGTGAGATCATGGACGGCGGAAATATCACGTTCTTTATGAGCAACAAACCGAAAAAGTGACCCGTTCGAATGCATACAAGCAAAGGCCCTGCGTTGACTGCAGGGCCTTTTATTTTTGAGGAGGTACATTAAAAAGAAAGGAGACCGGTAAGGTCTCCTTTCTTTTTAATACTAACCCCGAAGTGTAAACGAAGCGA